>NZ_CP120679.1:1580000-2180000 GCF_029537375.1 Bacillus sp. HSf4 | reverse complement strand
TCGGGAGGAGACCGGGCAAGTTCGCTGGACCCCAAAACCCTTTTTATGGAAAATCCTCATTTGAAATTTTTTAGCGATCAGCGCGGCTATGTCCGCTGTACAGTTACGCCGCAATCTTGGCGGGCCGATTATCGAATGCTTGATTATGTCTCAAGGCCGGGCGCACCAATTACTACCGCCGCCTCATTTATTTGCGAAAATGGACGGCCGGGCGTCCGCCGGGCATCCGACATGTAAAGAAAAGGCTGTGCCAGAAAAGCGTTTCACTCACGCTTTCAGGCACAGCCTAAAATCTTATCCGACGGCTTCTTCCCGGGAAAACTGGCTGTTATACAAATCAGCATAAAAACCATCTTGCCGGAGCAGCTCTTCATGGGTTCCTTGTTCAATAATGTCTCCGTGATTCATGACAAGAATCAGATCCGCATCTTTAATGGTGGATAGGCGGTGGGCGATGACAAAGCTTGTGCGGTTATCCATCAGCCTGTTCATCGCTTTTTGGATATTCATTTCCGTACGGGTGTCAACACTGCTTGTCGCTTCATCCAAAATTAAAATCTTCGGATCGGCCAAAATGGCTCTCGCGATCGTCAAGAGCTGCCTTTGCCCCTGCGAAATATTTTGCGCATCCTCGCCAAGTACCGTGTCATAGCCGTCAGGCAGGGTGCGGATAAAGTCGTCGGCATATGCGCCTTTTGCCGCCTGGATGATGTCTTCGTCTGTCGCATTTTCACGCCCATACGCAATATTGTCGCGGATCGTGCCGTTAAAAAGCCAGGTGTCCTGAAGGACCATCGCAAACATGCTGCGCGCCTGCTCTCGCGAGAGCTCGGTAAGATCAATTCCGCCCACCTTGATCCGACCTTTGTTCAGTTCGTAAAAGCGCATCAATAGATTGATAATCGTCGTTTTTCCCGCACCGGTCGGTCCGACGATCGCAATTGTCCGGCCCTCTTCGACATCGAGGTGAAGATCGCGGATCACCGGTACATCTTTGTCATAGCCGAACGCGACGTGTTCAAACGACACATCGCCGGTTAATATCTCAGTGTCGATGTCTGCAGGTGTTTCCTGTTTTTCCTCTTCTTCGTCCAACAGGCTGAAGACCCTTTCCGCCGAAGCGATCGCAGACTGAATCGTGTTGGCGATTCCGGCGGCCTGGACAAGCGGCTGGGAAAACTGCTGGGTGTATTGAATAAAAGCTTGCACGCCCCCGACCAGCATGGCGCCGTTTAAGACAAAAATACCGCCTGTAATGCTGACAAAAACATAGCCGAGGTTGCCGATAAAGGTCATCATCGGCATCATCAGTCCGGATATAAATTGCGCTTTCCAGCCGGATTGGTACAGCCGTTCATTGACTTCATCAAACTGCTGAATCGCTTTTTCCTCATGTCCGAACGCCTTTACTTCCTGGTGTCCTGTAAACATTTCCTCAACATGGCCGTTGATTGCGCCGAGCTCATGCTGCTGACTGCTGAAATGCTTCTGTGAGAAGGAAGCGATCAGCCTCACCGCAATCATGCTCAGCGGAATGGTGATACATACGACAAGGGTCAGCCAAGGGCTGATCAAGAGCATCATGATGATGATCCCGACAATGGTGATGACCGAGGTGATCATCTGTGTCAGCGCCTGCTGCAGCGAATTATTAATATTGTCGATATCATTGACTGCACGGCTGAGTGTGTCGCCGTGCGAATGACCGTCAAAGTATTTTAAAGGAAGGCGAGTCAGCTTCTCATTAACTTCCTGACGCATTTCAAATATCGTTTTTTGCGCCACTCCGGCCATCATGTACTGCTGCAAAAATGTAAATAAAGCCGAGAGCAAGTAAAGACCGGCCAAAGTCAGCGTAATCCGGCCAAGGAAATCAAACTGAACACCGGTTCCCTTCGTAAAGCTCGCAAAAAGGGAGGAGGTGGCATCACCGAGAAGCTTTGGGCTGATGACATTAAACAAGGTGCCTAAAATTGCCGCGATGAAGACCAGCACAAGCTGAAAAGTCCGCGGTTTTAAATAGCCGGCCAGCCTCAAGAGTGTTTTCTTAAACTCCTTTGGTTTTTCAGGCTTCATACCTGCTGGGGATGAGCCGGGGTGCCGATTTTCTTTTTTGCTCATGCGCTCTCCTCCTCAGCTTGCTGGGATGCGACGATTTCCTGATAAATCTTGTTTTCCGCAAGCAATTGTTGATGTGTGCCGATCCCGGCGATTTTCCCTTCATTTAAGACGATGATTTGATCCGCTTCCGTGATCGTGCTGACCCTTTGTGCGACAATGATCACGGCGGCGTCGGCGGTTCTTTTCTCCAGCGCGTCTCTTAGCTTTTTGTCCGTCTTGTAATCAAGCGCTGAAAAGCTGTCGTCAAACAGATAGATCTCCGGTTTTCTGACCAATGCCCTGGCGATGGAAAGCCGCTGTTTTTGGCCTCCTGAAAGATTGGCGCCGGCCTGCTCGATATAAGCGTCGATTCCGTTTTCCTTGCCTTCGATAAACTCTGAGGCCTGGGCGGCTTCAAGCGCCTCAAGAATTTCCTCTTCAGTCGCATCTTCTTTGCCAAAGCGGATATTATCGCGAATCGTCCCGCTGAATAATGAAGCTTTTTGCGGCACGTAGCCGATTTTCTTGCGCAGCTCTTTTTGCGGGATCTTCCGCACATCGATTCCGTCTACAAGCACAGCCCCTTCTTCGATGTCAAAGAACCTCGGAATCAATTGCAGGATGGTCGTTTTTCCCGCACCCGTACTGCCGATGATCGCGGTGGTTTCGCCCGGCTTTGCCTTGAATGAAATCTGTTCAAGGACAGGCTTTTCCGCGCCGGTATAGCGGAATGTGACATCCTTGAATTCAACATGGCCATAGAGCCCGCTATCTTCAGTCGGCTGCTTTGGATCGGAGATTTTAGGAGCGATCATCAATAGTTCATTGATGCGGTCCGCCGATGCTTGCGCTCGCGGAATCATGACGAATGTCATGGAAAGCATGATCAAAGCGAACAAGATCATGGACGCATATTGCAGGAATGCCATTAAGTTACCGACCTGCATGGTGCCTTCATCAACCCGAATTCCTCCGAACCAGATGATGGCGATGTTCGTGAAATTCATCATGATCATCATCACCGGAAATAGGAAGGCCATGATTCTGTTAACAGCGATTCCCGTATCCCGAAATTCTTTGTTTGCCTGTTCAAACCGCTTTTTTTCTTCATCTACACGATTAAATGCGCGAATGACACGGACACCCGTCAATCCTTCCCGAAGGATGAGGTTGAGACGGTCCGTCTTTTTTTGCAGGACGCCAAACAGAGGGACGGCCTTTCTAGTAATCAGAAAAATTAAGCCAGCCAGTATCGGAAGAGACGCCAGGAAAATGATCGACAGCTTTGCATCCCTTGATACGGCCAGCACAATCCCGCCGATTAACATCAACGGGGCTCTTGTCATCATGTTGAGCATCATATTGAGCACATCTTGAACTTGTTTGACATCATTTGTCGTCCGCGTGATGAGGGAGGCGGACCCGACCTTCCCGAACTCCTCCAGCGAAAAATGTTCGACTTTCACAAACAGCTTGCGCCGAATGTCCCTGCCGAAGCCTAGGGCCGTTTTGGATGAGAAAAAAGCTTTGCCGACCGTCATGATGATCGCCAGGAGAGAACAAAGAATCATCCATACACCGTTTTTGAGGATGTATCCCATGTCTGAGTTGACGATCCCGACATCAACGACATCGGCCATTAATGTAGGCAAATATAGTTCAAGCAAACTGCCGAACAGTGTAAAAGCTGCAACGAGAATCACCTGCAGCTTATAAGGCTTCAAAAATTTTAAGAGAGATATCATCTTTCAACCTTCTTTTCGTCTTTTTTTAGGCCGAGCTCCAAAAAGTCGGACATTTTATGGACTAGCTCGGCAAACTGTTTGCTTTCCGCTTCGCCAATATAAGCGGCCAGCTGGATGAACCATTGATTGAGTTCTTTTTTCACTTCCTTTGCCGCTTTTTTACCTTTATCGGTTAAAAAAATCCGGACGATCCTTCGATCACCTTGATCCATGCGCCGGTCAATCAGTCCTTTTTCATTCAGCCGGTTTAAAAGCTGTGTGGCAAAAGGGGAGGTAACGTGCAGCGCCTGGCTGATTTCCGATACCATTTTCCCTTCTTTTCCGGCATTTTCATTTAGAAACATTAATGCTTTCCCTTCATTATTTTTCCAGTCTTGAGAGGGAATCGTGTGTTTCATTTCCAAGTAACGCACCCGGCTAAACGCCTGAATTAATTGTTCAACCGTTTCCCGGCTGATGTCATCCTGTTTCATCGCTTGCACCTGCTCTTTTAAATTTAATTAAGTAAGTAAACTAAATAGCTATCAATATATTACAAAGAACAACAAAAAAATGTCAACGAAGAACCCCTGGACAAAAGAAAAAACCTGATCGCTTCAGGAACGAATCAGGCTATTCGGTCAATCGGATAAAAAACTCTTTTAAATCAACGTGAC
Source organism: Bacillus sp. HSf4 (assembly GCF_029537375.1). Taxonomy (NCBI): domain Bacteria; kingdom Bacillati; phylum Bacillota; class Bacilli; order Caryophanales; family Bacillaceae; genus Bacillus; species Bacillus sp. HSf4. Next base: position 2,175,499 of record NZ_CP120679.1, on the reverse strand, counting down.
GAAGATGTTTCGGAGCTTCATCCGATCCGACAATGATCATCGGTGCCAGACTATCCATTTTATAGAGGGAGCCGTGTCCGCCTCCGCCGAGATGAAGAGGGGATTTTTCTGCGGCAAATTGATAACCCGGTTTCGCGTCGGCGACGACGTATCGGCCGCTGTGGGAGTGGAGGGCGCTGTAAAGACGGGCGAGGGCATCGGGGTAATCCCCGTAGCGGAGCATTCTCCCGTTCACTGAAAGATTTAATACAGAGAAGTCCCCGCCGATAGACCACGATTGTCCGTAAGAATCCGTATAGCGTCCACCCGGTCGGAAACGAAGCGGCTCTTTCGCCTGCTTTGAATCGGCATAGATCCAGCCGTTTTCTTTCCAAGCGGCAAAACCGATTCTTCCGTCTTTCTTCAATGTATTTACCGCTCCTTTAACCGGCATGCTTTGCTCGATACAATAAATAAATGCCATTCTGTCGTTGACGGCAAACATAAGCTGGTCTTGATTCCGCGGACCCTTTATATCGGCCGTCCTGTCATCAGCAAATACGGAATGGAGCCTGATGACGGCTTTATCTCTGTCTTTTCCGATCACCGTCTGGCCGCTGTCTCCCATGATCACCCACACCGCCTGCTGACAAGCTTCACTCCATGAATTATAAGTGCTTAACATCCGCTGAAGCTCTTCATCGATTTTTTCAAGGCCATTCATGTTGTTCGGGCCTTTTTGATGGGCAACACGGTCAAAATCGGGCAAATAAGCTACTGTCAACGCCGGAAGCTTGTGCTTTTTGATTAAATAAGAGACTTCCTGCGCCGTAAATTTGTCATTCACACCATACCTTTGCCAAATATGATGGTCGCGGTTCTCCGGATTCAGCTGGGCAAACCGGCCGAGCGAAAAGAGCGCCGGACCATTGATGCTCATCTTCTCCGGCATCAGCTTCAGCCGTTTAAGCGGCGGCGGAATGTTTAACTCGTGCCGGTGATTCCCGCGATAGATCAGCCCGTTTACAGAGGCCGACTGTTTTCCCTGTTTTTCTAAATCTTCATGGATCGTTGTCGTCTTCGTGCTTAAATGACGATGATTTAACGAATACATTCCGTCCTTGATCGTTTGCTTGAGACCGAGTGAGACCATCTCTTTTTTGTCGCTGCCGTAATTGACGAGACGCTTTTCCTTCTCGTTATACCAGACAAGCCCGGGCACATGGTGGATATGGGGATAGATTCCTGTCAGTAAAGTGCTGTCAATCGACACAGACATCGTCGGATAGGCGCTCACGACTTCAGGCTCATAGCGGCCGTTTTCAAGAAAAAATTTCAGCGCTGGAGCGCGCCCTTCTTTGACCGCTTTTTTTAAAGGAACATCCATTAACGAATCGATGATCAGTACAATGACAGGCTTTTCGGCAGTTTTGACAACCGCTGTTTTTTCATTGGTCCGTCCCTGTTTTTCATCTCCGGTGTTAAGCCATATCATAAATATAATCAGTGCGCATAAGAAAACGGCAAACATCATGATGAACTTTTTCAAAACGGCTTCACTCCTTTCCCCTAAAGCGTTACTGAACACATATTTTCCCAGGTGGACGCCCCTTTTATAACTGGAAATAGGTTCTACATTATTTCCGGCCTTTTTAACGATCATTTTTTTAAATGGGGGAAATCTAATCATTTAAAAGGAGGATAAAAGTGAAAAAACGAAAATGGCTGACCGCTTTAGCTATCATAGCGGTTTTTATGGTGAGTGCTTTTATCGCCATGCGATATTTTGAACCTGAATATGCTTACACGCCGCCGAAAGAAAAAGTCGTCGCAAAAGAAAGCCGGATGAACGGATACGATATTTGGGGGACGTTCGTTTCAAATGAAGAGGCGGACAACATCCGATCTCGTGATGGGGCGGTGAAGGTCGATGATCAGCTGCTGGATTTGGGACGGAAAACATTTTATCAAGAAACGTTCGGTAATGAGGTTTTTTTGACGGACATCCTCGGGCTCCTTGACGGACCGATCACAGTTGCGAATATGACAAAAGCTATCGCGGCGTTAAAAGGGAAAGGGACGACCAACTTGCGGGTCGAGCTGGCCAAAACGGTGAAAATCGGGGATGAAACGTTTAAAAAAGGGGAGAAGATCGACACCGGAATCGATGTGGCAAAAGGAGCCTATGCACCCCTCGGCATGCCTGTCAAATATGCCGGAGGAAAAGCAAAAGTCGGCATCAGCTGTGCCGCCTGCCACGCCACGACAGACCCGAAAACGAAGAAGGTGATGGAAGGGGTGACGAATCCCGATTTAAACACCGGACTGATGCTCGCGCTGGCGACGAATTCAGCAGCTTATTTCACACATGCTGAAGTCAAAAGCATTCAGCAATACATTCATCATGATAGCCCTGTGATGACCCATGCAAACGGAAAAAAAGAGCGCCTTCCCGATCCCGATCAGCTTGAAGCGGCAGTTGATCAAGTATTTCTGAAATGGCCGAAAGGCTACTTCGATTCAACAATCGATATGAAAAGCAATCCGACCCAAATACCGGACGCTTTTACACTTGGGGATCATCCTTACAGCTGGAGCGGGGCCGCCATGGTCGGTCCGTTCAAAGGCTTAAGCGCGTTCAGCAATAATGTGCATGCGCAAAATTCGGACAGCCTTTCACAGTCTCCGGGAAGCCGGGCTCTGTTTGGTATGAGTGAAGACGTTTATCTCGGAACCATTCTTCAGCGTGCCGCAGATAGAAAATACCGGTATCATCCAGCAAAAGGTGAGACACCTGCCGCCTTTTTCAAAAAGAATGACCCTACGCCAGGTGTTCCAGGCGTCAATCAAATGGTGAAACCGCCGGGTTTTCCGAAAATCTCGCTGGCTGCGCCGGATGGCGTACATGTCGGCTCACCGGGCAGGAAAGCGAACGAAGAAAACAATGCGGTATCCGCTTGGCAAAACACGCTGCAACCGCCAAATCCGCCGACAAAAGCCGACAGTCAATCGATCAAGCGGGGAAGGGACGTTTTTGCCAAAGCGGGCTGCATTTCTTGCCATGCAGGACGCTATTTGACAAACAACAAGGTCGTCTCCGTCAAAGAAATCGGCACTGAGCCGACAAGAGCGCAATCGTTTAAAAAAACGGAAAAACTATTCGGCGAAAGCCTCATCTATGCGCCGGACACAAAGCTGCCGATCAGCGGCAAGGCGAAAGTGCTGAAGGTGCCGACAAACAAATTTGATCAGGAGCAAATCAAACTGGCGTGGGCTAAGGATGGCTCATCCGGAGGCTACAAAGTTCCGAGTTTGATCGGACTTTATTGGAGTGCGCCGTATTTACACGACGGAGGCGCCGCGGTTGGACGTTCGCTTGACGAAGCCGGCATCCCCGAAACCGTAGCCAAAGGGAAACCGGCCGATCCCTACAACAGCCTCTTGTCATTGATCGACAGGGATGTAAGAAAGCGCGTCGTCAAAAGCAATCAAGCATCACGCGATTTACAAACCGTCAGAGTGACAGGACAAGGGCATGAGTTTTGGGTCGATCGAAAAAGCGGCTTTTCCGAAAAGGAACAAAAAGCTTTAATCGATTATTTGTTCAGTCTTGATATGCCGAAAAAATAAAGCCGCCAATACGCGGCTTTATTCCTCATATTAAAATCCGGTAATCGCGACAACGCTAGGCCGCGGCATGTGATCGCCTTTGCGGTGGGGCCACATGCTTGTCGGACTGGCAAGGTCTGCGGTTTCTTCACCTGGGTGCTGTACTGACAGAAACAGCGCTTTTTCATCCGGTGTAAAGCATGGACCGGTTAATTCGGCTTCAACAGGTGCCGAAGCGAATTGGAATGCTTCGCCTTCCCGGTTGCCGGCAGTCGGAATGACAAATACGCCGTTGTTCCCAAAAGTCTTCCAGATGGCCGTGTTGATGCTGCTGCTGGAAATGTCTGTTACAGTCCACAGATTTCCGTCCTCATCGAATGTCAAGTTGTCAGGCGCGCTGAAGCCGCTTTGAATGCCGCCAGCGGCAAAGATTGCGAATTGGAACTCCAATGCCCCGTGGTCATCATCTTTTTCATAAAATCTCGTAATATGGCCGTGAAAGTTGCCATGCCGGTCATTGTTCGTATGAGCGATAAAAATCGTCCCGTCAAAAGGGCTGATTTCGACATCTTCAGGGCGGTCGGTCGGTGTTCCGCCGAGCAAAATCGCCGCCTCGTGGCAATGGACGAGTACGTCTGCCTGTGTTTTGAATTTTTCAAGCAGTGTGCTGTTTCCCGCGGCTTTTTTCCGGACGGCTTCAATCGTTAGCGGCACCCATTGGCCTTTGGCGAAGTTTGCTGCATATAATGTACCTTCTTGCAGCAGTGCTGTGTTCTTTTTTCCGGCCCTATGATCGTACTTTCCTTTGCTGATGAACTTGTAGACGCACGCGTCTTTTTTATCATCACCCATATATACGACGACACGGCCGTCTTTTGCAAGCCCCATACACGTATTTTCATGGTTGAATCGGCCAAGTGCCGTATGCTTGCGAATTTGGAAATCGGCGTTGAACGGATCGACCTCAACGACCCAGCCGTAGTGTGTTTGGTCAAGGCTTGCAGCCTTCGCCGTCGATTCAAAGTTTTCTTCACAGGTCAGCACTGTATTCCACAATGTCCGTCCCCCTGAACAATTGGCAAACGTTCCTTGGACCTTCACCGCACCGCCGACAGCAGCGCTTCCTTTTGCAGGGCCTGTTAAATCAATCGGTGTCAGCCCAGTAACGCGGCGGGCATATTTGGAAGACGGATCCATTTTCCAGCGGCCTTTTTCCCTGTACACCTCAATAACAGAACCGCCTTGATTATAGAGCAATGCCTCGGTTTGTTCCGCTGTATAGCCGTTTTCGACCGTTTGTCCGAAGAGGAACAGCTCTGAAATATACTCATGATTAACCCATAAAAGTCCGCGGTCTTTTTTGTTTTCCATCGGGAAATAAAGCGTGTAGTCATTGTTATAGCCAAAAGTCTCGCCTTTTCGGTTGATCTTGTCGCCGTATGAAGCGATGACATCGTAGCGGTATCCTTTCGGCAGCACCAGCTCGTCGTTTGTCGAAGGTTCGATCGGCGTAAATTTTAAAGGACCGTATTTCGGTTTTTTAAATTTGCCCGGCTGATGGAACATTCCTTTTGCTTCAGCGGCTTTCACCAGTCCGTCAAGCCCGGACCCGGCCGCAGCCAAAGCGGCAGTGCCTGTGCCGAGATAAGTTAAAAATTTGCGGCGGTTGATGACAGGGGACATATGTAAACACCTCATTCATATGGATTTGATTTTATCGTAAAGGAAAAATATTAAGTTTCATTTAAGCTTGTATGAAGTGTTTGAAAATTAGGCATGATCACGTTCATTTCGGCATAGACATATCAGATGTGGCCATATATAGAAGAAATTTCCCTGATTAATCATCAGAAAATTCCGTCTCTTTATGCCGGTTATGATATAATGAAATCAGCCAAGCTTATCGCCTGGCTGATCTCATTATATGGCCATCCTTTTATTGATACTGCTGAAGCCGCGAGAAAAACTTCTTCACAGACTGATAAAAATCTTTTGCAGAAGGGGACAGCTCTCTGTTTTTTGGAGTAATGATGCCGACGGTTCGCTTAACTTGAGGATAGTCGATCGGAATCTTTTTCGTAAACCGGGGAGTGGTCTCATTAAAGGCGGTTTCCGGCAAAAGCGTAACCCCCATTTCAGCAGATACAAGCCCTTTGATCGCATCCAAGTCTTCACCCTCCGAAGAGATTTTCGGTGTAAACCCCACTTGTTTGCATGCATCAACAGCCATCTTGCGCAGGATGAATCCATCCGGAAACAGGACATAATTATCGTTTCTCAGATCACCCAAATGAAGGCTTTTTTGCCCTGAAAGCGGATGGTTGACCGGAACGAGGGCAAAAAGGCTTTCTGTGAACAAAATATCTCCTTTAATCTCAGGATTGTTCGTCGGAACAGGGCCGAGAAAAGCCAAATCGATATCCCTGTTTTTCACCGCTTCTATTAAAAATTTATAGGAACCCTGTCTTAAAAGAAAAGCGACGTTTGGGTGCTCCTCTTTAAACGCGGAAATAACGGTCGGAAGAAACTGGCTCGCAAGGCTTGTCGGAAAGCCGATTTTCACCGTCCCTCTGTTAGGATCCAAGTATTCATCGATTTGTTCTTTTGCAAAATCGATCGCTTTCATCGCCGTTTTAATGTGATCTAAAAACTGCCTTCCGATCGGAGTCAGTTTGACATTGCGGCCTTCGCGCTCAAACAAATCGACGCCGAGCTCTTCTTCCAGATTGGCGATCTGCCTGCTGATCGCCGATTGGGCGACATGAAGGTGCATGGCCGCTTCCGATACGTGCTCTCTTTCTGCAACTTCCATAAAGTAATGCAATTGGCGTAATTCCATCGTTGTTTCACCTGCTCATCTCAAAATGAGATAGTTTTAATCTAAATTATATATTGTTTGTATAGATTTGAAAACCTACAATAGGATTAGAGTTTGTAAGATTTTATGACCGGGGATAAACGGGAAAAAAGAACGGGGGAGAGGAACTATGACTTATAATCAACTACCAAAGGCACAAGGTCTCTACCGTCCTGAATTTGAACATGATGCATGCGGAATCGGCCTTTACGCTAATCTAAAGGGCCTTCCGACTCATGATATTGTCAAAAAAGGATTGCAAATGCTTTGTCAATTGGACCACCGGGGCGGTCAGGGCAGTGACCCGCATACCGGAGACGGAGCAGGGATCATGATGCAGATTCCTGACGCTTTTTTCAAAAAAGTTTGCTCTGATTTTCACTTGCCTGAGAAAGGGCGCTATGGCGTCGGTATGGTGTTTTTTTCAAAAGATGACGCTGAGCGCGCCGAAATCGAAGCGCGTATGAATGAGCTGATTGAACAAGAGGGACAGTCAGTGCTCGGCTGGCGAACTGTGCCAATAAATGTCGGAAAAATCGGAACAGTCGCACAGGAGAGCGCACCTGTCGTCCGTCAGGTCTTTATCGGTGCGAGCGAACAGATCAAAGACAATTTGGCCTTTGAGCGCAAGTTGTACGTCATCCGCAAACAAGCGGAAAACTGGGCGCGCGAACGAGAAAAGTCATTTTATGTTGTCAGCCTGTCCAGCAACACGATCGTCTATAAAGGACTGCTTACACCCGAGCAGGTTGACGCCTTTTATGAAGATCTTCAGAATGAGGATTTCGTTTCAGCTTTCGCTCTTGTTCATTCCCGTTTCAGCACAAACACGTTCCCGAGCTGGGAGCGGGCTCACCCGAACCGCTATCTCATCCACAACGGCGAGATCAATACGCTGCGCGGCAATATGAACTGGATGAAAGCGAGGGAACAGCAGTTTGTCTCAGAAGCATTCGGGGAGGATCTGCCGAAAGTTCTGCCGATTCTTGATGAAAACGGAAGCGACTCTTCAATATTGGATAACGCTTTTGAATTTTTCGTCCTGGCTGGTCGAAAACCGGCTCATGCTGCGATGATGCTCATTCCGGAACCATGGAACGAAAACCCTTATATGTCGAAAGAAAAGAAAGCATTCTATGAATATCACAGCTCTTTAATGGAGCCGTGGGACGGCCCGACAGCGATCTCATTTACAAACGGCAAGCAGATCGGAGCCATTCTTGACCGGAACGGACTCAGACCGGCCCGCTATTATGTGACAAAAGACGACTACATCATTTTTTCGTCTGAAGTTGGCGTCATTGATGTCGAACAGGAAAATGTTTTATATAAAGACCGCCTCGACCCGGGAAAAATGCTCCTGGTGGACCTTGAAGAAGGCCGGATCATCTCAGATGAAGAGGTCAAATCCGAAATCGCCGGCGAATTTCCTTACCAGGAATGGCTCAATAACGAGCTTGTCCATGTCGCAAATGACCTTCAGGAATCTGAAGAAAAGCCGGTGCCAGACCTTTTAACGCGGCAAAAAGCGTTCGGCTACACGTATGAGGATATCCATAAATATTTGCTTCCTGTCATTACCGAAGGAAAAGATCCGCTCGGCTCAATGGGCCATGATGTGCCTCTGGCGGTTTTATCAGACCGGCCGCAATCGCTGTTCAATTACTTTAAGCAGCTGTTTGCCCAGGTTACCAATCCGCCGATTGACGCGATCCGCGAGCAGATCGTCACATCAACCTTGACATGGCTCGGAGCGGAAGGGAACATTCTTCACCCGAATGAAAGCAGCTGCCGCAGAATCAAATTGTATACGCCGGTGCTGACAAACGCTCAGTTCAACTCTCTAAGAGGGCTTGTCCATCAGAACTTTAAAAGCAAAACGATTCACACGCTTTTTACGGATAACTTGAAAAGCGGACTTGAAGATATGTTTAAAGAGGCCGACAGAGCGATTGCTGCAGGCGTCACATTGCTTATATTGTCAGACCGCAAGATGGACCCGGAAAACACGCCGATTCCTTCGCTTCTTGCCGTAAGCGCGCTTCATCAATATTTGGTCCGCGGAGGAAAACGGACGAAGGTCAGCATCATCGCCCAATCAGGGGAAGCGAGAGAAGTCCACCATTTCGCCGCATTGATCGGCTATGGTGCGGATGCTATCCATCCGTATCTCGCATATGCGACTTACAAGCAGGCGATTGAGGACGGCGCTCTTTCCATCAGCTATGAAGAAGCGGTGACCAAATACAGCAAAAGCGTAACCGAAGGCGTCGTCAAAGTGATGTCAAAAATGGGGATTTCGACTGTCCAAAGCTATCGCGGCGCACAAATTTTCGAAGCCGTCGGCATCGATAGAGATGTGATTGACCGCTACTTTACAGGAACGGCGTCACAGCTTGGCGGAATCGGCCTTGATACGATCGCCGAAGAAGCGAAGCGCCGCCACCGTGAAGCGTATCAAGACACATTCAGTGAAACGCTTGATTCCGGAAGCGATTTTCAGTGGAGAAAAGGCGGCGAACATCACGCCTTCAATCCAAAAACGATTCATACGCTGCAATGGGCGTGCCGTAAAGGCGATTACAGCCTGTTCAAGCAATATTCAAAAGCGGCGGATGAAGAAAGGATCGGCTTTTTGCGAAACCTCTTTGCATTTGATGAAACGCGGAAGCCGCTGCCACTTGAAGAGGTCGAACCTGTTGAATCGATTGTACGCCGTTTTAAAACGGGTGCGATGTCGTTCGGCTCTTTAAGCAAGGAGGCGCATGAAGCGCTGGCGATCGCCATGAACCGCTTAGGCGGAAAAAGCAACAGCGGGGAAGGCGGAGAAGATCCGAAGCGGTTTATTCCAGATGCCAACGGAGATAACCGCCGAAGCGCTATCAAGCAGATCGCATCCGGCCGTTTCGGTGTCAAAAGCCACTACCTTGTCAATGCTGATGAGCTGCAAATCAAAATGGCCCAAGGTGCAAAACCAGGTGAGGGCGGACAGCTCCCTGGAAACAAAGTGTATCCGTGGGTAGCCGATGTCCGTGGATCAACGCCGGGCGTAGGCTTGATTTCACCGCCGCCGCACCATGACATCTACTCGATTGAAGACTTGGCACAGCTGATCCATGATTTGAAAAACGCCAACCGCGATGCCCGCATCAGTGTCAAGCTTGTCGCAAAAGCAGGCGTCGGCACGATCGCTGCCGGTGTGGCCAAAGCAACGGCCGATGTCATCGTCATCAGCGGATATGACGGCGGAACCGGGGCATCTCCGAAAACGAGCATCAAGCATACCGGCCTTCCTTGGGAGCTCGGTCTTGCTGAAGCACATCAAACCTTGATGCTGAACGGTTTGCGCGAACGTGTGGTACTGGAAACAGACGGAAAATTAATGACGGGCAAAGACGTCGTCATGGCCGCCCTTTTAGGAGCCGAAGAGTTCGGATTCGCCACAGCGCCGCTCGTCGTCCTCGGCTGCGTCATGATGAGAGCCTGCCATTTGGATACATGCCCTGTCGGGGTGGCGACGCAAAACCCTGAACTGCGCAAGAAATTTATGGGGGATCCTGACCATATCGTCAATTATATGCGCTTTGTCGCTGAAGAAGTGCGCGAACTGATGGCTCAGCTCGGTTTCAAAACGGTTGATGAAATGGTGGGGCGCACAGATGTCCTTCGTGTCAGCGAACGCGCCAAAGCGCACTGGAAAGCGGGACAGCTCGATTTATCGAACCTGCTCTATCAGCCGAAAGGGGCTCGCACATTCAGGACGCCGCAAAATCACAACATCGATCAATCGCTTGATATCACCGCTATTTTGCCGGCAGTTCAAACAGCGATTGAAAACAGCACTCCGGCCGAGGCATCATTTGAGATTCGCAATATCAACCGTGTAACAGGCGCTGTCACCGGAAGCGAGATTTCAAAACGCTACGGTGAAGCGGGGCTGCCTGACGACACGATCAAATTGCACTTTACAGGCTCGGCGGGCCAAAGCTTTGGCGCGTTTGTGCCGAAGGGGATGTCGCTTTACTTGACGGGGGATGCCAACGATTATATCGGCAAAGGCTTGTCAGGCGGAAAAATCGCCGTTACAGCTCCTGAAGACTTCAATCCTGCTTTCCGCGACAATGTGATCGTCGGAAATGTCGCCTTCTACGGAGCGACAAGCGGTGAAGCGTATATTAACGGACTCGCCGGAGAGCGATTTGCCGTCAGAAACAGCGGGGTAAAGGTTGTGGTCGAAGGAATCGGAGACCATGGATGCGAGTATATGACAGGAGGGCGTGTCGTCGTTCTGGGGGATGTCGGCAAAAACTTTGCCGCAGGAATGTCCGGCGGAATCGCCTATGTCTATACGGAAAACAAAAAGGCCTTTAAACGAAAATGCAACCATGAAATGATCGAATTTGAATCGCTTGAAGCGCCGGAAGAAAAAGAAGAGCTGAAGGCCATGATCGAAAATCATTACCGCTACACTGAGAGCACGAAAGCAGCTTCCATTCTGGACGATTGGGAGGGAGCGATATCCCAGTTTGTGAAAGTGATTCCGAAAGACTTCAAGCAAATGATGGAACGGATTAAAGAACAAAAAGAAGCCGGCTTATCAGACGAAGAAGCGATGATGTACGCATTTGAAGCCGGAACAAAGCAAAAGATTCAAACCTCTGCGGCTGCCTCTTCCAAAGAAGCAGTGGCACAGTAAGAAAGGGGAGGGGAAAATGGGCAAAGCAACAGGATTTATGGAATTCAAGCGGGAAAAGCCTGCTGAACGCGATCCTCTCACACGGATAAACGATTGGAACGAATATTCGTCTCCATTTTCTGAGGAAGTCTCAAAGAGACAGGGAGCGCGCTGCATGGACTGCGGCACTCCCTTCTGCCAAATCGGCATGGATATCAGCGGATATACGTCAGGATGTCCGATTCATAATCTGATTCCTGAATGGAATGATCTCGTCTATCGGGGAAGATGGAAAGAAGCGCTTGAACGCCTCCTGAAAACGAACAATTTTCCTGAATTTACGGGACGCGTTTGTCCGGCACCATGTGAAGGCTCTTGTACGGTCGCGATTTCCGATCCGGCCGTATCCATCAAAGGGATTGAACGGACCATTATTGATAAAGGCTTTGAAAACGGATGGATCAAGCCGCGGATTCCGAAAAAGCGGACCGGCAAGAAAATTGCGATCGTCGGATCGGGTCCGGCAGGACTCGCAAGCGCCGACCAGCTTAATCAGGCAGGGCATTCCGTTACCGTTTATGAACGCGCCGACCGTCCGGGCGGCCTCTTAACATACGGCATTCCGAATATGAAACTCGAAAAAAGCGTCGTTGAGCGCCGCATCAAATTGTTGACGCAAGAAGGCATCGATTTTGTCACCAACACGGAGATCGGAAAAGACATCACAGCCGAAGAGCTCAAAAGTAAGTATGATGCGGTCATCCTCTGCACGGGAGCACAAAAGCAGCGCGACCTCGTCATTGAAGGCCGCGAAGCAAAAGGCGTGCACTTTGCGATGGATTATTTGACAGACACAATCAAGAGCATGCTTGATTCAAATTTCAAAGATAAACAATTCATCAATACGAAAAACAAAGATGTCATCGTCATCGGCGGCGGAGACACGGGAGCCGACTGCGTTGCGACGGCAATGCGCCAAAAGGCGCGGAGCGTTGTTCAATTCGGCAAGCACCCGAAGCTTCCTGATACAAGAACGGCTGAAAACATGTGGCCGGAACAGCCGCACGTCTATGCGCTCGACTATGCGTATGAAGAAGCGGAAGCAAAATTCGGACGCGATCCGAGAGAATACTGCATTCAGACGAAAAAACTGGTTGCCGACAAAAACGGTCATCTAAAAGAGCTGCACACGATTCAAATGAAAAAAGTGAAAAATGAACAAGGCAAGTTCGAGTTTCACGAAATTCCGGGAACGGAAAAAGTCTGGCCGGCTCAATTTGTTTTCATCGCCATCGGCTTTGAAGGTACAGATCAGCCGCTCTTGGAGCAGTTCGGTGTCAAAGCGGTCAGAAACAAAGTAGACGCAGCATACGGGGAGTATAAAACAAATGTCGAGGGAGTCTTTGCGGCAGGGGATGCGAGAAGGGGCCAAAGCTTAATCGTTTGGGCCATTCATGAAGGACGCGAAGTCGCCCGGGAGGTTGACAAGTATTTGATGGGTAGTTCTGTACTGCCGTAAAAACAAAGGGGATCTATGATAGATGACGGCCTGGCTCATGAACCTGATTGCAGGATCATGGGCCAGGCTTTTTTAGTGCGAAAATCCGGAGTTGTTTTTACAATTTCGGCCAAGGAAAATTACATTTGTACGTACTCTATTTTATGTAAATTCGCATAGCCTAAAGTATTCAATACCCGTTAAAGGAGGCTATGATGGTGGAGGCAGTGAACTATGACTTCGAGCATGGCTTTGAAGAGCAAAGACAACAGCCTTATTCATACTCTTACCCATACCCGCGGCCGAGACCGCGGCCAAGGCCGCGCCCGTTCTTTCCATACCCATATTTTTATTTCCCATTTCCTTTCCCTTATTATCCTTACTATCCATTCTATCCTTGGTAAAAACGAGGGCTTTCCGGCAGAATCGGAAAGCCTAATTTTGATTTTCATGCATGTTTCAATCCTGCTGAAGCAATAATAAAATGGCAGCGCCCCAAATATTTCTTCTCTTGGAACAAGAAAAAAGATGGATGTGTTGTTTTTATGTTGTTATTTGCCAAAAAGCTCAGCCGGGAAAAAGCGGTTCTCTTGATCGCTTTTACCGTCATCTTATTGTATGTTTTGCCTCTTTACATATTAAATGAAAACGCCCATATCCGTGTACACGACAATCTTGATTCCAATATCGCCTGGTATAAAGTGCTGGCGGAAAGCGGGCAGATGCTCGGCGGTGTGAAGGCCGTCATTCCGCAAATCATCAACGGCCTGCCCCGCGATGCGTATGGAACGGAATGGAGCGGGATTGTCTGGCTTCATGCGTTGTTTCCGCCGATGACAGCATATGCATTAAGCCAAACATTGACAAGGGTTTTCGCCTTCATCGGCATGTATCTGCTGTTGAAGGTTCATGTGATTCGCAACGAAAAAGCGTATCTGATCATGATCGGCGTCTCCCTCGCATTTGCCCTGACGCCCTTTTGGCCTTCAGGCATGCTCAGCACGCTCGGACATCCCCTTGCCTTATGGGCATTTTTAAATATCAGGGCGGGGACTTTTTCCTGGAAAGAGTGGCTGACTCTTGCGCTTTTGCCACTTTATTCAAGCTTTGTGCTCGGCTTTTTCTTTTTTCTTGCCGCAGTATCCATTCTTTGGCTTTACGACGCATTTACAAAACGCGACTGGAACCTTCCTTTTTTGGGGAGCATCGCGCTGATGACGGGGATTTTTCTCGCGATTGAATACCGGCTCGTTTATTCGGTTTTCGCCTCGGGCGAAACGATGCACCGCGTCGAATTTATTTCATCAAGACACGACATCCTGCATTCTTTCCGTCTGTCTTTTAAAAATTTTGCTCTCGGCCATAACCATGTCATGACCGTACATACAGCCGTGATCCTGCCTGTGATTCTTTTGACGTTCATGATCGTGGTCGGCAGAGCAAAACAAATGCGCGCGAGGGAAGAAAAACTGTTCATTTTTTTGACGATTTTAAACTACGCCCTGTCTTTATGGTATGCGTTTTGGTTCAACAAGCTTTGGGCTGTCCCGAAGGAAAAAATCAGCTTTTTGTCGGCATTCAATTTTGCCCGCTTTCATTTTTTGCGGCCGCTTGTGATCTATGTGAGCTTTGCGGTCGCTTGCTGGATCTTATGGCGCATGGGAAAGAGATGGCGGCGGTTTGTCGGCGCTGCGCTTCTTGCCCAGCTGATCGTTCTCATTCCATTCAATGAAGAATTTACTTACGGGGCTTACCGCCATTCGCCTTCCTTCCGGGAATTTTATGCGTCTGAACAATTTAAAGAAATCAAACAGTTTATCGGCCGGCCTGAGCGTTCATATCGGGTAGCGAGCATCGGACTGCATCCGGCGATCGCCCAATACAACGGCTTTTACACGCTTGATACGTATGCCAATATTTATCCGCTGAAATATAAATATCAATTTCGGAAAATCATCGCCAAAGAGCTTGAGAAAAATCCCGTCTTAAAGCGCTATTTTGATGAATGGGGGAGCCGCTGCTATCTGTTTGTTGATGAGCTGGGAAAACATTATGCCTTTAAAAAAGATTCCAAGAAAAAAATCACCAATCTGGAGCTGAACACTGAAGCTTTTAAAGAAATGGGCGGACAGTACATTTTTTCAGCCGTTCCGATTGTAAACGCCGAAGAAAACAAGCTCGCATTGTTAAAGCGGTTCAGCCATCCACAGTCCGCCTGGAACATCTATTTATATGAAGCAAAATAGGAGGGAAGCCCATTGAATCTGACACAGCCATTATTAACGATCGTTGTTCCTTGCTATAACGAAGAGGCGGTTTTTTTGGAAACCGCCAAACAGCTGACATCGGTATTGCAAGATCTGACCGAAGACAAACTGGTTTCAGCCGACAGCAAAATCTTATTTGTCGACGACGGATCAACAGACAGGACCTGGGCGCTGATCGCCATGGAAAGCACAAAAAACCACTATGTGACAGGCTTAAAGCTAGCCCGCAATGCAGGGCACCAAAAAGCGCTTTTAGCTGGGCTGGATAAAGCGAAGTATAAATCGGACTGCGTCATTTCCATCGATGCCGATCTTCAGGATGATATCGGCGCAATCCGCGAGTTTATGGAAAAGTATCATGAAGGATATGAAATCGTCTACGGTGTGCGCCGGAGCCGCAAGACTGACACGCTTTTCAAACGGACAACAGCGGCGTGGTTTTACCGCTTGATGAACAAGCTTGGCATCCAATTAATCGACAATCACGCTGATTTTCGGCTGATGAATAAAAGGGCGCTCGAAGAGCTCAGCCGATATGCTGAAGCCAATGTCTTTTTGCGCGGCCTTGTGCCGCTGATCGGGCTTCGCTCGGCCAAAGTGCTCTATGACCGTAAAGAGCGTCTTGCAGGAGAGACAAAATATCCGCTGAAAAAAATGCTTTCTTTTGCTTTTCACGGTATTACCTCTTTTAGTGTGGCTCCGATCCGATTTTTTACGTTCATCGGCTTTTTCTTATTTTTCCTAAGCGGCATCACCGGCATCTATGCGATCATTCAAAAGCTCCTCGGGTACACGAATGCCGGATGGGCGTCATTGATGATCTCGATCTGGTTTTTAGGAGGCTTGCAGCTGATGGGAATCGGTATCATCGGTGAATATATCGGGACGATCTTCACTGAAGTGAAAAGGCGGCCGAGGTATGCGGTCGATGTTGATTTGTACACCGACAGGCTGGGGCGCCTGGAACGGCTTGAATCTGAAAACATTCACGGGACAAAGCTCAGTTAAAGGCGGATGCTGGTAGGAATAGCATCCGTTCCTTGCGGACAATCTAATCTATAATCAAGTACAAGGAAGGATGTTTCAAGCTTATGGCAGAAAAACAAACCTCGGGCCTGACTGTTGTGGCCATCGGTTCGATTCCGCTGATTATGACATTGGGAAATTCAATGTTGATTCCGGTTTTGCCGAAAATGAAATCTGAACTCGATTTGTCGCAATTTCAAGTCAGCCTCGTGATCACCGTGTTTTCCATTACGGCGGCCCTTTTTATTCCGCTTCTCGGATACTTGGCAGACCGTTTTTCTCGGAAAGTGATTATTATTCCGTCCCTGTTTCTTTACGGGGCGGGGGGCATTCTCGCAGGATTTGCCGCAACGGCATTTTCCAATGCATTTCCATGGGTGCTTGTCGGCAGAGGACTGCAGGGACTCGGTGCAGCCGGGACGGCGCCGATCGCGATGGCGCTCACAGGAGACCTTTTTAAAGGATCTGATGAAAGCAGGGTGCTTGGACTTGTCGAAGCCTCAAACGGTTTTGGAAAAGTGCTGTCGCCCATCATAGGCTCTCTGATCGCATTGATCGCTTGGTTCTGGGTTTTTTTTGCTTTTCCGGCTTTTTGCATCGCGCCCATCGTTCTGAGCTGGATATTTATTAAAGAAAAGGATAAAAAGAAAGAGCCTCCGCCTTTCGGAAAATATGTCAAAGGCTTAGTCAGTGTTTTTAAACACGAAGGCAAATGGCTGGTGACGGCATATTTGGCGGGTGCTGTCTGCCTGTTTACATTGTTCGGGATTCTCTTTTATTTATCTGACATTTTGGAAAAAGAATATCATACAGACGGGGTCAAAAAAGGTCTGATTTTAGCAATTCCACTGCTCGTCATGTGTACGACCTCCTACATAACAGGCAGTAAAATCGGACAAAATCAAAAGCTCATGAAAAAAATGATCGTGATCGGACTCGCATTTATTACAGTTTCATATGGCACACTGTCATTTTTTTCCGCGCTTATACCCTTTATCTCGATTCTGGTCATCAGCAGCATCGGCACAGGATTTGTCCTGCCTTGCGTTAACAGTTTTATCACTGGTGCAGTCGGCAAAGAAAGGCGCGGGTTTGTGACATCGCTTTACCACTCGGTTCGGTTTTTAGGAGTGGCCATCGGTCCGCCGATTTTCGGAAGGCTGATGGAGTGGTCAAAAATCGGTATGTTCATGACGATTGCCGGACTGACATTCGTCGTCGGCATCCTTGTATTAACAATGATTCACGTCAAAAATGAAGACAAGACGAAAAAAGGGGAGAAGGGGCGGAAAGGACTCCGCCCCGCTGATGCACGGTGAAAGGAAAAAAAACATGCGCATTGAAAGGGTAGATACATTCCCGCTTTTTTATCGGCTTTCTGAACCTTATGGGGATGCCAATGGCTACAAACATTACAGAACATGCTATTTGCTTCGCGTGACAACCGCATCAGGACTGACGGGGTGGGGGGAGTGTGTTGACTTTCTGCCGCTGGTGGATGCGGGCTTTAAGAAACGGATCATTCCTTATTTAATTGGAAAACAGGCGACGGACCGCTTGAAGATAACCGCTGTCATTAGAAAGTGGCATCAGCGGGCAGCTGCCGCCGTCAGCATGGCGTTAACAGAAATTACGGCAAAAAAAGCCGGACTATCCATATGTGATATATGGGGAGGAAAGTTGAGAGAGCGCATACCGGTCTATGCGTCGTTTCAATCGTATTCGGACAGGCCAGACTGGATCAGCCATTCGCTTCAGTCCGTTGAGAAAAAAGTCCAGGAAGGGTTTGACACCGTCAAGTTGAAGGTGGGAGGAAGATCGTTTTCTGAAGATGCGGCACATCTCGATGCCTTTCAAGAGCTGTCGGAGGAAACGATCCGCTTTATCATCGATGCCAACCAGAGCTATGACTTGGCGGCCGCCCGCAGGTGGGAGCACCGGCTTGCAGCATGGCGCAATCTGCTTTGGTTTGAAGAGCCTATGCCGTTTGATGACCTTGCTGAATATCGCATGCTTCGCTTGAGTTCTGCTTTTCCGATTGCAGGGGGAGAAAACATGAAAGGGGCCAAACAGTTTCTGCCCCTCCTTCTTGAACATGCCGTCGATATCATACAGCCCGACTATGTTCACGGATATGGAACAGACGACTTTCAGAGCGCGCTTAAGCTCGCCCGGCATTTTGGAAGGCGGGTTTCCCCGCACAGCTTTGATGGTGCGCTGTCAAGATTGTATGCCGCTTTCGGGCAAGCCTGTCTGTCCCCTTGGTCAAAAATGGATGGAGAAGATATTGAACCGCTCGAATGGGACGTCATGGAAAATCCGTTCACAAAGATCGTCAATATTCAACTAAAGGACGGATATCTACAGGTGCCTGATAAGATCGAAGTCGATACAGACCTGATCAAAGCGTACCTGTGGGACGGGACAAACTATGGCTGATGCGGAATATTTTTCTTTTCCCCTTTCATATAGTAAACAGAGGACAAGTTCATTTAAAGGGGATTTCATCCATATGGGAAGAAAATTGAAAATTGTATATGCCTGTTGTTTAGGAAGCGTTTTGCAGGGACTCGGTATGGCGCTCTTTTTATTTCCAAACCACATTCCATCCGGAGGGGCGGCCGGGATTGCCGTGCTCCTTAACTTTTGGTTCCAGGTTCCACACGGGTTAACCGTCTGGGCCGTCAACATTTCCCTGCTTCTGACGGCTGTCAGGTGGCTTGAGCCGGTTACGGTCATCGGAACGATGGGAGCCATCACGATGACGTCCGTATCCGTGCAGATTTTCGAAACAATGATGCCTGTCATGACGACAAACAACATTTGGCTTGACTTATTTTACGGTGCCGTCCTTTTGGGTGCAGGCGTCGGATTATTATATAAATACAATATTTCCAACGGGGGATTCGGTGCCTTAGCCTTGATGATTTCAATTTACAGGGGAGGAAAGCCCGGTACGACTTTATTTTTCATGAACGCTTTTATTTTTCTCTTCACGGCTTCCGTTATCGCTTGGGGCATCGTCATCCAGGCTTTGGTCTGCCAATGGATTTCAACCAAGATCATCGATGCTATTTACCAAATTCGCTTGCGCCCGTTGTTGATGCCCCTATATGGCTATCGCAACAAAAAATAGGTCCGCTTGTTTAGCGAACCCTATTCAAACAAATAAAATGTATCCGAGCGAAGACCAAGCCTCAAAGTTTCCAGCGGGATCGCGTCTTGAAACGGAATGTTGGCCATATTGACATCAGGTCCGATTTTTTCAATAAAACACGTTTGCATCTTTTTATTCGGCGCTTCAAATATTAAATCGTCCGGCTTGATCCCCGACCGGAGGATTTCCTCAATCAGCTGTGAGCGCATTTCCCCGTCGCTTTTGCACAGTCCGCTTGTTCCGCCTTCTCTCGTTTCCGTGATGACTTTTTCCGCCCCGGCTTCAAGATCTTCGAGAATGTAGTCAATCCATTCCGAGGACTCTTGCTCGTTGCTGATCGCACTGTCTTTGGAGCCGACCTCGCTGAACACATGAAACTCCTTGGCAAAGTCGGAGATAAAGCTCGCTTTCTCTTTGTTGGACAGGCGGATCGTCCCATTTGAGATTTCCACATACTGACACCCGTATGTTTTGCAATAGCGATAGTAGTCTTCGATTTTATCCTGGCATAAAAACTTCTCGAACAATGTCCCGCCAAAAAAGAATTGGACATCATTTTGCTTGAGGCAATCGATTTTTTCCTCCAAATATTTTGTGATTAATGACGTACCCCAGCCAAATTTCACAAAATCTATATAATCGGCTGCTCCATTTACCGTGTCCTTAAAAAAATTTAAAGGAACTCCGTTGTCAATGAGGATGGTGATCCCTTTTGTTCTCGGTTTAAAATGCCTCTCAGGCAGTTTCAGTTCAGATGAAATCATGATGACCCCTCACAATCTTTAACTGTATCTTTCACACCTTGGAAAAATGCCTTTTTACCATCATGTCGCTGCCGTTCTAAAAGATACATCTGTTCTGCGTTTTCTCCTGCGATCTCCTGAGCCAGGAGTCAACCTGTTCACCTCCTTTAGCGGACAGCATGGTTGAATCAGCAAAAACCCGGATTTCAAAAGCAGCTGCTGACAAGCCTTTACGTATGGGTATTCATCCATATTGTGAAGTCAAATTAAGTATATTCGCCGTCCTTTTATAAGGTTCCACTCAAAGGGGGGATCATTCGTGAATACGGCAAAAAGGGATTGGTGACAGTTTTGCGAACGCGACAAAAATTTCACCGATTTTTCACATTCAAGATTATTTCAATATATTAAATAGACTGCTAGCGATTCTGGATGAAAAATGAAAACAGCCAATATATAAGAATCATCGGGCAAAATTCCATCCTCTTAATATCTCAGAATAATATTGAATTCATTGTCAAACATGTAAATGATATACATAAATTTATTGGATTGTTTCGCTTATGACCGGTATGCTATGATAATCCCGTATTTTGGGAATTCCCTTCAATTTTGCATGCACACATACGTCATGATGGATCCTCTGAATGTTTTTCATCTTAGAATGCGACCGCACCAGACCGGCTTTTTTAAATATTTTTAGAAAGTGGGCGCATAAAAGTTTTTTCCAGATCACATTTGCTCTACAAGTGAATAATCTGCCTATATGTTCTGTCAGTTCATTTTGTCTTGTTGGGAGGGTATAGCTAGTAAAATACGTTGTATTAAAAGTGGGGGAAAAATAGATGAACGAGTGTTTAACATATAACACATGGAACGAACATGATGCAAAAAAAGTCATGGATCATTTCAGCTGTGAAATGGATGTTTTGAAATGGGCCTACAGGACTTACGACAAAATCGTTTATGCCTGCAGCTTCGGGGCCGAGGGAATCGTATTAATCGATTTGATTTCGAAGATCAAAAAAGATGCTGACATCGTTTTTCTGGATACGGGGCTGCACTTTCAGGAGACTTACGACCTCATCGAGGACATCCGGAAAACATATCCCGATCTTTCGATACGTTTCCTGAAACCTAAGCTCTCGTTAAAAGAACAGGAAGAGAGGTTCGGAAGCGAGCTTTGGAGGCATCATCCCGATCTTTGCTGCAGCCTCCGCAAAATCGAGCCGCTCAGAGAACACCTTTCAGGCATTGAAGCATGGATTACCGGACTAAGGCGGGAGCAGTCGGAAACGAGAAGGCATGTCCGGTTTATGAATAAGGACGATCAATTTAAACTGGTCAAAATCTGTCCGCTGATTCATTGGACGTGGGATGATGTCTGGAACTACATCAGGCTGCATCAGCTGACATATCACAAGCTGCACGATCAGCAATATCCGAGCATCGGCTGTGAGATGTGCACGCTTCCTGTGACAGACGGCGGCAATTTAAGAGCGGGAAGGTGGGCCCATCGCGAAAAAACGGAATGCGGGCTTCATCAATTCCGGTAGGAGCTGGGTAGAAAGATGACAATTACAGTTTTAGCATTTATCATCGCTTTATTTTTTGCCATGAACATCGGAGCAAGCGGGGCTGCGGCGGCAATGGGCATCGCCTACGGCTCAGGGGCTGTCAAAAAAAGGCGGATTGCTTTATGGATCAGCGGCATCGGCGTGTTTCTCGGGGCCATGATAGGGGGCGGGGAAGTCGTCAAAACAATCGGTTCAGGGATTATCCCTTCGTCCATTCTCAATGTGAATATCGTCGTAATCATCCTCGGAGCATCGGCGATTTCACTTTTTATCGCAAATATGACGGGGATTCCGCTGTCGACAAGCGAAGTCACGGTCGGATCGATCGTCGGTGTCGGTATCGCCTTTCATGCCGTTTTTACAGATCAATTGCTATTGATTGTGATGTATTGGCTGCTCGTTCCGATCGCTGCTTTTTTTCTCGCTTTCATCATTGGACTGGTGATGAAAAGGGGGGAACAAAAGCTGAAACGGCTGAGGCGGAAAAAATGGTCGCGCATTCTTGTCGTGCTCGTGATTTTAACTGGGTTTTTAGAGGCGTTTTCCGCAGGCATGAACAATGTCGCCAATTCAGTCGGCCCACTGGTCGGAGCCGGGCTGTTATCGGTTGAAAGCGGCACGTTTTTAGGCGGCCTGTTTGTGGCAATGGGGGCGATTTGCCTTGGAAGCAGAGTCATTGAAACTAACGGCAAAAAAATTACAGAATTGTCCCTGCTTCAAGGATCGGCCGTTTCAGGGCTTGGGGCTTCATTGGTCATCGGTGCATCACTCCTCGGTATTCCCATTCCGCAAACACAGATCACGACATGCAGCATTATCGGTATCGGATTGTCTGAAAAGGGGAAAGCGATCTTCCGCAAAAGCGTCATTGTGAAACTTATGAAAGTGTGGGTTGTTTCTCCTGTTTTTTCTCTTGTTATATCCTATAGTCTCGTCAAGACCTTTCTTGAATTTGATTTGTACTCAGTTGCTGTTGTCTTGTGTGTATTTCTGGCAACCCTCGGCTCTGTCAGCCTGATGAAACAGGCCGGCAAATCAAAGCGCAAGGGTGATCAAAAAAGGGACCATTTTAAATCGATCGTTGGAGGGAGAAATCATGAAAGGGAACCAGCCGCATGGAGGGATTTTAGTTGACAGGTTTGACGGTGTGCATCTCGCGGATACAGCCCGGCACGAAGTCGAACTGGATGATATGGCGCTGAGCGATTTGGAGCTGATTGCAACCGGCGGATACAGCCCGTTAACCGGTTTTTTAAACGAACGGGATTATCAGTCCGTCGTTGAGGAGATGCGCCTAGCAAACGGGCTCCCTTGGAGCATTCCGATCACGCTTCCTGTCGCAAAAGATACGCTCAGCCGCATCAATATCGGCGATTCTGTCAAACTGGTCAAAGACAAGACGGTCTACGGTGTGTTGACGGTTACCGATCTGTTTTTCGCCGATAAACTGAAGGAAGCCGTCCATGTTTACGGAACGGCCGATCTTCGTCATCCGGGCGTAAAAAAATTGTTTCAGCGGCCGAACGTCTATATGGCCGGTCCGGTCAAGATGATCCGCCGCCCTGAGCGCCAAACATTCGGAAGCTTTTATCTTGATCCGAAAGAGACAAGGGAGCACTTTCAAAAGCGCGGCTGGAAAACGGTTGTCGGTTTTCAGACGCGGAATCCGGTGCACCGCGCACATGAATACATTCAAAAATCGGCTTTGGAAATCGTTGACGGCCTGCTCCTGCATCCGCTCGTCGGCGAGACAAAGTCTGATGACATTCCGGCTGATGTCAGAATGGAAAGCTATCAGGCTCTTTTAAAAAGCTATTATCCGAAGGAGCGCGTCTGTTTAGCCGTATTTCCGGCAGCGATGCGCTATGCGGGGCCCAGAGAGGCGATTTTTCATGCGCTCGTCCGCAAAAACTACGGATGCACACACTTCATTGTAGGCCGCGATCATGCTGGGGTCGGCAGCTTCTACGGCACCTATGACGCACAGCATATTTTCAGCCGATTTACTGAGGATGAAATCGGTATTACGCCTCTGTTTTTCGAGCATTGTTTTTATTGCAAAACATGCGGAAACATGGGCTCTCTCAAAACATGTCCGCACGACAAGGAAGACCATGTCCACTTATCAGGCACAAAGGTAAGGGAAATGTTGAGAAGCGGCCAAAAACCTCCGCAGGAATTTACCCGTCCTGAAGTCAGTGAAATATTAATCAGGGGTATGTCCAAACAAACTGAAAAAGAGGTGAGCCCGAATATATGACGCAAAATATCGTCTGGCATCAGCCGTCTGTCACCAAAGCCGACAGGCAGCGCCTCAATCAGCATAAAAGCGGTGTGCTTTGGTTCACAGGGCTGCCCGGTTCGGGAAAATCGACGCTTGCCAACAAAGTCGACAGAAGGCTCCATCAAAGAAACATCAGGAGCTATGTGCTGGATGGAGATAATGTCCGGCACGGTTTGAACAAAGGTCTGGGGTTCAGCAAGGAAGATCGGACTGAAAATTTAAGAAGAATCGGTGAGGTGGCAAAACTTTTCGTTGACAGCGGCCAAATCGTCCTCACGGCATTCGTCTCTCCGTATCGCAAAGACCGCGACCAAATCAGAAAGCTTTTTCCTGAAAGCGAATTTATCGAAATTTATATCAGCTGTCCGGTTTCTATTTGTGAACAGCGTGATCCAAAAGGGCTTTATCGAAAAGCAAGGAAGGGGGAGATCCGGGATTTCACCGGGATCGACGCCCCTTATGAATCTCCCGCAGATCCGGAGCTGATCATCGATACAAATCGCTGCGGAGCGGATGAAGCAGCAGATATGGTCATCGCTTATTTGCAAGAAAAAGAATGGATTTAAGCATTTAAAATGAAAGGCTTGTCTGGTGAACATACAGCAGATCGGCCTTTTTCTTTTATCGCCTTCCTGAAAAAAATTCCGCTGGTTTAAAGTGCATCCCGAATGTTAACAATGAAGAGAGAGCCTCGGGAGGGAACCTTGATGGAGTATTTACACTTGACAATTGAACTGTTGATCGGATTTGCAGCATTATTTCTCATGACGAAAATATTAGGGAAAACCCAATTCGCACAAATCACTCCGTTTGACTTTATTTCCGCTTTAATTTTGGGGGAAATGGTCGGAAACGCAATTTTTGATGAGGACGTTACCATCTGGAAAATCCTTTTTGCCATCATCGTTTGGGGCATTCTCATTTATTCAATCGAAATTTTATCACAAAAAGTTCAAGGCATCAGAGGGTTTCTGGAAGGAAGGCCAAGCCTTGTCATTAATAAAGGGAAAATCGACTACAACACACTGAAAAAAAACAAGCTTGATTTAAACCAGCTGCAAACGTTAGCGCGTGAAAAAGGGTGTTTTTCCTTAAACGAAGTCGATTATGCGATATTGGAAACAGACGGCACGCTCAGCGTTCTTCCCAAACACCAATACGGAACGCCGACAAACCAGGATTTAAACATTCCCAATAAACAGGTTCAGCTTCCTTTCCCATTAATCCTTGACGGACAGCTGGAAAAGGATAACCTCCATGAAGCCGGATTCGATGAACTTTGGCTGCAAAATCAATTATTAAGCCAAAACATCAAACAATACACTGAGGTTCTGTACGCGGAATGGCGGGGTGATGAAGGACAGCTTTATATCACCAAATATTGACGATGAAAACGAGGGCTCGACAAGTTTCGGGTCCTCGCCTTTTTTGACCGCTATTGATGATTTGGAATTCGTACTTTTATACCAGGCGGAAAGAAGGGCAATTCTTCCCTTCAAACGGATCACAACGACAAATGATACACAGCAAAATCAAATCCCCTTTTGTCAGCTCATTGACTTTCCCTTTATTATGTAAATTTTCTGCAAAAATCTCCATTTTTCACAGGCTCGACACCGTCCAGTCAAAACACGCAAACTTGACATAAATATCTAAAGTGTTAATATACTAACCGTGTTCAAAAAAATACGAACAGAAATGCGAACAAAGGGAGATGTTAAAGATCTTTAATCAAAAAAACGTAGCTTTTATCGGGGCAGGTTCCATGGCAGAAGGGATGATTTCAGGCATCGTCCAGTCTAAAAAACTGCCCGCCAGTCAAATCTATGTAACAAACCGCGCGAACCACAAGCGTTTAGAAGAACTCCAACAAAAATACGGGATACAAGGTGTCAGAAAGGAAGACCTCGACTATCAGAAAATCGATTGCTTCATCCTGGCGATGAAACCAAAAGACGCTGAAGCTGCTCTTGTATCCTTAAAACCGCATATCAAACCTCATCAACTCATACTGTCAGTTCTTGCTGGCATATCAATCTCTTTTATCGAAAACGCGCTGCACGACAAACAGCCCGTCATCAGAATCATGCCTAACACTTCGAGTGCGATCGGAGCTTCAGCGACCGCGATGTCTGAAGGAAAGAGCGTCGAATCCGATCACTTCAAAACCGCAAAACAACTGCTGCGGTGCATGGGAGAAGTCTACACGATCGAAGAAAGCAAAATGGACATTTTCACAGGTATTGCCGGAAGCGGACCTGCATACTTTTACTTTTTAATGGAGCACATTGAAAAAGCGGGAGCCGAAGCCGGACTAAGCCAAAAATTAACGAGGGAAATCGGTGCACAGACACTCATGGGCGCCGCCAGAATGCTATTGGAAAGCCCTGAAGACACAGCTGTTCTCAAAGACAACATCACCTCTCCTAACGGAACGACTGCCGCCGGCTTAAAAGCTTTGGAAGAAAACGGCGGAGGGGAAGCGATCGAGCAGGCGGTCAAACATGCCGCAAAACGGTCAAAAACCATCAGTCAGGAACTCAAACAATTAGTCGCAGCAAGATAAAACGTCTAAACATAAGGAAAAATACCACAGGAGTGATAAAATGACCTCTAATCAAAAGAGGGTAGTTGTCAAAGTAGGAAGCAGCTCGCTAACAAGTCTTCACGGAGAAATCAGCAGCAAAAAGCTCGAAAAGCTGGTTGAGCAGATCGTCCGCCTCAAAGATGAAGGGCATGAGGTTCTCCTCGTCTCATCAGGCGCTGTTGCGGCGGGATACCGAAAGCTCGGCTTCATCAGCCGGCCGGATACGTTACCGGAAAAACAGGCATCTGCTTCAGTCGGTCAAGGATTATTGATCGAGTCGTATTCCAAGCTTTTTTTATCACACGGCTACATTGGCTCACAAATTTTGATCACAAGAAGCGATTTTTCAGATGAAAAACGGTACAACAATGTCAGAAACACGATGAACGTCCTGCTGGAACGGGGAATCATCCCGATCATCAATGAAAACGACACCGTCACTGTCAACCGGCTCAAATTCGGTGACAATGATACACTGTCGGCAAAAGTGGCGGGGCTCGTTGACGCCGATCTTTTGACCATTCTCTCTGATATTGACGGCCTGTACGACGCCAACCCGAAACATGATCCGGACGCCAGACTCGTGACAGAAGTGAATGAAATCACACCGGAAATTGAAGCCTCAGCAGGGGATGCCGGAAGCGATGTCGGCACAGGCGGTATGAAGTCTAAGCTTGACGCCTTT
The DNA here is from genome assembly GCF_029537375.1 of Bacillus sp. HSf4. Lineage (NCBI taxonomy): Bacteria > Bacillati > Bacillota > Bacilli > Caryophanales > Bacillaceae > Bacillus > Bacillus sp. HSf4. The sequence continues at coordinate 2,148,555 of NZ_CP120679.1, read as the reverse complement.
AAAATTACAATGGCTTCAGGCATCAAAGGGTTTTTAGGCCGGGCCGACAACCCCGATATTTTGCAGGAAGCCATCAATGGGACTGCGAGGGGAACGTATTTTGAACCGAACGAAGATTCACAGACCCTCAATCATAAAAAACAATGGATAGCTTTCAACTCTGGACCGGAAGGGGACATTATCGTCAGCAATGAAAGCAAAGAGTTTATTATCGACCGTAAAAAAAGCCTGTATCCTTCTAGTATTTACGAAATCAACGGACGCTTCAGCAACGGATCCGTCGTTCGAATCCTTGACCAGGAAGGTGAAGAAATCGGCCTCGGTGTCGTCAACTTTTCTTCATCACAGCTTCGTAAATGGAAGAAGGATGCGAATCAGGAAACACCGGCTTCCTCACAGGCTGTCGTTGACAGAGAAGCGTTTGTCTGTCATTTAGAGCTATCCGTCCCGCTTTAAAAAATGAATCAGAAGGAGGAATTGATATGACAGCGACCAGAGAGAGCATCCCGGCACGTATTGAGGAAAAAGCGATAAAAGCAAAAAAGGCGGCAAAACAATTAAGGCTGACAACGGAAAAAGAAAAGAACGAAGCGCTCTTCACATTGGCGGAGCATTTAGTGACAAACATGCAATATATTCTCGATGAAAATGAAAAGGATATAGAGGCCGGACGCAGCAAAGGCTATGAGGCGGCATACATTGACCGCCTCTCCCTTAATGAAGACAGGGTGCTCGATTTCGCGAAAGGTCTTAAAGATGTCGCCCGTCTGGAAGATCCGGTCGGTGAAACGCTATCAAGCTGGACGCTCGACAACGGGTTAAAAGCAGAGAAAGTCCGCGTTCCGCTCGGCGTCATCGGCATGATTTATGAAGCGAGGCCGAATGTGACAGTCGATGCAGCCGGACTTGCTCTTAAATCCGGAAATGCCGTTGTTTTAAAAGGCGGATCATCGGCGATACACTCCAATAAAGCGATCGTCTCTTGCATGCACGACGCATTGGCGGACACAGCCATTCCGCAGGATGCCGTTCAATTTATCGAGAGCACAGACCGCAGCGCCACAAAAGAGCTGTTTAAGATGAAAGAACATATCGATGTATTAATTCCTCGGGGAGGGGGCGCTCTTATTCAAGAGGTCGTAGAAAATGCGACCGTCCCTGTATTGGAAACCGGTGTCGGCAACTGCCATCTGTATATCGACAAGGACGCCGATACGAAAAAAGCGCTCCGCATCATGATCAATGCAAAAACGGATCGCCCTGCTGTCTGCAACGCGCTTGAGACATTGCTTGTCCACGAACAATGGCTTCAAGAAAACAGCGAGGCGCTCAAGACCGCGTTAGATGCCCATGACATTCAAGTCCATGGAGACGAAAAGGCGCTCCGGCACATTCCCGGTGCGAAACCAGCGGATGAATCCGACTGGCGGAATGAATATTTAAGTCTTGACATCGCTGTTAAAGTCGTTAGCAGTGTTGAAGAAGCCTGCGACCATATCGAAACATACGGAACGAAGCACTCGGAAGCAATTGTTACGGAGAATCCGGAAACGGCCGAAGCCTTTCTCAACACTGTTGACGCAGCGGCCCTTTACCATAACGCCTCCACCAGATTTACAGACGGAGGGGCGCTCGGCTTCGGAGCGGAAATCGGCATTTCTACGCAAAAGCTTCATGCGCGCGGACCGATGGGACTGAAAGAACTGACCACTTGCAAATTTATCATGAAAGGCGACGGCCACATCAGAATATAAAACGACTGAAAAAATCCTAAAACGGTTTAAAGTTTTAGGATTTTTTCAACCTAACCCTTGCAGTCTAGGAAAGCAGAGCATCGGAGCGACTTTTCACAGAATGTGATGATGTCGGTGTTTGGACAGCACGTCCATGGACTTAACCGATGGATTCGTGAGCACTGATTTAGCAGGCCTGACAATGAATGCGAGGGTTTGTCGTCACGCTGAAACCTGCCGGAATCGGCAGGTTTTTTTCATACTTCAAACGCCATCCATCCTCATAGCATGAAGGGCGGATTTTTTTAATATAATGTTAGAAAGTTTTTCTGCTTCAACATTGACGATCCATATCACCACAAAAAAGGGGGTCATCCAGTGGATTTTGAACTGACAAGAGAACAGCAGATGATACGCGAACTTGCCAGGGACTTTGCAAAGCACGAGATTGCTCCGTACGCAGAACATGTTGACAAAACGGGCGAATTTCCAATTGACACATTCAAAAAAATGGGGAAGCTTGGGCTTTTAGGCATTCCCTTTCCTGAAAACTACGGCGGCTCGGGCGGTGATACGATTTCTTATGCGCTTGCTGTTGAAGAAGTCGGCAGAGCCTGTGGCAGCACGGGACTGAGCTACGCCGCTGCCGTATCGCTCGGCGCCTCCCCGATTTATTATTTCGGCACAGAAGAACAAAAAAAGGAACATCTTGTTCCCCTCGCGACAGGGGAAGCGCTTGGCGCATTCGGATTAACTGAACCCAATGCGGGTTCTGACGCAGGAGGAACTCAAACAAAGGCCCTGACGGACGGGGATTTTTATGTCATCAACGGGGAAAAATGCTGGATTACAAATGCCGGCTACGCCCGCACCATCATTGTCACCGCTGTCACCGGAAAAGACAGCAGCGGAAAAAATATTATATCGGCGATCATTGTTCCGACCGATGCAGAAGGGCTCACCATTAAAAGCGAGTATGACAAAATGGGTGTCCGCGGCTCCAATACATCACAGGTGATATTGGACAACGTCCGCGTACCGAAAACAAACCTTTTGGGCAGCCCTGAAAAAGGGTTCAAACAATTTCTCAACACATTAGACGGCGGCCGGATTTCGATTGCTGCGCTAGCCGTTGGAATTGCTCAAGGCGCCTTTGACGCTTCATTGGCCTATGCCAACGAGCGGAGGCAATTTGGCCGGCCGCTTTCATCTTTTCAAGTGACTCAATTCAAACTGGCTGATATGGCGCTGGAAATTGAACTGGCCCGCAATATGGTCTTGAAAGCTGCCTGGCTGAAAGATCAAGCCCGGCCGTTTACAAAGGAAGCCGCATTCGCCAAGCTGTTTGCTTCGGAAATGGCCGTCAGATCATGCAACCAGGCGATTCAAATTCACGGAGGATACGGGTATATGAGAGAGTATGGAGTTGAACGGATGCTCCGCGATGCGAAGCTGATGGAAATCGGTGAAGGTACGTCAGAGATTCAGCGGCTCGTCATCGCCAGACAGCTTGGCATGGGAAAACAGGCGCTAAAATGAAAACGCTTACCAAGAAAGGGGAGACCAACGATTGGCAGAGCCAGTCCATGTGACGATTGGAAAACTGTTGGAGCAAACGGCAAAAAGCGCGCCTGATCACGAAGCCGTCATCTATTGCGACCGCGGCCTCCGTTATTCGTATCGGCAATTTGATCAGCTATGCAGAAAAGCGGCAAAAGGATTGATAAAACTCGGTATTCAAAAGGGGGAACACGTAGCCATCTGGGCTTCCAATACACCGGAATGGCTTACAGCGCAGTTTGCAGCCGCAAAAACCGGCGCCGTGCTCGTCACAATCAATACAAACTACCAGTCTTCAGAGCTCGAATTTGCTTTGGCGCAATCGGATTCATCGACTCTCATTTTAATGGAGTCTTACAAGGGCACTTCCTATATTGATATCTTATATGACTTGCTCCCTGAATTAAAAGATGCCGAACCCGGCAGTTTGACTTCTGACAGACTGCCTTTCTTAAAAAATATCATTGTACTTGGAACAAGCCGGCACCCCGGCATGTTCACCTGGGAGGATCTTTTGGCTCAGGCCGGCTCTGTGAGTGAAAAAGAACTTGATGAAAGAATGGAGAGCCTGGATGAACATGATGTGATCAATATGCAGTATACATCAGGCACAACAGGATTCCCAAAAGGCGTCATGCTCACGCACTACAACCTCATCAACAATGCAGCCAATATTGCCGAATGTATGAATTTAACGGCCGAAGACCGCATGTGTATTCCCGTACCATTTTTTCACTGCTTTGGATGTGTACTAGGAAACCTGGCGTGCGTCACCGCCGGCGCGACAATGGTTCCGATCCAGGAATTCAGCCCGGCCAAGGTCCTTCAGGCTGTTGAACAAGAAAAATGCACCGCACTTCACGGAGTGCCCACCATGTTTATCGCTGAATTGAATGATGAACATTTCCAATCCTACAACCTGTCTTCTTTAAGAACGGGCATCATGGCTGGATCAAACTGTCCGATTGAGGTGATGAAAGCGGTTATTGAAAAAATGGGAATCACAGAAATTACGATCGCCTACGGACAGACCGAGGCTTCACCGGTGATCACCCAGACAAGGGTCAATGATTCCTTGAGAAGAAGGGTTGAAACCGTCGGACGCGCCCTTCCGAATATTGAAGTGAAAATCACCGAGCCCGGTACAAACCGGGAAGTGGAAAGAGGCAGACAAGGCGAGCTTTGCACACGCGGCTATCATGTCATGAAAGGCTATTATCAAAATCCGGAGGCAACAAAGGCGGTCATTGATGTAGACGGTTTTCTGCATACAGGCGATTTGGCCGTCATGGACGAAGACGGCTACTGCCGGATTACCGGGAGACTCAAGGACATGGTGATCAGAGGCGGAGAAAACATTTATCCGCGGGAAATTGAAGAATTTTTGTATCAGCACCCCGGCATTTTGGATGTACAGGTCGTCGGCGTCCCCAGTGAGACCTACGGCGAAGAGGTATCGGCCTGGGTCAAGCTGAAAAGCGGAGAATCTTTAACAGCAGATGAGCTCAAGGCGTATTGCCAAGGGAAAATTGCGCGCTATAAAATTCCGCGTTATATCGCTTTTGTAGATGACTTTCCAATGACGGCGTCAGGAAAGGTGCAAAAATTCAAATTAAGGGAAATGGCATCCGAATATTTCAAATTGTAATTGGTATTTTCTGCGTGCGACTAACATGGAAGGGGGAGCTTACTTGTATAAAAAACTGCTGATTGCCAACCGCGGGGAAATCGCCCTTCGGATTATTCGAACATGCAAACGGCTCGGCATTCAAACCATTGCTGTGTATTCTGAAGCCGATGCGGAGTCCCTGCATGTCAAGGCGGCTGATGAAGCATGGCCGATCGGAAAGCCGCGGGTCAATGAAAGCTATTTAAATATCGAAAAAATCATTGATACCGCCAAACAAGCGGAAGCCGACGCGATCCATCCCGGTTACGGCCTGCTTTCGGAGAACAGCCGCTTTGCTGAAAGATGCAAGGAGGAAAACATCGCTTTTATCGGCCCATCACCCGACGTGATCGCCAAAATGGGGAGCAAAATCGCAGCGAGAAAAGCAATGGAAAACGCATCAATCCCCGTTGTTCCCGGTGTATCCAAACGCCTGTCAGGACTAGAGGAAGCGCTCTCTGTCGCGTCATCCATCGGTTATCCTGTGATGCTCAAGGCTTCTCTCGGTGGAGGAGGCATTGGCATGCAGCGCATCGCAGACGAATATGAATTAAAAAAGGCATATGAAGGCAACCAAAAACGCGCTGCCGATTTTTTTGGAGACGGAGCCATGTATATGGAAAAATGCATTGAACGGGCCCGACATATCGAAATCCAGCTTTTAGCAGACGAGCATGGGAACGCCGTCTACCTCTGGGAGCGCGACTGCTCAATTCAAAGGCGGCAGCAAAAAATCATCGAAGAAGCCCCGGCCCCGCTCTTGAATGAAACAATGAGAAAAAAACTCGGCGATGCCGCCGTCAAAGCCGCCCTGTCAATCGGCTACACCAATGCGGGGACAATCGAGTTTTTAGTCGATCAAGAGAACCGTTTCTATTTTCTCGAGATGAACACCCGCCTGCAAGTCGAACATCCTGTCACAGAAGAAATTACCGGGCTGGACATTGTACAAGAACAGCTAGCTGTAGCTTCAGGCAAGTCACTCGCTTTTTCCCAAAAAGATATCAAGCGGGACGGTCATGCGATTGAAGTCAGGATATGCGCTGAAGACCCGAAAACCTTTTTCCCGTCACCGGGACGGATCACTGATCTCAAGCTGCCGCAGCATCCAAGCATTCGGCATGAATGCGCCGTATCAGCCAATATGAACATCACCCCGTTTTACGATCCGATGATTGCCAAAATGATTGTCAAAGGGAAGGACAGAAGCGAAGCGATCACCCTCTTAACCGAAGCGCTCGCACAATATCATGTTGAGGGAATCAAAACGAACATTCCGCTTCTTCAAGACATCGTACGTTCAGAAGCATTTCAAAAGGGGGGAGTCCCAACCGATTTTATCAGCCAGATGAAATAAAAAAACAAGGAGGCTTGCCATGAGTACTGTTGTCACCAATATGGCGGGAAACGTATGGAAAATTCTCGTGAAAACAGGAGACAGAGTCGAAAAAGGCCAAGAAGTCGCAATTTTGGAATCGATGAAAATGGAAATTCCGATTTTATCGGAAACGGACGGGGTCGTCAAAGCGGTCAAAAAAAGCGAGGGTGATTTTGCAGATGAAGGTGAAGTATTGTTAGAGCTTCAATAGCGTCTGGAGGAAAACAAATGAACGTTCCAAAAACAATCAGCATCAAGGAAGTCGGACCGCGCGACGGTCTGCAAAATGAGAAAACCGTACTCACGACAGGCGAAAAAATCGCCTGGATCAACATGCTCTCTGAGACAGGACTTTCCTATATTGAAATCACATCATTCGTTCACCCTAAATGGATTCCGGCGCTTTCGGACGCCCTTGACGTTGCCAAGGGCATCAGCCGGAAGCCGGGCGTCACCTATGCCGCGCTCGTCCCCAACCAAAAAGGGCTGGAGCGGGCGCTTGCAGGAAAAATTGATGAAGCTGCCGTATTTATGTCGGCAAGTGAAACACACAACATGAAAAACATCAACAAATCGATCAGTGAAACGCTTCCCATTTTAAAAGATGTCACAAGAGAAGCCATTAAAGCCAAACTCACCACAAGAGCCTATCTATCCACTGTATTTGGCTGCCCTTGTGAAAACAGCGTGCCTTTAGAGCAGATCATCCGCATCACTGAGGCGCTGTTTGAAATGGAGATCGATGAGCTTTCCCTCGGGGATACGATCGGCGCCGCCAATCCCGTTCAGGTGCAGATTGTGCTCGAAGCCCTGCTGAAACGTTTTCCGAAAGAAAACATCGCACTCCATTTTCATGATACGAGAGGGATGGCCCTCGCCAACATGATCGCGGCCATGGACATGGGGATCACCACCTTTGACGGAGCCTGCGGCGGGTTGGGCGGCTGCCCGTACGCACCGGGGGCATCGGGCAATGCCGCAACAGATGATCTGATTTATATGTGCGCGCAAATGGGAATCGAAACCGGGGTCGATCTCGGGAAGCTTCTTTTGGCTGCCAAATGGATCGAAGACAAAGCAGGCAGGCAGCTGCCAAGCCGAAATTTACAGACAGCCAAATCATTGGACTGCTTTTCATAAAAAAGGAGGGAGACCGGTGGAACCGAATCTCCAATTTTCCATCCAGCAACAATCAGTCGCGGTTCTCACACTGAACAGGCCGCAGGCCAGAAACGCTTTATCGCTTGCGCTCCTTGATGAGCTAAAGAATGCTCTCCGCGATATTCAATCCAATCCGGACATCCGCTGTGTCATCATCACTGGAAAAGGCGACAGAGCATTTTGTGCCGGCGCCGATTTAAAGGAAAGGGCCCAAATGAGCCGCTTGGAAGCGAAACAGGCCGTGTCTTTGATCCAAAACGTGTTCCGTGAAACGGATCGGCTGCCGCAGCCGGTCATCGCCGCCCTGAACGGCAGCACTTTGGGCGGCGGGCTTGAATTTGCCTTGGCGTGCGATATCAGAATCGCAGCCAGCCACATCGAACTCGGCCTTCCTGAAACAACGCTGGCAATTATCCCGGGTGCAGGGGGGACGCAGCGGCTGCCGCGCTTAATCGGTCGCGGCAAAGCGAAGGAAATGATCTACACCGGCTGTCGTATTAACGCACAGACAGCCAAGGACATCGGTCTTGTCGAACATGTCGTTCCTTTATCAGAGCTAAAAGAGAAAGCGGAAGACATCGCCTTGACCATCGCCGCAAACGGTCCGATTGCCGTCCGGCAGGCGAAGTTCGCCATCAATAAAGGGCTTGAGACAGACATCGAAACAGGACTTTCCATTGAACAAAAGGCATATGAACTGACGATTCCGACGAAGGATCGAACAGAAGGGCTGAAGGCTTTTTCAGAAAAACGAAAGCCTCGTTATACAGGAGAATAGAATGGAGGGACAGCCGTTGGCAGCCGAAAAAGAACTAAATGAACGCATCCGACAGATCAAAACTGGCGGGGCGCAAAAATATCATGATGCAAACGAAAAGAAAGGGAAATGGTTTGTCAGAGATCGACTGAAGCTCCTCTTGGACGACGACCTCGACCTGGAAGATGCTTTTTTTGCCAATTGCATGGCTGAGGAGCTTCCGGCGGACGGGGTGGTCACAGGGATCGGCAAAATCGGCGGACAAACCGTTTGCGTGATGGCCAATGATTCAACCGTAAAGGCCGGTTCATGGGGAGCGAGAACCGTTGAAAAAATCATCCGCATTCAGGAAACAGCCGAAAAATTAAATTGTCCTCTTTTTTACCTGGTCGACTCGGCCGGTGCAAGGATTACCGATCAGGTTGACATGTTTCCGGGAAGAAGGGGGGCGGGACGGATTTTTTACAACCAGGTCAAATTATCCGGGCGCATTCCGCAGGTCTGTCTTTTGTTCGGCCCTTCAGCGGCCGGCGGCGCCTATATTCCGGCTTTCTGCGACATCGTCATAATGGTTGAAGGAAACGCATCGATGTATTTAGGCTCACCGCGGATGGCGGAGATGGTCATCGGTGAAAAGGTCACCCTGGAAGAAATGGGCGGAGCCAAGATGCACTGCTCTGTATCCGGCTGCGGAGACATCCTCGCTGCAACGGAAGAGGAAGCGATCCTGTCAGCCCGCAGCTATCTGTCCTATTTTCCGGCCAACTACAGAGAAAAAGCGCCCGCCGCTCACCCAAGGCCGGCACAAACGTTTGATCAATCACTGGAGGAGATCATTCCGCAAAATCAAAACGCCCCTTTTCAAATGATGGATCTGATCAGCCGGATCATTGATGAGGATTCTTTTTTTGAAATCAAAAAATTGTTCGCTCCCGAACTCATCACAGGGCTGGCGCGGCTGGACGGACAGCCTGTCGGCATCATCGCCAACCAGCCGCGTGTGAAAGGAGGGGTCCTTTTCCACGATTCCGCAGATAAAGCTGCAAAATTCATTCACTTATGCGATGCCTATAACATTCCTTTGCTTTTTTTAGCCGACATACCGGGATTTATGATCGGAACGAAAGTCGAGCGGGCAGGTATCATCAGACACGGAGCCAAAATGATTTCGGCGATGGCCGAAGCAACCGTGCCGAAAATATCCGTCATCGTCAGAAAAGCGTACGGCGCCGGATTGTATGCGATGGCCGGACCGGCTTTTGAACCTGACTGCTGCCTGGCGCTGCCGACGGCGCAAATCGCCGTGATGGGGCCTGAGGCTGCGGTCAACGCCGTTTACGCCAAGAAAATCGCAGAGCTTCCCAAAGAAGAACGGGCAGCATTTATCGCCAAAAAACGCGAAGAGTATCAACAAGACATCGATATTTACCGGCTTGCTTCGGAAATGATCGTCGACGGCATCATTCCGGCCGATTCTCTCCGGACGGAGCTGACGAAACGCTTTAAGGCCTACATGACAAAATACATGACATTTACCGAACGGAAGCATCCTGTCTATCCTGTCTGATATCAAAAAATGGAAAGGAGAAAATGCATGACTGAACAAGCGGTTTGGCGGCCGGATCCTGAATTCGTCAAAACGACCAGGCTGTATCAATGGATGAAAGGGCTCGGCTTTAGCGATTATGGCGACTTTTTGAAAGCCTCGATAGACGATATCGCCTGGTTTTGGGAAGAAGCTGAAAAAGCCCTCGGTATCAGCTGGTACAAGCGATACAGTGCGGCATTAAACACAGATCACGGCATCAAATGGCCGACATGGTTTGCCGGCGGCCGCTTAAATGCCGTTTGTAATTCCGTGGAAAAATGGTCTGTCCAAACAGAAACGGCGGACGCTGCAGCGCTCATTTGGGAAAGTGAAGACGGAAAAACGAAGCAAATCTCATTTTCTTCCTTGCATCACAGCATATCCTGTGCGGCAGCGGGCTTTAAAGCGCTGGGGGTTCAAAAAGGCGAAGTGATAGCGATCTACATGCCGATGATCCCCGAAACCGTCATCGCCATGCTTGCGGCCGCCAAAATCGGAGCGGTTTTTTCGCCGATCTTTTCAGGCTATGGGGCGCATGCTGTCTCCTCAAGGTTGCGAGCCGCCGGAGCAAAAGTGCTTGTTACCGCAGACGCGTTTCACAGAAGGGGAAAAGCCGTCCCGATGAAAAAAGAGGCGGACGAGGCCGCAAACCGCTCGCCATCTGTCGAAAAAGTCGTCGTCTGCCGCCTTCACGGTTCAAATCCAAACATAAACAAAGCAAGGGATATAGCCTGGGATGATCTGATGAAGCACGAACCGCTTGAAAACACCGAAGAGATGGCAAGCTCTGATCCGCTTATGCTCCTTTATACCTCGGGGACGACCGGACAGCCGAAGGGAGCGGTTCATACCCACGCCGGTTTTCCGCTTAAAGCTGCGTTTGATGCCGGATTTGGCATGGATGTAAAACAAGGAGACACCTTTTTTTGGTATACAGACATGGGCTGGATGATGGGGCCGTTTTTAATATTTGGCGGCTTGATCAATGGAGCGGCCATTTTGCTGTATGACGGGGCGCCTGATCACCCGGAGCCGGACCGGATCTGGAAGCTTGTCAGCCGCCACGGGGTCACACATCTCGGCATCTCTCCGACGCTCATTCGTTCGTTGATGCAGCATGGGGAGGGGTTTCTGCAAACGTGCGATCTTTCCAGCCTGAAAGTGATCGGCTCAACAGGCGAGCCGTGGAATGAAGAACCGTGGATGTGGCTGTTCCGCCACGTTGGAAAAGAGAAGGTGCCCATTTTCAACTATTCGGGAGGAACGGAAATTGCCGGCGGCATTTTGGGCAACGTGCTCCTTCGGCCGATAGCGCCGGCAGCTTTCAACTCGCCTTTACCGGGAATGGCCGCCAATGTCTTCAATGAAGTAGGGGCAGAGGTCACAAACGAGGTCGGAGAGCTTGTCTTGACAAAACCGTGGGTCGGCATGACGAACGGTTTTTGGAAGGAGGCGGACAGGTATGAACAAACATACTGGAGCCGCTGGAAAGATGTTTGGGTGCACGGCGACTGGGCGAAAAAAGATGAGGAAGGGTTCTGGACGATCAGCGGACGGTCGGATGACGTCATCAATGTCGCCGGCAAAAGAATCGGTCCCGCGGAGATCGAATCGGTTTTGGTGGCGCATCCCGCCATCGCGGAAGCCGGAGTTATCGGCGTTCCCGATGATATGAAAGGGCAGGCTGTTGTATGCTTTGCCGTTCCCGCGAAAACAGAGCCGCCTTCTGAGACATTGAAGGAAGACTTGCTGGAGCTCGCATGCCGCGCGATCGGAAAAGCGGTCAAGCCGAAAGATGTTCATTTCGTCAGCGGACTGCCAAAGACGAGAAATGCAAAAGTAATGAGAAGACTGATACGTGCCGCCTATTTAAACGAGCCTTCGGGAGATTTGTCCGCCTTGGAAAACCCCGAAGTTTACGATGAAATCGCCCGGCTTTCGGAGCGAAAACTTCTATAGTATACTGATGGAGGCGCAAAAATAAAGAAGAAGGGTGATGGCCTTCTTCTTTATTTTGAGATAAGCGGGTCGCTGACTTACATTCGGACAATAACCGAACCGCCGCCGGACGTACATACACGGTTTTGCTGTTCCTCAATTGAGCGCAGGAGCTGGTTGTTGCTTTCCATCAGCTTAATCAGCATCCCCATTTGATCCTCCAGATGTTTTAACCTTTCTGTCATCTGTTGGGCAGATGGCTGACCCGGCGGGATTTGTGAGGCAGCAGGCGGATAGGGCGCTTCAGAATTCCATTTTGAATACATCGTGAATGTGCCTCCATCATCTAAACTGATATACCTTATCTTATGATCTGTAAAATGGCAGCGTTCGCCTAAAATCGGGACGAAAGGGATCCAAAAATGTACTTAACGATAAAAGAGACCGCAGAATATTTATCACTTCCAGAATCATATATCGAACAGCTCGTCAGACAAAGGAAAATCCGGGCGATCCATGACGGACAGCAATATTTGCTGAATAAAGAACAATTTCATACACATTTGGAGCAGATGGAAAAGTATAAGGAAATGGTTGAGGCGATTTTAAACGAACCGCTTCCGGAGGACCCGGATGTAAAAGATGAAGATTGATAATAAATATATTATGTAAACAAAGGTTTTTTCAGCATCTTCATTTGTGCATCTTTTGTCTCAGGGGAGGGGAATTGGATCACGAAGACACAATATAGGAAATGAAAGGAATGAAACAACCCTTTCAGATCAAGTTTTCTATGTTTTTCTTTCATTTCCGACACAATCGCGTTCATTTTTTGTTCAAAAAATGTTATCATTTAATAGTAAAATATACATTGTGTTTTAGATTGCAAGTTTTTGGTTTGTGCTTCAAAAGGACACCGCTGAAAACGCAAAACAAACACACCGGGGAGCGCTTTTTTCTGGACTTGTTTGTGCATAAATTCACAAACTGTAATTGGAAGGGCTTCCATCAAAAAACAGCACATCGCTTATTGTAAAGGAGAATTGGTTATGCCGGAAACAATCGATCAAACGAATGATCAAACAAACGAATCTGTAAGTCAAAGCCAACGCGATCTTATTGATCAACTGTTAAAACCTGAAGTGCAGGAATCTTTGACTGTCCTGGTCGACCAGCTTCCAAAGCTGACAGAACTGGTCAACATTTTGACGAAGTCTTACGATTTCGCCCAATCCGTGGCAACTGATGAAGTGTTGAAAAGCGACACTGTAGGTGCCATTACAGAAATTTTGGAGCCTGTGAAAGAAACGGCGAAAGAAATCGCGTCGACGGCCATTGAAGCAAAAGACCGCGCTGAGGAAAGCAACGAAGTCATCGGCCTGTTCGGTCTTCTGAGAATGCTCAAGGATCCGCAGGCGCAGAAGCTGTTCCGCTTTGCTCAAAGCTATCTGCAAATCATGTCAGAACGCGAAAAACAAAAATAACAACCTTCAGAATATATTTAGAATAAGGACGGAGGATTTACGATGTCAAAACATATTGTCATTTTAGGCGCTGGTTACGGCGGATTACTGTCCGCTTTAACAGTACGCAAACATTACAGTAAAGAAGAAGCAACAGTTACAGTGGTTAACCAATACCCAACACACCAAATCATCACAGAACTGCATCGCCTGGCAGCGGGCAACGTTTCTGAACAAGCGATCGCCATGCCGCTTACAAAGCTTTTCAAAGGAAAAGACATCGATCTTAAAATCGCGAAAGTCAATTCTTTCTCAGTCGACAAAAAAGAAGTCGCCCTTTCTGACGGCTCAACTTTAACGTATGATGCGCTTGTTGTCGGTCTTGGATCTGTCACAGCCTACTTCGGCATCCCTGGACTTGAAGAAAACAGCATGGTGCTGAAATCCGCAAACGATGCGAACAAAATCTTCAAGCATGTTGAAGAACGAGTGGCGGAATACGCCAAAACAAAAAATGAAGCTGATGCGACAATCTTAATCGGCGGCGGCGGACTGACCGGTGTTGAACTTGTCGGCGAACTGGCTGACATCATGCCGAACCTTGCCAAAAGCTACGGTGTAGATCCTAAAGAAATCAAGCTGAAATTAGTCGAAGCCGGTCCGAAAATCCTGCCTGTGCTTCCTGACGAGCTGATCGAACGCGCAACAAAAAGCCTTGAAAAACGCGGCGTTGAATTTTTAACAGGTCTTCCTGTCACAAATGTGGAAGGAAACGTCGTTGATTTGAAAGACGGTCAAAAAATCGTCACAAACACATTCGTCTGGACCGGCGGTGTTCAAGGTAATCCGCTTATCGGCGAATCAGGACTTGAAGTCAACCGCGGACGCGCGACTGTCAACGACTTCCTTCAATCTACATCCCACGAAGATGTATTTGTTGCAGGAGACAGTGCCGTTGTCTTTGGTCCGGATGGCCGTCCATACCCTCCGACAGCGCAAATCGCTTGGCAAATGGGCGAGCTGATCGGCTACAACTTATATGCATACTTAGAAAACAAATCAATGGAAACATTCAGCCCTGTAAACTCAGGGACGCTTGCAAGCCTTGGCCGCAAAGACGCGGTTGCCGTGATCGGCGCAAACAGCACGTCTCTTAAAGGCCTGCCTGCTTCATTGATGAAAGAAGCGAGCAATGTCCGTTACCTGAGCCATATTAAAGGTCTGTTCAGCTTAGCTTATTAATGTAAAGGAAGCGCTACTTATAGTTTAAACTATAAGTGGCGCTTTTTTCGCTTCAAATTTGACGGGTAAATGAAAATGTTGTGAAAACTATGACACAAAAAATGCCGCACAGATTTCACTGACGGGAAGGCCTTGATGATTTTTTTCAGGCAACATAGACATGTACCGAAAGAATAAGAACTAGGAGGTAAAACACATGAAAATGCTGAAAGTACCTGCTCCTCTTCATGAATTATTCGGCAAGAAAATTGCTGTATCTGAGTTATGTTTAACACTTTTGTTTGCCATGGGGATGTCCTCGCTTCTTTTAGCTGCTTCATATTCAGGGTGGCAGCATTTTCACATATGGCAAAGCTTGCTGCTGGCGGCATTAACCATTGATATCACAGGCGGAGTGATCGCCAATTTTTCTTCTTCCACAAACCGCTATTACAAAGAAAATGCGAAAGCCCGGCTCGTATTTATTTTGATTCATATCCAGCCGATCGTTCTTGGATGGTTATTTGCTCCATATATGCGGATCTGCTTTTCTGCATGGGGCTACACCGTCATATCAGCGTTGTTTATCAATGCTTTAACAAGACATCCAAGACAAAGGATCACAGGGGCATTTTTTGCGATGTCCGGCATTTGTCTGCTCCTTTTATTTTCAAATTTGCTTCCGAACATTCTCACGATCCTTTTGTCCTTATATATCTTTAAAGTCATTTTTGCATTTGCAGTTGACCATGACGGACGAAATTCCCTTTCATAGCGCTGGAACATGCGCTCCCCGACTATTCAGCTCCCACTTCCTTTTGCAATAAAAAGGAATTGACACATGAAAAGAAAAAGCGCATTATTATGAATATAAAATAAAAATATTCATATGTTTTTAAAATAAGGAGAGAGCACGATGCCGAAGTTTAGCGAAAAAGAAAAAGAAACCATCCGTTTAAAGCTGTTACAAGCCGGAAGAGAGCAGTTTGCACAATGGGGGCTGAAAAAAACGAGCGTCAGTGATTTGACAAAAGCTGCGGGCATCGCCCAAGGGTCGTTCTATTTATTTTTCGCCTCAAAAGAGGAGCTGTATTTTGAGATTTTGCAGGAGGAGGAACGAAAGCTTCGCTCTAAAATTGAAGCGTCTTTCGCGAAAACGGGGCAGACATTTGCACAGTTCTTGCGGGAAGCGCTCGCACTATTGGAAGACAATCCATACATTCGGCAAATGTATGATGAAGAATTAATGGAAGCTCTCTTCCGCAAGCTTCCGGAAGAGAAGCTGAAGGAGCATTTCACAAGTGATGAAGATTTTTTTAAACCGTTGATCATCAACGCCCAGGAAAACGGCTGGCTCATCAGAAAAAAGCCGGAAACGATCATCAGCCTGATCCGTTCCCTTGTTCTTTTATCCTTTCAAAAAAGAACGATCGGAGCAGAACATTACGAGGAAACGATAGACTTATTCATCGAATTAATCGGACAGGGACTTTCAGGCAAGGGGGCAGAACAGCGTGATTGAAGTCAGCGGGCTTTGTTTCACATACCCCGGACAAACAAAACCAGTCTTGAAAGACATCGACTTTTCGATCCGGAAGGGTGAAATTTTCGGATTTCTCGGACCGTCCGGCGCCGGAAAAAGCACGATACAAAAAATACTGATCGGCATTTTAAAACGATATGACGGGCGCGTCAGTGTCATGGGGGAGGAACTTCACCGCGCCAGCAGCTCGTTTTACGAAAAAATCGGCGTCGCCTTTGAATTTCCCAATTTCTATAATCGATTGACGGCGCTGGAAAATCTCAGCCTTTTTCGTTCCCTTTATGCTTCTGAAACAGAAGATCTTGAGGCTCTGCTCAAAATGACCGGCCTTCAAAATGACGGCAGGAGGAAGGTATCCGATTTCTCAAAAGGCATGAAAATGAGACTTAACTTTTGCAGGGCGCTCCTCAATAAGCCGGAACTTTTGTTTTTAGACGAACCGACTTCAGGGCTTGATCCCGTTCACGCCAAGCAACTCAAAAATCTGATCCTGATGAAAAAAGCGGAAGGGAAGACGATTCTGATCACGACGCACCATATGAATGTCGCTGAAGAAATCTGCGACCGTGTGGCGTTTATCGTAGACGGAAGAGTAGCGCTGATTGATTCCCCGCGCACTCTGAAAGTCCAAAAAGGGAAACGGCTGGTCAAAGTCGAGTACCACAGGCGGGAACAACTGCAGACCGCCCATTTTGAACTCGATCAAATCGGGGACAATTCACAGTTTTTGAACTTGATCCAAAGCCATCCGGTCGAGACGATTCATTCACAGGAAGCTTCGCTTGAAGATATTTTTATTGATGTGACGGGGAGGCGTTTAAAGTGAGGCTTATGTCCGCCTTTCGGCATGATGTCAAGCTGCAGGCGAAGCACGGATTTTATTATGCTTACTTGCTGATCAGCGCGGCATACATCGTGTTCCTGCAATTTCTTCCGAAGGGGCATCAGGAATCGGTCAATGTCGTACTGACTTTTTCTGATCCGAGTGTATTGGGCTTTTTCTTCATCGGCGGTCTCGTTTTATTGGAAAAAGGGCAAAACATTTTGGACAGTCTGTTTGTGACACCGCTGAGACCTGAGGAATATATCCTGTCGAAAACGGCATCGCTGTCCTTATTGTCGCTTGTATCAAGCTATTTGATCCACAGCAGTGTTTTTGGTTTCGGCACAAACGCCGTGTTGTTTTTGTCAGGCGTTCTTTTAACATCATTTTTTTTCACACAGATCGGTTTGGGATTGGCTGTCCGGTGTGTGACATTGAATGGATTTTTCTTTTTGTCCACTCTCTGCACACTGGTGTTCATTCTCCCATTGTTTGAGACAGTCGGGTTATGGAAGAGTCCGCTTTTTTACCTTCTGCCGTCAAAAGCGTCTTTGCTGCTTTTAGAAGCCGCATTTCACCCGCTCGGCAAATGGGAGCTGGCCTACTGTTTGTTCCTCCTGTTGCTTTGGAATGGTGTCGCCTTTTTATGGACGCGGCATTCTGTGAGAACGTTCATCACATTCAAGCTTGGCGGAGGTGAGAAGCGATGATGAAAATCATCCAGCTGATCCGCGGAGATATGAAACAGATTTGCCGCGACTCAATGCTTGCTTTTTATGGACTGGCGCCGCTGCTGTTGATCATCGTCATACGTTTCGGCGAACCGGTGGGGGCGAAAATGACGGGAGTGGATGCCGCTGTATACCACCGGCTGGTCATAAGCTTTGCCATGCTCTTGATTCCGCTGATTCTCGGCATCATGTCAGGATTTATCCTGCTGGATGAACGCGACGACAATCTAATCCAGTATTTTGCCGTCACACCGCTTTCAAAGCGCGGTTATTTAATGATCCGGCTTGCCTTCCCGATGTTAGTGACCCTCTGCTATGGCATGATTCTCTTGTTGTGGGAGGGCGGACACCCGCTTCATCTCTTTTTCGCGCTTTCGATGATCACACTCGAAGCTCCGCTGTATACGCTGCTTTTGGCGGCTTATGCTTCCAATAAAGTCGAAGGATTGGCTTTGATGAAAGGGTTCAGCCTTATGGCATTTACACCAGCGTTCGTCTTTTTCATTCCAGAACCATGGCAGTTTTTCGGGATCATCACACCGACTTATTGGACAGCCAAAACCTATCTCGCCGGGTCGCATGTTTTCTTGTTCGGCGGATTGGGAATCGTTTTTCATTTATTGATGCTGTGTGGCTTATATCGAAGGTTTATATTGAAAACAGATCATTAAATCGTATATCCCGCCCGTTTTTGCAATAAAGTATTAAACAGAATGGGAGGCGGGAACAAGGATGAAAACATATGTAAAACTTGTCTTATGCATCGTGATGATATTGGCGCCGGGTTTAAACATTCGCGGGGAAGAACCGGCCGTCATTGCCGCAGAAGATGGCGGCGGAATCCAGCATGCCATTGACCGGCTGTTAGAACAGGACCCGGATTTACAAGGCGCCCTCGCAGGGATCAGTGTCAGATCTCTGTCCACCGGCAAAATCCTCTACGGCCACATGGGGGATATTCGCCTCAGACCTGCTTCCAATTTGAAGCTTTTAACAGCGGCGGCCGCGCTCTCTGTGCTTGGTGAAGACTATTCCTTCAAGACAGAGGTTTTGACAGACGGCGTTCAGCGCGGCAAAACACTGAAAGGAAACCTGTATCTAAAAGGAAAAGGTGATCCGACATTGTTAACAAAAGACTTTGAGGAGATGGCTGAAAACATTCGCAAAAAAGGGATCACTTCAATTCGCGGACACCTTGTCGGAGATGACACCTGGTATGATGATGTCCGCTATTCCAGCGACCTGGCCTGGAGCGATGAAGATCAGTATTACGGCGCCCAGGTGTCTGCTTTAACAGCCTCGCCAAACGAAGATTATGATGCAGGCACAGTCATTCTCGAGGTGACCCCGGGCAGCAAAGCCGGAAAAAAACCAGCGGTGGCCGTTTCCCCCAAGACAAACGTTGTCAACGTCGTCAATCATGCCAAAACTGTCCCCGAGGGCAAAAAGAAGGACATCGAAGTGAAAAGGGACCACGGTACAAACACGATCCATATTCAAGGAACCATTCCGCAGGGAGCATCAAAAGTCAGGCAATGGGTTGCTGTTTGGGAGACTTCCCGTTATGCGCTCGATTTATTTAAAAAGGCGCTTCACCGCCAAGGCATTCACATCCTCGGAGACGCAAAAATCGGTGAAACACCGAAGAATGCGGAGCTCATGACGATTCATCAATCCATGCCGCTGTCAGAACTGATGATCCCTTTTATGAAGCTGAGCAACAACGGCCATGCCGAAACATTGGTCAAGGAAATGGGGAGAACGGTGAAAAAAGAAGGCAGCTGGGAAAAGGGACTTGAAGTGATGAGAACAGAGCTTGAAGCGCTTGGTGTTGATACAGATGCATTGCTGCTTAGAGACGGTTCGGGAATTTCTCATATCAATCTCCTTTCCGCTCATCAGATCACCAAGCTTTTGTATTCCGTCCAACATGAAGAATGGTTTTCCTCTTACATCCGTTCACTGCCCGTAAGCGGGGCAAGCGACAGAATGGTCGGCGGAACGCTTCGGAACCGATTGACAAACCCTTCGGTCAAAGGCAAAGTCAGAGCCAAAACAGGATCGCTTTCAACTGTGAGCTCATTATCGGGCTATATCGACACCAAAAGCGGAGACACATTGATCTTCTCCATCCTTTTAAACCAGCTGCTGGATGATGAAAAAGGGCAAGAGATCGAAGACAGGATCGCCGAAATATTAGCCGCTTCATAAACAACACCCATTTCCCAATCGGGCAATGGGTGTTTTCGGTGTTTATCGCGTACTTTTTTCGCTTTCGGCCATATAATGCTATGGGAGTGGGTTCCGATAAGTTTAACGACAGATAGGGGGAAACATATGAAAATATTGCTTGCTTATTATCGGTATTCTCCACACACAAACGGCCCATCCACCTATATTGATACACTTCGAAAAAGCTTAGAAGAAAAAGGACACACCGTCGATCTTATGTCACATGATAAAAGCTGGCTGAACATTCAAATCGCAGATCAGCAGTCAGCAGATAAACACAGCATGAAACGCGAGCTCATCCGCCGCTTTCAAACATCCTACACAGCAAAATATCCGCTGTGGATCTATTGGAGGGAAATGGAGCGCTACAGCCTGGAACAAGCTATTAAGCAGTTTGACATGAGCGGCTACGATGTCATCCACTGTCACGATTTTATGACGGCCAGAGCGATGGCCCGTTCCAAGCCCCCGCATATTCCGCTGATCGTATCGCTTCATAATTTTAAATATCACGAGGCAAAAGTAACCGGTGAATTTTACAATAAAACGGAACGTGAACAGCAGTATATGAAAATGGAAGAATGCCTGGGGGCGATGTCAGGCGACATTGTTGCCGTTCCCTGCCAGTGGCTGAAAAAACAGCTGATCCAAATCGGTGTCACCCCGTCCAAAATTCAAGTCATTCCATACGGCATCGTCAAGGAACCCTTTATCGAAAATGAAAATCCGGCGAAAAAAAGCCGAGATGAAGGCAAAAAAACCATCCTCTGCCCGGCCCGGCTGGTACCGGTAAAAGGGCACCGCTACCTGATTGAAGCCCTTTCCAAACTCAGCCGAGAACGGAAGGATTTTCACTGCCTGCTGGCGGGGGAGGGGCCGGAATTGGAAGCTTTGCAGCGTACAGCCGAACAGCTCGACATCGGGGCAGCCATTTCCTTTCTCGGAAAACGGCATGACATACCTCACTTAATGAACGGCAGCGATATCATTGTTTTGCCTTCACTGCATGATACTTTTCCGCTTGTGATCCTGGAAGGCCAATTTTCCGCAAAACCGATCCTGGCCGCAGAAGCAGGCGGCATAAAAGAAATCATCAAAGACGGCGCTGACGGATTGCTCGTTCCCACAGGCAACAGTGATGCACTTGCGGAAAAGCTGCGGCATTTGCTGGACGATGACGCCTTCCGCTCACAATTGGGAAGACGGGCGCGAGAAAAAGCCATGAAATATTGGGATATCAGCGTCCACATGGCATCGATGGAAAGGCTGTACCTAAAGTGCCAAGTCGGACAGCCTGCCTCCCTTGAACCTTCATCCGGAACAGAGCCTGATGTGGAGATCCTAAAGCAAATTGACCCGGGCATAACCGATCAACCCGGTTTTATTCTATCAGGAGAAATCCCGACGGACTTGAAAAGCCAGCTCAGGGAGCGGCAGCATTACATTCATGTCTATGACCTGTCAGGTGTTCTGCTGCAAACAAAGGCAGTCGAGCCGGAAGGAGTTTATGAGTTTCACCATCTCCCCGCCGGCAGCTATGTATTGAAAAGTACGCTTGAATCGTTCGGCAACCAAACGATCTCTGTCGGATGCCGATAAGGCTCGCCTCACACAAATAAGCCGGTCATTCAGCCACCGGCTTATTTGTGTGATCCAAACAGAGCTATACATATTTTATATAACAGTTTAGTGGAAAAGCTACTTATTATAGTACATTGTCATTCTGTAAACCAACGCTCTAACACGTTAAATAGTAGATGTTCAAAGAACTTTCGCAAACTTGTTAAGTATTTCACAAGATTGTGTGACTTTTTTCACATTCAAGTCTGTTATATTAACCATAAGATATAGAGGTAACAGCTGTTATATTAAATTGATTCAAAAAGAGGTGGATGAAAATGGAACAATGGAAGGGTTTCACTGAAAATGTGTGGCAAAAAGAAGTCAATGTCCGGGACTTTATCCTCAGTAATGTCGAGCCTTATCAGGGTGACGAATCGTTTCTCGAATCTCCAACAGAAGCCACAACAAGATTATGGGACCAAATCATGGATTTAAGCAAACAAGAGCGGGACAACGGCGGAGTCCTTGATATGGATACGGAAATCGTCTCCACGATCACATCTCACAATCCAGGATATTTGGACAAAGATTTAGAAAAAGTAGTCGGCGTCCAAACAGATGCACCGTTTAAGCGCTCGCTCCAGCCTTTCGGCGGCATCCGCATGGCGAAGCAGGCATGCGAGTCATACGGATTTAAGCTGGATGATGAAGTGGAAAGAATCTTTACAGATTATCGGAAAACCCATAACCAAGGTGTTTTTGACGCTTACACGGATGAAATGAAGCTTGCGCGAAAAGTCGGGATTATCACCGGGCTTCCTGATGCATACGGACGCGGACGCATCATTGGCGATTACCGCAGAGTCGCACTTTACGGCGTAGACTTTTTAATCAATGAAAAGAAGAAAGATGCAAAGGAAACCAGCCCGCTCATGTCGGAGGAAAATATCCGCCTGCGCGAAGAACTGTCTGAGCAGCTCCGTGCCTTGAATGAATTGAAGGCCATGGCATCAAGCTACGGCTATGATATTTCCCGCCCGGCCGCCGATGCAAAAGAGGCTTTTCAATGGCTCTACTTCGCGTACCTGGCAGCCATCAAAGAGCAAAATGGAGCCGCGATGAGCCTTGGCCGCGTATCGACTTTCCTTGATATTTACATCGAAAGAGATCTTAAAAACGGTGTGTTGACAGAACAGGAGGCCCAGGAGCTCGTCGACCACTTCGTCATGAAGCTGCGCCTGGTCAAATTCGCCCGCACACCTGAGTACAATGAATTGTTCAGCGGAGATCCGACCTGGGTGACAGAATCGATCGGAGGGATCGCACATGACGGACGGGCTCTTGTTACGAAAAACTCGTTCCGCTTTCTTCATACGCTTGATAACTTGGGGCCTGCACCTGAACCGAATTTGACCGTGCTTTGGTCTGTCAGGCTTCCTGAAAACTTTAAACACTACTGTGCGAAAATGTCGATTAAAACAAGCTCCATTCAATATGAAAATGATGATATCATGCGACCTGAATATGGCGATGATTACGGTATCGCCTGCTGTGTATCCGCAATGGAAATCGGCAAGCAAATGCAATTTTTCGGTGCCCGCGCCAACCTCGCGAAAGCGCTTCTTTACGCGATTAACGGCGGAAAAGATGAAAAACACAAGGTTCAAGTCGCACCTGAAATGCCGCCGGTCGCTTCAGATGTACTCGATTATGAAGAAGTCATGCACAAGTTTGATCAGACAATGGAATGGCTTGCCGCTCTGTACATCAACACGCTGAACATCATCCATTACATGCATGATAAGTACTCTTACGAAAGAATTGAAATGGCTCTGCATGATACAAACATTCTGCGGACAATGGCAACCGGTGTCGCGGGACTAAGCGTTGTGGCCGACTCGTTAAGCGCTATCAAATATGCCAAAGTAAAAGTGCTTCGCGATGAAAATGGCCTCGCTGTTGACTTTGAAACAGAAGGTGATTTCCCGAAATACGGTAACAATGATGATCGTGTGGACAGCATAGCTGTCGACATTGTCGAACGGTTTATGAAAAAGCTCCGCAAGCACCAAACGTACCGCGGGTCGCTTCATACGATGTCGATTTTAACGATCACATCAAACGTTGTTTACGGCAAGAAAACGGGAAATACACCGGACGGACGGCGGGCCGGCGAACCGTTCGCCCCTGGTGCAAATCCGATGCACGGCCGCGATTCAAAAGGAACGCTCGCCTCTCTGTCTTCCGTGGCGAAATTGCCTTACAACTATGCAATGGACGGTATATCCAACACATTTTCCATCGTCCCGAAAGCGCTCGGCAAAGATGAAGAAACCCGCGCCGTTAATTTATCAAGCATTCTTGACGGCTATGCTGCAAAAACAGGACATCACTTAAATGTGAACGTCTT
Organism: Bacillus sp. HSf4; assembly: GCF_029537375.1. Taxonomy (NCBI): domain Bacteria; kingdom Bacillati; phylum Bacillota; class Bacilli; order Caryophanales; family Bacillaceae; genus Bacillus; species Bacillus sp. HSf4. The sequence goes on along the minus strand of NZ_CP120679.1, from coordinate 2,124,785 downwards.
CAACAGAGAGACATTGCTTGATGCGATGGAACACCCTGAAAAATACCCGCAGCTGACCATCCGTGTATCAGGTTACGCGGTCAACTTCATTAAACTGACGAAAGAGCAGCAATTGGACGTGATCAGCAGAACATTCCATGAATCAATGTAAGCAATTGGGGCGAAGCTTTCCTGCTTCGCTCCCGGAAAAGAGGCGATCTTCACATGTTGGGAAACATTCATTCGATTGAGACCTTTGGTACGGTCGATGGCCCCGGGATTCGATACGTCATCTTTACACAAGGCTGTCTTTTACGCTGTCAATTTTGCCATAATGCAGATACTTGGGAGATTGGATCAGGAAAACAAATGTCGGTTTCTGAAATCGTCCGCGACATCCAATCGTACCTCCCGTTCATCCAATCATCGGGCGGCGGGATCACGGTCAGCGGAGGCGAGCCGCTGCTGCAGCTTCCCTTTATAACAGAGCTGTTCAAATCGTGTAAAAAGCACGGCATTCACACGGCTCTTGACTCTTCCGGCGGATGCTATTCAACAGCGTCCTCATTTCAAAAGCAGATCGCGGAATTGATGACATACACCGACCTTGTCCTGCTTGATATAAAACATATCGATCGAAAAAAGCATATCAAGCTGACAGGGATGGCGAACGACCACATTTTGGATTTCGCCGGCTTCTTAAACGACCATCAAGTTCCTGTCTGGATTCGTCATGTATTGGTTCCCGGCATCTCGGATATTGATGAAGATTTAATCGCGCTTGGCCGCTTTATCGGCACCCTGTCGAATGTTCAAAAAGTGGAAGTTCTGCCGTATCATAAGCTCGGCGTTTATAAATGGGAAGCGCTCGGAATCGAATACCCATTAAAAGGTATTGATCCCCCGGCTGAAGAGCGTGTCGAAAACGCCTACAGACTCTTAACCGCCCAAATCACATAACAGAGTATAAAACCGCTGCATTTTTACAATAGTAAAACAGATATCAGCTAAGAAAAGACGCCCGTCTCCAACAGGAGAATACAGGGCGAAAAAATAAGCAAGGTGGGCGGCAGCATGTACCATTTGTATTCTCATAATGATTTGGACGGAGTCGGCTGCGGAATCATCGCGAAAGTGGCGTTTGGCGAACAGGTGGAGGTCCGCTATAACTCTGTCACCGGGCTGGATATGCAAGTCGAACGGTTTTTGGACAGAGCGAAAGAAAAAGGGAAGCATCATGACGGATTATGGATAACCGATTTGTCCGTCCATCAGGAAAACGAAAAAAAGCTGAGCGAGTATGCGGAAGCCGGAGGAAAGGTCAAACTGATCGACCACCACAAAACGGCGCTCCATTTGAATGAGCACCCATGGGGCATGGTCAAAGTTCAATATGAAGACGGCCGGCTCGCTTCAGCCACATCGCTTTTTTATGAATATCTGCTGGACAACGGTCTCATCCCGCAATCAAAAGCTTTGGATCAATTTGTCGAACTTGTCCGTCAATACGACACCTGGGAATGGGAACAGGCGGGCAACCAGCAGGCGAAGCGTCTGAATGACTTGTTTTTTCTTGTGTCCATTGATGAATTTGAAGATAAAATGGTCCGTCGACTTAAGGAAAATGATGAATTTTCTTTTGACGAATTCGAAGAAAAAATATTGGATATGGAAGAGGGAAAAATCGAACGATATATCCGCAGGAAAAGGCGGGAAATCGTGCAAACCTTCATCAATGCCCACTGTGTCGGTATCGTTCACGCCGAGGCTTACCATTCAGAGGTGGGAAACGAACTTGGTAAAACATACCCGCATCTCGACTACATTGCCATCTTAAATATGGGCGGCAAAAAGGTGAGCCTCCGCACGATTCACGATGATACCGATGTATCAGAAATCGCCGCCGGATTTGGCGGAGGAGGGCATGCTAAAGCGGCCGGCTGCCCGTTGACAGACGACGTGTTCAGACTGTATGTGACAGAGCCGTTCCCGATAGAGCCTTTGAGAGCGGACGCCTTCAAAAACATCTATAACCTGAAAGAGTCCGAATACGGATCACTTTATACAAACAGAGAAGAGGATCAATTTTTTCTTTTTCCGAGCGGCCGCGGGTGGAAGATCCAATTAAACGGTGTGACGCAAAATGAAACATTTGCTTCGTTTCAGGAAGCTGAACGGTTTATGAAAAGGAATTATGCGGCATGGCTCGTCAGGGATGAGGCATATATCCGGTTTCTCATGCAGCAAATTCAACAGTTCATCAAACAAACAGACTAAGGCACACGTTTTGCCTTAGTCTGTTTTTATATACAAATCGAACGGTTTGGCATATAATAACAGAAAGTTTCGAATTTTTCGAAAGGGGAGATGTGCATGAAAGCGATGTGCGGCACAAGTCAAGCGAGAGAGCTGCGTGCGGTATGGATCGCCACCGTCACAAACATTGATTGGCCTTCAAAAAAAGGACTCACAGTGAGCCAGCAAAAAGAAGAATACATCAAATTGTTAGATGACGTTCAGGACATGGGAATGAACGCTGTCGTCGTCCAAATCAAGCCGACAGCCGACGCTTTTTATCCTTCGTCTTACGGTCCGTGGTCAGAATATTTGACTGGTATCCAAGGGAAAGACCCGGGATATGATCCGCTCTGTTTTTTGCTGGATGAAACACATCGAAGAAAGCTTGAATTTCATGCATGGTTCAACCCCTACCGGATCACGATGAATCATACGGATGTAAACAGGCTTTCCGCAGATCATCCGGCCAGAAAACATCCGGAATGGGTCGTCGCCTATGGCAGCCAGCTGTACTATAATCCCGGCATCCCCGAAGCACAGACCTTCATTGTAAAAGGTATTGAAGAAGTCGTCAAAAACTATGATATTGACGCCGTTCATATGGACGACTATTTTTATCCTTATAAAATCGCAGGTAAAGAATTTCCTGATCAGGACACATATGAGAAATACGGCAAGGACCGCTTTGCAAATATCGATGATTGGCGGCGGGACAACGTCAACCAGCTTGTCAAACAGATCAATGCCGCCATTAAGAAAGAAAAACCATGCGTCAAATTTGGCATCAGTCCATTCGGTGTGTGGAGAAACAAGGCGGATGATCCGACCGGTTCGAATACGACGGCCGGAATGACAAACTATGACGACCTTTATGCAGACACACGGGAATGGATCAAGCAGGGCTATCTTGATTATATTGCCCCGCAAATCTATTGGAGCATCGGTTTTGCACCAGCCAGCTATGACATATTGGTCGATTGGTGGAAACATGAAACGGAAGGTCGCCCCATTCATTTATATATTGGACAAGCGGCCTATAAGATCAACCAAAACGCTGATCCAGCATGGTCAGACCCTGAAGAATACCCAAGACAGATCGCATTAAACCGCTCTTCTGACATCCCGGGAAGCATTCATTTCAGCCTGAAGGATTTAAATCGAAACCCGCTCGGTATAAAGGACAGGTTGATCAATGACCTTTACCATCACCCGGCTCTCATTCCCGAGATGCCGTGGCTTGCCAGCTCCGCAAACCATGATCAATAAAAATCGATCTTCTTAAAACAAAAAATCCATTTTGATTTAATTCAAAGTGGATTTTTTGTTTTAAAATTCCCCTTTATGGCGCACCTTAATACATAAAGACTCTAAAGGAAAGGTTTTAATCAGATGGACATTTTCTTAGCAATTTTACCAGCAGTCTTCTGGGGAAGCATTGTTCTCTTCAATGTAAAACTCGGGGGAGGCCCTTACAGCCAAGTCCTCGGAACGACAATCGGAGCCTTAATCTTTTCAATCGGGGTCTATTTAGTCGTACAGCCTGAATTATCGCCGCGCATATTTGCCGTAGGCATTGTGTCCGGAGTGTTTTGGGCGCTCGGCCAAACCAATCAGCTGAGAAGCATTAAATTAATCGGCGTTTCCAAAACGATGCCGATTTCAACCGGGATGCAACTCGTATCCACATCGCTGTTCGGTGTTCTTGTATTTCATGAGTGGGCGACAACGATCTCCATCATCCTCGGCGTATTAGCGCTGATATTTATCATCGTCGGGATCATCTTGACATCGCTCGAAGACCGCAGCCGAAAAACAGAGGAAGCCACAGGCAACATGAAAAAAGGGATCATCATTTTGCTGATCTCCACTTTAGGCTACCTCGTCTATGTCGTTGTTGTCCGGTTCTTTGATGTCAGCGGCTGGGCCGCTCTGTTCCCACAGGCCATCGGTATGGTGGCCGGGGGCTTGATTTTAACATTCAGACACAAACCTTTTAATTTTTACGTGATCAAAAATATTATCCCCGGCTTAATCTGGGCGGCGGGAAACTTGTTTTTATTCATTTCTCAGCCGCGGGTCGGCGTGGCGACCAGCTTTTCATTGTCGCAAATGGGGATCGTCATTTCGACGCTCGGCGGCATTATTATACTCGGTGAAAAGAAGACGAAGCGGCAGCTGATCGGAATCGTCATCGGCATTATTTTGATTGTGACGGCCGGAGTCTTTTTAGGAATAGCCAAAGCATAAGCAGGACGGCTGATAATCAGCCGTCTTTTAAATGTCAATCCGTCCTAAGAGCGGCAGATGGTCGGATGCAGCCGGATCATTCGCCGCAACTTCAGCGGCTGACGCGTGAAGGGAGGGACTGATAAAGAGATAGTCCAGGCGCTTATTTGGACGATGCGACGGATAGGTGGATCCTTGGCCGTCTCCGGCTTCTTTCCAAACATCGCGTAGCTCTCCGGTGATTTTGTTCCAATCTCTTGAATGGGGTTTCATATTAAAGTCACCCATCACCACCGCCGGCTGTTCCCGTTTTCGGATTCTTTGCAGCAAAAAGTCTGTTTGCTTCCGGTGCAGAAATGGATTCAAACTCAAATGCGTCACAAAGATCCGTAAAATCCGTCCCCCGATTTCCACATCCGCTTCAAGCAAGGACCTTCCCTCGATGAGCCCCGCGATCAAGTTAAACAAATGATGCTGTTGTTGAACAATCTGAAAACGCGTCAACAAGGCATTGCCATACCGCCTTTTAGGTGTGGAGGGACCTGTGCTCAAGGAAAGTGACGGGCTGAACGCATGGTGCATCTTTAATTGCGATGCAAGCCAGCCGATTTGATCTTCGTAATGGCTTCTTTTGGAAAAATGTTGATCCACTTCATTCAATCCGACAATATCGGCATCGCTTTCAGCGATCACTTGAGCGATCCGTTCCAAATCCAACCTTTTATCAGAGCCTTTTCCATGATGGATATTAAATGTCATAATGGTGATGTTCATAAAATCCCGCCTGTTCTTTGTCATCTTAAAAGTATTTTGTCTCCGGATAAGGCAAAATATCCCACGAACTCTTCCTTATGGACAAGAAAAAACCCGACACGGATTTCTGTCGGGCGGCGGTGATGACAAATTGACGGCGATCTTCCAATGCCGATCAAAAGCTACACGTATAATACTGGAGTCGACACCTTCAAAATCTCACCATCGCGAATATAAATTCGAGGGACGCGGCGGCTTATAGTAGATACAACTTCATAATTAATCGTGTCAAGCATTTCGGCAACTTCATCAACGGTAATCTCAGCTCCCTTTTGCCGGCCGTAAATCACGACTTCCTCTCCTTGTTTACCTTCACTCTCTCCTAAACTAACCATGATCATGTCCATTGTCACTCTTCCTGCAACCGGCACTCGTCTTCCGCGATGAAGAACAACCCCTCGATTGGACAGTTCACGGGAATAACCGTCAGCATAGCCGACCGGGAGTGTAGCAATGACCTCCCCGGGGTCTGCAATGTATGTAGCACCATAGCTGACGGTCCGCGGTTCTGTCAACATTTTTTTCACATAAGCGATACGCGCCTTCAAACTTAAGGCAGGTGTAAGCTTCACGAGATCCAGCTGCTCGATATAGGCTGAAGGATATAATCCATACATACCTATACCTAAACGAATCATATCAGCACTAAATTCCGGGAAAGCGATAGATGCAGCCGTGTTATTCATATGAACTGCGGGCAGCTCAAAGCCTTGATCTTTTAGAAAACGAAGAAAACTGATAAATTTATCGTGCTGTACTCTTGTGAGTGTCGTATCCGGCTCATCGGCTGTGGAAAAATGTGTAAAGATCCCTTTCCATCTAAGGAATTTACTTGCCGTAAGTGCTTTCACGATTTCTAAAAGCTTTTCTTTTGTCCGTACACCTAATCGCCCCATGCCAGTATCCACATTAATATGGATATTCAACCGCTTCGTCTCCGCTTCTTTTTCCAATATCTCGTTCGCTTCTTTAATCCAACCAACCTGAAATGCCGATAACGTAATATTCCAAGCTGCTGACTCTTTCACACATCTAAGGGGTGTAAAACCGAGCACAAGGATCGGTGCTTTAATCCCCGCTTTTCGTATTTCGATTCCTTCCTCCAGGCTGGCAACAGCGAGCTCACTCGCTCCATATTCCAGTGCATGGCGCGCCACTTCTACCGCCCCATGACCATAAGCGTTCGCTTTTACGACAGCCATAATGTTGCTCTTCTTTGGAATATGACGGCGAATGGCACGTAAATTTTTCTTAATGGCATCAAGATCGACTTCCACCCAAACTTCTCGGCAAAGCTTTTTCATCAACGCTTCCTTCCTTCTTAATAGAGTAGTATCAAGCGCATTTGTCCGTTTGATAAATTCCCTGACATCAATGGTTGGGTGCTTCCATCTCATTTTTATTCAACTTCACCTGAAATCATTCGACAGCAAACCTTTGAAATAGCAGGCAAGGCTGCAGAGTGATACGTGAATTTAAACACGCATTAAGGAAAAAATGGCTTCCGGAAGTGTTGCAATACTAATGAGGGAAGCAGTCAATTGATCGGGCAAAAGCCGTAAACAGACTTCGGAAACATTCCAGTTAACAGGGCGATTATCGCATCATTTCCTTCGGAGGGGATCTTATTGCCGCATATTAAACCGATCTTCACGGTGCCTTTAATCGTCATCATTCATGCAGGTGTTCTCTTTTTTTTTGGCTTTTTTTACACAAACGGCTTCATCATATGGGGATGTCTATGTGGAATCATCATCTGCTTGACAAGTCATAATACAGCTGGATATAACTTCTACTTTGAAGACGATGATTTTAGCCGTATTATGATCGCCAGCTCGATGCCATGATGAGTGAACACAAATGGAGAAGGAAAAATATTTTTCATCAACTCTTGATTATATAAACGATTAATTATATAATACTGACTGAAATCATCAGGCAAACATGAGGAGGACCATTGCTATGGCTGTACAAACAAAGCTTGATTCTTTAAGCACTGTCAACTGCATGAAGATGTTAAGCGATCCAACCAGGCTGCTCATGCTGAAACTGCTGCAGGAGAAATCGTATTGCGTCTGCCAGCTTGTCGACATGTTCGAAACGAGCCAGCCCGCGATCAGCCAGCATTTGCGAAAGTTAAAGAAAGCAAACATGATCAAGGAAGAAAGAAGGGAGCAATGGCGGTTCTATTCTCTCAATGACGATTTTCCCGCACGGGAATTAGTGCTTAGCATTGTGGAACAGCTTGATGACGGTGATGAAATTTTTCAAGCCGTTAAATCGAAAGAAAAACCTGTTTCGTGCAGTTAATAGGAGGGAAAGCATTCAATGTCCGGTTGGCCTCCTGTATTCTCAATATAAACACCCCTTTATATAATCAATTTATTATATAAATAAGGACCATCAATAGGCAAGGGAGGATTACAATTGACGTCTGCGGTTTTAGCCATCATCATTTTTTTGCTGACGCTTATATTCGTCATTTGGCAGCCGAAAAATTTATCCATCGGCTGGTCGGCCTGCGGGGGAGCTGTTTTGGCCTTCATCGCGGGAGTTGTTAATGTTCAGGATGTTCTAGATGTGACAAGTATTGTCTGGAACGCAACTTTAGCCTTCGTGGCGATTATCATTATTTCTCTGATACTGGATGAAATCGGATTTTTTGAGTGGGCTGCCTTACATATGGCAAAGGCAGCAAAAGGAAACGGCATTCGGATGTTTATCTATATTTCCGTCTTGGGTGCCGTTGTCGCCGCACTGTTTGCCAATGATGGAGCTGCTTTAATATTGACTCCGATCGTTCTCGCCATGGTGCGCGCCCTGAACTTTGAGGAGAAGCTGGTGTTTCCTTTTATCATCGCAAGCGGTTTTATCGCCGACTCCACATCACTGCCGCTTGTCGTCAGCAACCTTGTTAACATCGTCTCGGCCGATTTCTTTCATATCGGCTTTATCGAATACGCGGGACGGATGATCGTTCCAAATCTGTTTTCCCTTGTTGCAAGCATGATCGTCCTTTATTTGTTTTTCCGGAAGAGCATCCCGCGTCATTATGATATGACATATGTGAAACAGCCGGGGGAGGCCATTAAAGACGGGAAGATGTTCCGCTTGTCATGGTTCATATTGGCCGTCCTTTTAGCGGGTTATTTCGTCAGTGAGCTCTTCTCCATACCCGTATCCATCATTGCGGGGGTGATTGCCGTCATCTTCTTAATGGCTGCGAAAAACAGTCCGGCTGTTGAAACGAAAAAAGTGCTGAAAGGCGCTCCTTGGGCGATCGTCTTTTTCTCGATTGGCATGTATGTCGTCGTATACGGACTGAAAAACGCGGGTTTAACAGCTGTCCTTTCACAGGTGATAGAAGCTGCCGCTGATCACGGACTGTTTGCGGGGACGATTGCCATGGGCTTCATCGCAGCCATACTGTCTGCTGTCATGAACAACATGCCGACGGTTATGATCGATGCGCTTGCGATTCAGCACACGGATACCCACGGCATCATGAGGGAAGCCTTGATCTATGCCAATGTGATTGGTTCCGACCTCGGTCCGAAAATCACGCCGATCGGCTCCCTGGCGACGCTTTTATGGCTTTATGTCCTTTCATTGAAAGGCGTGAGGATTTCTTGGGGAACCTATTTTAAAACAGGCGTCATTTTAACGATTCCTACACTTTTTATCACACTTGTCGGACTTTATGTCTGGCTGCTTTTCATCCATTAAAAAAGGAGACGATGAACTATGTCAAAGAAAACCATTTATTTTTTATGCACAGGCAACTCCTGCCGCAGTCAAATGGCTGAAGGCTGGGCGAAACAATACCTTGGAAACGAATGGAACGTCCACAGCGCGGGCATTGAAGCGCACGGATTAAATCCGAATGCCGTAAAAGCCATGAAGGAAGCCGGCATCGATATTTCCGGACAGACATCAGATATCATTGATCCAAATATTTTAAACAATGCGGATCTTGTCGTTACACTGTGCGGAGACGCGGCTGACAAATGCCCGATGACACCGCCGCACGTCAAGCGCGAACACTGGGGGTTTGACGATCCGGCAAAAGCTGAGGGAACCGAAGAAGAAAAATGGGCATTTTTCCAGCGGGTGCGCGATGAAATCGGCGAACGGATCAAGCGTTTTGCACAAGACGGCGAATAATTCACAGACAGGGCTCAGATTGAAATCAATCTGGGCTTTTTTTATTTCAACCGGAAACAAGCATGCCCATGTTATAATCTTACGTAAGGACTTGATAGGAGTGGACAAGTATGATCATCAGAAAAGCTAAAGCGGAGGACGCCGACCAAATCGCAAACGTTCATGTGGAAACCTGGAGAGCGGCATATCAAGGAATTCTGCCGGACGATACATTATCAACACTTTCACTCAAAAAACAGGCAGACCTTTGGAAAACATCTTTAAGCGATCCCAACGATCAAGAGGTTGTCTTTGTTGCAGAGGAGACAGGCGGCAGCATCGCAGGCTTTGCCTCAGGAGGGCCGAGCCGCCTGCAGCACAGCGCATATCAAGGTGAAGTGTCCGCGATTTATCTTTTACCGCGGTATCACAAGCAGGGAATCGGCCGGCGGATGATGCAGACTGTGGCAAGGGAGCTCAAAAAGCAAAACATGAATTCCTTGATGGTTTGGGTATTGGCCGATAATCCATCAGCCGCCTTTTATAAAAGATTGGGGGGAAGGACATTCGCCTCCCAAAAAATCCGCTACGGCAACATGCATGTGAAAGCTATCGCCATAGGCTGGGCGGATATTAAGGACGTTTTACAATGAGATGTCCCTGATTACTTCGATTTGACTAGGGGATCTTAGTTGAAAAAGGCGGACAACATTCTGTTCAGCGTTTAAGATAAATACCGGCAAGATATATGAGGAAAGAAACAAAAGCGATCATGCATGATCTGATGAATGAAGGCTTCGGAGTTCAACCCTGCTTAAAGATTGGGTAAAAAATCGTGAGGGCAAGTCCTTAAAAGAAGTCAAGGCAGACTTTATTTGCCGCTCTAAAACCACTATTAAGAGTGCAGGGGAAGAGCGAACCAGTGTGCTCCGGAAAAGTACCGAAGCACACTGGTTGCATAGTCTTTTTTACGGGGGAAACTATGATGAACGACTTTTTCGACTTTAAAAAAAGACGCAGAACACGCTTTGCCCTATCTTTTGTTTAGGTGACAGCCGCTGGAGGGGCACAAGACATGCGGATGTTGATTTCAGGGTCCATTTTTTGTGTTAAAGGGATTGAATTGGGCTCACGAATCAGAGACAGCAAAGAATCGACCATTTTGTGCGCCAATTGATCGATGGGAACGCCTACGCTAGTCAACGGGGTTTCAAGGCTTGCCATTTGCGGAATATTATCATAGGAAATTAAAGATAAATCTTTGGGAATGTTTAAGCGCTGCTCTTTTACGGCTCGTAAAACCCCTACGCTGATATCATAGCTTCCGCTAATAATCGCTGTTGGTTTTTGAGATTGCTGCAAAAGTTTTTTGGCGGCCGAATAACCGTCATACCAACTTAACCCATTCGTGTTTGCCATACTGTTTTGATTTAATTTCAAACCGGTCGCCAATATGACCTCTTCAAAACCTTTATATTTTTCGCTTTGACGCTTGTCATCAGGGGATAGGTCACCGACATAACTAATGTTTTTGTGGCCTAATTGATACAGGTGCGTAACCGCTTTGAAAATCGCTTTTTTATGGTTTACATCGACAATCGGATGTGTGTTGCCACCAGACACCCCATAGGATAAGATGGGGATGGTTACAGTTGCATCAGTGCCCAGTTGAGTTTCACCGCCTTCTTCAAAAATCATGATTCCATCCACACGAAAACTCTTAAACAATTCCACAGCTTCTTTCGCATTGTTCACAGACAAAATCATTGAATAATTGTTTTTTTCCACGACTTCATTTATTTTTGTAACAAGAGCTGATAAAGCGATCCTTTCAATTGTGGGCCAGACAAGGCCGATCGTTTGACTTTTTTTAGATGCCAAGCTTCTCGCTGCAAAATTTGGAGTATATCCTAATTGTTCGGCAAATTGCAGGACTCTTTTCTTTGTCTCTGGCTTAACAAGAGGACTGTCTCTCAAAGCTTTTGAGACAGTTGAATAACTTACACCGGAAGCCCGTGCGATGTCTTTAATTGTTACATTCATTTTGGATCCTCCAAAAGATTTAAAAATATAATATTGAAAATTTTCAAAAAGAACTTTATCATTTATAATAACAACGTTGTTATTATAAATGATACTTCATGAAATAACAATCACATAAATTTGACACCTAAAATAACAACGTTGTTAAAACGTTTTTCCAGATGATGCGGCTTATTTTTAACAACGTTGTTAAAGCAACGGGAAGGAGGTTGATTTAAAATAACACAACCCAATGATTGGAGGGTAAACCTTAAGACGCTTTCATTTGAGGCGCCCCATTCGCCATTTAAGAAAGAATGTAAACGCTATCAAAACCGATCAGACTGTAAGACAATGCAAGAAAATCTGAAACATTATGCCATTTAAGGAGGGGAGATCATGAGAAAAATCCTATCTGTGTTTTTCATATGCGCTTTAGTTTCAGGAATGCTTACGGGATGTAAAAGCATTGATGCAAAAGGAGCTGATAAAACGGTCATGTTGCGGCTCGCCCATAATCATAATGAGGCGCATCCCACCCACAAGTCTTTAGTTGAATTTTCAAAAGAAGTGGAAAAGAAAACAAATGGCGCCGTTAAAGTGCAATTGTATCCTAATGCTCAGCTCGGTTCAGAACGTGAAGTGATCGAATTGACACAAACAGGGGCAGTCGACATTGCAAAAGTAAGTGCAAGCGCTTTGGAAAGCTTCTCCGACGTTTACTCACTCTTCAGCCTGCCGTATTTATTTGACACCAAGGATCATTTCTACGAAGTAATGGACAGTGATATTGCAAAAGACATTTACCAAACAACAAAAAGCCTGGGATTCATCGGGTTAACCTACTATGATGCCGGATCACGAAACTTTTATACAAAGAACAAGCCCATCATGCATCCAGACGACCTTCAAGGTTTAAAAATTCGGGTGCAGCCGAGCGCCACCGCGATCCGGATGGTTGAATTAATGGGGGGAGCACCTACCCCAATGGCTTACGGTGAGGTTTATACGGCATTGCAGTCAAATGTCATTGACGGCACCGAAAACAATGAAATGGCTTTAACAAGCAGCAATCATGGGGAGGTGGCCAAGGAATACTCCTACACAGAGCATGCGATGGTGCCGGATATATTAATCATGAACTTGAACAAGATGAATCAATTAAAAAAAGAGCAAAAGAATGCGGTGATGAAAGCTGCGAAAACATCTACGGCGTTTCATAAAATCGTCTGGGCTGAGGAAACCGAAAAAGCGGTAAAAAAAGCAAAGAAGATGGGTGTAACATTTCACAAGCCGGACAAAGCACAATTCCGGAAAGCGGTAAGTCCGCTCCATGATCAGTTTGCCAATAAAAAATCGACTGGAACATACTACAGGAACATTCGCGCGAAAGTTAAAAATTTAAAGTGACGCTGCAGGTATGAGGGATTTCGGATCATTTTTCATAAGGCAGGGATATAAATGCACACTTTAAAAAAAGCAGTGGATAAAACGATTGAATGTTTGACAGTTACATTGATGGCAGTGATGGTTCTGGTCGCGATATGGCAAGTATTTACGAGATATGTGCTGAATACTCCTAGTACGTTTTCAGAAGAATTTTTGCGTTATTCGTTAATATGGGTGTCGATGCTGGGCGGTGCCTATGCATTTTCGAAAAAAAAGCACTTGGCCATTGAATGGCTCGTTCGAAAACTCCCAGCTAGAACAAAGGTTTTCGTTCATCTTATCATTCAGATTCTTTTGGTTGCTTTTGCTCTGATTGTGATGGTGTTGGGAGGTTTGAAAGCGGTATTCATCACAATGGGGCAATCTTCAGCGGCATTAGGAATTCCGGTTGGGTATGTTTATCTTTCACTTCCTGTGGCAGGCGTCCTCATCATGGGGTACAGCTTGGCCGATTTATATGAACATTTATATAGAAAACAAAAATCAGGTGAATATGTAGAAAGAGCAGAAAAGATGTGACGAAATCTTTTTCAGACCAAAAGGGGGGAAACGTTATGGCCATTGAAGCAAGCCTCATTTTAGCGGCGGTATTCTTCATTTTGTTGTTTCTCGGTGTACCGATCTCTGTCAGTATTGCGGCGGCGTCGATTGTGACGATGCTTGCCATTTTTCCTTTTGATGTCGCCATTTTCACAGCGGCCCAAAAAATGGTCACAGGGATTGACAATTTTTCTTTATTAGCGGTACCGTTCTTCATTTTATCAGGCATTATGATGAATAATGGCGGGATCGCGATCCGGCTCATTCACTTTGCAAAGCTGCTCAGCGGCAGATTGCCCGGCTCGCTGGCGCATACAAACGTCGTCGGGAATATGCTTTTCGGTTCCATTTCCGGTTCGTCCGTGGCTAGTGCGGCGGCCATCGGCGGGGTCATGTCACCGCTTCAGGAAAAAGAAGGATATGACCGGGCTTATTCTGCTGCAGTCAATATTGCTTCAGCGCCGACGGGTTTGCTTATTCCGCCAAGCGGTCTTTTGATCATTTTCTCACTCGTTAGCGGCGGAACGTCTGTAGCCGCTTTGTTTGTAGCTGGCTACTTGCCCGGAATTTTATGGGGAATGGCTACAATGGCCGTCGCCTGCTTGATTGCAAAAAAGAAGAAATATCCTGTAGCCTCAAAAATTCCGATCAGCCAAGGTTTTAAAGTGTTTTTGGAAGCGATTCCAAGCCTGCTGCTTATTGTGATCGTAATCGGCGGTATTATCGCCGGTGTATTTACGGCAACCGAAGGAGCAGCAATAGCGGTTGTTTATTCCTTATTGTTGTCGCTCTTTTATCGGACATTTCAATTGAAACAGCTTCCCAAAATGCTGCTGGAAACGGTTGAAATCACGGCTGTAATTATGTTCTTGGTCGGGACTTCAACGATGCTGTCATTGGTGCTGGCTTTTACAGGGATACCGGCAGCCATCAGCAGCGGCATGTTAGGATTGACCGATAATCCAATCATCATCCTGCTGATGATGAATATCATTCTGCTCATCATCGGCACATTTATGGACATCACTCCGGCCGTATTAATATTTACTCCAATCTTTCTGCCAGTTGTTCAAAGCTTCGGTATGGATCCTGTTCATTTTGGGATCATGCTCGTTTTTAACCTTTGTATCGGCAATATCACGCCACCTGTGGGGAGTGCGCTGTTTGTCGGGTGCGGCATAGGAAATGTTGAGATTGAACAAGTGGTTAAACCGATTCTGCCATTTTATGCCGCCATCATCATCGTCCTTTTACTCGTGACTTATGTTCCGCAAATCAGCTTAATGCTGCCTCAATTATTTGGACTTTAAAACGCAAAAAAAAGAGGGAGGCATCGGTTTCATGGCAATTAAAGAAGCCTATAAGTTTACATTTGTAAAGGAAGAAAATAATGTACTGCATTTTCATTTAAATGAAGGGGATACCCAAGCGAAAATCTTCATTCTTGAAGAAGATGTGATTCGGATTTGGTTGACGGAGGAAGGAGCGCCAACCCTTGAAAAAACGTGGAGCGTTGCACCCGGGCAAACCGACGTGCCGGTGGAGGGCCGCCATCGTTTAGACACGAGAGGATTCACATTACCCCAATACGAATCCCGGCAAATCGAAGACGTTTTTATCGTGAAAACCGGCAAGCTAAAGCTTCATATTCAATTGAACGGGTTCAAGATCAGCTGGTTTTTTCACAATGGCTCTGAATGGATCAATGCTGCAAACGATCGGCAAACACAAGCATATAACTTTGGCGGTGCTTTGGGAAAAGGTATACACCATTATTTACAACGCGATCTTCAAGACCAATACTTTGGATTTGGCGAAAAAACCGGCAATCTCGATAAACACGGCAAGCGCTACCGGATGTTAAATATAGATGCGATGGGTTACGATGCGGAGTGGTCAGATCCGCTATACAAACATATCCCATTTTATATGACGAGAAATAAGCTGACAGGTATTTCCTATGGCATATTCTATGACAATCTATCAGCCTCTATTTTTGATATGGGCGCCGAGCTTGATAACTATCATGGACTGTATCGTTATTATCAAGCGGAAAGAGGAGACTTAGACTACTATTTCATAGCAGGACCGAAAATAAAAGATGTTGTTGAGAAGTTCTCCTGGATAACAGGCAAAACCGTTTTGCCTCCGAAATGGAGTTTGGGCTACTCGGGCTCAACGATGAGCTACACCGATGCGCCAAACGCTCAGGAACAATTAAAACGTTTCGTTCGTCTTTGTGAAAAACATGATATATTATGCGACTCGTTCCAATTATCGTCAGGATACACTTCGATCGGTGACAAACGTTATGTTTTTACCTGGGACGATTCCAAAATCCCGGATCCAAAAGAGATGGTTCAACACTTTCATGAGAAGGGCTTACGCTTAGTCGCAAACATTAAACCGTGTTTGCTAAAGGATCATCCGTACTTTGATGAACTACAGGAAAAAGAGATGTTCATCATCAACAATGAAACGCAAAAGCCTGAAACAGCCCAATTTTGGGATGATATCGGAGCTTATTTAGACTTTACGAACCCGGAAACGTTCGACTGGTGGAAAGCCCAAGTAAAAGAAAGGCTGCTTGAATATGGTGTTGATTCGACTTGGAATGACAATAACGAGTTTGAAATATGGAGCGAAAATGCCAAGTGCCACGGCTTCGGCAAAGAAATGGATTTTGAACTGATACGCGCGCTTCACCCGCTTCTGATGATGAAAGCGTCTTTCGAGGCGCAGCTGGAATACAATCCGAAATTGCGCCCGTACCTTATCTCAAGATCCGGCTGCTGCGGCATGCACCGTTATGCACAAACATGGACAGGTGACAACCGCACAAGCTGGAAAACATTAAAATATAACATCAAAACAGGCATCGGCTTAAGCCTATCAGGCATATACAATTTTGGCCATGATGTCGGCGGATTCTCAGGCTCTGCCCCGGAACCGGAATTATTCGTACGATGGGTGCAAAACGGCATCATGCATCCGAGATTTACGATTCATTCGTGGAACGATGACGGAACGGTGAATGAACCGTGGATGTATCCGGAAGCAACCGATGCCGTCAGAGAATTGATCAAGTTCAGACATAGGATCATCCCATACCTTTACACAGCACTGTATGAAGCCCACCAAAACGATCAGCCGATCATTCGTCCGACATTTTATGATTTCGAACATGACGAAAGAACATTTGCAGAAAACGACGATTTTATCCTGGGTGAATCACTGCTTGTTGCATCCGTTGTCGAGAAAGGAATGACGGAGCGGGAGGTGTATTTACCAGTGCATGAACAAGGCTGGTACGATTTCCATACTGGAACATGGTATGAAGGAGGAAAAACAGTCGTACTGCCGGCACCGTTACACCATACTCCGCTTTTAGCAAAAGCAGGGGCGATTATACCGGTAAATGATGCAGAAGCGACATTCCAAACAAAGAACAAGGATGAGAGAGGCTTTATTTTATTCCCCTGCCAAGGAAATGGAAAATCATTTTACCGGCTGTATGAAGATGATGGGATATCGAATGAATACCGGCACGTATTCGCGTTGATTCATGTGGGCATGGAGACAACAGAAGACGAAATCAGACTGTCTGTTCGAAAGGAAGGCACATATGAGCTTCCGTATGATCAACTCACTTTTCATATGCCAAAGGCAGAAAACAGAAAGCTGATGATCAATGGCAGCACGCCGAATAATGAAAACAAGCAGGTTTCGTACAGTTTGCCGTTAGATAATTGCTGGTGAAATTCAAAAACGAGGATGTGCAAAAGATATGAAAATGACGTTTCGATGGTATGGAGACAGCGATCCGGTCACGTTGGAAAACATTCGTCAAATTCCCGGGGTCACCGGCATTGTTTCGGCGATTTATGATATTCCCGCAGGGGAAGCATGGCCGTATGAAAAAATTGCGGAGCTCAAAGAAAAAATTGAAAAGCACGGTTTAACGCTAAGTGTGATCGAAAGTATACCCGTTCATGAAGATATCAAATTAGGTCTGCCGACAAGAAATCAATATATTGAAAACTATAAAACAACGATACGCAATTTGGCAAAAGCGAGTGTTAAAATGGTTTGCTATAATTTTATGCCTGTCTTTGACTGGACTCGTTCTTCTCTAGATTATCCATTAGAAGACGGTTCGACAGCACTCATATATGAAGACGAAAAAGTAAAGCAAATGAATCCGTTAAATGGCGGTCTTAAACTTCCCGGCTGGGACACAAGCTATGCAGATGGACAGTTACGCAGCCTGTTTCAACAATATCAACGAGTTACAGAGGAGGACTTATGGAAAAACCTTTCGCATTTCATTCAAGAAATTATACCGGTAGCTGCAGAAGAAGAAGTAAGAATGGCAATTCACCCGGACGATCCGCCATGGTCCATTTTTGGATTACCGCGAATCATGACGAATAAAGAACATTTGGAGCGGTTTGTAAACCTTTATGACAGCCCATTTAACGGGTTGTGTATATGCAGCGGCTCACTCGGTGCAAATCCAACCAATGACATTCCAGAATTCATTCATTATTTCGGAAAAAAAGGAAGAGTCAATTTTGTACATCTTAGAAATATTAAAAGAATCGGAGAAAAGTCATTTCAGGAATCCTCTCATCGTTCGGAAGACGGTTCTCTCGATATGTATGAAATCGTAAGGGCTTTAAGAGACATAGACTTTGCCGGACCGGTGAGGCCGGATCACGGAAGAATGATTTGGAATGAGACCGGAAAGCCGGGTTACGGATTATATGATCGGGCGCTGGGCGCGACATACTTAAATGGAATATGGGAAGCATTGGCAAAAGAAAGAAATCGGTTCTCCTATAAACGCGGAACACTAACAGCAAACAGAAACGAGGGATGATCATGGAAATTCCTTTTCATGTCAACTTGAAAGATAAGGTGGCTGTAGTAACAGGCGGAGGCGGAATGTTATGCAGCTGTTTTGCAAAAGCATTGGCTCAATGCGGTGTAAAAGTAGCGGTAATGAGCCGAAGACAAACTTCTGCAGCAAAGGTAGCGAAAGAGATTCAGGAAAACGGGGGCGAAGCGATCGCCATTGCTGCAAACGTCCTTGATAAACAAAGCCTGGAACAAGCAAAACAACAGATTAGCGGGACATTTGGCAAATGCAACATTCTCATTAACGGAGCAGGCGGCAACCATCCAAAGGGAACGACAGATAAAGAATATTTGTATAAGGAAGATTTGAATTGTGAACAATTAACAACGTTTTTTGATTTGGATTTGGAAGGTGTCAGATCTGTCTTTGACTTGAATTTTCTAGGTACACTGTTAACCACCCAAGTATTTGCAAAAGACATGGCAGGTCAAGACGGAAATGTGATCGTTAATATCTCTTCCATGAACGCATATACGCCTCTGACAAAAATCCCGGCCTACAGCGGCGCAAAAGCCGCTGTCAGCAACTTCACCAGATGGCTTGCTGTGCATATGTCAAAAGCCGGAATTCGCGTCAACGCTATTGCCCCAGGCTTTTTCCTGACCGCACAAAATAAGCGGTTATTGTGTAGGGAAGACGGAACATATACAGAGAGAGCGCAAAAAATATTGGAGCAAACACCCCTGGATCGATTCGGCGACCCGGAAGATCTAATCGGAACATTACTGTGGTTGGTAAGCGACCAAGCCTCTCGGTTTGTTACCGGCACTGTCATACCGGTTGACGGAGGATTCTCCGCCTATTCTGGAGTATAGGCCGTTAACTTGAGATCAACGGCATTTCAAATCCCAATTTCTCTAAGTGTCTTAACTTAGAGAAATTGGGATTTTATGATTTGGCGCCGCCTGAAAGAAATAACGTTTCAGTGTTAAGCCTGGCACATCTCCAGCTTAAAAGAGACAATTGACAAAGGTGTTATTACTGTTTATATTGTATATATACAGTAATAACGAATTGAGGGATGTCATGCTTTGAACATTATTATTTCAAACGCTTCAGACGAACCGATCTATCTTCAGATCGTCAACCAATTAAAGGAGCAGATCGTCAAAGGAGCGCTCTCGGAAACACAGCCGCTCCCATCGATCAGAAACTTGGCCAAAGAGCTGAAAATCAGTGTGATTACAACGAAAAGAGCCTATGATGAGCTTGAGAAAGAAGGGTTCATTGTCACCGTTGCCGGAAAGGGCTCATATGTGGCAGCCATCAATAAAGACATGCTCCGTGAAACAAAAATAAAAATGATTGAAGAAAAAATGGCAGAAGCCGTCAGTCAAGCCAAGCTCGTCGGCCTGACATATGAAGAGCTCGAAGAGATGCTCAAACTGTTGTATGAAGGGTGGTAAAGATGAACAACATTCTGGAAATAAACAATCTATCGAAACATTATCAGGATTTCTCACTACAAAATATCAACTTCACTCTTGAAAAAGGGTATATCATGGGGTTTATCGGTCCAAACGGAGCAGGGAAAAGCACGACAATTAAGCTGATCATGAACCTGATCAAAAAAGATGAAGGCGAAATCAATATTTTCGGCCTTGACAGCGAAAAGCACAACATCGAGATCAAGCAAAGAATCGGCTTTGTCTACGATGAAAATCACTATTATGAAGAACTGACGCTCAGCGAAATGAAGGGCATCATCAGCCCGTTTTACAAAAGGTGGGATGAAGCCGTTTTTCAACGGTATGCAAAAGACTTTCAGCTTCCTTTGAAAAAACAGATTAAACACTTGTCAAAAGGAATGAAAATGAAATTCTCGCTGGCGATCGCCCTTTCCCATCATGCTGAACTGTTGATCATGGATGAACCGACTTCCGGATTAGACCCTCTTGTCAGGTCTGAACTGTTGGATGTTTTGCAAACACTGCTTGAAGACGAAAACAAATCGATCTTCTTTTCAACTCATATTACATCCGATTTAGAGAAAGTCGCTGACTTTATTACACTCATCGATAACGGACAGATGATATTAAGCAAAACAAAAGACGAACTGCTGGAGGGGTACTGCATTGTCAAAGGAAGCAAAGAAATCTTGAACTCGCGCCAGCCAAACACATTTATCGGTCTGAAAGAAAATCACTTTGGTTTTGAAGCGCTGTCGGACAATCGAAAAGACGTCCTGCAGCAATTCGGGGATTCCGTCATGATCGAAAAGCCTACATTGGAGGATATCATGGTATTTTCAACCAACAGGAGTGATCATCGTGTATCATCTTATTAAAAAAGATATCTTAATGCAGAAAAAAACAATCAAATTATCGCTCTTTTTGATGATCTTTTTCACATTTACGTTTTCTCAGCTTGAGCATATCGGCTATACGCTCGCCGTGTTGGCCATCACGTATCAGCTGACTCTCGGTGCAAGCTCATTGGAGGACAAAAACAACAGCGACAAAATCCTGATCAGCCTACCTATCAAACGAAATATCATCGTCATGTCCAAGTATGTTTCAGTCTATGTGTATGCAGCCTACGCGATTCTTGTCTACTTCTTGCTGAATATGATCTGTCAGTTGCTACACGTACCGCTTGAGTTTCCATTCACAGCGATAGGGGCAATGGGCGCCGTTGTGGCTGTCACTTTGTTTAGCGCCATCTCGTTTCCGTTAATTTTTAAGTACGGCTATCTGAAATCGAAAATGGCGAACCTTATCATTTTTTTCGTCTTTATATTTGGCGGAACAGCAGTTGTTAAATTTTTGAGCGAGGATGAGCATTTCGCTTTTAACAAGAAGCTCACGGAATGGATTGGAAGCACCTCAAACGCGGGAAGCTTCATTCTGTTGATTGTTGCTTTATTTGCCATCATCATTTGTTCATATGGTCTTTCTCTTAAGTTTTATCAAAAAAGAGAGTTTTAATCTAAAGGATCAGAAGGGAGCATGGCTCTTTTTGATCCTTTTTTATTTTTTGCTTTTGATAAACATCATTTTTCCGGAAGCTTCGGTAAAAAATCAAACTTTTGCCTCTTTTATTTCATTATATAATGTAAACGGTTTCGTATGTAGTATACTTATACTATAATTTTAGGCATTAAGGGAAATTGACAGGAAGGATAGAAAACAGGTGAAATCCACATGAATACGAGGCAAAAAGACATTTTATATCTGTTATTATCTGAACCTGATGATTATTTAATCGTGCAAGATGTCGCTGACAGAGTAAAGTGTTCCGAAAAAACGATCCGAAACGACCTTAAAGCGATCGAAGATTATTTAAATGAACATGCTGATGCAGAACTGATTCGCAAACCGGGGGTAGGCGTTTACTTACAAATAGAAGATGATGAGAGGGTCCGCCTGACCCATCAACTATTTCGTGAACACAGCGGCCATAAGCAGAAAACCGATGAGGAAAGAATGCTGGACATCGCTTACCACTTATTAATGAATCCAAAGCCCGCTTCTGCAAAAGACATTGCTGCGCGATATTTTTTAAATAAATCGGCCATCAAAAAAGATTTAACCAAAATAGGAGGGTGGCTGAAGCGGTTTGACCTCACATTGGTGTCAAAGCAACGGCTCGGCTTAACCATTAAAGGGAGCGAAAAAAATAAAAGAAAAGCGATGGCCAGGCTATCGGATTTAATCGACCATCCACAATTTACAAGTCAATTTATCAAAAACAAATTTTTAAGCCATGAAATCGAATGTGTGATGAATGAAATCAAATCAATGCAAAAGCGGCATTCTTTATACTTCACGGATGAAACGAGTGAAAATTTGCTGCTGCATATTTTATTGATGATCCGCCGGATCAAAATGAAGCAGCCGATTTCCATTGCTCAAAAAGACATCTCCCTTGTCGAAGAGAAAAAAGAATATCAATGGACACTATCATTGTTAAAACGGCTGGAGGCCCCTTTTGCCATCCGCTTTCCCAAAGAGGAAATCGTCTATTTGACATTGCATATCCTGGGCGGGAAAGTTCGGTATCCGGGTCATCAGGAAGAGAAAAACCTGGAAAATCCTTTGCTTCATCAGGTTGTCCGGCACCTGATCGACCGCGTATCAGAGCTGAAAATGCAGGATTTCCGCCAGGATCAGGTGTTGATGGGCGGCTTGAACATTCATCTCAACACAGTGTTAAATCGCCTAAACTATGGTCTTTCGGTATCCAATCCAATGCTTAGAGACATCAAAACAATGTATCCTTATTTGTTTCATATTGTCATCGATGCGCTGGAAGACATCAATCAAGCGTTCGCGCTTGCGATTCCGGAGGAAGAAGCCGCATATCTGACATTGCATTTTCAAGCGGCGGTCGAACGTTTTAACCGCGGCGGCCATGCAAGAAAAAAAGCCGTCATTGTCTGCCATATGGGAATCGGGATGTCGCAATTATTGCGAACAAAGATCGAGCGGAAATGCCGGCAAATCGATGTGCTCGACTGTATCGCCAAAGCCGACTTGCCGGATTATTTAGCCAGGCACAGTGATGCAGAGCTCGTCATTTCCACAGTATCCCTGGAAGATATGAAGCTTCCCCATGTTGTCGTATCACCGCTGTTAGAGTCCGGTGATGAAGAAAAGCTGAACGTGTTTGTCGAGCAAATGGATGATCGCAAAAAACAAACATTTAAAATGTTAAACAATACGACGCCATTTTTAGTATTTCTGCAGCAAGAATCAGAGCATCGCTACAAACTGATTGAAAAATTGGCAGCGGCTTTGTATGAAAAAGGCTATGTCGAAAAGGATTACGCCGCACATGCCGTCATGCGTGAAAAAATGTCGGCGACAAACATCGGTGCCGGAATTGCGATTCCCCATGCAAACGCGAAATGGATTAAACAATCGGCCATCGCTATCGCCACCTTAAAAGAGCCGCTTGACTGGGGGGCTGAAAAGGTGTCGCTCGTCTTTATGCTGGCTGTGAAACACGAGGATCAAAACATGACGCGGCAATTGTTTCACGAGCTGTCATACCTTAGCGAACAGCCGGCTTTCATTCGCATGCTGACACAGGAAACAAATGTGATGAAATTTTTATCTTATTTGGACTATGAAAGGCAGGGCTAAGCCCTGTTTTTTAATTTGATAGGGAAAAAAGCCGATTTTTCCGGAAACTACGGTAAAAACAAGCGCTTTTAACATCCTGATTTTGATATACAGTAGTGACAAGCCCTACTAAACATACTTTATTCTAAGGGGAGGACGAGCATGAAACTGTTAGCGATTACATCATGTCCAAACGGAATTGCCCACACGTACATGGCCGCGGAAAATCTGCAAAAAGCGGCCGACAGGCTGGGCGTTCAACTGAAAGTCGAAACCCAAGGCGGCATCGGAGTAGAAAACGAGCTGACCGAACAAGACATTCGCGAAGCAGACGCGATTATTATTGCTGCGGACCGGTCGGTCAATAAAGACCGCTTTATCGGAAAGAAATTGTTGGCTGTCGGTGTTCAAGACGGCATCCGCAAGCCGGAAGAACTGATTAAGAGAGCGGTAAACGGCGACATCCCGACCCATCAATCAGATTCAAAATCGGCCCCGGACAGTCAGCGGGAGAAAAAACAAAACCCGATTTACCGTCATCTGATGAACGGTGTTTCCTTCATGGTTCCATTCATCGTCGTCGGCGGACTGCTGATAGCGGTTGCCCTGACGCTCGGCGGTGAGAAAACGCCGAAAGGCCTGGTGATTCCGGATGATTCTTTCTGGAAAACGATTGAACAGATCGGAAGCGCTTCATTCTCATTCATGATCCCGATTTTAGCCGGATATATCGCCTACAGCATCGCCGATAAACCAGGGCTTGTTCCAGGTATGATCGGCGGCTATATCGCGGCGACGGGAAGCTTTTACGGCAGCGTGAGCGGCGCGGGTTTCCTCGGCGGGATTATCGCCGGTTTTTTAGCGGGCTATGCGGCGCTGGCCATCAAAAAATTAAAAGTCCCAAAAGCGCTACAGCCGATTATGCCGATTATTGTCATACCGGTGGTTGCATCACTGATTGTAGGTTTGGCATTTGTACTATTGATCGGCGCGCCTGTCGCGCAAATCTTTGAATCATTGACGGTCTGGCTGGCTGGGATGAAGGGATCAAGCTCCATTCTTCTGGCTTTGATCCTGGGCGCGATGATTTCGTTTGATATGGGCGGTCCCGTCAACAAAGTGGCCTTTCTGTTTGGATCTGCCATGATCGGTGAAGGAAACTACGAAATCATGGGCCCGATTGCAGTTGCCATCTGTATACCGCCAATCGGGCTCGGTATTGCGACGTTTTTAGGAAAAAGAAAATTCCAGACGGCAGAAAGAGAAATGGGAAAAGCGGCATTTACGATGGGATTGTTCGGCATTACTGAAGGCGCCATTCCATTTGCAGCGCAAGATCCGCTTCGCGTGATTCCGAGTATCATGGCTGGTTCGATGACAGGTTCTGTCATCGCGATGATCGGAAACGTCGGGGACAGAGTGGCACACGGGGGACCAATCGTTGCGGTGCTTGGAGCGGTGGATCATGTCCTGATGTTTTTTATCGCTGTCATTGCCGGATCACTTGTCACTGCCTTTTTGGTCAATGTCTTAAAAAAAGATATTGCTGAAACACCGCAGCCAACTCGGCCCGAAACAGTCAAAGACGCACCGATGGAAGCCAAAAAGCACATCAACATGCCGGAAATCAACAAGCTGACCGACATCACCGATATCGAGCTGATCGAGTCTGCATTATCAGGGGAAACAAGAGACGAGATTATCGATGAAATGATCGAAAAATTAGCCAGCGCCGGCGCACTTTATTCAGCAAGCGGATTTAAAGAAGCGATTATGGCTCGCGAACAAGAAAGCACAACAGCGATCGGAATGAATATTGCGATTCCGCACGGAAAATCTGATGCAGTGAAACGGCCAAGCGTCGCATTTGGGATGAAAAGATCGGGTGTCGATTGGAAAAGCCTTGATGGAACAAAGGCGAAATTAATCTTTATGATCGCCGTACCGAAAGAAAGCGAAGGAAACGAGCATTTAAAACTCCTGCAAATGCTGTCGCGAAAACTAATGGATGACAGCTACCGTCAAAGACTGCTGTCTGTGGAAACAAAAGAAGAAGCATACAAGCTTTTGGACGAAATCATATAAACGGGGGAATGATGAGGATGACTGAACCGTTGTTTTTTGCACCCGTTTTCAAAGAAAGAATTTGGGGCGGCACCGCTTTAGCCGCCTTCGGCTATGACATTCCGTCAGAACAAACGGGAGAGTGCTGGGCTTTTGCCGCTCATCAAAATGGACAAAGCGTCGTTTTAAACGGAGAATATAAAGGACTCACACTCGGCGGGCTTTGGGAAAATCATCGGCATTTATTCGGACATCTGGAGGGGGATCGCTTCCCTCTGTTGACGAAGATTTTAGACGCTGATCAAGACCTATCCGTTCAGGTCCACCCAAATGACGTGTATGCGAAGGCACGCGAAAACGGGGAGCTCGGAAAAACAGAATGCTGGTATATCATAGACTGTGAAGAGGGCGCAGAAATCATTTACGGCCATCACGCCAAAACAAAGAATGAGCTGATCTCCATGATAGAAAAGGGAGAATGGGACAAGCTTTTACGGCGGGTAAAGGTGAAGCCGGGAGATTTCTTTTATGTGCCAAGCGGGACCGTGCATGCCATCGGAAAAGGTATTTTGATTTTGGAGACGCAGCAAAATTCCGATACAACCTACAGATTATATGATTATGACAGAAAGGATGCAGCTGGCAACCTTCGCGATCTCCATCTGGAAAAAAGCATTGACGTCATCAACGTTCCATTTTTGCCGGAAGAGCGAACGGTTCAATATGAACAAACAGATGACCTGGCTAGCGCCACTTTAATTGAAGGCCCTTATTTTTCAGTGGCAAAGTGGGAATTAAAAGGAACAGCCTGCTTAAAACAGGAAAAACCTTTTCTTCTCATCAGCATCATCGAAGGACAGGGGCGCGTGATCTCCGGCGAGCGCGAATACGGCTTTCAAAAGGGAGATCACATGCTGCTGCCAAATGGATTTGGTGAATTTGAACTCAACGGGCATACAAAGTGTATTGTATCGAGCATCTAAACATACATCCGTTCACCTTTTTAGAACACCTGTCTTCATACAGGTGTTCTTTTTGTATTCCATCAACTTCTTCCCCAGACCTCCGTTCAATAGCCGCCGTTTTCAGCCGTTGGGACACATCAAAGATGGCATGAACCTTAGGACGTCCGCATATGATTAGAACAATCGTTCTTTTCTTCAAACGGGAAGTGAGCACGGTTCGGGAAAAGAAAAAACGCTTCCTTCCTGAAGAACATCAACCGTAAAAAACACACCATGAGAAAAGAAGGCGATGATTCGGTTAAGAAAGATAATGTAAGCGAATTCATCGCCTTTTTATCACAGTTCATATTCATGAATGGAAAGCGAGGAGGAACGTGATGGAAAAAGCAGAACTCCGGTGGAATGAACCCTTGATTTTTCATCATGAAATTGCCGCTGGCCTATTTACACCTGAGGATTTTACTGAGGAAGAGCAACTCATGGCCAAAACGACAGAATCATTTGTCAAAAACGACGTCATGCCCCTTCTTGAATCGATTGATCAGCATGATCACGTAAACGTTAAAAAATTGTTTCAAGAAGCTGGAGAGCTCGGCCTTCTCGGGATCGAGGTGCCGGAAGAATACGGCGGCCTCTCTCTCAACAAAAAGCTGTCAGGGCTTGTGGCCGAGAAAATGGGAGCCGGCGGGTCGTTCAGCGTCTCCTTTAATATTCATGCGGGTGTAGGGACTTTGCCATACGTTTATTATGGAACCGAAGAACAAAAACAAAAATACCTGCCGAAGCTCGCATCGGGAGAATGGATCGGAGCGTATGCCCTGACAGAGCCCAGTGCAGGATCAGACGCTTTAAATGCAAAAACGACGGCTGTTTTGAACAAAGAAGGAACAGCCTGGATTTTAAATGGCGAAAAACAGTGGATTACGAACGCGCAAGTGGCTGATGTCTATGTTGTCTTTGCAAAAACGGCTGAAGGCATGACCGCGTTTATCGTGGAGCGCTCATTTAAAGGGGTTTCGGTCGGCCCTGAAGAAAAGAAAATGGGGATCAAAGGGTCTTCGACAGCGACCTTGATCTTGGATGATGTCACAGTACCCATCGGGAATGTTATCGGAAAAGCCGGAAAAGGGCATCATGTCGCCTTGAATATTTTAAACATGGCGCGCTTGAAACTCGCCTTTTCAAACATCGGAACTGCAAAACAAGCATTGAAGCTTGCCGTAAGCTACGCCAAACAGCGGAAACAGTTTGACAGGCCGATCATCGATTTTTCCATGATTCAAGAAAAGATCGCCGATATGGCGATTTCGATTTACGGAGCGGAAAGTGCTGCCTACAGGACGGCGGGAAACTTAGACAATGTGTTTGAGACTGCCGGTTCACTGGGCGAAAGTTTAAGAGAACTGGCAAACTATGCATCTGAATGTGCGATCAATAAAGTAAACTGCTCCGAAGTGCTCGGCCGGATCGCAGACGAGGCGGTTCAGATTCATGGCGGCTACGGATACATGCAGGAGTATGAAGTGGAACGTTTGTACCGGGATGCGCGGATCAGCCGGATTTTCGAAGGCACAAACGAAATCAACCGGCTGACGATCGCCAAACTTTTGCTGAAAATGGTGCACCAAAACGTTGGCACAAACTTTGAAATCCCGTTAAAAAAGCAGGAAAAACGAAACAGGCAATTCATCTATCAGTCTAACCGGCTTCTCAACAAATCTTTGAATACACTGGCACACGCCAACATTAACATTCAAGAGGAGCAGGAATACTCGCGGCTTATCGCCGACATGAAGAAAGAAATCTATGTGATGGAATCCGCTGTCATACGGACGGAAAAAGCGGTACAAAAAAGCGGGAAAGCTAAAGAACGGCTGAAAGAAATCATGACAAACGTCATTTGTGAAGAAGGCTTCCGCAACATTGAAGAGATGGCGGTGTCTGTCTTAACAGGGCTGAAATCAGATGAAGCCGAAAGAAAGCTCGTATTGCAAGAGATTCGCAGCCTGCCTGTCCCCCTCTTCAGCAACCTGTTTATCCAAAAGCGCGAAATCGCAGAAAGAATAGCCGAACATGAGAAATATATTGTGTGAACGGAGTGAAACTTTTGAAAAAAATCGGGTTTATCGGTTTGGGCAACATGGGTCTTCCGATGTCAAAAAATTTGCTTCTGGCAAACTTCATTGTCTATGGTATGGATCTCAACAAGGAAGCGGAGCTGTCCTTTCAGCAAGCAGGCGGAACCATCGGTATCCCGCTTGAGAAGATGGTTGAACAGTGTGACGCGATTTTGACAAGCCTTCCTTCATCAAACGCAGCAGAGGAGGTTTTTTTAGGGGAAAAGGGGCTTGTACACCTGGCTGAACCCGGCATCCTGCTGATCGACACGAGTACGGTCGCTCCCGAATTGAATCAGAGAATTGAAGAGGCGGCCGGAAATAAAGGTGTCGATTTTCTGGCGGCGCCCGTCAGCGGCGGTGTGATAGGGGCGGTAAACCGGACACTCACCTTTATGGCAGGGGGCGCAAAGTCCGCTTTCGAAAAGGCAATGCCTGTATTTAACGCTATGGGCGAAAATATCTTTCATGTGAACGAGAATATCGACAGCGGGACGAACACGAAGCTGATCAACAACCTCTTGATCGGATTTTATACAGCCGGGGTCAGTGAGGCGCTGCACCTTGCAAAAAACAGCAACCTCGATCTTGATCAATTGTTTGACATGCTGAATGTAAGCTATGGCCAAAGCCGCATCTATGAGCGCAACTATAAAAGTTTCATAGCGGATGATCACTATGAGCCGGGCTTTTCTTTGAAGCTTCTATTAAAGGACCTCGGCTTCGCCCTGGATTTGGCTCACAAAAACAACGTGGAACTGCCGGTGAGCAACATCCTCTTTGAGCTTTATCAAGAAGCGGATAAGGGTGGATACGGCGAAAAGGATATGTCTGTCTTATACAAAAAAATCAGTGAGCAAAATAGAGGTGGGAAAACGAATCATGAAAAGCAACATTAAAAAAATGCGGAACAACATCAATGGGGAATGGGTGGATTCTCTTGCTGCCGAAGTCGAAGAAGTGGTTAATCCTGCCAACGGAAAAACAATCGCCTATGTCCCCCTGTCTGTAAGAGAAGATGTGGAGCGCGCCGTACGGGCCGCACAACACGCTTACGAGACATGGTCATCGGTGCCTGTGCCCAACAGGACAAGACGTTTATACAAATACCTGCAGCTTCTTGAAGAACAAAAAGAACAGCTGGCTGACATTATTACGATGGAAAACGGAAAAACGCTCAAGGACGCCCGCGGGGAAGTGCAGCGGGGAATTGAAGTCGTGGAGCTGGCGACCGCGGCACCTACGCTCATGATGGGAGAAGCCCTGCCCGGGATAGCAGACGGCATCGACGGCTCGATCTGGCGCTATCCATTGGGAGTAGTCGCCGGCATTACGCCGTTTAACTTTCCGATGATGGTTCCCCTCTGGATGTTTCCGCTCGCCATCGCCTGCGGAAACACGTTCGTCTTGAAAGCTTCAGAACGGACGCCTCTTCTTGCAGAGAAACTAGTCGAACTGTTCTATGAATCAGGCTTTCCAAAAGGGGTTCTCAACCTCGTCCACGGCGGAAAAGACGTCGTGAACGGTTTATTGGAGAATGAAGAAATCAAAGCGATTTCCTTCGTTGGATCAGAACCTGTCGCAAAATATGTGTACCAAACAGGCACAGCAAACGGAAAACGCGTTCAAGCGCTTGCCGGCGCTAAAAACCATGCGATTGTTATGCAGGATTGCCATCTTGAAAAGTCGGTTCAAGGGATCATCGGAGCGGCATTCGGCAGCAGCGGGGAACGCTGTATGGCCTGCTCCGTTGCGGCGGTTGCCACCGACATCGCCGATGACTTCATGGAAATGCTCGTTTCTGAAACACAAAAGCTGAAGACGGGAGACGGCAGATTCGATGATCACTTTGTCGGCCCGCTGATCCGTGAAGTCCACAAAAACCGCGTCCTTGATTATATTGACAGCGGCATAAAAGAAGGAGCCGCACTAACGGTGGACGGACGCAATCCGGGTGTTCAGGAAGGATACTTTGTGGGAGCCACCATTTTCGATCATGTGAAACCGAATATGAAAATCTGGCAGGATGAAATCTTCGCGCCGGTTTTAAGTGTTGTGCGAATCAAAGACCTTGATGAGGGAATCGCACTCGCCAACAAGTCCAAATTTGCCAACGGCGCTGTCATTTATACGTCAAACGGCAAAAGCGTTCAAAAATTCCGCGACAACATTGACGCCGGCATGATCGGTGTCAATGTCAATGTCCCGGCTCCAATGGCGTTCTTTTCCTTCGCAGGAAACAAAGCCTCTTTCTATGGAGACCTTGGGACAAACGGAAAAGACGGTGTCCAGTTTTACACACGGAAAAAGGTCGTCACCGAACGCTGGTTCTAGCCTTACATTGACAAAGCAGGATCCCTCTAATTCCAGGATAAAGACTTGAGAGGGATCTTTCTATTTAAACTGGAGGGATCAATCATGAAATACGTGACACTGAAAAAAGAACATGGTATCACAACCGTCACATTGAACAATCCGCCGGCAAATGTACTGTCTTCTTCATGCATCGCTGAATTGCGCTCCCTGATTCGAGAACTGGCCCGTGACGAAGATACAAAAGCGCTCATCATCACGGGAGAGGGCCGCTTCTTTGCGGCCGGAGCGGACATCAAAGAATTCGTTTCGAAATTAGGGGATCAAAAACAAGGATTGGCGCTCGCAGAAGATGGCCAGGCGCTCTGTGATGAAATCGAAGCTTTGAAAAAACCCGTCATTGCCGCAATCAACGGACCGGCTCTTGGCGGAGGTCTTGAACTGGCGATGAGCTGCCACTTCAGAGTCATATCTGACGAGGCGACAGTCGGTCTTCCGGAATTGAAGCTCGGCCTGATTCCTGCATTTGGCGGTACTCAGCGGCTCCGCAAGATCACGGATACAGCCGCTGCGCTCGATCTTATCCTCACAAGCCGGACGCTTTCAGCTGATGAAGCAGTAGAGATGAAGATTGCCCAGCTGGCCGTGAAAGGTGAGGAGCTGTTGAAGACGGCAACAGCTATCGCCTCGTCATTTGTAAAAGGAAAAAGCATGACGAGTGTCATGCGTGCAGTGGAATGCATTATCCAGGGCGCAAACGAAAGCATGGAAAAAGCGCTGGAAAGGGAGCGAAAAAGGTTTGCCGAGCTGTTTTTAACCGCTGATGCCAAAGAAGGAATTCACGCGTTCGTGGAGAAGCGTAAACCAGAGTTTCATCATTCATAAAAGGAGTGGATCCAGATGTCAGATGACGTTTTGTG
Source organism: Bacillus sp. HSf4 (assembly GCF_029537375.1). NCBI lineage: Bacteria > Bacillati > Bacillota > Bacilli > Caryophanales > Bacillaceae > Bacillus > Bacillus sp. HSf4. The sequence continues at coordinate 2,092,949 of NZ_CP120679.1, read as the reverse complement.
TTCCGTTAATCAAAACGGCGCAGCAACGATCGTTCTCAACCGTCCGAAAGCGCTCAACTCGCTTTCTTATGACATGGTTCGTGTGATAAGTGATCAATTAAAAGAATGGGAGAGAGAGCAAAACGTTTCTGTCGTCGTCATCAAAGGAAGCGGACCAAAAGGGCTTTGTGCCGGCGGTGATATTAAGGCACTTTATGAAGCTCGGTCATCAAAACAAGCTTTGCAAGAGGCAGAGCGTTTTTTTGAAAAAGAATATGAAGTCGACATGGCCGTCTATCGATTTTCAAAGCCGATCATCGCCTGCATGGACGGCATCGTCATGGGCGGAGGGGTAGGCCTGACATACGGGGCCAGCCACCGGATTGTGACGGAGAGAACAAAATGGTCGATGCCCGAAATGAATATCGGTTTCTTTCCGGATGTCGGCGCAGCCTACTTTTTAAACAAAGCGCCCGGGTACTTAGGACGCTATCTTGCATTAACAGCGTCTGTCATCCATGCCGCTGATGTGCTGTATATGAACGGCGCAGACATCTATATGACGAGTGTTGATTTAGAGCGCTTTATTCAAAAAGTGGAGCAGACGAATTGGAGGCATGTCAATATCGAGGAAAAGCTGGAACAGCTAATCGGCGAATTTCAAGCGAAACCGCACCAGGAGAGCAAGCTCGCTCCTGAACAAAACGCGATTGATCATCATTTTAAGCATGATACATTGGAAAAGATCATCCAGTCTCTCGAAAGCGAGGGGAGCGTTTTTAGTCTGAATGTGAAAAAACAGCTTCTCTCCAAGTCTCCATTTTCATTGAAAATCACCTTGAAACAACTGGCAGACGGCAAACAAAAAAAGCTGGAGGAATGCTTTGCCACAGATCTTGTGCTGGCCCAGAACTTTTTGAAGCATCACGATTTCTTCGAAGGTGTGCGGTCCGTGCTGATCGATCGCGATCAATCACCGAACTATCAGTACAGGCACATTTCAGATGTAACCGATGATGCCGTGAATCAGTTTTTTCACCCCCGAGCTGACCTTTAGATGTCAGCTCTTTTTTTGCGGAAATATTCTCCAATGCAAGACATCGTTCATTGCTGGACGCTGAACAAGGGCGAGATCTGGAACGGTGATTCATTAACGCCGATTGTCGAATAAAGCTTTAGATACATGATTTCAGCTCTATTGCAATGTAAATGGCGATTCTCAATTTTCATTGAGTAAGCATAGAAACCTTGATGGGCCGTGCGCCTTTCAATGTTTTTTGTGGTGAAGGCACTGTTGTTGGCGCCATACTTCATTCACCTAAAAAAACCCCTTGCGTTAAAGCGGACTTTAAGATTTATCCTGTAAATGAAACTGCCTTTATCAAAATAGAAATAAGGTGAAATATAATGTTGGTCACAAAGCCTGCCGTTCGGCTTCCCCGGGGTCTTCAAGCCAGGCATACAACTCTATTTGTCCGCAAAGCTGCAGCATTTACGAGTGAGATCGTACTCGCTAAAAACGGCCAGACTGCAAACGGGAAAGACCTGATGGAAATCATAAATTTAGCGGTTCAAGAAGGAGATAAAATCACGTTAATCATAAATGGAGCGGATGAGCGAGCCGTAAAAGAGACTTTGGAAAAATTTCTTTTAAACTTGTAATGCAAAAGAAAAAAGCTGATGAATCCATTTCACCATCAGCTTTTCATTTCATTTTTTGTCTGGTACTCTTTTTCTAAGCTGTCATAGTAGATGATTTTCTCATCGATTTTTATAAAGGCTCGATCCAAGTCCCTTTGTTTTTCAAGCATTTTTTCTTTATGTTGTTCAAGGATTTGTTTGCGTTTTGGTACGGTCCAATCTCCTTCTCTAGTTAAATTGACAATGTCACGCAATTCCGAAAGCGCAATATCGGTTTTTCGCAAGCATATCACAAGCTCCAACCATGACAAATCTTTTTCTTCAAAAATACGATTTCCATTGGCATCTCTTTTAATAAAGGGGAGAAGACCCTCTTTTTCATAATATCGGAGTGTATGCGTAGGCAAACCTACTTTTTCCGCAACTTCTTTTATCGAATACCCCATCTGATAACCTCCAACTCAACAAAATACACATTGGCTGCGTCAGCAAGCAATATTGTAATCTCCATCATGATTATAGATTATAGACCTTAAAGTTCACTTTAAAGCAAGCCCTCTAGAAGACCAAAAAGCAAAAGGGACAAAGGACCCTTATGATGAATGGGGAAGATGAATCTTTCCGCGATGGTTAAGGGACAGGAAATTGCGGCAACTCGGACGGCAAATGTGAATACTGCCCTACGGGAGGAAATACGAAAGGGGGATGTGCGGACGTATCATTCATTGGACTGCGACTTGAAAATTTCCAAATTATAGATTATTACAATATTTGTACACATTAACAAAATATGTATTTAGGAGGTTGATAACATGAAATCTGGAAGATTAAGCAAGTATGTCTTGTCACTGTTTATGACCTTCGCAATGGTTCTATCCTTTCATGCCACATCCGCAAACGCTGCATCAGACGGCGCCATAACACCAAGTGAGTGCCCAACATTCATCGTACCCGATGATCACCAACCAACAGTTAAGGTTGGCGAATCCGGCCATTGGAATCTCTATTGTGGCAGTACGAGCGGTGCTCCAATTGATTTTTCAAATGAAGATTTATATGTTTCTGTTGATGATTCGAGTGCTCTAAATGTGTATGCTAATCCAGACAGAAACACACTGGACTACGAAGGACTGGGTAAAGGGAATGTAGAGGTCATGGTTTACTGGGCAAACAAACAACCGGGCACAACATATACATTTTTATTGGTGGAAGTAAAATAATTGCCGCGGCCCGTCATTTTTTCTGAATATCATATGGAACACTCTTATCGAAACCTTGATTGGCTATAGTCGTTCAAGGTTTTTTTGTCATGGCAGGGACTCTCCGCGGGGAAAGCCGCCGCACACCGGATACGCCTCGCTTTATCCGGCAATGTCCGCCGATTCAAACATACCGTTTCGATGGCCGCTCACGATGATCGAGTGTCCCCAAAACATATCGCCGGCAATCCATCAACATATGCGCCTCTAAAATATGCCTCGTTAAAAGGGATTTTGCTTCGTTTTATACTGACTAATTCTTTGACAATGCCGGCAACAGCTACTATAGTGGGATAGTATTGCCGTTTTTTTAATATTTACTGACTATTCAGGACATTTATTTTGAAAGCTATTAACTACTAAATGATCTAACAGTTGCACGTACTAAAAATCGGAGGACTTATGATGGCAAAAAAAATCCCTTATTCTTTTATTATCATTATCGGATTAATGCTGTTTGCATTATTTTTTGGTGCGGGAAATTTAATTTTTCCGCCTATGCTTGGTCAAATGGCCGGAGAGAAGGTATGGGCAGCCAATGCTGGATTTTTAGTGACCGGAGTCGGCTTGCCGCTATTAGCAATCACAGCTTTTGTTTTTTCAGGCAAATATGATTTGCAATCATTGGCCAGCCGTGTACATCCGTTCTTTGGCATAGCATTTACAACCATCCTTTATTTGGCAATCGGCCCTTTTTACGCGATTCCCAGATCCGGTAATGTATCGTTTGAAATCGGAGTCAAACCTTTTTTATCAAATGATGCAGGCCCTGCGGCATTAATCATATTTTCAATTTTGTTTTTCACGGTTGCATGCTTGCTATCCCTGAATCCAAGCAAAATTATTGATGTCATTGGAAAATTTCTGACACCTATTAAATTAACATTTATCGGATTGCTCGTCGCGATCGCTATTATTCAGCCAATCGGAAGCTTTCAAGCGCCGTCTGAAGGATATACATCCAATGTATTTTTTAAAGGCTTCAAAGAAGGCTATTTTACATTGGATGCTCTTGTCGCGTTTGTGTTTGGAATTATTATTGTGAATGCAATGAAAGAGAAGGGAGCCACCTCTAAAAAACAGCTCATGATCGTTTGTGCAAAAGCGACAGCCATTGCTGCCGCACTCCTGGCTCTTATTTATTCCGCCCTTTCATATATGGGGGCATCCAGCGTTGAAAAACTGGGTCTTTTAGAAAATGGAGCCGCGGTTTTGGCTAAGGTTTCATCCTATTATTTCGGCAGCTATGGTGCAGTGTTTTTGGGCTTGATGATTACGGTATCCTGTCTAACAACGAGTGTAGGGCTGATCACAGCGTGCTCTTCATTTTTTCATGGATTGTTCCTAAACATCTCCTATAAAAAAATGGCGGTCACTTTATCTATATTCAGCACCCTTGTAGCAAATATAGGGTTAACACAGCTCATTAATGTTTCAATGCCTGTATTAACGACTTTGTATCCTATCGCGATTTCTTTAATATTTTTAACATTTTTGCACCCTTTATTTAAAGGGCGGAGGGAAGTATATCAAGGCAGTTTGATATTAACCTTTATCATCAGCCTTTTTGACGGCTTGAATGCTGCCGGCATAAAAATCGATGCTATCAATCAAGTGTTCAATCGGTTTCTCCCGATGTATAACATAGGATTAGGATGGCTGCTCCCGGCGCTTGCGGGAGGAATAGGCGGTTACCTCATTCATTTGCTCCGTAAGAAAAATCACCCTGTGGGAAAATTCAATTAAATCGATGAACAAATGGTCGGAATTTGCGATATTTATAAAAGCCTCTGCTGCGCAGCAGAGGCTTTTTTTGTTCAGTTGCAGCACTCATCGCTGAAGTCCGAGGGATCCTTTCATATTTTTGCGATGGTTTTCCATAAATGGATATTCTATAATTGTGATAGTCATCCATATTATTAAAGAGAAAAGAGTGCTGAAAATGAGAATATGGTATTTTATTTTATCAGCAGGTATTTTATCAGCTATCATCGCTTTAGCTTACGATAAGACAGGAGCGAAAGAAGCGGAACCGGCAAACTGCTTATATGTTTCTCCAGATGGAAATGATCAAAATGAAGGCACGAAAGAAAAGCCGTTTCGTACATTGGCACATGCCGCAAAAGAGGCTGTCCCCGGCACAACCGTCATGATTCGGGAAGGCACATATCATGAAACACTTGATGTGAAGCACAGCGGGACGGACGAAAACCCCGTCACATTCCGAAACTATGAGAATGAAAAAGTCGTGATCAGCGGAGAAGCAGTTACAGACGCAGAATATGAAACACCGCTCGTTCATATTCATGATAAACATAACATTACAATCAGCGGGTTCACGATTCAGGATCTGTCTGTATCATCTGAAGAAGCAACCGCCATGGGAATTTATGTATCAGGCTCCAGCAGTCATATAACCATGAAGAACAATCATATTCGGGATATAAAGACAACAGCAGATGACGGAAATGCCCACGGAATTGCCGTCTATGGCTCGGGCAGCATGAAAGACATTAAGATCGAAGACAATACGGTTGAAAAGCTGACACTCGGAGCGAGTGAAGCGGTCGTGCTGAACGGAAACATTGACGGTTTCACGATCAGCGGCAATGTCGTCCGTGACAATAACAACATCGGAATTGATCTGATCGGTTATGAAGGAACGGCCGATCAAAACGATTTTGTGCGCAACGGTGTCGTAGAAAACAATACAGTTTATCATAACTCGACTTACGGAAATCCCGCATATGGAGATGATTACTCAGCGGGCGGAATCTATGTCGATGGAGGACAAAGGATTGACATTAAGAAAAACATCGTCTACGAAAACGATATCGGCATTGAAGCAACGTCTGAACATAGAGGGAAATATGCTGACGATGTTCAAATAACCGACAACACAGTGTATGAGAACGCGTATACCGGTATTTCAATCGGCGGATACGACAACAAGCGGGGAGGCACCAGCAACTCCGTCATTGCGCACAATATTATGTACCGTAATGATACAAAGGGTCTCTATGGCGGACAGCTTTTGCTGCAATATGATACAAAAAATAACAACATCGAAAAAAACATCATGACAGCAAGTGATTCGCGAATATTTATTGCAAACGATTTTACGAAGAATGACGAAAATATAGTGAACCATAACGTGTACCATAAGGAAGCCGGTAAAGATGGCTTATGGATTTGGAAAAAGAATGAATACGACTCGTTTTCATCATATCAAAAGGCAACAAATCAAGATCAAGAATCGATTTATGCCGATCCGATGTATCGTGATGAGAAGTCTTATGACTTTACATTGGATCCAGATTCACCTGCTTGGTCAGTCATGAAGTAAAGCGCAATAATTGAATTGCTGAATCCCCCTTTATGGGGGCTTTTTTATTTATGGATAACATTGAATTCACCGGCAGCTGCCTGGTGTTTGTTTTTTAGTCATGATGTATTGACAAATCGGAAGGGAAATTTTATTATATCTATAAATGATATATCAATAATTGATATAATAAATGGGGTGACCACTTGCCTAAGCAGCGTCCGCAAGAAATGGATCAGTTCACCGATCCAGCGTATTACATCGTTTTAACATTACTGGAACCAAAACACGGATATTCCATTATGAAGGAAATAGAGGAGATGACCGACCATTCCTTTATCATCGGTCCGGCTACACTATACACCCTGTTGAAGAAATTACTTCAAGAAGAGATGATTGAACTTGTAAACAATGAAAACCCGCGCCGCAAAGTGTATCGAACAACCTTGCACGGCCGAGAACTGCTAAAGAAAGAAATTCAACGCAGAAGAGTGATGGCTGAACACGGGGAGCTCGCTTTTCAACAATTGAAAGGGGATTAACATGATACAAAAAAAATATATTATGTCCGAAGGCTTGGCTTTTTCAGAGGAAAAAGATATAAAGAAACTCAAATATATGGCCAGCAAAGGCTGGCTGCTCGACTCATTTGCATTTATGGGCTATAAACTTAAAAAAGCCAAGCCGCAAAATGTAACATACAGCATTGACTATCAGGATATTGATGATGACAGCTTTGAGGAATATACAGAAACGTTTGAAGCCGGAGGGTGGACACATGTATGCTCTTCTCATGGAATGCATATCTTCGCTGCAGAGCCCGGGACTGCTCCGATATATACAGATCGATCAACCCTGATTGAAAAGTATAAGAGAAGCGAAACTTCTGTTCGACATGTCACTATTGTCTTGATTTGCTTAACTCTCTTAGCAACAATCCTTCATTACATAACAGGCATATCAAAGTGGGTGCCTTTGACATGCTTCCTCGTGACCTTGCCGTCTGTCCTGACGTTAGCTGCAGCGAAAGGAAGGGTGCTTGGAATATGGGGAAAATCAGTGTGACAATTAGATGATGATGCAGTAACGGAGCCGCTCGAACAATGGTAGCGGGAAATGAAGAAAGAACCTGGTCAAACTATCCAGGTTCTTTTTAGATTGCATAAAAACATACGTGATGATATAATCAGATGATGTGCGTTTCTGATTATATGTTATAGATATCCCATTTTATATTTTAATTGTATCACGTCGCAAAGCTCATGTCAAATTTTTTTTAGAAGGAGAGATGCAGAATGAGTTCTTTGGTTCTCGGTTTTCACGAAATGGAAAAAACACAGCTTTTACTCGTTGGGGGAAAAGGGTTAAATTTAGGGGAATTATCAAAAATTCAAGGACTACAAGTACCAGAAGGATTTTGTGTCACAACAGCGGGATATCAAAAAGCGGTCGAACAAAACGAAACGTTCCAAGCGTTGGTGGATCAATTAACAATGCTCAAAGCGGAAGATCGAGATCAAATTGGTGAAATCAGCAGGAAGATTCGACGACTCATTATGGAAACAGAAATCCCAGCCGATGTGGTGAAAGCAGTTGCCCACTATCTCTCCCAATTTGGCGATGAACATGCTTATGCCGTGCGTTCCAGTGCAACGGCTGAAGATTTACCACATGCCTCTTTTGCCGGTCAACAAGACACCTATTTAAATATCATCGGAAAAGAAGCCATCTTGCAGCATATCAGCAAATGTTGGGCTTCCCTATTTACAGATCGCGCAATCATCTATCGTATGCAAAATGGATTTGACCACAGTCAAGTTTATTTATCTGTTATCGTTCAAAGGATGGTTTTCCCACAGGCATCAGGAGTCTTATTTACCGCTGACCCGATAACTTCCAACCGTAAGCTGCTGTCGATTGATGCCTGTTTTGGACTCGGAGAAGCGCTGGTCTCCGGCTTGGTATCTTCCGATGGTTATAAAGTACAGGAAGGAGAAATCACGGGTAAGCGGATAGCAACCAAAAAATTGGCGATCTATGGACGAAAAGAAGGCGGAACAGAAACACGGCAGATCGCTCCTGATCAACAAAAGACGCAAATACTGACTGATGAACAAATTTTACAACTGGCACGCATCGGAAGACAGATCGAAGCTCATTTCGGCCAGCCGCAAGATATCGAATGGTGTTTGGTCCACGATACATTTTATATTGTCCAGAGTCGGCCAATAACGACTTTATATCCCATCCCTGAAGCGAGCGATCAAGACAATCACGTCTATATCTCTGTCGGTCATCAACAAATGATGACGGATCCCATAAAACCACTGGGATTGTCTTTTTTTCTGCTGACGACTTCTGCACCCATGCGTAAAGCTGGTGGAAGGTTATTTGTTGATGTTACACATCATCTGGCATCACCTGACAGCAGACAATTTTTATTAAATAGCATGGGACAACACGATCCGCTCTTAAAAGACGCACTTACGACCATAATTGAGCGACGAGATTTCATTAAGTCGATACCAAATGATAACACAACACCGAATCCCAGCAGAAGCAATGCAGATATGCCGGCTCCAGCTGAAAACGATCCGACAATCGTTTCTGATTTGATGAAGAGCAGTCAAACATCGATAGAAGAGTTAAAACAAAACATCCAAACGAAATCAGGGTCGGATTTATTTAGTTTTATTCTGGAAGATATCCAGGAATTAAAGAAGATTTTATTTCACCCAAAAAGTTCGGTTGTGATTCAAGCTGCTATGAATGCTTCATCATGGATTAACGAAAAAATGAACGAGTGGTTAGGTGAAAAAAACGCAGCAGATACGCTTTCTCAATCTGTACCCCATAATATTACTTCAGAAATGGGTCTTGCGCTGCTGGACGTCGCAGATGTGATACGTCCTTATCCAGAAGTAATTGCTTATTTACAGCATGTAAAAGATGATCACTTTTTGGATGAGCTGGTTCAGTTTGAAGGTGGACAGGAAATCCAAGACGCTATCTCCGCTTATCTCAACAAATACGGAATGCGATGTGCCGGAGAAATTGATATCACTAGAACTCGATGGAGCGAAAAACCAACTACACTTGTCCCTATGATTCTTAATCATGTCAAAAACTTTGAGCCTAATGCCAGCCATCGGAAATTTGAGCAAGGACGGCAGGAAGCTTTGAAGAAAGAACAAGAATTATTAGATCGGTTGAAGCAATTGCCGGATGGTGAACAAAAAGCCAAAGAAACAAAACGAATGATCGACCTCATCCGGAATTTCAGCGGGTATCGGGAATATCCAAAATACGGCATGGTGAATCGCTACTTCGTTTATAAGCAGGCTTTGCTGAAAGAAGCCGAACAACTTGTAGAAGTAGGCGCTATTCATGAAAAAGAAGATATATACTATCTCACTTTTGAAGAACTTCACGAAGTCGTACGCACAAAAAAATTAGATGACCAGCTCATCAGCAAACGAAAAGACGAGTACAAATTATATGAAAAACTAACTCCGCCGCGTGTAATCACGTCTGATGGCGAAATCATTACAGGCGAGTACAAACGAGAACATCTCCCGTCCGGAGCGATTGCAGGTCTGCCTGTTTCCTCCGGAGTGATAGAGGGGCGAGCCCGTGTCATTTTAAACATGGAAGATGCTGATCTGGAAGCTGGAGATATATTAGTCACCTCTTTTACCGATCCTAGCTGGACACCATTGTTTGTATCCATAAAAGGCCTGGTCACCGAAGTCGGCGGATTGATGACCCATGGAGCCGTTATCGCCCGCGAATATGGGTTACCGGCAGTAGTCGGAGTAGAGAATGCCACCCAGCTGATAAAGGATGGGCAACGAATTCGCGTTCATGGAACAGAAGGGTATATCGAAATATTGTAATGGCTGTCTATTGCAGCTAAGGAAAACGAGAGTAAAAAATTCACTTTACTCGCAGGAATCCTGCTTGAAAAAAAGCTCAGACATTTTCAAACGATATTTCTCCCCGAAAGCCTAGATTTGAAATTGTCGAAAACTTTCTTTGTCGTTATTAGTGTTAAGAACCATCTAATTCGTTTCCATATTATTTATGGAGTTTTTTAATTTTTGGATAAACAACTCTGTCACTAAAAATGACAGAATTATATATCCATGATGTACGATTGACAGAATTTTATGTACATGATGATCGGTAACGCCGTATTACCTAAAATTTGAGATTCACGGTCATTAAGCCCGCAGAGATCATACACCGAATAATCTTTTTTCAAATTATATTTTTGGTGGAGTAAGGGAGGTAATTAGATGGTTCATCTTGAAATTGTAAGTTATGCCAGAACAACACGCCGCAAATGAAGTTTTGACCAAAGGGATTATCTACTGAAGGGACTAAATTTGGAGGGAATAGAAAATGGATGTAAAGACACTTTTGTCACAGCAATGGGCAAGCTGCTTAGATGAAGAAGACTGGTTTCCACCACTTGAAAAAGTGCTAGAGGATATCACTTTTGAACAGGCAATTTGGAAACCAGCTGATGGGGCAATGAATTCCATTTGGGAATTAGTTTGTCATTTACTTTTCTATGAAAAGAGATTTCTGATGCGGTTTATTGGTGAAACAGCGAATGAACCACAGGCAGAAAATAATGAATCTACATTTCGATTACCAACTGAGACGTTAGAAAATTGGAAGGAAACAAAACAAGAATACTTTTATGTTCATCGTGAACTTGGAAAAATACTAGCAAAATCAGAACATGAAGATTTGTATAGACAGATCCCAGGAGAAGATAATTCATTAGTGCTTGAACTGAAGAGTTTAGCAATGCACGACGCATATCATATTGGGCAAATTGTATTCCTTAGTAAAATGCAAGGAGCTTGGGCAGCGAAACGCAGCTTTTAAAAAAGCTTCATTAGCTTTACAGTTATTCAATTATAAGGCGCGAGTGTTGAGCAACATGGGTAGAAAATGATCAAACTTTTTTATAAAAACCAAACTTAAATCTGCTAAAGAAGAATCCATTTTGATCAATCTTTTTTCAAAATGGATTCTTCTTATTTATCGTAAAACAAGGACCTATGAGGGATTTTTGCTCAAACTTTATTTCAAAGCTACAAAAAGAGCTCACCCAGAGCACTATACCAGAGCACTATAATAGAAGAGCCGCAGCCACCCGGCTGGTCGATACGAAGTCGGAGCAGGAAGAGCTCGCCAACAAAAGCTACTCTTTGAGAGTAGCTTTTTTATTTATTGGAAGATACCCTTTGTGACTCAACTTCTATCTGTCAACAGTCAGTTTAATCAAGTTTTATTTTTTAAATTCTGCTTATTAATAGCTTAAATTCTATAAAATTATATTTACAAACTGACCTTGGTCAGTTAAAGTCAATGCGTGAGAAGAAAAATAAAAACAGTGAGTGAGAGGTAGCCATGGAATTGAATGTAGAAAAAATACATACTGCAAAAATGTGGTCATTGTCATTTGTTTTTGTGACGCTTGCAAATGCTTTCTTGTTTATGGTATTTGAAATGTTATTGCCGACTTTGCCTTTGTTTGTGACGGCTATTGGAGGAGGGGCAAAACAAGTCGGCTATGTCACGGGTATTTTTATGATCTCTGCAATTGCTGTTCGTCCTTTTGCAGGGGCAATGGCTTTAAGGTTCAATAAAAAATATTTGCTCATTTTAGGAATTGTGATCAGCGCTTTCTCAACAGGAGCCTATTACCTGGCGCCTGATGTCAGCGTTTTATTATTGATTCGCTTAATACATGGGGCCGGGTTTGGATTGGCGACGACCTATTTTGCGACAATCGCAGCCGAAATTATCCCTAAAGAGCGAAGAGGGGAAGGAATCGGATATTTTGGAGTAGGTGAGACAATTGCAGTTTCCGTTGGACCGATGATCGGTATCGCGGCTCTGGAGCTTTATGATTTTCAAAGGCTTTTTTTAGGCGGGATGTCCGTTCTTTTGCTGGCGGTACTTATGGCTGTTTTCGTGCGCAGACAGCCGGAAACAACTGGCACTGGCGGAAAGGGAACTGTAAAGTTAAAAGTATTGGAAAAACGTGTACTGTTTCCGTCAATTCTTATTTTATTCGTTGGTATTGCTGCATCTGGAATTATGTCTTTCTTTTCGCTCTATGCAATTGAAAAGGGGTTTCATAGTGTCGGGATGTTTTTCTTTTTGATTGCAGGAGCCAGTTTTTTTATACGGCTCATTTCCGGCAGAACATTTGACCGATACGGAGCTGCCGCCATCCTTATTCCCGCCTCGCTATTTTCAATAGCAGGGCTGTCAATATTATATTTCGCACAAACAAATGCAATGTTTTTTACAGCGGCTATATGCTACGGTTTTGGATTCGGCTCAATTTTTCCCGCCATCCAAACATGGTGTATAAACCTTGTGGAAGAGCATGAACATGAGGATGCAATGGGAACGTTCTTTAACTTTTTCGATATGGGAATTGGCGGAGGCTCCTTATTATTAGGTTTGGTTGCAACGGTTTATTCCTATCGTGAGATCTATATTGCCGCTATTTTCATGTACCTGCTGTTTGTTTTATTATATATTTTATATATCTTCTTGAAGAGAAAAACAGCCTAAAAATGGAGGGGAGGACGCTATATTGACCAGAGAGAATATAAAGCGTACAGCGGTTCGCCAATTTAATGAATTGGGCTATGAGGGAGTCAAAATGTCGCATATTGCAAAAGAGTTGGGAATCAGAAAACAATCTCTCGCTTATCATTTTTCATCAAAAAAAGAATTGCTGATGGAAATATACCCCGAGATTGTTGGAGAGGAAATTTCATTTATCAATGAATACTTCGATTCCCGAAAACATACATCCGCAAAGAGTCAAATATATGACTTTTTAAAAGAAAACCAAGTCCGTTTTCATGCATTGCCAAATGTAGCTTTTTTGCAGGCAATGTCCTTTAAAGCACCTGCTGAAGTAAGTGATTTTATTTCAGCCCAATACCTTTTATATTTGCATACTTTAAAAGAACGGATAGCGAATGTTTTCAAGGAATCGGATGTGAACTGTCCGCCGGAGAAGTGCGCGATAGGATTTATTACGCTTTATGACGGGCTTAACATTCAACTGGTGTACGAAAACAAACAATCATTTGAACGGTCTTTAGAGATCTCATTTGATATTTTTTGGCGCGGACTGTTGTAGGTGCATCTGTTACTGGAATCATGGTCAAAGGTATTCATTTATGGAGAAATTCTTGAACTTGAAGATGTACAGAGATGATCCAAAGCGACGGTAAGTTCAAATTTGATTATGAGGACTTATCTGTAGCCAACGACCATATAAGGAAAATCATTTGGAAATATAAAAATTTAGGACTCCAACCAGAATAACGTTTGCCCCCTATGGTATTGAGTAGGGGGTTTTGTTACAGCTAAATTAAATGATGATTCTGTTTCTTAGTTTACATAATATATATTCTCGGAAGTTATTGAATTTAATGAGATTATGTCTCAATACCAAAGTATACTTATGTTAGTGAGACAGAATGAAAAATTTAGCGATAAACCGTATAAAAAGCAATTTCTTTTCCCCATTTATATATGTTCTTTTCAAGCGTCATGCCGATTCGTTCGGCAACTTTTCTGGACGGCAGATTTTTCGCATCAGGCAAAGAAACGATCTTTTTCAGGTTAAGTGACTCAAATCCGTAGCATTTGCATGCTGCGGCAGCTTCGGTTGCATAGCCGTTGCCCCACACGGGCCTTTTAAATAAATAGCCGATTTCCATTTCGCTTGCTCCTTCAACTTCCTGAGGAACGATTCCGCATTGGCCTAAAAATTCGCCTGTTTGTTTATGTTCTGCGATCCATAGGCCGACTCCGTGATTTTCATAGTTTCCCAGCGTCCAGTCGATCCATTGTAATGTCTGTTTTTCATTTTTTGTTGACGGATAATATTCCATCGCTTTCGGATCTGCAAAGATTTCAAGCAGGTTGTCGGCATCATCAATGGCCATTTTCCGCAAAATGAGCCGTTCTGTACGTAAGACAATTTGTGTCATGAGTCTCCTCTCCTTTATCCAAATTTATCTAGTAAGTTCATGATAAACCGTTTCTAATTCTTCCATTGTGATGTCCCCGTATGCGCATTTAATGACGGCATCGGCAAATTCATCGTAGTCATCATCTGTTGAAAAGCCTTGCTGCAGTTTTTTGGTATAAAGCTTGATTTGCTCTTGGCGTTTTTCAATATCTTGATCTTTGCCTGTGTAGTCTGGTCCATTGATGATGTCGCGGTTTTCCTTCACAAGCATCATATAATGCTGCAATGTTTCATCCATGCATCCACCTCCTTTCATGTTTTCAAAAAAATTCCTCATGCTTTATATTATAATATACATGAAAACGGACACCAAGTACCGGTGTCCGTCAAGAATGCCGTTATTTAGGTTCAGTGCCCCAAATCAGCTTTCCGTTTTCATATAATGTGATCTTTTTTGTATCTTTAAACGTGTTTGAATTTAAGAATGAATAGTCGCCGCTTTGCGCATAATTGCTCCAATCATCGTTGTGGAGGCGAATCTGGATTTCCCCGGTGCTTGCTCCTGGAGACAGTGTACCGTTTGTAAAGCCAAGTTCGAGGTATGTGTCTGCTCCTTTTACAGATTTGTTCAATTTCACGAATTTGTGCTTGATGCTGCTGCAGCCGATCTGTGCGTAGTCGCAGTCGTAATTTTGTCCTTTGTTGTTCGCTTTATACCAGTAGCGGACGGTCAAATTTTTGAGCGACACCGTTTTTTTGCTGTTGTTTTTAATATTGAGCTGCGGACGGATCTGATTTCCGTTCACATTGCCGTCCCCCGCTCTGTACTGTACAGCGATTGCATTTTTCTCGGTGCTGCTGCCTTGATCTGTTTGGTCACGGTCTGAATTTTTCTGATCAGAACCTTTTGAGCCTGAATCAGAATCGGTATCTTCAGATGAATTGTCTGGATTGCTTGTGCTGCGGATGTTTTCCCTTACAAATTTTCCGGATTCGGATAAATCAGACATTGACCAGCCTCCGGTTTTAGATGCGCCCGGATTTAAAGCGGCTGACGACTCCTGTTTATCCGACAGATTCCAGTTGACCCAGCTGATCTTCTTGCTGTCCAAGAATTTTAGCCATTCGCGTGACTGGTCAAGATATACCCCGCCATTGCCGGAAGCATCGCTTGTTCCCCATTCGGTTACAAAAATCGGCGCTCCTTTGCTCAGCGCATAGTTTGCTTTATCCCGCAGCGATTGACCGTGCGTACCTGCGTAAAAATGGAGCGCATACATGACATTGTCGTCTTTCAGCTGGTTGTCTGCCGCATCGTTGACATCCTGGCTCCAAGTACCTGTCCCGACGATGACGATGTTATTGGGATCATTTTTGCGAATGACCGAAATCACGTCTTCCGCGTAAGGTTTGATGTCGCTGTTCCAGTTCACACCGCCGTTCGGCTCGTTTGCGATTTCATAAATGACATTTGGTGTATTGCCGTAAAGACTAGACATTTCTTTGAAAAATTCTTTTGCTTTCGCTTTGTTTTGGTTCGGATTGCCATCGCTTAAAATATGCCAGTCGATGATGACATATATTCCAAGCTCTTTTGCCGCTTCAACGGCTTCTTTCACTTTATTTTTAACAGACGGATTATCAATATATCCTCCCTCTGCCGTGTACATTGCCGCGCGGAACACATTGATGCCCCAGTCGTCTCTCAGCCATTTTAACGTATCTTTGTTGACATAATCGCCGTACCACTGCAGACCATGGGAGCTGATGCCTTTCAGCTGCACCGCTTTTCCATTTTGGTTGACGAGTTGTGTCCCTTTCAGCTTAAGCTGGCCGTTGACAGAAACAGGCGTTTTCGCTGCTGCTGATGCCGCTGGAACAAATGCACCGCTGATGACAAGCGCCGCCATCATGAAGCATGTGACAAAAACAGAAACAGAACGTTTGATTGATGACATTCTTTTTCCTCCATTTGATTTAGAATATGCTTTTTCTGCGAGCGTTTCTCACCTCTCTTCTCACTTTAAGCACGAACTGATTGTAAAAAACCTCTGGATGGATTGTCTATCAACCATATTTCTTGTTTTTGAATCCTTAAAAATCTATCTATTTCCTCTTTTCGTATTTATTGGGAGGCCGTAATGCTAGAAAACGGCATTCATCACTGCTAACCTTCAGGACTTTACACATCCTTTATCTATTAATTCCCAATTATAAGAATCAGAATAATAAAAATGTTTGGTTTCAAAAAAAACTATTCGGGAGAAAAGCGCTATAAAAAGATCAAACCATCGCCGCATGTCTCAAAAAATAAACCCTCCTCTTCTAAGCCCTGAAAGAAAAGGAAAGTTTACTTTTTGAAATCGGATAAAAAACCGACCAGTTTTGTGCCGACACCTACAAACGTTTCAAGAATCGCCTGTGCCCCGGCTACCGACAAAATCAAAATGAACGGAATGCTCGCTTTCGGCATCAGCATATAGCCGATTCCGATGATGATGGCGCACCAAATGCCGGCGCACCAATAGCAATTCAACAAATAGCCGAAGTTTGATTTCGGCACCTTTTTTGTGTCGACATGCCCCTGTTCATCGATCGTTTTCTTTTTCTTCATAAACGGTTTCCGGATGAACTCCGTGATTTTATCGAAGACAATCAAATGGGTCAGTCGGTAGCTGGCAAGGATCAGCATGATATACGTTAGCCAGGATATATCCTCCATCTTGGGCCTCCAAATCCGTAAGTTATCTATAGCTATTCCCGAATCCTCCCCGCTTCTATCCCGATTTTTTGAAAATGTGATATACATCACGATTTTCTCCTGGAAAACACGTTACATTGAACCTGTAACATCAATCTAGCTCCAGGAGGTTTTTTACGATGGACACAGTATTTGACCAAAACACCAAAACCGGCGAGATTGTCACCCGTTTTCCAAGAGCGAGCCGGATTCTGAAGGAATACCGCATCGATTTTTGCTGCGGAGGAAACCGCCCGATTGCAGAAGCGATTCAGGAACAAAACCTAAATGAAGAAGAGATCTTAACGAAAATCAACACCTTATACGAAGAGACAAAAGCTCTCAATGAACAAGAAACGAACTGGAGCGAAGCCCCTTATTCCCGGCTGATTGACTACGTGGTCCAGACCCATCATGCCTATCTGTACGACGTGCTGCCTGAGTTGTCGGGATTTGTTACAAAGGTATACCGCGTTCATGGGATCCATCATCCTGAGCTCGGCCGGGTTCATCAATTGTTCCATCAGCTGAAAGCTGAATTGGAGCACCATTTGATCCAGGAAGAAGAACAGATTTTCCCGAAAATCACCGCTTTCGAAGAGACAAACGATAAAGCCTATTTAACCGAGGCCGTCGAAGCGATCGACACCCTGGAACAAGAGCATGCATCATGCGGCAACATTTTAAAGGAACTGCGGAAAGTGACCAGCGACTATACACTTCCTGAAGGCGCGTGCACCACATACACACTGACTTACTTAAAGCTCGATGAATTGGAAACAGACCTTTTTCAGCACATTCATTTAGAAAATAACATTTTATTCCCTCGTTTAGCGGCCGAAGCCAAACGATAAGAAAAAAGACAGGGCATCCTGTCTTTTTTTCATTCTCTATACACGTGAAAAAGGACAGAGGATTTGATGATCCTCTGTCCTTTCTTTTTAATCCTCTGAGGCAATGTCTTTAACCGGCAGTTCTTCTCCTTCCCCATGTGTTGGTTTGCGGAGATGAAACAATGCTTTGACGCTGAAAACGACGAGCAGGACAATCCCGATTAAAAAGATGGTGTCGGGAACAGCCCGCCATGTCAATAGCCCCTGCACGGCATCCTGCTGCAAAAATGCGGACGCCCGTGAGCTCCAATAGCCGTCGCTAAATGCTTTTTTCAATTGGAGGAAACCGACGGGAAGCAGGCTGATAAAGACCATGCCGAACAGGCCAATGTTAAGCGTCCAGCAGGCGATTTTCAGCCATTTATCATTCCAGCGCTCAGGCTTGACGATATTGCGCAATGTGTACAGCCATACGGCAATCGCGAACATGCCGTAAACCCCCATCATCGCTCCGTGTCCATGGGCCGGTGTTAAAAACTGGCCGTGCTCAAAATAGCTGACGGCGGGCAGGTTGATCAAAAAGCCCAATACCCCCGCACCGACAAGATTCCAAATCGCGGTTGAAATCAAAAACCAGAATGTCGCTTTATACGGGAAGTGATGTCCTCCATCCCGCATCATTTTATATTGTTCATACGCTTCCAAAACAAGCAGGGTCAGCGGGATCACTTCCAGGCATGAGAAGACAGACCCGAGACCGATCCATACTTCTGATGATCCATTGTAATAGTAATGATGGCCGATGCCGATCACACCGCTGCCGAGCAGAAGTATCAGCTGAAAATAGAGCGCTCTTACGGTTGACTTTTTCGTCACCAAATTCATCTGCACCAACAAAAAGCCGATAACGACGACGGCGAAGACTTCAAAAATCCCTTCCACCCATAAATGGATGATCCACCAGCGCCAAAAATCGGACATGGTGATGCTTGTGCCCGGGTTGAACATAAAGGCGGCGCCGTAAAACAGCGGAATGGCGATGGCCGAATAAAACAGCAAATGAATCAAGCCGCCTTTATCAGATTCTCTTTTTAAACCGCGCTTAATGCCCCTGAAAACGATAAACAGCCAGATCAGCATGCCGAGCGCAAGAATGATCTGCCAAAAACGGCCGAGCTCGATATACTCCATTCCTTGATGGCCGAATAAGAACCAATTGTTCCCTAGATAGCCTTTTGCTCCGAGCCATTCACCGGCCATGCTTCCGCCGACAAGAACAATCAGCGCCCAAAACAGAATGTCGACAAACAAGCCTTGCCGCTTCGGCTCCCGGCCGCCGACAAGCGGAGCCACAAAAATGCCCATGCCAAGCCATGATGTCGCAATCCAAAAGATCGCCAGCTGCAGGTGGAATCCCTTTGATATGTTGAAAGGTAAAAGCTCTCTGATCCAATCGATGCCAAAGAAGCTGTCCGGCTCGATATAATAGTGGGCAAGTAATGCGCCGAGCATCGCCTGAACAAAAAACAGCACGGAAACGACGGCGAAATATTTCCCGGTTTTAACCTGTGACGCCGTAAGCGGCTGCTTTTCCAAATCAAAAACCGGAAACGCCCCTTCCTGATAAGCTTCCTTCATCCCAAGCTTATAACGGTAAAACACGAATAAAATGATGCCGATAAATAAAATGAGAATCGTGACGCTGGCGCCGCTCCACCAAACCGCGGCGAAAGACATCGTATTGCCGGCCTCTTCATCATACGGCCAGTTGTTCGTATACGTTATGTCATCGCCGGGCCTTAACGTGCTGGACAGCCATGCCGTCCAAAAGATAAAATCGGAAACCTGTGTGATCTGGTCCTCACTGTCGATCCATGCTCTAGCATGACTCGGCATATGGCTTTCCTTGATCAGCCCGGGCTCAAGCCCCCAGCCGTCGCCTTCTGTGAACACTTTACGGTAATGGGCGCGGACCTGCTCTAAACCATAGACTTGCGCCTCTGTCAGCTGCAGCTTGTCGGAAGCTGAATCATAGCGGTTTTTTCTCATTTCGCGAATGACTTGATCACGGATCACGTTTTGTTTTTCTTCAGACAGCTGTTTAAAGCTCTTTCCGTACCGCTTCTCCGCCTTAAAATTCTGCATCCCTTCCGTATAGATTTTCAGCGCTTCTGCTGTATAATCAGGCCCCATGTATGATCCGTGCCCTAAAATCGTTCCGTAATCCATCAGCGCATATTTTTGAAAAACGGCCTGCCCGCCTTTGATGGACGATTTTGTCATCAGCACCTCTCCGTTTGGGGCTGATGTTTCAAGCGGTCTTGGCGCAAGGGTCTTGAATATCCAATAGCCCCCTAATAACAGCACCGAAAAACTCACAATCAGCGTAAACACGAGAACAGATTTCAAAAAGCCGTTCTTTGCCGTCTTCTTCTCGGGTACCGTCTCCCTTTGAATTTCCATGATGGTTCACTCCTTTCTCAATTTGCATGTCCTAAGATACTGGATATTGAGAGTACCGGTTGTGAACCAGATCACTTAAAAGATGGCAGATTTGTGAATTCAAAAAATCAGGCTCCCCTTATCAAAGGAAAGCCTGATGGTGCGGTGCGGCAAAGGCATACAACTAGAGCCTTTTCAGCCAATCTGAATCATGTATCAGAATCCCGCTTCTGTCGGCGGACAGCAGCTTTTTCTTTTTCATTTCATTCAATGTGCGGTTGATCGTTTCCCTTGATGTTCCGACCATATTGGCAAAATCCTGATTGGTGATCGGCAAATTGATATAGACGTCTTTTCCTTTTCGCACCCCGTGTTCAGCCGCTAACTTCTCTAAGGCGTGCATCAGCCGGTGCTGCACATCTTTGGAAATAAATCCTTGAATGCGTTCCTGCAGGTCAAGGATTTTTTTGCCCATCAGGTTCATAACCTTTATCGTCATCTCCGGATATGTCATGAGCAGATGATTAAAATCGTCAATCCGGATCACGATTAATTCGGTTTCCTGAACCGCTTCAGCCGTTGCCGGGTATGGGGAGCGGTCAAAAAAACCGACGTGCGGGAACATCTCTCCGCTTTGCAGAAGGGAAATGACTTGCTCATTGCCGTCTTCATCAATCTTATACGCTTTCACTAGCCCCGATTTGATGAAAAAAACGGCCTCCCGCTCTTCCCCTTCCATGAAAACAAACATTCTCGGCTGATATTTGCGCTTTGATGCGATCTGTTCAATCTGTTTGAACTCTTCGTCATTCAAATCGCTGAAAATCAGGAACTGCTTCAAAAATTCCATCGCAAACTCAATCCCTTCAAATGACTGCCTTTAAGCCCCCTGTCAAAGGCGCCTTTCCAGTGCAAAAAGCTCCTCTTCTATCGCCGCCGCTTTTTCTTCCACGACCTTGCGGCTGTCTTTTAACGCCTGATTGTAAAAGTAAGGACCAAGCTTTTCCTTGATAAATTCAAACGTCTGAATCGCCGCAATATCTCCGACGTCTTCTCCCCTCTCTTCAAGGTAAAAACGTTTGATCTCATTCATCATCGCCTGTTTTTCTTCCTGTGTCAGCTGTAAAAACACGCCTAGCACTCCTTTTTCTTTTCATGATAAACGAAAATGTTCATCAATGAACGACCTATTTTTGTGATTTTCTCATTTCTTTTGCCTGACCGCCTATTCAACACCATCTTATCATCTTGAACGTGTGATGTTGTTCACATTGTTTTTGAAAGACATTTTGTAAGATAAAAACATGCCAATGAAATATTTCATTTTTCTCTTTGAAAGGAGTATTCCCTAATGGTAAAACGTCAAAAAATGCAATTGCCGCTGCAGTCAATTAGTTTGGTGGCAGGATTTATGGTTTGGGTGTTGATTTCTTCCCTCATGCCTCACATTAAACAAGATATCGCTCTGACTGAAAGCCAAATCTCCCTCGTTACCGCGATCCCGGTCATCCTTGGATCCCTGCTCCGGGTTCCGCTTGGGTACTACACAAACAAATTTGGAGCAAGAATGACGTTTATGATCAGTTTTTTGCTGCTTCTATTCCCGATCTTTTGGATCAGCACTGCAGATTCTTTGTCCGATTTAATCATCGGCGGTTTTTTCCTTGGGATCAGCGGAGCGGTCTTCTCTATCGGTGTGACATCGCTGCCGAAGTATTATCCTAAAGAAAAACACGGTTTTGTAAACGGCATCTATGGTGCCGGAAACATCGGAACGGCGATTACCACATTTTCCGCTCCCGTGATCGCCAAAGCGATAGGATGGTCGAATACGGTCCGGATGTTTCTGATTTTAGTCGCCGCATTTGCCTTGCTGAACTTTTTATTTGGAGATCCAAAAGAAAAGCGGATCACCGTTTCTGTCAAGGATCAAATGAAGGCCGTCTACCGCAATCAAAAGCTTTGGTTTTTAAGCTTGTTTTACTTTATCACATTCGGTTCCTTTGTAGCTTTCACCGTCTATCTGCCGAACTTTCTTGTCAACAACTTCGGACTGGATCCCGTCGATTCGGGAATTAGAACCGCCGGCTTCATCGCCGTCGCCACTTTTCTCAGACCTGTCGGCGGCTGGCTTGCGGATAAGTTCAATCCGCTGAAACTCTTAATGTATGTATTCGCAGGATGCACATTATCAGGTGTTTTACTGGCCTTTTCTCCAGACCTGACGCTTTACGGTTTCGGTGTTTTGACCGTTGCCGTATGCGCGGGAATCGGCAATGGTGTCGTCTTTAAATTGGTCCCGTTCTACTTTCCGACAAACCAGGCGGGAATTGTCAATGGCATCGTCTCAGCGATGGGCGGTTTAGGAGGCTTTTTCCCGCCGCTCATCCTATCGAGCGTTTTTCAGGCGACAGGCCAGTATGCGATCGGCTTCATGGCGCTGTCTGAAGCGGCGCTTGCCAGCTTTGTGATTGTGGCATGGATGTACTTTCAGGACATGAGAAATTCGGCATCGAAAACAAACACAAACAATATATAAAAGCCGGAATATGAAGAACCTGAGACTATTGGTCTCAGGTTTTTTCAGGACTTTAGATTCACGTTCACAAGATTGTTATTTTTAAAAGGCTGAACGGGCTCAAGTTAACGTTACAATAGAACTGCAAAAGGGGTGACACTCAATGAACATGTCTATTCGAAAATCCGACACAGATTTGCTCTCAGCCGATCTGTATCATTTATTGGAATCGATCAGTACGAAAAGAAAAATCCGGCAGGATACATTCCTTTTTCAAGAAGGCATGGATGCTGAAGAACTGTATCTCATTCAGTCAGGACTCGTCCAAATCGGTAAATTAACGTCTGACGGAAAAGAACTGACACTGAGAATGTGCAAAAAAAATGATATTGTCGGGGAGCTGACGCTTTTTTCTGATGAAGCGAAATATATGCTGAGCGCTAAAGTCCTCTTGGATGGAGAAGTATTGGTCATCAATAAAGAAAAGCTCGAAAAAGAACTGATTCAAAATGGTGCCTTAACCTTTGAATTCATGAAATGGATGAGCACTCATTTGCGAAAAATCCAATCCAAAATCCGCGACCTTCTTCTCAATGGCAAGAAAGGCGCGCTGTACTCCACCTTGATCCGCCTTGCGAACAGCTACGGCATCACGCGAAGCGACGGCATTCTCATCAACATCGTGCTGACAAATCAGGAGCTGGCGAAATTTTGTGCGGCCGCTAGAGAAAGCATCAACCGCATGCTGAGCGATCTTAGGAAAACCGGTGTCATTTCAATTGAAGATTCCGGAAAAATCGTCATCCACCAGCTCAACCATTTAAAGCGTGAAATCGACTGTGAAAACTGCCCTCTCGAAATATGTAACATCGACTAAAAACAGAGAATAAACAAGGACAGAGCAACGAATTGTCCTTGTTTTTATATTCTCAGCAAAAAGACGCTGACCACTGTCAAAAACACGCAGGCATTCACCAATTCAAAGATCCCGATTTTCTTCACCGACAGTTTCCGCCCGTAAAAAAGCCAAGCTCTGATGCTGCTCGGAATCAATCCGACAACAGCCCACCCGGCTCCAAACCCCAACGACAAAATCGGCAGGACCGTATGATAGCCCCAAGAATACCATTTAAACCGCTTGTTTTTCTTTTCGCGGATCATCGATTTGACGTAAAAGGCGCTGCCGGTGAAAAACAGGATCGATTGAATGAAAATGAACCATGCCCAGCCGTCCAGCATCCCGGCACCGATCCAATAGCTTGCTACTCCTCCCGCGCTGAACACGCCGATCGCCGCGATATCGTTCAACAGCGCCCTGTCGTTGTTTGTTTTCGCATAATAAAGATTGATGAGAAACAGCGGAAACAGAGAGACTCCCAAGAGCACGAGTCCCGGTTCCATCCATACGGCAATAACCAGAAACGAGACGGCCGGAATGCTGTAGACCCACGCCCATTTTTGATAATAAGCAGTTTTCTTCTTTTTCACCATCATCGTCACAGGAAAAGCAGCCAGGTACAAAAACAGCCAACCGATAAACAGCGGTACATGCCGGCCATCCGCTCCGCCGCCAACCACACCGAGAATAAAAGGAACCGCAAGCATCGCCCAGGCGCCGTGCTGCTTCGGTATCAACACTTTCATCAGACATCCTCCCTTCTATTCCATTATAAAAAGTTTCACTCTATCACAAAGTGACATTTTGCATACAGAAGTGTGAATTATATCACTGCCATTTATAGCCTGTCACTCTATACTTGAGCTAACATATAGAAGGAGGATGTTCTATGGACCGGTTTGACTATTTATTATTCTTGAAAAATCTTCCGATGTTTTTCGGGGTGCCCCTCCCCATCGTCAAAAAACTGCTGAAAAACGGAAAGGTGATTGATATCGCCTCATCCCGCCCTTCCCGGTCGTTCCTTCATGCACAAGCCGTCTATTTTGTGTTAAAAGGAGAAGTTCAATTTTCGGACAGAAGGCTTCCGGAGGAAGCCCGCACCATCGCCGAATGGGAAAAGGGCGATGTTTTTCCCATCGACCAAAAGGGAGAGCCGTTTTTATCTCCGTTTATTTCGGTCAAAACCACCGCAGAAACCGCTGTTCTTGAAATTCCTTTTCATATATTCAAAAAAATGATGACCTACAATAAACAGCTGCAAGTGAACTTTCTCATTCTGCTTCAGCAAAATTTATTTTGTTCCTATCAGCTGTTTTTACGCTATCTCCACTCCTCTTCAGAAGACGACGATTGAGAAGGGCGGCCCCCCTTCTCTTCTTTTTTTGAAATGTGATCTACTTAACTTTTTTTCTCCTCTATTTCCGCTACGCTACAGATGAATGCTCTTTAGGAAAGGACAGATCAACCATGATACATTGTGATTTTCAGAAAGCTCCGTTTATCGTCATCTGGGAACTGACAAGAGCTTGTGAGCTGAAGTGCCTTCATTGCCGGGCATCTGCGCAAAATATGCGGGATCCGCGGGAGCTCTCCCTTCAGGAAGGAAAAGAATTGATCGATCAAATCCATGCCATGAACAACCCTCTTTTGGTCCTGACCGGAGGCGACCCATTAATGAGAGAAGATGTTTTCGACATCATTGAGTATGCCGTCCAAAAAGGGGTCCGGATATCCATGACACCGAGCGCGACACCGAATGTCACGAAGGAAGCGATCAAAACCGCCAAAGATCTCGGCTTATCGCGCTGGGCTTTCAGCCTGGACGGACCGAACCGCGAGATCCATGATCATTTTAGGGGGACAGACGGATCTTTTGATTTAACGATGGACGCCATTCGGCACATCCATGCGTTCGGTTTGCCCCTGCAGATCAACACCGTCATTTCAACATATAACATCGATTATTTGGAGGAAATGGCACAGCTGATTGAAGGATTGGATTGCGTGCTGTGGAGCGTCTTTTTCCTTGTTCCGACCGGGCGCGCCAAACGGGAAGACATGATTTCTCCCGTCCAACACGAAAAAGCATTTTTGTGGCTCAGCCGCTTGGCCAAAGAAGCGCCTTTCGATATTAAAACAACAGCGGCTCAGCACTATAGACGGGTCGTGATTCAGCAAAAAATGCGTGAAGCGAAAGATCCCCACATGCAGATCCGCTACGAGCACGCTTTAGAAAAAGGCAAAATCGATGTGATCGGCGGCTTGGGACGCGCTCCTAAGGGCGTGAATGACGGAAATGGCTTTATGTTCATCTCCCATATCGGTGATGTGTATCCGAGCGGACTCCTGCCGGTTCAAGCCGGAAACGTCCGTGAGCAGCCGCTGGCCGATATTTATTGCGAGTCAGCGATCTTTAAAGATCTAAGAAATCCAGACATATTGAAAGGAAAATGCGGTGTCTGCGAATTCCGCCATGTTTGCGGAGGTTCTCGCTCACGGGCATATGCTCTGACAGGTGACTATTTGGAAAGCGACCCGAGCTGCATTTATATTCCGAAAGCATTGCGCTAATCTTTGTGATCTGCGTCACAATTTTCTCCGCCGCCCTGTATTATCGTAAAGACAGTGAGAGATCATCAATTTCAAAAGGATGTGATCCATTCTGAAGAAAACCATTGATCTGAATGAGTCTGTTTATGAACTTTGCACACAGCATCCTGAAATCAAAACCTTGATGAAGGCCGTCGGCTTTGAACATATCACAAAGCCGGGAATGCTTGAAACCGCCGGGCGCATCATGACAATACCTAAGGGCGCGCGGATGAAACAAATTGACCTGACGCTTGTCTTAGACAAATTAAAAGCGCACGGATTTGACCCCGTTTGGAAAGGAGACAAACAATGAGCGAATTCATCAACAACCGGGAAGAACATCGGGAAATGTCAAGCGAAAAAAAACAGCAGCTCAAAGACATCATCATTGACCTTCATAAAGGAAAATCTCTTGAAGTGGTAAAAGAGCGGTTTAAAAAAGCTTTCGGATCTGTCACTGCCGAGGAAATCGCCCAATTGGAGCAGGCGTTAATGAAGGAAGAAGGCATCAAGCCTGAAGAAATCCGGGAGCTCTGTTCCGTCCACGCTTCCGTTTTCAAAGGTTCGATTGACGATATTCACAAACCGGAGGCTGACAAAGAGCCCGGCCATCCTGTTCATACGTTTATAAAGGAAAATAAAGAACTCGATCTTCTGTTGAATTTTAAGATCCAGCTCCATCTCGATCGTTTTGAAAAGGAAGACAATCAGGAAAACATACACAAGCTGATCGGAGACTTACATTTGCTGGCCGATGTCGACAAACATTACAGCAGAAAAGAAAACCTCCTTTTCCCCTACTTAGAAAAGTACGGGATCAACGGGCCGAGTCAAGTGATGTGGGCTGTTGATGATTTCATCCGCAAAAGCATCAAAGAAGCCAAGCGCTTATTGGAACACTACACATCTGATAAAAAAGATGACGTCATTCGCGAGATCGGCTTTATCATCAATGAAGGCACAGAAATGATCTACAAAGAAGAGAATATTCTTCTGCCGATGGCCCTCCGGACATTGACCGAGGATGAATGGCTGAAAATCGCGGCGGAAAGCGATGAAATCGGCTACTGTCTGACAGCCCCCGAAGCCGTCTGGCAGCCTGAACGGCACCAGATCAACATAAATGAAGAAACAGCCAGCGGATATGTCAGACTTCCAACAGGTATTTTATCTGTAACACAGCTTGAACATATGCTGAATCACCTTCCTGTTGACCTCACCTTTATCGATGAAAACGATGTGGTCCGCTACTTTTCCCACGGTAAAGAACGGATTTTTGCAAGGACAAAAGCAGTGATCGGGCGCACCGTCCAAAACTGCCATCCACCGGCAAGCGTTCATATTGTCAACAAGCTTCTCGACGATTTTAAATCGGGCAAAAAAGATGTCGAAGATTTTTGGATCAAGTTTAAAGATAAATATGTTTTCATCCGTTACTTTGCCGTACGCGATGAAAACAACAACTACATCGGCACTTTGGAATTCACGCAAAACATCGCCCCGATCCAGGAGATAACCGGGGAAAAAAGAATTTTAGATACAGGCGAATGAAAACGGCGCCCCAGCCTGCTTTCTTTTCTTAAAGAAGCAGGCTTTTTTAATTCCTCAGTCCCCGCCCCATTTTCACAGGCCGTCCTGAAATTGTGACGAATTCGTGAAATGAAGCAACATTGTGACAAAGTTAACAAGGTGCCGCTTCTCCTCCGTATATAGTGAGGGTAGCAGCACCGACAAAGGAGTGAAACAGTCATGAAAAAAAAGAAAACAAGTCCACTTTTCAGGAGATTAAACTATTTCTCTCCTATAGAACATCATTCTGATCATCACAGCCAAACCACTTATGAAGACCGGGATTGGGAAAATGTATACAGAAATAGATGGCAGCATGATAAAGTGATCCGCTCCACCCACGGGGTGAACTGCACCGGATCCTGCAGCTGGAATATCTACGTTAAAAACGGCATTGTCACATGGGAAGGACAGCGCCTTGATTACCCTTCGACAGGCCCTGATATGCCTGACTTTGAGCCTCGCGGCTGTCCGCGCGGAGCCAGCTTTTCCTGGTATATTTACAGTCCGCTCCGCGTCAAATATCCATATGTCCGCGGCGTGCTGATCCAAATGTGGCGCGAGGCGCTAAAAACTTACAAAAACCCGTTGGAAGCCTGGAAATCGATTGTCGAAAATCCTGAAAAAGCGAAAGCCTATAAACAGGCGCGCGGAAAAGGCGGCTTTGTCCGCGCCGAATGGAGCGAAGTCTTAAAGCTGATTTCCGCTTCCCTTCTATATACAGTCATGAAATACGGACCTGACCGCAATGTCGGATTCTCGCCGATACCAGCTATGTCCATGCTCAGCCATGCGGCAGGCTCTCGCTTTATGTCGCTGATCGGCGGCCCGATGCTGAGCTTCTATGACTGGTATGCCGACCTTCCCCCTGCTTCACCGCAGATTTGGGGAGATCAAACCGACGTTCCCGAAAGCAGCGACTGGTACAACTCCGGCTACATCATGACTTGGGGTTCCAACGTACCGCTGACAAGAACACCTGATGCACACTTTTTGGCCGAAGCCCGCTATAAAGGAGCAAAAGTGATTTCGATCAGCCCGGATTTCGCTGAGTCATCTAAGTTTTCCGATGATTGGCTGAGCATCAGACAAGGAACCGACGGAGCACTGGCCATGGCGATGGGCCATGTCATTCTGCAAGACTTTTATGTCAACCAGAAGACCGAACGTTTTATTGATTATGCAAAACAATATACCGATTTCCCGTTTTTGGTGACTTTGAAAGAGGAAAACGGAACGTTCACAGCAGGCCGCTTCCTCCATGCTAAAGATATCGGGCGTGCGACAGAGCACGATGAATGGAAGCCTGCCGTTTGGGACGAAGACACAGATGGATTTGCGATTCCGCAGGGCACGATGGGCTCCCGCTGGGACGGCCAAGGAAAATGGAACTTGCGCATGGTTGATGAGGATTCAGAAAAACCGATCACACCTCGGCTTTCCATGCTTGGACATGAAGATATGATCGGCACGGTCAACATTCCTTACTTCTCACATGAAGGCAATAAGGTGATCGAAAGACCGCTTCCGATCAAAAAAGTCATCCTGGACGGCGAGGAAGTCTTTGTTTCCACCGTTTTCGACCTGACTCTCGCCAACTATGGCGTCAACCGCGGAATCGGCGGACAGACCCCGGCATCATTTGATGATCCTGAACCATTTACACCGGCTTGGCAAGAGCCGATTACTGGCATTAAAAGTGAAATGGTGATCAAGATCGCAAGGGAATTCGCGCAAAATGCGATTGACACAGAGGGCCGCTCAATGATCATTGTCGGCGCCGGGATTAACCATTGGTTCAATTCAGACACCATTTACAGAGCTGTGCTGAACCTTGTGCTTCTCGTCGGAGCCCAAGGGGTTAACGGAGGCGGCTGGGCCCACTATGTCGGCCAGGAAAAACTCCGTCCGGCCGAAGGATGGCAGACGATCGCGATGGCCAAAGACTGGGGAGGCCCTGCCAAACTGCAAAACGGCACATCCTTCTTCTATTTCGCTACCGACCAGTGGCGCTATGAAGATCAGGAAATCAGCGGGCTCGCTTCCCCAATCGCAAAAACATCGCGCTACAAGCACCATGCTGATTACAATGTGCTGGCGGCAAGACTCGGCTGGCTTCCATCGTATCCGACGTTTGAGAAAAACGGCATCGACTTGTATAAAGAAGCAGAAAAAGCAGGCGCTGAAAACGCTCAGCAAGTCGGAAGCTATATTGCCAGACAGCTTGAAGAGAAAAAGCTCAAGTTTTCGATTGAAGATCCTGAC
This sequence comes from Bacillus sp. HSf4, assembly GCF_029537375.1. Taxonomy (NCBI): domain Bacteria; kingdom Bacillati; phylum Bacillota; class Bacilli; order Caryophanales; family Bacillaceae; genus Bacillus; species Bacillus sp. HSf4. The sequence goes on along the minus strand of NZ_CP120679.1, from coordinate 2,062,859 downwards.
AATGAAAAGAACTTCCCGAGAAACCTATTTGTCTGGAGAGCCAACTTAATCTCGAGCTCCGGCAAAGGTCATGAATATTTTCTGAAGCACTTGCTCGGTACGACAAACGGACTGATGAACGATGATCAGGACAGCATCCGTCCTGAAGAAATCAAATGGCGCGACGAAGCGCCTGAAGGCAAGCTCGACTTATTGATCAATCTCGACTTCAGGATGGCGGGTACCGCTCTGTACTCCGACATTGTGCTCCCTGCGGCCACCTGGTACGAAAAACACGATCTCAGCAGCACGGATATGCATCCGTTCATCCATCCGTTTAACCCGGCCATTTCAGCGCCGTGGGAATCAAAGTCTGACTGGGATATTTTCAAAGCATTAGCAAAAGCGGTTTCCGATCTGGCTGAAGAAGTTGACATGGAACCTGTCAAAGAGGCTGTTGCGACTCCTCTTCTCCATGACACTCCACAAGAAATGGCGCAGCCGCTCGGGAAAATCAAAGACTGGAGCAAAGATGACTGCCCTGCCGTTCCAGGGAAAACAATGCCGCAAATTCACGTCGTGGAACGGGATTACAAGCAGATTTACAATAAGATGACATCGCTCGGGCCGAATGTTGCCAAACAGCCGTTTGGTACGAAAGGTATGAACTGGTCTGTTGAAGCAGAATATGATTCTCTCAAAAAAACGCTCGGCGTCGTAAAAGAAGACACGATCGCCAAAGGCTGTCCTGACATCAGTGATGCAAGACAAGCTGCTGAAGCGGTATTGACCCTCTCTTCCACTTCAAACGGGAAAGTAGCCGTTAAAGCGTGGGAATCGCTTGAAAAAATAACGAATCTTGAGTTGAAAGATTTAGCTGAAGAACGGGAAGAGGAATGCTTCACATTTGAGCAAATTTCAGCTCAGCCGAAAACGGTGATCACCTCCCCTGCTTTCAGCGGTTCTGAAAAAGGCGGACGGCGCTATTCTCCGTTTACGACGAACGTTGAAAAACTGATTCCGTGGAGAACGCTGACCGGCAGACAGTCTTTTTACCTTGATCATGAAATGATGACAGAATTCGGGGAAAACATGGCGACATTCAAACCGATTCTGATCCACCGCCCTTTCGTAAATAAACGGCCTGAGCAAGAAGGGAAAGAAATCGTGTTGAACTATTTAACACCGCATAATAAATGGTCGGTGCACAGCATGTATTTTGATTCCCTGCCGATGCTCACCCTTTTCAGAGGCGGACCGACGGTCTGGATGAATAAAGACGATGCGGAAGAAACCGACATTCAGGACAACGACTGGATCGAGTGTTTTAACCGAAATGGAGTCGTCGTCGCACGGGCCGTGACATCACACCGGATTCCAAAAGGAATGGCGTTTATGCACCATGCCCAAGACCGGCATATCAACGTGCCGGGAACAAAGCTGACGAATAACCGCGGAGGAACCCATAACAGCCCGACCCGCATTCATGTCAAGCCGACGCAGATGATCGGAGGCTACGGACAGCTCAGCTACGGATTCAACTACTACGGGCCGACAGGAAATCAGCGCGACCTCAATGTCGTGATCAGAAAATTGAAGGAGGTCGATTGGCTTGAAGATTAAAGCGCAGATCGGGATGGTCATGAACCTTGACAAATGCATCGGCTGTCATACATGCAGCGTCACATGCAAAAACACTTGGACAAACCGTTCCGGAGCAGAATATATGTACTTCAACAACGTCGAAACAAAACCGGGCATCGGCTACCCGAAACAATGGGAGAACCAGGATAAATACCGAGGCGGCTGGGAGCTGAAAAAAGGCAAGCTGCAGCTCAAATCAGGCGCCAAAACAACACGGCTCATGAATTTATTCTACAACCCGTATCAGCCGACGATCGATGACTACTATGAACCTTGGAATTATGATTATGAAACACTGACAAACAGTCCGGAGAAAAAACACCAGCCTGTTGCACGGCCGAAGTCTTCCATTACGGGAGACTTCATGAACCTTGAATGGGGCCCGAACTGGGAAGATGACCTTGCCGGCGGCCACATTACAGGCCTCCAAGATCCAAACGTCAAAAAAATGGAAGAATCGATCAAGACTGAATTTGAAGACGTCTTTATGATGTATCTGCCAAGGATATGCGAACACTGCATCAATCCGTCGTGCGTCTCCTCCTGTCCGTCAGGCGCGATGTACAAACGCGAAGAAGACGGGATCGTTCTCGTCGATCAAAATGCATGCCGCTCATGGAGGCACTGTGTATCATCATGTCCTTATAAAAAAGTGTATTTCAACTGGCAGACAAACAAGGCGGAAAAATGCACACTGTGCTTCCCTCGTCTCGAAGCCGGACTGCCGACAATCTGCTCTGAGACATGTGTCGGCAGAATCCGCTATCTCGGTGTCATGCTTTATGACGCAGATAAAGTCGAGGAAGCAGCTTCAGCCGAAAATGAAAAAGATTTGTATCACTCACAGCTGGAGATTTTCCTGGATCCGAATGATCCTGCTGTCGCAGAAGAAGCAAAAGCCCAAGGCATTCCGCTGGAGTGGATCGAAGCCGCGCAAAAATCGCCAATCTACAAAATGATCATCGATTGGAAAATCGCCCTGCCGCTGCATCCGGAATACCGGACATTGCCGATGGTATGGTACATTCCTCCGCTCAGTCCGATTATGAATATGTTTGAAGGAAAAGGAACGGCCCAATCAGCTGAGGATATCTTCCCGGCCATTGATGAAATGCGGATTCCGATCGAATATTTGGCCAATCTGCTGACGGCCGGTGATACACACCATATTAGAACGACATTAAAGAAAATGTCTGTGATGCGTATGTACATGCGGGCGACCCAAACGAACAAACAGATCGATTCAGCTCTGATACAAGATACCGGATTGACTGAAGAACAGATTGAAGATATGTACCGTCTGCTTGCAATCGCCAAATACGATGACCGATTTGTCATTCCGCAAACCCATCGCGAAGAAGTCGCAGATCTGTACATGGAACAAGGAAGCTGCGGGTTATCATTTGCCGGAGGACCCGGTTCTTGCCAAACCCTATAAGACTGGAGTGAAGCACAATGGATGCAACAGATAAACAAGCCGTTTTCGCCGCACTTTCCTATCTCCTCTCCTACCCTGATGAACAGTGGAGAAAAGAACGCTCTGAATGGCAAACCATGATCAATCAGATACAGCATCAGCAATTGAAAGAGAAATTGCTTTCATTTATGGAGGAGGCGGCTCTCTATTCTCCGGAAGAGTTGATCGAAACATATGTATACACATTTGATTTCGGCAAAAAAACGAACCTTTATGTCACCTACTTCAATTCCGGAGAACAGCGGGAACGCGGGATTGAGCTCTTGCAGCTGAAAGATTTATATCAGCAATCAGGTTTTCAGCCGACAGAAAAAGAGCTTCCTGACTACCTTCCGCTCATGCTGGAGTTCGCCGCATTGGCCAACCGCGATCAAGCGGCGGCTGTCTTTCAAAAGTATGCGGGGAATCTTGAAGAGCTGAGATTGCAGCTAAGCGAAAATGAAAGCATCTATGCCGCGCTGTTGGACGGATTGTTTATAGGATTGGCGGAAATCGGTGTTGAAAGGACTGTACAGCCATGATCGAACAAATTCTTTGGGTCATTCTCCCCTATATTGTCCTGACGATCTTTATCGGCGGTCATATTTACCGCTACCAGCATGATCAGTTTGGCTGGACGGCCAAATCAAGCGAAATGCTCGAAAAGAAAAAGCTGGCGCTTGGCAGCAGCCTCTTTCATTGGGGAATCTTCTTTGTCATCGGCGGACATGTGATGGGGATTTTAATTCCGGAAAGCTTTTATGAGACAATCGGCGTCTCAGAACATCTTTATCATAAAGTCGCCATCGGTTTCGGACTGCCGGCAGGAATTGCTGCACTATCGGGACTCATCATTCTTGCTTACCGGAGAGTGACTGACAAACGAATCCGGAAAACGAGTTCAGCCGGCGATTTGATCACGTTAGCGGCCTTATTGTTCATGATGATAACCGGCCTTGCGTCAACTTTCCTCAACATCGATTCAAAAGGATTCGACTACAGAACGACAATCGGACCTTGGTTCCGCGGAATCTTCATGTTTAAACCGGATCCCTCGCTTATGGCAAGTGTACCGATCTGGTTTAAAATTCATATCGTCATGGGCTATGTCATATTCATTGTCTGGCCGTTTACGCGGCTTGTCCATGTTTTCAGCATGCCGCTGAAATATTTGACAAGAAGCTATGTCGTCTACAGGAAACGGGCGCCGCGCAAAAGCATGTAAACCATCTCCCTAAAGCCAAAATGGCTTTAGGGATTTTTTTCTCTATAAGGCAAGCTACCCATCTTTTCAGCAAATCATACGATAAAGCAAACAGTTAGAAAGGAGCGTTTTTGCTTGTATCCATACGATTATATATATGACCCGTACCGTCAGCAGTTCCCGCCCGGTCCTCCTCCTGGAGCAGGAGGACCGCAGCAGCAGGTTTTGCCTCCTCCCCCAAGCCAGCTTCCTCAAGACACCGGCGGCCCTTCGGTTTTTGCCGTTGACCCTGGAGGAATCAGAAGATGCCTGTTCAGATTTACGTACATCCGTTTAAGGAACGGCGCCCGCTTTTGGTTTTACCCGGTTTTTCTCGGTAGGCGTTCGATCGCAGGCTACCGCTGGAGGCCGCGGCAGTTCCGCTGGGTGTACTTCGGGATTGACCTGAATGAAATCACATCTTTCAGCTGCCAATAAGAAAAAGGCGTCATCTACAAGACGCCTTTTTCATCTTTTATTTTGATTTAAGTGTTTCCTTCTCATCTTCCCAAGCCTCTGTATTCTTCAGCCCCGGTATAGAGCTCGCTTTAAAGACCGGATTCTTCCCTTCTTTACACTGTGCTGTATAATCCTTGAGCACTTTGGCCGCGATTCCTGACAGGAGGAGAATCGCGATCAGGTTGATGATGGCCATTAAGCCCATGAATAAATCGGCCATGTCCCATACGAGCTGAAAGCCGGAGACGGATCCGAAAATCACCATTGCGACAACTGCCGCGCGATAAACGGCAAGCGCCGTTTTGCTCTTTTTAATAAATTCGATATTTGTTTCACCATAGTAGTAGTTCCCGACGATTGAGCTGAAAGCGAACAGGAAAATCGCCACGGCGACAAACGCAGGCGCCCAGCTTCCGATATGATGCTGCATCGCTGCTTGTGTAATCTGAATGCCGTCAAGCTCTTTGCCCGGCGTCAAATTGAACAAAAGGATCATAAAGGCTGTCGCACTGCAGATGACAATCGTATCAAAGAATACACCGAGCGTTTGGATAAAGCCTTGTTTTGCGGGGTGAGACACATTGGCAGTCGCCGCCGCGTTCGGCGCGCTTCCCATTCCGGCTTCATTTGAAAATAAACCGCGCTTGGCACCGATGATGATGAGCGATCCCAAGGTACCCCCTGCGATCTGTTCGATGCCAAACGCATCCTTCACGATCATGGCAAAGACAGCCGGCAGCTGCGAAATGTTCGTCAGTACGACGTAAAGAGCCAAGGCAAGATAAATGATGGCCATGACGGGAACAATTAATTGCGTGACTGTTACAACCCGTTTCAAGCCGCCGAAAATAATAAATCCGGTCAATACCGCAAGAACAATTCCGACCGTTGTTTTATCAAGGTTGAAAGCCCCTTCCATGGAGCCGACGATCGTATTGGCTTGCACCGCATTAAAGATCAAGCCGAATGTAATCGTAATTAAAACGGCAAAGATAATGCCCATCCATCTGGCGCCGAGCGCTTTTTCCATGTAATAAGCCGGACCGCCGCGGAAATGATCGCCGTCCTTTACTTTATAGACTTGGGCCAATGTGCTCTCGACAAAGCTTGATGCCATCCCTACAAGAGCGACAACCCACATCCAAAAGACCGCTCCGGGTCCGCCGGTCGCAACAGCCAGCGCCACACCGGTCAGGTTTCCCGTTCCTACCCGCGAAGCTGCTGAGATAAAGAAAGCCTGCAAAGACGAAACGCCTTGCCCTTTCTCTTCTTTTTGGCCGACAATACGAAACATCTCAAAGAAATAACGAAATTGGACAAATCTCAGTTTAAAAGTAAAATACAGTCCTATACCTATTAATATATAGACTAAATAAGTCCAAATAAAACCGCTTGGGACATTAATAATTTCGCTTAAAATTTCTTCCATAGCACCCTCCTGCAACAAACTGATTTTGATGTTAAGTTTCCTAACATGATAGGATTATATCATAATCATGACGCAAGCAAAACTAGATAGAATTTTCTGTTTTTTAACCCTGTATATTTATGGCGTCATCATTACTTTAGTCCCGATTCTCATTATAACAGAGATACACGTGTAATCATATATAAAAAAGCGCTTTCATTGTGATGGTCCTCGAAAAACCAAGGAATTTGTCAACAAATAAAGCAAAACTGTCACAAAAAAATCATCTTTTATTATCTAATAAAATATGTTAAGATTATGAGACGTTAAGGGGATGAGATCTGATGAAAAAGACATTGTTACTGCAATTGTCTATGTTCTTTTTAGTCATTGCGAGCCTTCATTCGTTCTCAATGCCCCAGATGCCGGCAAATCATCATGTACAAAAAGCCGCAGTTTCAGGCGATGAGCTTCACGAACTGTCAATCGGCAAGCATGGTGAGGAAAAGGCTAAATCATTATGGAATTCACTCGGGTTTCGAATTGAATTCATACTGCTCTTAATCTTAGCTGCCGCTACCAGTCAAGTTTACATTCTGAACCGGCGGAAAGAACATCTGAAGGCATTTATGCTCGCAGTTTTCTATCACTCTTCTTATTTCGATAAAGCGCATGTTCTAAAACCATAACCATACTAAAACAGGAGGTTTTTAAACATGTTATTTATCATAAGAATGGTGATTATCGGGCTCTTTTCATTGACAGCTTTAAACTTGTTTGTATTTCAAGGAATTGAATTCATGCACGCGATTACAGATCTGTTTAATCGCCAGGACAGCTGAATGATATTTGCAGTGCCCCAAAAAGTTAGACAATAAAATTTCATGAAACAGTTTGATTGGCATGAGTCCGGCATTGCACGGATTCATGCCTTTTCATTTGCTCTTCATCCGTTTAGTGATTGAACTGAATCGCTGTTTTATAGTGGAACATCCCTTTTATAGTCTGACACACAGTTTTTCGCCTCCTTTAAAAACTATTAAATTTTTTCGAAAAATTTTAAACATCTTTTCGACAAATGCCGCGGCTTTACTTCAAATCTACACATATAAGATATAATACTCCTGTACCAATTACTTATAGAAAGAAGATGTTCATATGAGTAAAGTATCTGAAAAAATTGCTTTTGTTACCGGCGGCGGCCAAGGAATTGGTGAAGCAATCTGCAAACGCTTGGCAGAGGACGGATTCGCTGTTGCAGTTGCTGATTATAATGAAGAAACTGCAACACAAGTTGCTGAGGACATTAACAAGCTTAACGGCAAAGCAATCGCGGTTAAAGTAGATGTTGCTGATCGTGATGATGTTTTTAAAGCTGTCGATGAAACAGTAAAACGTCTTGGCGGTCTTGATGTGGTGATCAATAATGCAGGTCTTGGACCAACCACCCCTATTGAAAGCATTACATATGAAGATTATCGGAAAGTCTATGATGTTAATGTTGGCGGTACTTATTGGGGAATACAAGCAGCTGTAAAAGCCTTCAAAGAACTTGGACACGGCGGGAAAATCATTAATGCTTCTTCTCAAGCCGGTCAAGTCGGCAATCCGGGCTTAGCCGTTTACGGCGGAACAAAGTTCGCTGTTCGCGGTATCACCCAAACGGCAGCAAAAGATCTAGCTGAATTAGGCATTACTGTAAACGCCTTTTGTCCGGGTATCGTAAAAACGCCGATGATGATGGACATTGCACAGCAAACCGCTCATGAAGCAGGCAAGCCATTTGAATGGGGATTGGAGCAATTCTCTCAAAATATTGCATTAAAACGCTTATCCAAACCGGAAGATGTAGCGGCATGCGTTTCCTACCTTGCAGGACCAGATTCAGATTATATGACTGGTCAAGCACTTATCATCGATGGCGGGATGGTGTTCAATTAAGGTTAAAACAACCTGCACGGATCAGCTGAACGAATGTCTTCACTCTGAACCATATATTAAGTAATAACGTAAAAAGAGGCTGGGACATAACCAGCCTGAAATACTCAAAAAGAGTCGGATGATCAAAAAACGATCTCCGGCTCTTTTTGATGGTTGATTTTATTTTTTAAATTCCTCACTAAAATGCCAAGGAGGCAATGTTGTAAATCCGCGTTTTGCTGGTGATCCCCCTAGACCTTGTCTGACAATTGGAGTGCAGTTTTATCTCACTCCTGTTCATGTTTGCTAAGCCAGACATCTGTTACTTTTCCGGCTTCATCTTCGTCGATGATGAATGAACCGTTGCTGTACCGGTCATGCAGTTTGATTTCTTTGACAAGCATCTCCTCTGCGGAGCCTTTTTCAGTTTGAATCATGATCTGGTCATGATATGAGCAGGCAAGCAGTCCGGCGATGCGGTGAGGTTTTTTCTTCAGTTCCCGCAGCATGAGAACGCCTCGTTTGGCCCGCGAGGTTTTTTCGAATTCGCTGCGGTTCATTCGCTTGACTGAGCCGCGCTGTGTGACGAGGACGAGCACATCTGATTCCTCTAAAATCTGTCCTGAGACGACAAAATCGCCTTCTTTTAAGTTCACGCCTTTAACACCGGCCGCTCTGGCGCCGACAACACTGATTTCTTCCTCTGTGAACCATAAGCCATAGCCTGTATGTGTAGCGATGAATACGTCTTTCGTCCCGTCTGTGACATGGACATCGACCACTTCGTCATCGCCTTTTAAATTAAGCGCGACCAAGGCTTTTGAATAACGCTGTGCTTTATATTGAAGAAGCTGCGTTCTTTTCGTCATTCCGTTTTTCGTGAAAAACAGAAGATATTCCGACTCGGTAAATTCCCTGACAGGAATCGCTTTGACGACAGACTCATCACTGTCAATGGAAATGATGTTCGTAATATGCTGACCAAGGTCTTTCCACCTGATATCCGGCAGCTGGTGAACCGGACAATACACATAGCTTCCTTTGTTCGTAAACAAAAGCAGCACATCTGTCGTGTTCATTTCCAGTTGGCAAAGCAGACGGTCGGTATCCTTCATGCCGAAATCCTGTCCGTTTGAAGCGGCAAACGATCTTTGGCTTGTACGTTTGATATAGCCGTCTTTCGTTACGGTTACATAGACGTCCTCTGAGGCTACCATTACTTCAAGGTTGATTTTGATCTCTTCGATCTTTTCTTCGATCACAGAGAGCCTCTCGCCTGCATAGGTTTTTTTCAACTTTTGCAAGTTGTCTTTGATGACCTTCAAAAGCTTCCGATCATTAGAAAGGATCGCTTCCAGCTCCTGTATTTTCCGATTCAGCTCTTTCGCTTCTTCCTGCAAAGCGGTTATATCGGTGTTTGTCAATCTGTACAGCTGCAAGGAAACGATGGCTTCCGCCTGCGGTTCTGTGAATGCGAACTTTGCAATCAAGTTGTTTTTGGCGTCCCGCTTATCATTTGAAGAGCGGATCGTCGAGATGACTTCATCGAGGATCGACAGTGCTTTCATCAATCCTTCGACGATATGATGCCTTTCCTTCGCCTTTCTCAGCTCATACTGAGAACGATTGGTGATCACTTCTTTCTGATGCTCGATATAGGCATCTAAAATAGAAGTGAGATTCATCAGCATCGGTCTTCTGTTATGGATGGCGACCATGTTGAAGTTGTATGGAATTTGCAGATCCGCATTTTTATACAAGAAATTCAAAATACCTTGTGCATCCGCTTCTTTTTTCAGTTCGATCACGATTCTGAGACCTGTGCGATCGGTCTCATCGCGGACTTCGGAAATTCCTTCAACTTTGCGCTCAATCCGGAATTCGTCGATTTTTTTCACTAAATTTGCTTTATTGACTTCAAACGGAATTTCCGTGATAACAATTTGCTGGCGGCCGCCTCTAATCGTTTCGATCTCGGCTTTTCCTCTGATGATGATTTTGCCTTTTCCGGTTTCATAGGCCTTTTTAATGCCTTCTTTCCCCTGGATGATGCCGCCTGTCGGAAAATCGGGCCCTTTGACAAGCTCCATGAGTTCATCAACACTGCAGTTGGGCGAATCGATTCGTTTAATGACGGCGTCGATCACTTCTCCTAGGTTGTGAGGCGGGATGTCTGTCGCATATCCCGCGGATATTCCCGTCGATCCGTTCACAAGCAAATTCGGGAACATCGCCGGCAGAACAACAGGCTCCTTGCTTGTATCATCAAAGTTCGGCACAAACTCGACCGTTTCTTTATCGATGTCCCGCAAAAGCTCTGAAGCAATCGCCGAAAGCCTCGCTTCTGTATAACGCATCGCAGCGGGCGGATCGCCGTCGATGCTTCCGTTGTTTCCGTGCATTTCAATCAGCACGTTGCGAACCTTCCAATCCTGGCTCATCCTCACCATCGCTTCGTACACGGAACTGTCCCCATGCGGATGGTAGTTCCCGATCACATTCCCGACCGTTTTCGCGGCTTTGCGGAAGTTTTTGTCATGCGTGTTTCCTTCCGCGTGCATGGCGTACAGAATTCTCCTTTGCACCGGCTTCAGTCCATCGCGCGCATCAGGAAGCGCCCGGTCTTGAATGATGTATTTGCTGTATCGGCCGAAACGGTCGCCGATCACGTCTTCCAATGGTAAATCATGAAAAATCTCTGGCTGTGCCATTTATTTAAACCTCCTCAGCGACCGATAAGTTCTCATTTTCCAAAATATTGCTTTCTTCATCAAGTCCGAAAGCGACATTTTTCTCAATCCACTTTCTCCTCGGTTCAACTTTGTCCCCCATCAATGTCGTTACGCGCCGTTCAACGCGGGCCGCATCATCGATTTTGACCCTGACGAGCGTCCTTGATTCAGGGTTCATCGTCGTTTCCCAAAGCTGATCTGCATTCATTTCTCCGAGACCTTTATAGCGCTGTATCGTATATCCTTTTCCGACTTTTTTCAGAACATCGTCCATTTCTTCATCAGACCAGGCGTACTCAACGATTTCTTTTTTGCCTGAGCCCTTGCTGACCTTATAGAGCGGCGGCAGCGCGATAAACACTTTTCCGTGCTCGATCAGCGGTTTCATATAGCGGTAGAAAAAGGTTAACAGAAGCACCTGGATATGCGCACCGTCTGTATCGGCATCCGTCATGATGATGACTTTGTCATAGTTGATGTCTTCAATATCAAAATCGACGCCGACGCCCCCGCCTATCGCATGAATGATCGTATTAATTTCTTCATTTTTGAAGATATCGGCAAGCTTTGCTTTTTCTGTATTGATGACCTTTCCGCGGAGCGGCAGAACCGCCTGGAATTTCCGGTCTCTTCCCTGCTTGGCTGAACCGCCTGCAGAATCACCCTCAACAAGATACAGTTCGTTTTTAGCCGGGTTTCTTGATTGGGCAGGCGTCAGTTTACCGCTTAATGTCGCTTCCGATTTTTTTCTCTTTTTGCCGCTTCTCGCTTCTTCTCTTGCTTTTCGGGCTGCTTCCCTTGCCTGTGAAGCTTTGATGGCCTTTTTCACAAGCAAAGTCGCGGTTTCTCTATTTTCTTCAAGGAAATAGGCGAGCTGCTCGGAAACGATAGCGTCAACCGCTGATCTTGCTTCACTTGTGCCGAGCTTGCCTTTTGTCTGTCCTTCAAACTGAAGAAGCTCTTCCGGTATGCGCACAGAAACGATCGCAGACAATCCTTCTCTGATATCCGTTCCTTCCAGATTTTTGTCCTTTTCTTTTAACAGCGCAACCTTTCTCGCATACTCGTTGAATGCTCTCGTCATCGCTGTTTTGGCTCCGGACTCATGGGTCCCGCCGTCCTTCGTCCTGACATTGTTGACAAAGGACAGTATGTTTTCGGAATAGCCGTCATTAAACTGGAACGCGAAATCGACTTCGATCCCGTTATGTTCGCCTTCAAAGGAAACCACTTCGCAAAGCGCGTCTTTTTCTTCGTTCAAATAAGCGACGAAAGCTTCGATGCCGGTTTCATACAAAAAAGTTTCTTTCGTTTGATGGCGTTCATCAATCAGCTCAATTTTTAATCCTTTTAATAAAAAGGCTGATTCTCTCAGCCGTTCTGAAAGCGTTTCAAAGTTATAGGTCGTCGTGCTGAACATCTTGGGGTCCGGCTTAAAATGAATCAGGGTGCCGGTTTTTTTAGTCGTTCCGATTTTCTCAAGGGATGTTACCGGTTTACCGCCGTTTTCAAACCGCTGTTTGTAGACATTTCCGTCCCGTTCGATCGTCACCGTCAGCCATTCGGACAGAGCGTTGACGACGGATGCACCGACACCGTGCAGACCTCCGCTCGTTTTATAGCCGCCTTGGCCGAATTTACCTCCTGCGTGAAGGACGGTTAAAATAATTTCCGGAGTCGGTTTGCCGAGCTTATGCATTCCTGTTGGCATTCCCCGGCCTCTGTCTTGCACCGATATGCTGTTATCTTTATGTATTTTCACTATAATGTGATCCCCGTGGCCCGCCAGAACTTCGTCAACGGAATTATCGACGATTTCATAAACGAGATGGTGCAAGCCGCGGCTGTCCGTTGAACCGATGTACATGCCGGGGCGTTTTCTGACCGCTTCAAGGCCTTCGAGCACCTGTATGGAATCATCATTATAGTCAACCTGCTGTTTTTTAACCAAATGCATAAACCCCTTTCAAAAATCAAACATTGCTTATAAAGAATAATACACACTCTGACATGCAAATCAAAGCGATATCCGATTTTCTTTCGACCGCTTCAAAGATTTGTCATGATTTCGTTAACCTTTAGCCGATTGAATGACAGACGTCATTTTACACGAATCTTTCGGCACAATACAAGGCTGTTTAAAAGTATTTGGAAAATCATTCTTAAAAAAACTGTCCAAGACTTATTGTATCTGTTTCACAATAAATCGCAAACATAATCTCGTATAAAAAAGACAAAAACCCTTGTTTTTTCAAGGATTTTTGTCTTTTTTATGCCGATTTGGTCAGCGCATGGGCCACTTTTATGCACAAATCCATAACGACTGTATAGCCCTTTTCACTCAGCAGCTGATATGCGTCTTCATTGACAAGTCCCTGCTGCGCCCAAAACACGTCGGCATCGATCTCCAAAAACTCCTCAGCGACATCTAAAAGATGCTCAGATCTTCTAAACACATTAACGATATCCACATGTCCTTCAATATCCTTTAAAGACGCCACAGCCTTCACTCCGAGCGCTTCATCGATAGTCGGATTGACGGGGATAATATCATAGCCCGCTTCCTGCATCGCTTTTGAAACCATGTACGACGTTCTCTCCGGATTGTTTGAGAGGCCGACGACCGCGATTCGCTTGCTGTTTTCAAGAATCTTTTTAATTTCCTGTTTAGATGGGTTTTCCATACCGCTCACTCCTTTATTTATTAGTTTACACGAAAACAATCGCCGCAATCAAAATTTTCATATGATTGCATCGCATTATCCTGTATGATATATACGGGTACATACCAATAAAAATCCTCAGAGAAGGTGCCTCTCATGTTAAAATAAAGAGAAGGGATCATCTAAAAAGGAGAAATGAAATGTTTATTGCTTTATTATTTTTGTTAGCCTATCTACTCGGCAGCATTCCGTCCGGCTTGATTGTCGGAAAAGCTGCCAAAGGAATTGATATCAGAGAACACGGCAGCGGCAATCTCGGAGCCACCAACGCATTCAGGACGCTCGGCGTTAAAGCGGGCTCGATTGTCATCGCCGCGGATATCTTAAAAGGGACGCTTGCCGCTTTTTTGCCGGCCATCCTGCACGTCGGCGTTCACCCTTTATTTGCGGGAGTGGCCGCGGTGATCGGGCACATGTTCCCTGTTTTCGCAAAGTTTAAAGGCGGAAAAGCTGTCGCTACCTCAGGAGGCGTATTATTGTGCTATCAGCCTCTATTGTTTCTTACCATGGTCGCTGTGTTTTTCCTGTTTTTGTATATGACAAAGTATGTATCGCTTTCATCCATTTTAACCGGCCTGTATACCACCATCTACAGCCTGTTCACAAAAGACCTCTTTTTGGTGGCGGTCGTCGTCGTTCTTACGGTGTTTGTCATATACAGACACAGAATGAACATTAAGCGGATTATCGATAAAACCGAACCGAAAATAAAATGGATGTCCGGTAAAAGGTAGATGCCTTTCATCAATCGGTTCAATCATTATATACTATAAAGGCAGCACATATTTGAAATGAATGATAAAGGAGAGTGCTTGCTCGTGAATTTGAAAATTAATGAAGATGCGCTGATTTGGTATAAGGACGAGCTTGATTTGAAAAAAGGGGATCAGGTTCGCTTCTTTGTCCGTTACGGCGGTTGCAGCAATGTTCAAAAAGGCTTCTCCCTCGGTGTTTCAAAAGATGAGCCTCAGCAAATCGGGGCGAGCGCAGAAGCAGATGGGATTACGTTTTTTATCGAAGAAAGCGATGTCTGGTATTTCGACGGCCACGATTTGCTCGTCACGTACAATGAATCATCTGAAGAACCGGTTTTTGAATATCAGTAAAAAAAGAACGCTTAAATGCGTCAGACTGTCGAGAAAATCTCGACAGTCTTTTATTTTTTCCTTAAATCATCCATTTCTTCATTTTATAATAAAGAAAAGGACTTAAAAGGAAGGTGTTTTGCTAATGTTCTACACCAGAAATTCTTCTCAAAACGAAGCCGAATTCGTATTGCTTGATCAACTTGTTGAAGAGGATCATCTGCTACGCAAAATTGACAAATACATAGATTTCTCGTTCATTATTGAAAAGGTTAAGCCTTACTACAGTGAGAATAATGGCCGGCCATCTCTCGATCCATTGATTTTATTCAAAATGATGTTTATCGGATACCTGTACGGTATCCGTTCAGAAAGACAGCTCGAAAAAGAAATTTACTACAATATGGCCTACAGATGGTTTTTAGGATTAAATATCAATGATCCAGTTCCTCATCATTCAACGATCAGTTGGAACCGACGCACTCGTTTCAAAGATACAACCATTTTCCAAGATATTTTTGATGAAATTGTCCTTCAAGCCATCAATCACGAAATGGTTGGCGGGCGTGTCCTTTTTACCGATTCAACCCATCTCAAAGCCAACGCCAACAAGCATAAATATACGAGGAAAACAATTGAACAGGATACACAAAACTATATAAAGGACTTGGATGAAGCCGTGCAAGAAGATCGAGAGGCGCACGGAAAAAAGTCTTTAAAAGCCAAAGAGGAGGTGAAAGCTAAAAAAGAAATTCGCCACAGTACCACCGATCCCGAAAGCGGCTATCTTTACCGTGAAAATAAACCTGAAGGTTTTTTCTATTTGGATCATCGAACAACGGATATGAAATACAATATCATCACCGATGTCTATGTAACACCTGGCAATGTCCATGATTCTGCACCTTATCTTGATCGTTTAGATCACCAAATCGGACGATTTGGTTTTCAAGTTGAAGCCGTCGCTCTGGATTCCGGCTATTTAACAACACCAATCTGTAAAGGGCTTTCCGACCGCCATATTTTTGGCGTCATTGCCCACAGACGCTTTCATCCTAAAAAAGGTTTGTTTCCTAAATGGAAGTTTCAATACGACAATGAAAAAGATCAGTACATTTGTCCAAACGGACAAACACTTTTTTACTCCACAACCGATCGAAAAGGCTACAGGTTTTATAAATCAAATCCTGAAAAATGCGCTTCATGTCCTCTGCTTGAGAGCTGTACACGATCTAAAAACCATCAGAAGGTCGTTTCAAGACACATATGGGAGGATCATAAAGAAAAGGTCAGGGAAAATCGTTTGACTGCCTCAGGAAAAAACCTCTACAAAAAAAGAAAAGAAAAAATAGAGCGAAGCTTTGCAGATTCAAAACAGCTGCATGGGCTTCGCTACTGCCGGTTGAGGGGAAAACGGAATGTGACGGAACAAGTTCTCCTCACAGCTACCTGCCAGAATATGAAGAAGATTGCCACACACCTAGCGAAGCTAGGCTAGGAGTGTGGGAGGCCTTTTTCTGTTTCTTTGTAAGAAGAAAAACATATCAAAACCTATTTAAAACAAAAAGCTTGTAGAAAAACATGGGTTTCTCTACAAGCTGAACGCTTAAATGCGTTCTTTTTTTATCGTTTTTCAAGCCGAAAGCGTTCGATATGGCTGAAGAGCTGTTCTTTTTTTAAAATGTCGATTTGCTTTTTCCCCAGCAAATCAAAATGGGGAAATTCGCCTCTTTTGTGAATCCACTCTTCTTTCAAACCGTACTTTTTGCCCCATGCGGCAAGCTTTTCAATGTTTTGGCAGCCCGCTTTTGTCACGGTGCGGGCCTCAGGAAACCTGTCATCGATCCAATAATGCGTCAGAAAGGCGATTTCCCCGTTTAATACCGCTTGTTTCCATTTGTTCAGCTCGCGCCTGGTGATTCCAAAGGCCATTTATTTTTTCGCCTCTTCGTACGCCTGATGCCATTTTGGATAAAGTTTACGGAATTGAAGCGGCTTGAAGCTGTCCTGGTCGACGCAAATATGGGAAGACGTTCCTTTCACAGCCGTTTCTCCGGCAGAGTTTAAAATCTCATACCCATAGACCGTTTTAAATCCATTGTAATCTTCAATCCATGTATGTACCATCGCGGTTTCTCCATAGCGCAGCGGTTTGACGTAGCGGACATTGACATCCACGACAGGAGAAAGCACACCGTCTTTTTCCATTTCGGCATAGGAAAAACCGAGTTCTTTTATTAAAGCCGTCCGGCCCACCTCCATCCAAATCAGGTAGTTGGCGTGATACACAATACCCATTTGATCTGTTTCAGCATAGCGTACTTCTATTTCTTTTTTTGAGACGTACAAATTCCTTCTACTCCCTTATCAGCAATGTATAACTCTATTTTAGCATAAGGTATAACCAAACACACGGCAGGCGGCTTATGTATGAGCCGTGCAAAAAAACCAGGTTGCCCTGGTTTATTGATCATATTCTTGTTTTTGGCTTTTAGCCTCGTCATGAATTTCATTGCGCATAGCTTCAATGCTTTCATTTCGGCGTTCGTTTTTCTCACGGATTTGCTGCTTCTCTTCACCGCTTGCAAAAGACAGCTGTTCTTCGGATTCCTCGATGTTTTCAATCGTATTCTGTACCATGTCTTGAAGCTTTTCCACGTTGTCTGATCTGTCATCCGGATGATGCTGCTGTTTTTCCATCATGCTGTATACGCCTCCTTTTCCAACATTATTCGCCTTTTGTCTGCATAATAATCGGCGTTTCTCCCGATTTATCATGCATTTTTTTGCCTTTGTTCCGCTTGTATTCAACCGGCTTTGTCCCGAGGTGGCTCGGGGCAAATTTCGCCTGTTTGTCATGCTCTCTCGGCATGTCCATCCCTCCTTTTAAGAATTAGGATTCTCAAAAAGAAGAAAAAACATGAACGTTTTCTATCGTCACTTCAGCTTGAATTTCTCTTCAAGCCTGTCCTCCAGCCGATCGAGGAACTCCTGGTTGCTTAAAAGCTCCTTCTTATTTTCTGAGACAAGTTCTTCAAATGTCCGACGTTTTGTTTTTTTCATCAGAATCACCTCCAGCTTGTATTCATTTTCGCCATTTTTAGCCCAATATAAGCAAAAAAAGCCGGGATTTTTTATAAACCCAGCTTTTCTTTCATTATTTTTTTTGTCATGGTTCCTAAAACGATGTCTTGGATGATGCCGTTTTCATCAATAATGTAGGTCGTCGGATAGGAAAAAATCTCGTACTTGGCATTGATGCCCTCTCGATCTAGAACGATCGGAAACGTTAAGCCAAGCTTTTCGGCAAATGATTCAACCGTCTCGCGGTTTTTCTCGGCTGATGTGAAATTGACGGCTAAAACGGTGATGTCTTGATGTTCGTTTTGAAGCTCTTCCATCGCAGGCATTTCCGTCTGACAAGGTTTGCACCATGTCGCCCAAAAATTGAGGATCACTTTCCGACCCTTGAAATCGGACAATGAGACGTTTTTTTCGCCTTTTAACGATGGAAGTGTAAAATCCGGTGCTTGATCCCCTTTTTCAATCCCGATTTCCGCTTTTTTTTGCATTGTGAAATTCCAGATGGCAGCACCGGCCAAGACAAGCAGGATCAGTACAGCAAGCGTTTTTTTAACCATCGACATCCTCCACATTTCCGCGTTTTACTGACAAAAAGAAGAGAAGCGCTAAGGTGCGCTCTCTTCCCCGGATATCTACTGTTTCATTTTATCGCGAAGCACCATTTGCAGAATTCCGCCGTGGCGGTAGTAGTCGATTTCCACTTCGCTGTCAAAACGGACAACGGCTTCAAACGATTTGACTGTGCCATCTTCGCCAATCGCTCTCACTTGAACAAGATCGCGAGGACGGACGGATTCGCTGACGTCGACTTCAATCGTTTCTTTGCCAGTCAAGCCCAGCGTTTCGGCGTTTTCTCCTTCTTTGAATTGCAGCGGAAGAACACCCATCAGCACAAGGTTGCTTCTGTGAATCCGTTCAAAGCTTTCGGCAATGACCGTTTTAATGCCGAGCAGGTTGGTCCCTTTGGCCGCCCAGTCACGTGAAGATCCCATTCCGTAGTCTTTTCCGGCAATGACGATGAGGCCTGTGCCGTTTTCTTTGTATTTCATGCAGGCATCATAGATCGACATGACCTCTCCGGTTGGCCAGTAGGTTGTATAGCCGCCTTCTGTGTCAGGAGCGATTTGGTTCTTGATTCTGATGTTGGCGAATGTTCCTCTCATCATGACTTCATGATTTCCGCGTCTTGAACCGTATGAGTTGAAGTCTCTTGGAGAAACGCCTTTTTCCTGAAGATATTTTCCGGCCGGTGTATCTTTGCCGATCGCTCCCGCTGGAGAAATATGGTCTGTTGTGACAGAATCTCCGAATTTGCCGACAACGCGCAAGCCTTTTAACGGTTCAACGGTTCCAGGCTCCACCGACATGTTCTCAAAGAACGGCGGATTTTGGATGTAAGTTGACTCCTCATCCCATTTATAAAGAGCTTCATCTGTTGTTTCGATCGCATTCCAGCGCTCGTTGTCATCAAAGACGCGCTCGTATTCTTTTCTGAACAGCTCAGGTGTCACCGTTTGCTTCACGACGGAGTTGATTTCGTCCATAGACGGCCAAATGTCGTTAAAGTATACGTTTTGTCCGTCTTTGCCGACACCGATCGGTTCGTTTTTCAAGTCGATGTCGACCGTACCAGCCAATGCATATGCAACGACAAGCGGCGGAGACGCCAGATAGTTTCCTTTAACAAGCGGGTGAATCCGGCCTTCAAAGTTACGGTTTCCTGAAAGGACAGACGTAATCAGGAGATCGTTTTCAGCAACCGCTTTTTCGATTTCAGGCGCAAGCGGGCCGGAGTTTCCGATACAAGTGGTACATCCGTAGCCGACAATGTTGAAGCCAAGCTTGCGCATATATGGAAGCAGTCCGGAATTGACCAGGTAGCCTGTTACGACTTTGGAACCCGGCGCCAGTGATGTTTTCACATAGTTCGGCACTTTCAAGCCCAGTTCCACCGCTTTTTTCGCGACGAGACCTGCTCCGATCAAGACATACGGATTTGATGTGTTCGTACAGCTTGTAATGGCAGCGATCGCGATCGCACCTGTTTTCATAACCGCTTCTTCGCCGTTTTCAAGTTTAAACTTGATTTCTTTGTCAGCTTCGGAGGCGTCCATGCCAAATCCCTGGTTGCCTGCAGGGCTTGTCAAATGCTTATGGAACGTATCTTTCATTTCCGTCAGCGGAATCAAGTCCTGTGGACGCTTCGGTCCGGAAAGATTCGCTTCAACTTTTGACAAGTCGATTTCAACGATATCCGTAAATACAGGATCATCCTGATCAGGCGTGTAGAACAGTCCGTTTTGACGGCAATATTCTTTGACAACCGCGATTTGCTCATCATCACGGCCTGTTAAGCGCATGTATTCCAATGCTTCTTCATCTACAGGGAAGAAGCCGCAAGTCGCACCGTATTCCGGAGCCATGTTGGCGATTGTCGCCCGGTCGGCCAGTGGAAGCTCGGCAACACCAGGTCCGAAGAATTCAACAAATTTGCCGACAACGCCTTTTTCGCGAAGCACCTGTGTCACTTTCAGCGCAAGGTCTGTCGCTGTCGTCCCGTTCGGAAGCTTTCCGACAAGCTTGGCGCCGATGACTTCCGGAACCGGGAAGTAAGAAGGCTGTCCGAGCATTCCCGCTTCAGCTTCAATTCCTCCGACACCCCAGCCGAGAACGCCGATGCCGTTGATCATCGTTGTATGAGAGTCTGTTCCGACAAGCGTATCCGGATATGTGACGATCTCGCCGTCTTCTTCAACGGCATGAACGACATTAGCCAAATACTCAAGGTTTACCTGGTGGACAATTCCGGTTGCAGGCGGAACAGCCTGGTAGTTATTAAACGCTTTCTTTGCCCAGCTTAAAAATTTATAACGCTCTGCGTTTCGTTGGAATTCAAGGTCCATGTTAACGGTCAGCGCATCTTCTGTTCCGGCTTTATCAACCTGTACGGAGTGGTCGATGACAAGGTCAACCGGAATTTCAGGATTGATTTTATCTGGATCACCGCCGACTGAAGCCATCGCTTTTCTTAATGAAGCAAGGTCGACGACGGCAGGAACACCGGTGAAATCCTGCAAAATAACTCGGGAAGGTTTAAAAGGAACATCGATATCTTTTAATTCAGCAGTGCCCCATTTTGCCAAATTTTCGACATGCTCCTCTGTAATGACTCTTCCGTCGACTTGACGAAGTACGGATTCCAGCAGGACTTTAATGGAATAAGGCAGCTTTGACACTTTTCCGATTCCTTGATCCTCTAATGCTTTTAAAGAATAATAGCTGTACGTTTTGCCTTGTACAGTAAACGTTTTTCTTGATTGAAAAGCGTCTTTTTTTGCGACTTGTTGCTGTTTCGCCATTTCTCCAAAATCCCCCTTTAAAGATCAAGATCATACGCCTGAAAATCCGGCATATTTCACCACAATTTTCTCACAATTTAATCTTAAAACAATTTTAAACATAAGTAAATATCAATGTTTTTATTAAATTCAATAAGAATGGCTTATGCACGAAAAAAAGTTTATTTTACTGGAAATACATTTTTTTATACAACTCACTGACCGGGGATATACTACAGTCTGAGGTGATCGAGATTGGCAAAACAAAAAGCAAATCATGTGATAAACGGAATGAACAATGCGAAGCGCCAAGGGAATGGAGCGGGCTATATCGAAGATGATCAACACATTCTTACAGAAGCGGAACGTCAAAACAACAAAAAACGCAAAACGAATCAATAATCCTGCTTGACAATAAGGAGGGCTTAACTTTGACAAATAAAAATGATGGCAAAGATATGCGCAAAAATGCGCCGAAGGGTGCTCAGCCTGGACAGCCTGAACCCTTAAGCGGAAGCAAAAAAGTGAAAAACCGAAACCATACAAGACAAAAGCATAATTCAAATCACGATATGTAAAGCATTGGAGCCTGCGTTCTTTGACGCAGGTTTTTCTCATTGCCCCCCCTTCCTGTCAGCGGAATCTCTTCACACGTCTTCAAAGCCTTGCATAACTTATCGTAAGGCTAAAGGTATGGAGGAATGCTTCAATGACAAATGCCAAACGGTCCGATTACCCGGAGTTCGACGAGGAATGGATGAAGCAGTTTTTTGATGATCCTTTTGCCCTTTATGACGAGACAATTCCGATTGATTTATACGAGACGAGCACCGACTATATAATTGAAGCAGATTTATCCCATTTAAATTGCGAACATCTGCACATGACATTTTCGGGCTATGATTTCAAGCTGAAAGTGAGAACCGATGAACAGCATTACGAAAAAACGCTGATGCTTCCTTTTTTTCTGAATGACAAACAGATTGAAACCAAATGCCAAAATAAAATCCTTTCCGTTAAAATAAACAAGGAAGCTAATCAAGATGAAGCTTCTGTTTCTCTCAACATTCCTTTCCTGTAATTCTTAAAGCCTTAACGAGAAACCCGGGTAAAAGCTTGCAGTCATAAGCCAATACCCGGGTTTTTTCCGTTCATTCGTCAAATATCCTCTAGCATTTCTCCATGGCCGAATAGAGAATTGCTATACGATAGAATATGTTCTAGCATCTCTTTTGACCAGGTGAATGTCCTTACCATTTCATATTATTTTTTCTATGTTCTTCTAATACGGCTTCATGTACAATAGTCTGTAGACAAAGGAGTGATGAGAGATGCTGGAAGGATGGTTTTTATGGCTGATAATCGCTTGGATCATGATCATGATCGTCCTTTTATCCATCGGCGGCTTTTTCATGTTCCGCAAATTTTTGAAGCGCCTTCCGAAAGAGGATGGAAAATCAGAGCTTGACTGGCAGGATTATTATATCGAACAGACTAAGCATTTATGGAAAGAAGAAGAAAAAGCTTTGCTAGAAGAGCTTGTTTCTCCCGTTCCCGAGCTGTTTCGCGACACAGCCAAAGCCAAAATAGCCGGAAAGATCGGCGAGCTGGCACTACAGGAAAAAGCCCGCACAATCGATCAGGATTTAATCGTCAGGGGCTACATTATAGCCACGCCGAAAAAAGATCATAAATTTCTCCTCAAGCGCCTGAGAGAAAAAAACATTGACCACTCCCCATACCAGGAGCTTTTTAAATAAAACAAAACCTTTCCGGAATGATGGAAAGGTTTTGTTTTAATTCACCTGAATATGATTTGACGCATCAAGCTGATTGGAAAGCTTTCTGAAAGAGAGATACATGGCGATTCGCCAAGGAACAATCATTCCAAAAGCCAGAATCCAAAACATTCCGCTCAAAGCTCCATAATCAATCGTTGTGCTCAATATACTCTTCATCACGATGCGAATGATGAGAAGAGCGATTAAAATAAACACAAAAGATTTCGAACGTTTAATGTAAATTTTATCATCTTTAATTTCAAATTTTGATGTTTTAATCAAGAAAATGGAAAAGATCATTCCGACCGTAATCGCTTCTAAAAATTCTGCTCCAGTCACATGGAACGCCGGAAATAGAAACATTAAGGCGCCGGTGCTCATAAAGATCGGCGGCAGTATAATTTTTTTTGCCGTAGCCGGTTTTTCCGATGACTTAATTCTGACAGCCATGACAATGACGGCCATCACAACGGCAAGTATAGATGAAATGATAATCATCATACGTATCATCCCTTTATTCAGCGAATTTTCTCTATATGTTACTATACTCTAAAACGGAGAAAAAAACCATTCTTCCGGGTTTTTGCTTCTGTTTATGCGTTTCCGAGAACGATCCGAACCGCTTCAACCACCTTGGTTTCTTCAAATGGCTTGACGATAAAGTCTTTGGCTCCGGCTTCAATTGCCTCGACGACGATCCGCTGCTGGCGCATAGCCGTGCACATGATGACCTTCACCTTTGGATCGGCCGCAATCATTTCCTTTAAAGCCTCTATCCCGTTTTTCACTGGCATTGTAATATCCATGATCACCAAATCCGGTTTCAGCTTTTGATATAAGGAGACGGCCTCTTCACCATTCTCGGCTTCCCCTGCGACTTGAACATTCTCCGTTTCAAGTATTTCCCTCAATTTATCTCTCATAAATTTTGCATCATCAACAATTAAAACCCTTGCCATACTCCCCTCCAACATCACGATTCAATTTAGCTGTGAATAAGTTCTATTTTAACAAAAAACTGAACAGAGCAGATCAAAAGTTTTTAAAAACCTTTGAAATCACCAAACAGCCCTGATAGAACGATAATGATCTTCGTCATCCAGTCAAAGAACAGGAGGATGCCGACTAAAATCATGACAGCGCCGCCGATTTTCATGATCAGCAGCTGATGTTTCCGGAACCATTTCATCTTGGAAATGAAAAAAGACAGCAGCAGAAACGGCAGGCTGAACCCAAGCGCATACAGCAGCATATACGGGACAGCGGACATCGGATTGGTCCCCGCCAGTGCAATGACCGCCGCTAAAATCGGCCCGGTGCACGGCGTCCAGCCTGCAGCAAACGCCATTCCGATCCCGACAGACCCGAGCAAACCCCCCGGCCGGCTTTTCAATTGGAGGCGCCTTTCCTTCATTAGAAATTCGGGTTTAAAAACACCTAAAGTGACAAACCCGAAAAAGATAATGAAGATCGCTCCGAGCTGTCTGATGAGATTGTGGTAATCCTTAAAAAACGTGCCGATCAGCGATGTGCTGTAGCCTAAGGCGATAAAGATAATCGAAAAGCCGATCAGGAAAAAAACCGTGTGCAGCAGGCTTCTCTTTTGAAGCAGCAGTCTGTCCGAATTGATTTCACTCATACTGACGCCTGTAATGTAGGATAA
Source organism: Bacillus sp. HSf4 (assembly GCF_029537375.1). Lineage (NCBI taxonomy): Bacteria > Bacillati > Bacillota > Bacilli > Caryophanales > Bacillaceae > Bacillus > Bacillus sp. HSf4. The sequence continues at coordinate 2,038,344 of NZ_CP120679.1, read as the reverse complement.
AAAAGCCGGATACAGCGGAAGACAACAGGGTGAAATAAAAGATAGAAATCCGGCGCCGAAAGCCAGAATATAATTAATATCCGTCATTCTCTCTTTCTCCCTTCTATTTTTTGGGATGATATGAAGAAAAATCATCGGTTATGACAATGGCATTTCAATTTCCTTACATATCACCAAAAAAGGTGTTGGTTTCCCGAATTTCTTTATATAATCAATTTTGACAATTTCCCCTTATCACCTTCACAATTGAAAAGAAACCTATATATGGATATAATAGCATTTAGTAGGCAACAAAAAGATGATTTTTACAGAAGAAAGGATAAATTCCTGTGATGAAAGAGAACCTGCTTCATGAAATTGAGGAAAAAAGAAAAGAGCTGGTGAAAATCGTCATGACAAACGGCATGACCTCCCATGTCACGTTACAGCACAGCCAGCAGCTGGACATCCTTCTCTTGGAATATCAAAAACGATCTCTCGGCGGCAGCACACAATAATCATAAATCAAAATAAAAAACCCAGAAAACGGGTTTTTTATTTATAACCATGTTCCTTCTATGTCATAATCGCATTCGTATTATTTCGTTTGATTTTCCATGGCTTTCATCATTTGGTTGATTTTCTTTTGGGATGGTTTCATTCCCATCTGCATCATCATCATGCGTAACATTTGTTCATTAATTGGCGGATTTTTTTTCAGATAGTTCATCATATATTTACGAGCAATAAAAAATCCGAGTGCAACACCTGCGAGCAATGCCAAAATGCCCACTAGGATGACAACCCATAAATCCATTTAATTTCCTCCTTCATGTTGTCTCGTAATAAAGTGTACTAAACCAAACGCTATTATACAACATTTACACTCTAAATTCTTTTTTTTATACAAAATTTCTTTCTTTCACAGGGTTCAGCCAGCCGTACCGCTCCATGCCGAAGTCCATCGCAAGAAAACAAGGACTTACCTTCCGCAAGACTTCAAAGAAGACGGTTTCCGCATCAAATTGCCCGTTTGCTAAAATTTCGATATAGCGGTCTTTGATAATGAAAGAAGCGCTTCCCTTTGGAACGTATAATCTGTATATGCAGTCTACCTGTGTGTAATCCTCACGGTTCAGGTTCGTTTTCAGCCTGTTGTGTATATGGGCAACCGGAATCGGCTTCGTAATATATTCGATTTGTCTGGCCGCTAATTGAGACTTTTTGTTTTCGGGGCTTGTCCAATGGTAATCGTAAAAAAGCTTGAACATGACAGATTCTCTTCCAAAATAATGACTGGCAAATTCCTCTTCTATCAGATACGTATAATAATGACGTTCCATCACTGTCTCATCCCCCTTAGGATATCGATTCTGATGAATGTATGCTTTCAATTATACAAAAGGGGAATAGAAATAATTGTCTGATGGTGATAAAAGAAGCGACTAATTTTGTCGAAACGAAAAAAAGAGAATGATTCAAAGATCATTCTCTTAGATTGTTGATAAAATCCTATGACATCTTTATTGATTTAAAAGCTTTTTCACACGGGCAGCTACATTCTCAGCTGTAAAGCCGTATTCTTTCATAATTTTTTCTCCAGGAGCGGAGGCGCCAAATTGGTCGATTGCGAGAATGTCGCCTTCTGTTCCTGTATATCTGTCCCATCCCAGCGGTGAACCCATTTCAATGGCAAGGCGCTTCGTCACATCTGCAGGCAGGACGGCGTTTTTATATTCGGCCGGCTGCTTTTCAAAGCGGTCCCAAGACGGAACGCTGACGACTGATACGTCAATGCCTTCTTTCGCGAGTTCACTCTGTGCGTCGATCGCAAGTCCGACCTCTGATCCGCTTGCGAGAAGAAGCGCGGCCGGCTTTTCGCTTTGGCTCTTGGACACGACGTATGCACCTTTTTCAACACCTTCATACGCCGCCTCAGCAGACTGGTCAATTGTCGGCAAGTTTTGGCGCGTCAGTACAAGCGCTGTCGGCTGGTTTGTCGATTGAAGGGCAAGTTTCCAAGCGGCAGCCGTTTCATTTCCGTCGGCAGGTCTGATGACAGACAGGTTTGGAAGGGCGCGCAGCGATGCGAGCTGTTCAATCGGCTCATGTGTCGGTCCGTCTTCTCCCACTGCGATGCTGTCATGTGTAAACACATATGTGACCGGAAGCCCCATTAAGGCTGCAAGACGGATCGCAGGTCTCAAATAGTCAGAAAAGACGAAGAATGTGCCGCCAAATACGCGAAGGCCGCCGTGAAGAGCCATTCCGTTTAAAGCCGCTCCCATCGCAAATTCGCGGACTCCGAACCAGATGTTTCTGCCGGCATAGTCTTTCGCAGAAAAGTCTCCGCCGTCTTTGATCGTCGTCTTATTGGAACCGGCCAAATCAGCTGATCCGCCAAAGAAATATGGCACTTTTTTGGCGATTCCGTTCAGGACTTCGCCGGAAGATGCGCGTGAAGCCAGGCTGCTTCCTTTCTCATAAACGGGAACTTCCTTATCCCAACCTGCAGGAAGCTCTCCTTTCATTGCCAGTTCAAGCTGTTCTGCAAGATCCGGATGGGCTTTCTTGTATGCGGCGAACAGCTCGTTCCATTCCTGTTCTTTGCGTTTGCCGGCTTCCTTGACCGTTTCTTTAAAATGATCGTAGACTTCGGAAGGAACGTAGAAATCCTCTTCATATGTCCACTTATATGCTTCTTTTGTCAGACCGGCTTCTTCTGCACCGAGAGGAGCGCCGTGAACACCGGAAGTTCCAGCCCGGTTTGGAGAACCGTAACCGATCGTTGTTTTGACTTCAATTAGTGTCGGCTGATCTACATTCTGCTTTGCTTTTTCGATCGCAGCTGTAATTTCTTCAATGTTATTCCCGTCCTCAACATACAGCACTTCCCATTTCATCGCTTCAAAGCGCTGTTTCACATTTTCAGAGAAGGAACGGTCCAGATCTCCGTCAAGAGAAATATCGTTGGAATCATAAAGAACGATTAAACGGCCAAGCTTCAGATGTCCGGCAAGTGAAGCCGCTTCTGAGGAAATTCCTTCCATTAAATCTCCGTCACCGCAAATACTGTATGTATAATGGTCAACGACACGATATTCATTACGGTTGTAGGTTTCCGCAAGATGGCGTTCTGCAAGCGCCATACCGACAGCCATTGCGATTCCTTGGCCAAGCGGCCCTGTCGTCGCGTCGACCCCTGGAGTATGACCGAATTCAGGATGTCCGGGAGTTTTGCTTCCCCATTGGCGGAAATTCTTCAGATCTTCCATTGATACGTCATATCCGCTTAAATGCAGCATGCTGTAAAGCAGCATTGAACCGTGTCCGGCAGATAACACAAACCGGTCTCTGTTAAACCAATTTGGGTTTTCCGGGTTCACGTTCATCATTTTTGTCCAAAGCGCATAAGCCATCGGAGCTGTACCCATTGGCATGCCCGGGTGGCCGGATTTTGCTTTTTCAATCGCATCTATGGATAGAGTCCGGATCGTTGCGACAGATTTTGATTCAATCGTTTTCATTTTAATCCCCTTCCTGTATGTACTCTACTTCCTTATCATAAATCTACCCATCAGTTTTCACAACCATTTCGTCTCAAAAGACGGCTGAAAAATGATGATTTGCAGTTATTTTAAACAACAGTAGTATATACAAAAAAGGAATACGATATTGACGTATTCCCTAAAATTAATGGAGCCCGCGCTTGTTTTTTTCTTGTTTGAGCTTTTCCGGCGTCACATCGTTGCCTTCCGGGTCAACAATGGTTACATTTTTCAGCGTGTTTTTCATAGAAGCGCGGACACCTTGCAGGTATTCCTGGCGGAGCTTCTGCTGTTCCGCTTTTTCTTTGTCTGTTAAAGAGCCGGTTTTTGATTTTTTCGCAAGCTCATTAATCCTGGCTATTTTTTCTTTGGAAATCATAACATGCTCCTTTGGTTTATTTCTCATTCATACTACTAAATTCGCTTCCATTTGACAACAAATGAACCTGTCCCTCTTTATACTCCTGATAGCGGCGGTGCACTGTTGCCTTTGAAATGCTGTAGCCGAAGCCTCTCAGCACGGCTGCAATCTCTGCAAACGTCAGCTTGTTTTCCCTGAGCCGGATGATTTCCGAAAGCGGTGCTTCGATCCGTTCTCTTCCGCTTCCCTCATGCCGGTTTTTCAAATTTCTTTCCGGACGGTAGCCGTTTTCGACCGCCTTTTTCATGCCTCTTTTAATTTTCAGGTTATGTATTTTCCGCTGATATTCCTCAACGATGCTGACAATTTCCAACACCATCGAGTCCGCCTCGGAAAGTTCCAGCCGGCCCCTGTGAGCAAGCGTATAAATTTGAACGCCTTCTTTATATAAGCAGTGAAGGAGGGCAATTTTTGCATTTCCCCTGCCAAGCCTTGTGTCATCCTGGATTAAGACCGCATCTACTCTTGAGCTTTTGAGTTCTTCCAGCAGTTCGAATACGCCGTCGCGGTCCATCTCATATCCGCTCGCCTGTTCTGAAATGACCTTTACAACGGTCATGCCGTGTTCGGCGGCAAGCGCTGCAAGCTCCTCTTCCTGCCGTTTTAAGGAGGTTTCCTGCTGCTCTTTTGACGTGCTCACCCTGGTGTATATAATCGCGTTCATAGAAATCCCCTCATCCTTATTATTCTACGACTGCAAGCTGATACCGGTGGGAGTGCTGCTTGGTTACCGGAAGGATCAAAACGTCGCCCGGCCTGATGACGGACGTCGAAAGGCCGTTTTTGTCGGCAACCCACTCAATGAACTTTTGTTTATCAGCGTTTTTCCCGCCTTCGATGCGATCGGCAAGCTCCCATAACGTATCGCCTTCCTGCACCTCTATTTTAACATATTGCTTGTTTTCCTCCATTTTCCCGGCAAGAGACAAAAACAGAATACAGCAGCTGATCACAGCAGTAAGCAGACCGACGAAAACCAACGATTCCCTTTTCAAATCCATCACCCCAAACAGAATATTTGTTCGCTTTTTGTGTTTTCAGTATACATACGAACACACGTTTCTGTCAAACGTTTTTTCGAACCTATGTTTGTACTTGGAGGTAAAACATGCTATAATCTACCTAAAATCGACGTTTTGAGGTGCAGAACATGACGAAGCTATCAAAAAGACAACTTGATATTTTGCGTTTCATTAAGGAAGAAGTGAAACGCAAAGGTTACCCGCCTTCCGTCAGGGAAATCGGCGAAGCGGTCGGCCTTGCATCAAGTTCAACCGTACACGGCCACTTGGCAAGGCTTGAAACAAAGGGACTGATCAGAAGAGACCCGACAAAGCCGAGAGCCATCGAAATACTGGATACCGAAGAAGACATTCACATTCCGCAAAACCAGGTGGTCAACGTTCCCGTTATTGGAAAGGTGACAGCCGGGACGCCGATTACAGCTGTGGAAAATATCGAGGAGTACTTTCCCCTTCCCGACCGCCTGGCACCGCCGGACGAGCATGTTTTCATGCTTGAGATCATGGGGGAAAGCATGATTGATGCGGGAATACTTGATAAAGACTATGTGATTGTCAAACAGCAGAACACAGCCAACAACGGGGATATCGTCGTGGCCATGACCGAAGAAGATGAAGCGACCGTCAAGCGGTTTTTCAAAGAAAAGACTCACATCCGCCTGCAGCCTGAAAATCCCACGATGGAGCCTATCATTCTGCAAAATGTGACCATTCTCGGAAAAGTGATCGGCGTCTTCAGAACCGTTCACTAATGATGCAGCGGCTGCCGGTTTACCGGCGGCCTTTTTGATATCAAAAAAAATCAGGTTCATCCCTTCCCGCTGTTTTGGGGGGCGAACCTGAAAAAGAGGAATTCATAATATGCTTACAAGTCCATTATCTATGATGATTTATTGATAGTCAACAAAATTTTTGCACACAGGAAACTTTTATAAATCTTCATGTTTAAAATGTTTTTCTCCTGACCGTTTTTATGGCGCCCGCTATTTGATCAAGGCGAGAGCGATTCCGTATCCTTTTTCAGGAGTGTACGGAGAAGTTATTTTGATCACCTTCCAAGAACCTTCAGTTGCTTTTGTCCCTATGCCGTCAATCGCTCCTAAATAATCTCCTTGCCGCACTGTGCCGTCAATACGTACATACTGTCTGCCCAAAAGCCCGACGACATGCCATTCATCTCTGACATCGCGTGACAGATAGCTCCCTTCCAAAGACTCGTTATAGTCCGGATTTTGTTTCGGGAGGCGAATCAGCTCCCCTGTCTCATGATCGGTTACCTCTTCATCAATCAATCCGCCGAACTCATTTGTCAAATAGCGGCGCTGCCAGACAAAGCTGGATGCCCCAGAAACAAAAGCTGTCGTTTCTGACACAACCCCCAGCAAATCATTTCCGCTTTGGGCAGGGGCTATTTTTTCTCCTTTTAAAGTGACGATGGTGCCTGTATCGATCAACTGCCCGCTTTCACTCTCAAAATACTCTCCATAGCCGGTTAATGAAGAGGTTACCGCCCCCGCAAATGCTCCATTTCCATAACGGGAGTCAAGGAGCCATTTGATTGACTGGTGACCTCCGGCCACAGTGTACGGCTCTTCAAGTGTAATGCTTTCTGATGAAAGTATCGTTCTGGATACGCCGTTGCCTGTAATATGAGAGTTGTTTGAAGCTGTGACAAATGCGCGGGAGCCCTCTGTGCTGGAACCGCCCGAAGCTCCGATGACCGCATTTCTTTCACCTTTTGCCGTAATATCCCCGGTTCCGGCAATAACGGCGCTTGTTTGATTAAATGCAAAACCGGAGGTGGTTGCAATCTGGGCTCCGCCCTTTAAATTGACGGGCATCTGCTGGTAGGTTTGACCTTTAATGGATGCAGCGGCGCTGTACCCTTCCGCCAAAACGCCGATGATGACAGCCTGACTATTCGGAGACTGGATCCCTGCTGTCCCGCCTTCTGTTATCATGGTTCCGTTCATAATATTCACGTTATAGAGTCCGCCTCCGATCGATATTCCGATTGGAGCTGAATGATAAAAATCAAAGTTTGATATTTTGATATGATCGGTTTGATTTGCCCCTCCCAATAAACGAATATCGATGCCGGCCTTTTTAAATCCGCGAATCTTAATCCCATTGATCGTAATGTTTTGACTTCGGTACTGCAATGCTACTACAGGATAGCCGCCATAGTCGTAATCCGGATTTCCGATCGCTGTGAATCCGCTTATATAAACATTTTTATAGGCTGAAACAACGAGTGCTCTTGGGGTCACACTCTCATACAGAGAATTGAAGACTGGCTCGACCGCTGTACAATCAATAAGCGTTACATCGTATGCTGTGGTGCTTTCCGGATCTGATGCCTGGTGGTGGCCGATATGCCGAAGGTCAAACGCGCGGACATCCCGGTAGGATATATGGCCGATAATATGGACATTTTGAGAAGCCGGCCACATTTCATGGGCTTTCACTTCTACCCCGCGAATGTTTCCGCTTGTCACGTTGTTTAAAAGCCAGACATGCTTTGACCCATCATCAATCTCGATACCGTTGGAGTTGGCCATGCCTTCGGCGTGCTCTGTGCCGCGAGGGGCTGCAGAATAGCAGTTTGAAATAAAGATGTATTCGCTGTAATGCGTAGTGATGCCGTCATCGCCGGCGCCATATGCGACACAGTTATCAATCCAAATATATTTGGAGCCGTCTTTTGTCCAGTCTGTATCAGGCAAATGATCATATGTCGGGGATGTAATATCAATTCCGTGGAGACCTGCATTGACGGCTTCAATATCTTTGATCCAGCCAAATTCGACTTTTGCAAACGTTAAACAGCTGGAAAACTGCCCTCCAGGATTTCTCACCCCGCATTGTCTGTCAGGATTCCAGTCTAAAGTCATTCCCTGGACAAAAATATGACGGTTTCCATTTTCATAATCGTCATTCGTGATGACCCACTCATGTGCCGGGGTATCCTCATGAAGTTTAATGACAGTGACGCCTTTGCCTTGTCCGACAAGATATGTCCAAGACGGAAGCTTGATTCCTTGAACAAAATATTCGCCCGCCGGAATGTTCACTTTAACTCGTCCATTTCCGATCGCATTGCGGAAAGCTTCAGTATTATCCCTTCCATCAGGAACAGCCCCGAAATCTGCAACATTCACTTCGCGAGTGATTTTGCCAAGCAATTTGTGATACTCCTTATCAAGCCGCTCCTTCAACAGTGAGGCCGCCTCTCCTTCGGCCGTCACCCTTGCATCTGTCACCTCAACGCTTTGAGAGGTTTCGACATGCTGAATGAGATTTTGCATCCTTGCTTTCAGTTGCTCGATTTCCGTCAAACGGTTTTGATGCTTTAAAAATTGACCTTTAGCGGTGGATCTCAATTCGGCATTTAGAGACACATCAGAAGGTTTTTGTGAATGAACCATTCTAAGGACACCTCTTTCTTTTTAATATGGGCGTTGAAATGCGGATGGGAAGGCCTGTCTCAAATTTCGAAAACGGAGCGGCCAAATCATCCATTTTACATCTATGTTATAAATTGGATATACATCACTGTAATCCTTCTAACCCCTGCAAAAAAAGGACGGATGATCAGTATTTCCGATCCCTCCATCCTTTTAAAGCCGGCTTATTATAGCTTTGTATTTTCTGCGATCAAGTGCCGCCTCTCTAATTGCAGCAAAGCTGCCACATGGCGCTCTAGCGGTTCGAGCGGATTGATGATCATTTCAGATGATGAACTTTCCGCTGCTTCAGCTGCATCAACCATGGATAACTGAGCAACGGAGAGCAGCCTGTTTTCGGTATTTGCGATTCGCTTTATATGTTTCTCAATCTCGGCATCGTACATTTCCTTATATCCACGCATGATGAGATCGAAAGTATGTTTAAGGATCATACACTCTACATTCGGGGATTTTTGTCGTTGACGCGCATATTCTTTCAGACGCTCCATTGTACTTTCAACAGTTGCAGGATTAGAAAAAAGCATCAATTGCCGCTTCTCGGTTTGACAGATCTGTTCAAAAAATGGTTCATCAATGTTAATGACCGGCACGGAAATGGAAAGTTCCGCTTTCTGTAAAACCGCAATATAATTTGTGCAGGTGATCAAGATCGCCCCTGGGCTGCAGCGTGCCATCCATTCTATTTGCTCTTTTGCTTTTTGTCCGGCATTAAAGGTTGATTCTGCCGTTAATTCATGCATCAAGCCGGGATCGACAAAGTGAATAAGCTCTATTTCATATTGAGAAAACACACGTTCAATATATCCAATATTTGAGTGGTGGGCATGAAGACAGGCCAACTTTTTCACCGGTTCGATTCCCCCTTTTTAAGAAAAACAGGCGGATTTTCCGCCTGTTTTTATACTGCTACTTCAAATGTGAGCTTGTCTCCGTGCTGATAATCAATCAATTGAAAATCGTCGATCGTGAAATCATAAAAATCTTTAATTTCCGGATTGATCCAAAGCTTCGGCGCCTCATACTGCTCCCGCGACATCTGAATGTTCAAATTGTCGATGTGGCGGGTGTAGATATGGCAATCTCCGATATTGAAGATATATTCGCCCAGTTCATAGCCAAGAACTTGGGCGATCATGCGCTGCAGCACATTATATTGAAACACATTGAACGGATTGCCCAATGCCATATCATTGCTTCTCGCCCTTACTTCCAAAGACAGTTTTCCTTCCTTGACATACCATTGCGTTTCATAAACGCAAGGCGTCAGCGCCATCTCATCCAAGTCATCGGGATTCCACAGCATTGTAATATGCCTGCGGGAAGCCGGGTTATGCTTTAATTGATGAAGCAGGTAGTCAACCTGATCGACTTTTTCGCCGTTGATCGTTCTGTTTTTCTTTGCCAGCTGATAGCCGTATGCTGAACCGATCGTTCCGTCTTTAAGCTTCCATTGGTCCCAAATGTGAACACCCATGTTCTGAAGAACCTGAACATCGTTCGATTTCAGCTGCCAAATCCAAAGCAGCTCTTTAATCGCTGTCTTCCATGCTACTTTTTTGGTTGTTAAAATCGGCACTTCAGAATTATCAAAGCGCATTTTTTCGCTCATGATGCTCAAAGTATGAGCAGCTGTACCGTCTGACTCCCATTTCGTCCGGACGCGATACTCTTCATCTGAAATCCCGGATTCAATAATTTTTTGAATAATAGCGTTGTATTGTTGATCGCAGTGGCTCATCATATCCTCTCCTATCCTCTTTCCAAATGATATGTATAAAACGAGTTTTTTTCAATAGATAAGAGAAGATATTTCTTTATCGGGATTGATAAGTCGTCAATGCACTGAGCAAAACATGTTTGTCATAGCCGGTCATTTGCTGGATTTTGTCAGCCCAGCCTTCAATCGATTTCGGCTTTGATTCCTGATCCAATCCATTGCTTGTGCTCAGATGACTGCTCCATCCGCTGAATTCCCAGTGCGCCGTTTCATTTTGATAGGGAACCCGGCATTCCACCAGCGGCTCAGGCTTCAATCTGCGCTGTGAATATTCAGCCGCCTCTAAAAATATGTTTTCGTCGACCGGCTCAGGATCGTAGGCTTGTGTCACGATTTTACCATTCGGCCGATGGTAAGTGATTTCGATTTGGTGTTGCGACGGCTTGACCTGAACTTTTGCGGCCGGAAAAAAACCGCTCAGCTTTTCCTCTGTATAGTCTTCACAGCCTGAATCTATTAAAATCGGATTCAACCATTGGTCGCCTAAATCACATAAAAATCGTCTTCCCCTCTCATCAAGTGCGATCACTGCCGCATGCGCCCTGTCTGTTTTGAAATGATGGCCAATCGGATAGGCCTCAACCCCGGCTTTTTTCAATTCGGCCAGCAGCCAAATCGCAAGATCAAAACAATTGCCTGAAATGCCGTATTGTTGATGATGCTCTTGCATTAAGGATATGTCGCGCTGCTTCCGATCACCAGCTTGGTCGTAAAACCAAGCCTTTGTCAACGTTTCCATCGGGAATTTGTCAAACTTTCTCCATACAGAAAGGATCTCGTCCGGTGCAAACATGATCTTCCTCCTTTTCTTGTGTGCATTCATCTTTCTGATAGATTTGAATCATCTGGCATTCATTAATCATGATACTCGGCAACACCGGAGACTCCTTCTTTTTGGCAAATCTCCGAATGCCGTATGAGGGGAATTTTCCATAAATATGAAGTCCGGGACACCTGGCTGATATGATGCATGTCGATTTTAGGATTGAATGGACGTCATCCGGTAAATCTAGTTTTTTAAAAAAACGTTGTTCAAAGATTTTAACCGTTCCTCAAAACGTGCTTTTGCCTGATGATACAGCTGGATATCAAGCTGGTTCGTTTTTTTGATTTCTTCAATCGTTTCCTCAGGAATCAATCTCTGCTGTTTTTGACCTTCTCTTGTTGATATTTACTTTAGAGTACTGAATGTTTTGCCCCCCTTCTGAAAGGGGGATTCGCTTAAAAACCCCCTTAATGCTAAGGGAGTTTTTAAGTGATATGTTTATTTCTGGTCTTCGTCGATCGGCAGCTGTATAAATGAATTGGATCCCGTAGCTTTTGGCATTTTTCCGTCCCATTTTTGAATCCATTGATATTTGATCATTTGATCTGACATAGACTTTTTGATGATTTCGTTGTATTCGGCAATCCCTTCAGCTTCGATCTTTTTCTTTTTCGCTTCCGCTTCGGCGATTTTAAGTTCTGTCTGTTTTCGTTCCAGTTCCTGCGAGGACTTCACGCGCGCGTCGATCGCTTCCTGTGTGGCTTTATCCGGTTTCGGAACTCCCAGGGTCAAGTCATCTATCACAAAGCCGAGCTTCTTCATATCATCGGCAAAGGCTTTTTGCACTTCTGCAGCCGCCTCCGATGACTTTTGACCGTAAGTGTCTATAACGGAATATTTGGAAATCGATTTTCTTGCAGCATCCCATAATCTCGTTTTCAGATAGCTGTTTTCAATCGATTCAATCTCAACCGCTCCGAATTTATTAAACAACTCTACGACTTTATCAGGCTGAACGACATAGTTGTAGGCGATATCCATTGAGATGTTTTTTCCGTCAGAGGTGGCCACTTGAATATCTTGATTGTTTACAGTCTGCATCCGAACCGGATATCTTGTGACTTTATCAAACAGACCGACCAAGTGCCAGCCCTGATCAAGCGTTTCCGATTTTACGCCGCCATTTGGCGAATAGACGACACCGACATAGCCGTTCGGGATTTTTTCTATGAACAGGGAAGCTGTGAATCCCCCTACGATTAAAGCGGCGGCGACAATAATTCCGCCAAGCAGTGTTTTGTTTCTGCCTTTTTTTGTTTGTTGCTCATTCATCTTGATCATCCTCCAGCGTTTTCTTGATTTTGCTTGCTCCGCTGCCGACTTTTTTAAAAAGCGGGCTTAACATCAGCCATACTCCAAACCCGATAATCAATAGAAGTATGATGGAGCCGATCATCACTTTCACTTGTTCCTGCCTCCTTATGTGTTGAAGATTCAGTATGACTTAAAAATCATTTCACTAATGTTTACGTTCATATGAACTTAAAGTTTCATTTTTCTGGGGAAATCATGATTTTGGAAGAAATTCGACGGCAGCCGAGAGAAGAACACTCAAGATTAAAGGGTTCAATATAAACTCATACGGCGTTAGGAGGGTTCTTATACCAAAAGGAAGTGATAAGTCGTTAAAAAAAAGGAATTTATATTCTGACAGGACACTCATGGCCTCTGGAAAATCGACGATTGCTCAGATGTTGTCCGAGCCATTTGAAGAAAGTGTGCATGTGCGGGGCGATCTATTTCGAAAGATGATTGTAAAAGGAAACATCGACATGTCTCCCGATGACGCGACAGGTGCAGAAGAACAACTGCAGCTCCGCTACGCTATCGCGGCAAATGTTGCAGAAATGTATGACAGAGCGGGATTCGCGTTGTCTTGCAGAACCATCTATTTGGGAAAAGCGGTCCATCCCTTTCTTAAAAGGTTTACGGAGAAGCCTCTTTATTTGATTACACTGAATCCGAACTCTGCGGCGATGGCAGGCGAAGCAAAACAGGCTAGGCTACTCCATTTGGGAAATCGAACCTCTCTTTGATATCCTGAAAAATGAAAATCCAAGAACAGGGCTTTGGATCGACTCATCTGATTTGACTCCTGAAGAGACATTAGCTGAAATCATAAAACGGGCAGAATCGGAAGCGCGCCTTGTATAAGTACGCGAAAAAAATTGGGGAGCTGCCGGTCGGCCGGCAGCTTTTTACATGATTATGTACTGATGATTTTGTGTTTGATTTTGGAATAGATTTTCGGATTGAGCAAAAAAATGATGGATTGAAGCTGTTCTTGTTTATTAATCGAGGGATCTGCAAAATGCTGGTGATTATATCCATTAAAGATCGAAATCAAGGTCGTCGCCATGACTCTTGGGTGAAGCTCGTTTTGAACGATTCCTTCATCTTGGAGCTGTTCAATCAAAATGACAAAAAACTCTCTCCACCTATCATAAAGCAAGGCCACTTTCCTCTGAATCTCAGGGTATCTGTGACTATTTGCCATGAACTCCAAAAACAGAGCTGTCGAGTGCTCTTTATTTGTTGTTTGAATCAGATGCTCGATACCTGTCAGCAGTCCACTTAAATTCTTCTTTCGAAAACATTTTATGCTCGTTTGAAACCGCTCTTCCATCTGCTCATTCATAATATGGAGAAACAGCATCTCCTTGGATTTGAAGTATAGGTAAAATGTAGCTTTGGAATAGCCGGCTTTTCTCATGATTTCGTCTACAGAGGTGGCCGAATATCCATATTGGGCAAACAGATGATATCCGGCGTCTACGATTTTTTGAATCGTATTCTGTGTGTTCTTTTTCATTAAGCTGTCCTGTCCTCTCTTCTCTCATTAAAATGGATCGGTATGTATTTAGAAAATTTGAAACGCCAAGGACTATTACATGTTAAAGAAAATTGGAAAAGGCGCTTAAACCCTTCAATAAGAATCCGCCAACAAAAAGGTTGGCTCTCTCACAAGCATAGCAGTGACAAGCAAATCGCGCCAAGTGACATAAGGCCGGTAACGATCAAGAATTCAACAAGGTCAAACGTTATGTAAATTTCTGCTTTGATATGTATGTACCTTCCTTTACGCAAAATGTCCAACATACATTCTAGCATTTACTGCTAAAACTTCATATATATTGAATTTATTTAATTGGATTTTTTCAGTTTTTTATAACTTTTGATAAAATGCGCCGGATCAGCCTCTACTTCAAATGCGAAAACCCCTTGGTTTGTATGGAGGTAAAGCAGTCCCGCATCGGAAAAAGGCCTGAATGATACATCGTGAACATTGTCCAAAGAAAATTGACGCTTGTCCGCTAAAATCTTGTCATGATATAAATACATCTCATACCGTTTTTTCGTATAATGCTGTTGATTGAAATCGATCGTGCGCTCGGTTTTATAAAAGCTGACAGCGGACATCATCTCACCGTTTCCGTCCTTCATATGTTTCACCTCTTTTAGATCAATTTGGCCATGAAATATTCGTCAACATATGTACCATTGACCATCATCGCATGCTTTCTCGTTCCTTCTATGCTAAAGCCGATTTTTTGATATAATTTCACGGCAGTTTGGTTATGGCTCATAACAGTCAGCTCAAGCCTGTGCAGTTTTTCTTCACAGGCCCATTTCTCCAAAGCCAGAAACAGGTGCGTGCCTATCCCCTGTCCTCTATAAGCTTTGCGGATTCCGATGACAATATGGGCGCGGTGCCGTGTCCGGTTAGCTTGTCCTCTGACTGCCGTAATGTGGCCGATCAAGCTTCCGCCTGCACTCGCAACTAAGATCTGAGATGAACCGGCCAACATGGATCTGATCTGTTCCCTTTGGCGCTCTATTGTTGTCAGCCGCTCTCCTGGTTCATACATCATGAATTCGGATTCTTCATCTAAAGTTTGACACAGATTTAGAAATTGTTCTGCATCTGATATATTGATTTTTCTAATTTCCATAAAACCCCTCTTTTCTTGCGAAATCACCGTAAGCTCTCGAATGCTCTGTGTATTCTGAATATGATAACAAAAAAACGCCGCAGTTTTCCAGCTTCACAGAAATGGTTTGTTTTAAGGGCAAAAAATAAAGCAAAACCGATGGTTTTACTTTTCTTGCAGCCTTGGCTTTGCCGGGTCGCATGCAGGCTTTTGCGTATTTGTCGATTCGGCGATTTTCATTAAATAATAGCATTCTTCCCTCATCATATGATCTGCCATAAGCGCTGAGAAAGTGCCGAGCATCTGCTCTGTCAATTCCAATTCTTCGATTTCATTTAAAAAGGTGCGGAATAATTCGATTTCAAGCTTGACATCTTTGTTCATTCTTCTAAGAGCCGGAAAGGATTCCACATTTGCTCTAAGATAACCTGTCAATTCCACAGATTTAAGGTAAAACTGTTCAAAATGCTTGACAAATCCCCTGCTTTTTTCTTTCAGCCGTTTTTCGACCGCATCAAGCTCATCAGCGATCGCTCCAGCATGCCCGGCTGCATCCATCAGCCATAGCATATGGTGGTGCAATTCATGGAAAACGGGCGGCGTCTCCCGCTTTTTCAAATATTTGATGATCAGAAGATATTCTTCAAGCTCGTTCACCATATGGTTGATAAAAGTCGGGGAAAGATGGATTTTAATATCGCTTGTAATATGCCGTTTAATAATGGACAGTTTAAATTTTCTAAACTGAAGGACGTATTCCTCCGCCTCCAATGTTAAGGAATATAAATCAGCCGATGTATTCACTTTTTTCAGCAAAACGTCAAATATTTGCTTAAACCGCTTCGCTTTCTGTATGTCTTCCCTTTCTTTTTCAGCCAAAGAATCCAAGATAAAACGGGCGTGATCCCCCATCACTTGCAGCCAAAATTTGTGTTCAAAGACCGCCGTTTCCCGATATGTTTTCAAATTTGCGCCTCCCTTTCATAACCATTCTTTAACATGGCTATTCGCTTTCAGTCCGAAATATGATTCAGGAGGCATGGAACAAAAGCGTCAGTACAGGTTTGGAGGAGGTGCGTCATCCCGATGGTTTTGAATGACTGAAGGCGGTGTATCATGGATATAAGGAGGAGCAGGGCTTAACACCGGTTTTTTCGCGAGCGGCTGCGGCTTCTCAACATACTGAAAGACTCCTTCGCCATCCATGCTCGTTCCATGTGCCCATCTGCCAGCCGCACTTTCATTTCCTCTTGAGAAGTTAAATAAGACATGGGACACTTCTCTTTTTTCAAGTTTCCTCGGGAAGGTGCTTGGCACGACGACATTTTCTTTCGCCTCCAGCTCCTTAATCGCCGCAATCCATTGATTTTGATGCATCGTATCCCTTGCGATCAGCCAAGACAGCATATCTTTGACACCGCGATCTGTTGTTGTTTCATAAAGCCGGACTGCCTGAAGACGGCCTTGTGACTCAGCATTTAAATTTGCCCGAAAGTCAGCAAGCAAATTGCCGCTGGCAATAATATAATCGGCGGTCCAACGGTTCCCCACACTATCCGAAGGCATAGCCCCGAGTCCCGATACAATCGCGTGCTGCGGATTCATCCCTCCAAGAATGGCCCCTATAACCGGATCTTTTGCCGCTTTTTCGAGATCGCCGACAGGCGCTCCATCCAGCAAGCGTGCAATCATGGTCGCCAGCATTTCAATATGGGCCAGCTCTTCCGCCCCAGTATCCATTAACAGATCTTTGTACTTGCCGTTTCCCCGGACATTCCAGCCCTGAAAAAGATACTGCAAGGCAACGGAGATTTCGCCAAACTGCCCGCCCAATATTTCCTGCAGCTTTTTCGCAAATAAAGCATCAGGCTTTTCCGGTTTTGCCCGGTACTGCAATTCTTTTATATGAAAAAACATAAAACCACCCTTTCCTGCATTACCATATGACCGGAAAGAAAATAGGTGTTTGTCTTGCGGAAAACAGAACCAACATATGGCTGGCAATCCCGGTAATCGAACCGGCTTTCTGTATGACTTGTTCCCCCTTATATGCTTGGGAGACTTTAAATCAATACAGGTGCAGGAACGGCAGATGGCAGCCACATCAAAACCGGCTCCTTTATTTCGGTTCATGCTTATTGATTAGCCTATCCTTTTTCATTTTCCATGCGGAAACCTTTTCGCTTCTTCATGCGTATAAACATGAAAAGGAGGCTTCGTTAGCATGAAAGAATATCAATTTGTCAAAATTGAATTGAGCTCATTTAATAAGAAACCAAAGGAAGATTACCGGGAAGTCATCCGAGAGTACGCCCGGGAAGGGTGGCGATTTGTGCAAATCTTCGCTCCTGCGACTTCAGGATATGGAATTGCATCTTATTTTGAGTTGATCTTTGAAAGAGATGCATGACGGCAAAAAGGGGCTCTGCCCCTTTTTTAAATGATCCTCCTATCATCAGGGTCTTCATAAATAAAAACCCCGCGCAGCCGGTTTCCTCCATACGATAAAAGTCCACATAAAACCTTACAAAAGTGTAATGTTCTTGTTATATGATTCAATTTTTTCTTTCAAGAAAGAAGCTTACAATCAGGACAGAACAAAAAAGAGGTGAACAACATGAAACGACATTTCGCATTGATCAGTCTCATGATCGCATTTGCTGCCGTATTGACAGGCTGCAACCTGAATCGTCTGGGAACAGACCAATATTATGTCCAGATTGCAGGTGATGGAAAAGAGGAGATTTCAAAGGCGGATGACGGCAAGGAATATCGAATATTCAACTATCAATTAGCCGGCTTTGACGAAGAAGGCAAGGAAAAAACAATGACGTTTACCGCAGACAAAAATCTCAAGAAAGGCGCATTTTTGCGCGTATACGATTCCAAGAAAAAGGGCGTAACATCCTGGGAAGAAGTTGACAAAGAGGACATCCCGGATTTGGCGAAAGAGCGATTGGATGTAAAAAAATGAACGGCAGAAATGACGGCGGCGGCCGGACAGGACGTCCGCGCATTTCACCGCCGCTTCTTTAGCACAAGGGCTGTGCTGTTTTTATTTTGTTCCATCCTGTTTGATTTTTAAAAATTCCTTCTGAAAAATACACATTCTGATGGCGTTATGGTAAAAACCGTCGACGAAAAATTCATCCTGAAGCTCGCTCTCGATAGAAAAACCGGCTTTTTTATATAGATGAATGGCTTTTTGATTATCTTCATCGACAATTAAATAAAGCTTATGCAAATTCAATACGGAAAACGCGTAGTTCATGGCCAGATAAGTCGCGATTGACGAATAGCCATTGCCTTGATGCGCCGGATCAATAATAATTTGAAACTCGGCCCTGCGGTGAATATAATCAATTTCCACCAACTCAACCAATCCGATCATCTCTGTCTCTTTTTCAACAATAAATCGACGTTCACTTTGATCGTGAATGTGTTTATCAAATAAATCCTGCAATTCCACAAACGTTTCGTAAGGCTCTTCAAACCAATAGGACATGATTTTTGCATCGTTGTTGAGACGGTGGACAAATGGCAAATCTTCTCTTTCCAACGGACGCAATTTAAGCTGATTCGACATGTAAACATCCTCCAATGTAAATCAAATATTAAGATGTAAGCCGCAGGCCGACAACTCCGACAATGATCAGGAAAAGGGATATCAGCTGCGGGAGTTGAAAGCGATCTTTAAACCAAAAAAAGCTGACGGCCGTTATGCCGATGATCCCTATCCCGGTCCAGACTGCATACGCGACTCCGGCGGAGAGAACCTGCATTGCTTTTGAAAGGCAGTAAAATGACAAAGCAAATCCAACAACCATCACAATGATCGGCCACTTCTTTTTCGTGCCGTCCACATATTTCATCGCAATGGCAGCGATCATTTCTTCAATTCCTGAAACGACAAGCAAAAACCATGCCATCAATGTTCACCTCTTGAATGTGTCTCACGTTCTTTTGTGAAAAGCTTCATGCCGATAATTCCGGCTAAGAGCACGGTTAAAAAGAAAATTTGGCCTCCTGAAAAGGGTTCCCCCAAAACAATTCCAGTAACATAAGTTCCGACGGTTCCGATGCCGACAAATACAGTGTAAGCAGACGCCATCGGAATTTTCCGGTAAGAACGAATAAGCAAAATAAAACTGACAGCGATCAATATAAAGATGACCGTCCAATCTAACAATGTCTCTGCACCTTTAAGCGCCGTGGCCCACACCACTTCCAAAAAGCCTGCAATCAAAACAAACAGCCAATACATATGCAGCATCCTTCCTATTATGAATGAATGTCAGTCATTTTTGTGGCGATAAAAAATGAACGGCATAGGCCAGTCATTTTTCACCTGACGCTTAAGCTTCTTTTCAGAAATGTGAAAATTTCCTTCTTGAACACTTCGATATCCTCTTCTTTTTCAGCGCCGATATAGTAACGTTCAGCTGTATTTTCAACAAAATTGATAATCGTTCTGGCCGTCCATCTTACATTGATATCGCGAATAATTTCATTGTTTTCCGCGGCTTTTTCAATGATTCCTTCCAGCCAGGAATAATACGGCTGATAAATGGCTTCCCATTTTTCCATGGAGTGGTCGATGGCAAGCCCTGAGTAACAAAGCACAATAATATCCTTATGAAGGCTAGTAATGTTGAATGTCTCATCGATCAGAATTTTCATGACCGTCCAAAAGGGCTCTGTTCCGTCCATTTTGCCTTTGATTTCATTCAGTGTATGTGTTAAAAGATTCTCTGCTATCGCAGGAATTAACGCATTTTTCGAGGAAAAATACAAATAAAAAGTGCCTTGCGCCGTCCCGGCTCTTTTCACAATATCTGAAATGGAAGCCTTATCAAGCCCTTTTTCAGAAATGACTTCAATGGCCGCATGCAAAATTTTTTCATATTTCCCTGAAGTTTGTTTAGGCATAAATAAAGGCCTCCTTGAAAATGAATGACTATCAGTCATTTTAACGGATCGATGCATTTGTGTCAACGGTGCCGATCTCTCTTTCAGCTTAACATTCCTTTAAAATCCGAAACATTCGCTGACATGGAAATTGCTGTCCTATATACTTTATATAACAGCAACATTGCAAACTTGCGCTCGTTTGTTTATTTATCTTGGGCCAATTGCCGCTTTTCTTTGTCTTGCCTACCGTTCAATGGACCAACGGGAAGAAAAAAGCGGCGGCCTCATGAAACGCTTATTGAAGAAGGGAGCAGCACTTGAACAATGAGGAAGGGAGAATGGCTCTTTAGAAAATTTAGTGTACTCACAGGAATCGGCCTCATGCTTTTGATCGCGCTGGCGCTTATTGCTTTTTTCATTTTCTTTCTCATCACGGGGTTTTTTAAACTCTTTGGCGTATCATATGAATCACATACATCCATCCTGCTTTTTATGTTGGGTTGTTTTTTGATCGGCGGGATCTTTGAGTTCATTGGAAAAGTCTTAAACACGATGTCCTTTCTGACTTTCGAAAACAGAAAGATATATTTATTTTTGAAGTTTATGATCGACTTTCTCATGAACCTGGTCACCTTTCGTATCGTCGATCAACTTATGACCAGTATTTTCATACCTTCAAACACTCTTTTCATAGCGGCGGCTTTTATTGCTGTTATTGAAGTTGTGTTTGATGAAACAAATTCAAAAAGCCGCAAATAGCAAAAAATGAAGGAGTGAATCCCCTCTCCTTCACATTTACCTGACATCAAATACTGCTTGCCTTTTCCGCCCACAGGGGATGTCGTCGTTAGTTTATGTATAGTTGAGAATTTCACACCATAATTTTAATGTAAAAGCACACCTCTTTGAATTTGTCTTTTTGCATCAATAGTTGCTCGATAAAATTCTAAAGCATCATGAACTTGATCCTTCGCTTCCAGAAATTGAGCTGCAATTAAACCGTATTCCTCCAAATCTGCATACTTTCCCGTTTCTTTAAAGAACTTGAAGGATTCTCTAACCATATCTAAATCGTTTAAAAAATAGAGTCCCTTAACCATGTTCAGCTTTGACAACATATCTATATCCTTATTCTTTTCTGCTAGTTCTGTTCCTTCAAGATATAAATTATAAGCCGATGAATATTCTTTTAATTTTGCTTTAACGTATGCAAGATTGAAGATTGCTTTCGGCAAATAACTGTGATTTTCCTCTTTATACAATCCTATCGCATTTTGAAAATAATCTTTTGATGTTTCGAATTCTCCTAATTGATCATAGCAAAGTCCAATGTTTAAAAGTGAAGACCCTATTAGATGGGCAGCACTTATTTGCCGGGCCTCATTTAATGCTTTATTGAAGAAGGGCATTGCTTTTTCTGGGCACATCTGGTCCAGACAGTTACCAGCTAATATGAACTGGCATTGAATAATCCGCTCGCCATAAGTAGGATAATGTTTGTATATGTTATATGCTTTACTGGCATAATTCATTGAAAGTATCGTTTGTTTCATATGGTAATATACTTCAGACACTTTGAAATAAAACTCCGCTTTCTCCACTTCATCACATTCCATAGAACGAAGCTGAAATTCGGCGTTCTTATAGTAAGTTAATGCATGTAATAATTCTTTTTGTCGAAAGTGGTACATGCCAGCAAAGAAATGATAATAATATTCAAGCATCCCTTCTAAATCATTGGTCGTTCTAATTTCCCTAAACTTTTTATAACGGCTGTCCAGGTCACCTTCAGCTCCTGATCTTAAATAATCAAATTGCAGTCTATGTCGGAACTCTAGTAAAGAGTAATAAATAAGAACCTCTTGATTTTGTTCCATTTGATCTATCAATTTTTCAATTTCCTTTTTTGTTTCTTCAGCTTCATGCGGCCAATTTTGTTTTAATGTCTTATACCAAAAATTCATTTTTATTGCAACTAGATCGTATGGTATTACACTTTCATTATCCAAAAACAAAAACTCCTTCCCGCTTATTTTCGTGTAAATTTATTTTATCTTACCATATCTTTGGGATATCCAGAACCAAAAATGCAAATTTTATACAAGTATAATTGCTTAATTGGAGGAAGTTGAAAGGAAAAGAATACAGAAAGAGTTTTTTAAAAAACTTGATACGCAAGCTTTCTGAAGTTGAATCCCCGCTGTCGAAAGTATGCACTTTCCAAGAGACAGAATATGGCCTCAGGCGTCTCATTTCGTTAAATGATTCACTTCATACGCCACGCGTACCCCCGACTCAATCGCTCCTTGCATCCAGCCGTGTGTCAGTGAGGTGTGTTCTCCGGCGAAATGGACTCTTCCCTCAGGGGTTGGAATATAAGGGTACAGTTCGATTTCCTGTCCGGGTTCAAAAGCGGTGAATCCCCCGACAGAATAGGGGTTCTGACTCCAGCTGAAAGAAGCGCCTGAGACAAATTCAGAATAGACGATA
This sequence comes from Bacillus sp. HSf4, assembly GCF_029537375.1. Classification (NCBI taxonomy): domain Bacteria; kingdom Bacillati; phylum Bacillota; class Bacilli; order Caryophanales; family Bacillaceae; genus Bacillus; species Bacillus sp. HSf4. Next base: position 2,015,968 of record NZ_CP120679.1, on the reverse strand, counting down.
TTTCCGTAGATTTCTGCTAAATTCCTTAACGTATAGCGGATTCTCTCTCCTTCAGGCTGACTGTCCCATGTCAGCGCCTCATCCGCCCATGTATAGCTCGCTAACATGAGAGCAGGTCCAGCCGAGCCAATTCCGTAGCTTGGATAGTACGAAAATCGAATCGGCAGGTCGGTTATCGATTTGCCGCCAAGCTGTCCAACTTTTTCCCAAAACCGGCTTTTAAACTCGATACCGATTTTGGTTGCGGCTATATAGTTGAGTTCACGGATTGCCCTTCGCTTGTAATAGGAAAAAGAATGGAACGGTTCAACCTTTACAAATCGCATGGCTGAAAAAGGAATGGTTACGATAGCGAGGTCGCCTGTCAGCGCTACATGTTCTGCTGATTGCTGATGAATGCAGTGGATCGTTACACTGTTTTGCTTTTGGGAAATCTCCACCATTTTTTGCTGAAACAGAATATGATCTTTTAATTGCGGAAGAAATGCATGCGGCAGCCGGTCCATGCCGCCGGTTATCTCATAGAACCTAGCCGGTGATGTAAAAAAAATTGATTCCCTCAAGACTTCAATAAGGGATATCCCCATATACGCTTCCATATCCAGAAGTACGCCAATCATGTCGATCGCACCCGCTGAATAATAAGCGCTTAAGAAAGAGCCTAACGAATGAAACCTGTATTTCTGCTCTACAATCCGCCAATTTCTCTCCGGGTTCTGCTCTATAAAGTTGAGGATCGGCTGCAAAACATTGAGCATCAGCTCTTCAGCCGTTTTTCCCTGTTCATGTGGGGCAACCGGGTAACACAAAATTTGCGGATTTTTTTCGAACAAGTGCAGCCGTGTTGTGATGCCATTTGCATAAATGATATCCTGATCCGTTCGGTTTATAAATACATTTATAGGCAGATTAAATTTTTTAAAATATTCTAAAGTTAAAGAATGGGTGTCCGGAATGCGCATTGGTCCGGTATTGAAAAATAACCCATTGCTAAAGGGAGACCGCAAAGTGAAAACGCGCCCGCCCACTCTATCATTCGCTTCCAGAATCGTCACTTTATGCCCGGCATCTTTCAATAAAGATGCCGCAACGAGCCCGGACAAACCGGCTCCTACAATTAGAATATGCTTGGGATGCTGCGATGTTTTAAGCCCATGTTTAATGATCGTCATCATGTCTTCGCTCTTTAATTGGGAATTCAATTGTTCAGGCACCCTCTTTAATGATTTATTGCATTATATTCATTAAAAAGGACGCCTATCACCATCTCATGGATATTTTGCAGCCTTTCAAATTTACAAAAGCATTCGTACGTTTGACGGGCACTTCAAAATTTACTACTAAAAAGCTTGTCAATAAAGCCGACAAGCTGTAAAGAGTCGTTTACAGAAATCATTTTACAGGTATAAGCTTAACCTGGGCTTCGGTCCTCATGATATCCCCTTCTGAAGTATAGAAGACATACTCAGGTTCATTTCCATCTGCACTGGAGCCCAGAATCGTATTGACAGTTGCACTGCCGTCACTTCCGTAAATAAAGAAGTTGCTTCCCTGCCCAACAGGCACCGCTTTGTATCTACCCTCAGGAAAGTCTTGGCCAACAATATATTGGCCGGCCGAAAACACTTTAGGAGCTTCTTTCTTTTCTTGAATCTGTCCTGTTACTGAAGACAATTCTTTGTTTTTATCATTGATTTCGTTTTTAACCTCTTTTAATTCTTCTTTCTTGGTGCTAATTTCATTGGTTAGCTCTTCTTTTTCATTCTGGGCATCGTCTCTTTGTGCAATCATTTTTTTCGCATCTTGATACGCCTTTGATTTTTCATCTAATTTGGCAGCAGTCTCTCTTAATTTTTTATCCAATAGATCCAATTCTTTTTTCTTTTTAGAAACCTTATCAGTCATTTCTTCGTATTTCACTTTTTCTTTGCCTAGTTCTGTTGAAGCATTTGCAGAACCCCAGCTGTATGATGCCCCAACAACGCCGACTGCTGCAACAGCTCCAATTATAATCTTTTTCCTGTTTTTCTTTTCTAACACCATCAAACGCCCCTCTCAGTACGAATCATCCCATAAAAGCGAGTGATCTACACTTGCTGTCACCTTATATGTATAATATCGGCCATCTCTTTATATATTTGATGATCGCTAATGTTTTCAAACAAAGACCCGACAATAGCGGGTCGGGTCTTATGTCTAAAATAGATTTTTCAGCCTCAAAAGGTGATTATTTAAGCTGTTATTTTTCTGACGCAAAAGAGGCACGGGTGTGTTATGCTAAAATTCCTTGATCGCTAAATTTAAAACAATCGCCAGCACGATGATGCCCACTATGATCACTACTTCTATTGTATATGTTTTCTCATCTTCCTTTCCCTGTCGCTGTCTTTTCATTTCCTCTCTATATTTTTCTTGTATCGCTTTCTTTTTCTCATTCATTTTCATGACATAACTCCCCCGTCTTTTTGCGATAATGCCGCTCCAGAAAGTACATTTATCTCTTCTCCTGCTAAAACCCTTGCAGCGTGTAAAAGAAATAAATAAACAACACAATCAATGTCACGACAATGATGACTTCTTTTGTATAATGTTTTTCATCTTTTGTGAATAAGCAGGCCTTTACTCAAATTTTCTTCTGACATACTTCATCAAAAGCAGACGCTGGAAAATGGGAAACTCCCTCGTTTGTGCAGATGTTTCCTTATTCCTCTTATAAAAAAAATACTTCAATAATGGACTTATCCTTTGCTCCTTCAACAATTTATAGAACTAATTGGGTTAAAAATAGGGAAATCTAAAGAATCAAGTGATTTTATAGAGAATTCCTGTTTCTCACTGATGCCAATCACACTGTATGTCGCATTGGCTACAAATGAAATCCTCCATCCGCTCAAACGAAATTGGGCTTCTTCAGTGAGAACACAGATTTACTATAGGGGCATTTAAAAAGACTTTTGTTGGAAGAATTCAGAAATTCGAGGAGGGTGTTCAAATAATACCTTGACTGTACATCATGATGAAGACAGCCAAGGCTTGCTCTTTTATTTAGTCCCTGTAGAACCATGGCCGCCACGATTCTCATTTCCTAGATGATCAACCTCGACCAGTTCAACTGCAGGCATCTTCTTCATGATTCTGAACTGGCAAATGCGGTCGCCTTTCTTGATTTCAGTGTCTCTGAGCGCATAAGCCGGGAAGAACCAGAAATCATCATCCCCTTTGTATGATTCATCAATCACACCCATTGAATTTGTCTGAATGATTCCGAAATGTTTATATGTACTTGAACGAGGAACTACATGGGCTTCATAATCTTCAGGTAATTCCATCGCTACACCGAGTGGAATCAATTTAAACTCCCCTTTTTGAATGGACACATCTTCGGCAGCTCGCAAATCAATCCAATCCCCTTGTTCAATTTTTGAGATGCGTGTTTGTGTTTGATCTAAATATTTGATTTTAATTTGCAGTGGCATTTGTGCTGGCTCCTTTTTTCTTTATTGTCATTCCTTCATGATATACTCAAACCTATTGAAAGTATAACAGCTGAAGCTTTGAAAGTCAGTCACCCGTTCTGAACTTCACTCTTGTCATACCATGTCTCAATTCTGTCTGGTTTAAATCCGGTACTGCACTCGTTTTACGTGAGTTTCCTCCTTTATCCAAAGCGAGCAATCGCTAGGTGCATTTATTTCATCCGCTCTTATTCTAAGAACCACTGCCATAACAATGTCAGCTCATTCCTTAAAAGTATGTATGGGAAATCCCTTAGTGATGGTGACTGCTCTTTCGATATGATTTTTGGCTGCTACTGCTTCTTTTCCGATATGATTTTTGGTTCGAATGATAATTCTTGTGACTGCTGTTATAATATTTATGGCTGTGAAGTTCATCTTCCTCTTTATCTTTCCCGGCTCCAGGCAGGAATAGCACTCCCAAAATTAATATAGCGAAAATCATGGAGACAATTGCATATATTATTTTTTTTAAGGTTTTGAAAAGCTTCACTATCAGATTTTCTTGCTTTTTCTTTTCTAATCGCGATTTCATTTAGGATCAATTCTCTTTCATTGTTTTTGGTAATGTGACTGAGCTGCCTTTGCAAGGGTTATCAATCTTGAGACAGTTTATCAAAATTGCTTTCTTTCATATTAGGGAGCGTTTCATTAATTCCTAATATATTTAAAATTTCCTGAACATAATGACGAATAGCAAGCATATCAAAAGGAAAATCAAAATCAAATTCTTCCTCAACTTTTAACAAATTCATGTAGTGAGTACGCTTATACTTCATACCTAAAAGATCATCATTAAAGCTAACAACATCCTGATAAGAATCATCATCTAGTTCCTGAGTATAAATCAAATAAACATCGATACAATCTTGATCTGTTTGGTCATCGTGTATTAAAAGATGGGCTATGTAGTCATTCTCCGCAGATACCACCTGAAAGAATTCAAAATGACGCAGTCTTAATAAACGTTTAAATCTTGTATTCAAGGTTCTCATTATCCTTCCTTAAGCTAAATCCTGATTCAACTGAGAATTTTTTATAAAAGACTGGCTTAGTTAAATGAAAGCAAACACTCCACAGCTGATTATAATTGTAGAACAATTCATCCACACTAAGTGCATTTTCAATGGCGAGAAATTTCACCTTTTTGAATTTTCCAGCTGTAATAACATAAGCTCTAAAGGTCGTTTATTCCTGCTCAGACCCCTATCCGAAAAATCTTTCCTGTGTAGCAGTCTGTATAATCGGCTTCAAGGATCAAATCAGCTTCATAAAACAAGCACAACAAAAAAGTCCTATTGAAAGGACTTAAGGAGATAACGACCGCGCCCTGGTTTTTCGATTTCAGGATAATGCTTCATCAAGCCATTCATGAAAGTCGTCATATTCCTAACCGGGAAACCCGTTTCTTTTTCAATTTCCGTACGAAGGCTTGTCCCTCTCATACCGTCTTTATGCTCATTCAATATTTTCAATGCTGCTTCCCACTGAATTGATGTTTTAGACCTATGACGTTCTTCGGCTTCTGAGTCCAACGGGGATGTGCCGTCATCAGAAAAAGAATGTTGAGACAGATTTTTGGATTGTTTCAACTCTTGGGCCGCCGCACTTGCCAGTTCAATCAATGAAGAGTTTTTGTCAGCCTTAGGAAGCTGATTTCCTCTATCCAACTCGCGGAGCTTAATATAAATACTCTCTCGTTCTTCTCGAAGTTCCCGCATGACATGAATCTCTTTATCATTAAGCTGCTCAAGTCTCAAACGTAAAGCTTCTCTTTCATTGAACATAAGCCCCAGCTCCTAAATCAATTGTTTAATTATAGTTTATAGGACTTTTTTAACTTTCACAATTGATTTATAAGTTATTTGAAGCAAAAACAGGTTTACAAAGTGCTTGCAGCAGCATCCACTTCCCCAACTTCATCAAAGTAAAATTCTAATATCTCTGCAATCTTATTGATTTCTGTTAATTCATCAGCAGAAAATTCAACGGCTTGAGCTTTTGCTAAACCCATTGTACTTAAGGATAGTTAAGATAAAAATCAATGGTTTAAATAAATTGTTTTCTATTTTTCTCAATTCACTCAATCTCCCCTTTTATTTATATAACAAATATCCCTAAATTGGAAGTATCACTAGCTCAAATGCTACTAAAATTAACAAAAAGGTGTCCGCTTTATCATACTCAGCCGTTCGATCTTTTTGATACCGCCTTATGATAAAAAACGCCGATATCAAAATAATAATTCCGATCACGATTTTTAAAATAGTTAAAATATCGATCAAAAACTCCTTCTTTCATTTTCCATGTGGCATTTTATCCAGGTATACAAATGATTGAAATGCTAATTTTTTCTTATTTTTCTTTATGTCGTAATTAAGCCTTATCTCCTTTATTTTGGATGACAGGGAGCCGTTAAACATTAGCGGTACACCAGATTACTGTGTAATTGAATTGGGAAACGGTTTCCACAAAATAGTGTTAATAATACGACTTCCTTTCCGGGCTTAACAATACGGATGAATAACAGAACGATTAAAGCCTGAAGAGGACGGAAAACGTTCATTTGAAGGGCATTTTTAGGATTGAACCAAAATGAAGAATGGGTGCTTTTTAATCTTTGGAACAGTTACTTAAATGATATTGAGGTGTCTGAAGGAAACTTGGAAAAGAAAAGCCGGAGACAAAAAGCCATGGAGGATGCCAGTATATAATCCCTCACTGAACTACACTCCCCCATGCCGGGCGGGATTTATGTACGTTTAATATCATTTTGCCGGTAAAGATAAATTAAAGAGCTTTGATAAACTGATTTACCTCATCTATATTAAATCATCACTTATTAATATTGAGAGCATCATACAACCGAATGAAACGATTTTTAAAACCTCAAATTGGCTTACAGAGAATGATCCCTGAAATGTAAAATAAACGTCCCAAACACCAACATCTAGTCGCTTTACGGAACATTGAGTTACATTTGTAGTGAGGATCGTGATGATCTTGAAAGGAGAGAAAAATTGTTTAGACGGTGTTTTGTTGAGGGATTGAATTCTCTCCTTTCAAATCATACAAGACATGAATTTGCAGACTAAGACAACCCCTGTTCCAATGCTAAAAATCATTAAATTTTTGTTTATTTTCCACTAATCTAGAAAGGAGCTGCCTTTACTTTGTCCGTTATGCTGAAAATAAAATGATTTCCGGCTATACTCACTGTGGAATTGTTACAGCGAACAACAAAAGTAATTTTTCTTTTGAATACTCGACGGTATAATGAAAACCAGCATAACGCTTTTCTCTGCTGAAATCATCATGTGTTATTACTTGATTGGCTTCTAAGTCATCAAACAATAGTTTTCCTCTATCTTTTTTTGTCATCTCTGGATGAAAAGTATTCATTATGACGGCAGCATTTTTATAAAATTCCGTTAATCCTTCCGCCTCTATCTCACCACTTCTAAACAGCACTACATTGATCACTTTGTTTGATTTTTTGTCAATGACTGCAGTTAATGCAAGGTTATGATTAAAGTGATAGACTGCTAACTCTTTCTTTTTTCCTTCCTGGACCTTTAAACGTATGTTTTCAGAACTTACTTCCAGCTTTTTCGCTTCGTCATTGAATCGTTGTTCAAATTGTGCAAGCGTAAAATTCTTTTCATCACGTTTTTTCGTGTCTTCCGATTCTTCTGAAGCAATACTTCTCTTATTCGTATGTAACTCTTTAATCATTTCTCGTTTTACATCATGACTTATTTCCTCGTGATCATTGTTATGTATTCCATTAAAAACGATAAATCCTACCGTCACTGCTCCAATGATCCCTAAAATAATTAAATACTTCACTAATGCTTTCATGACTTTCCTCCTCGGCATTACATTTAACCATTATACTATATTTTTTGCACATTTTTACCGGTATTTCTGTTTAATGTGTGTTTCTATCGTTTTTTGGTAAATGGATGCACATCCGAGGGCTAAGATTGCTTTACAAATAAAAACGGTATAGCAGTTCAATAAATGTAACTTTGGGGAAAGTTTAGTATTTTCCCGCGAAAAATCAATCTGATTAATGAATATTCATTATATCAATGAGCTTTATCACTTTTACATCATCGCCGGGGTCTACGTGAACAAGCTTTTTATTTTCAATTATTCCTTTTGTGTATTCGTGCATGAAGTTTTTATCTACATCAGCAGAACGATCCCAACGTAAAGGAACATTGTATACCTTAATCGTGCCATCCCCGTTTCCACTGTAAGTTACTGATCCATCTACTAATCGAGAACCCGCTAATTGGATAACATCTTCTGGATATCTAGCACTGGTGTCATCATTAGGATTGATTGGTTCGCCAGCCGAAATATGTCGAACATTCAATTCATCTAGCTCTTGATTTGGTCCAAGTTGCAACCAAACTCTAGCGTATTCGATTTCCTCAGCAGAATATCCAGATAATGCATCGTCTTTTTCACTTTTAGATGGATGTTTTGGCTCTCTGGTTTTTGTTTCTTTGTCCTTTGAATCGTCTATTGCAGATTCTTCTGATCCCTTTTTGGCCACCGATTCATTTTCCTTCTTGTCTGTTGAATTGCTGTCTTGTTTTTCGCTGGGTGCTTCTTGAGATTCTAAAACAGAGTCATTATTTGAATGAGCTGTTTTTGCTTCTTTCGTACCGCCTGTACATCCTGCGAGCACCAGCAAAGCCAGAGCAGCATTACAATAAAAAATCTTTGTTCGTTTCTTCATCCAACCATTCCTTTCATCTATCATAAAATATCATACTGGTATTTCATGTCAAGGAACAAACGCAAAAGAGTGTATCCCCTTAGATTATCATGGTAACAGTAAAAGATTCTGCAAATCAGAAGCGAAGAGTTGAAGCCGGAAGAGAACCAGGTGAAAAATTGAAGAGACCCCACTTTTTGTGGGGGTTGCGTTTATATTTCATCTAAGAATTAATTTTTGTCGGATGAAAGAAAGCGTATCTAAAGCCAGCTTTCTGCGACAAAGAACAATCCCGGCATGGCCGCAATTGTAGAGATATCTTTCGGGTTTCCCCCAACTTTCCCACAAATCATCTGCATCTTCTAAGTGAATATACTGATCATGTTTAGCGGAAATCAGCAGAATGTTTTCTTTGTTTATTTTCGGTGTGGCTTGGCTAGGATCGGTGATGTTCCAGTATCTTACTACATCTTTATAAGTCACACCATGCTGTTCTAATTCTTCTCTTATGAATTGACCCGGAATTGTATTCCATATCGAATAGGAAAGGCGGTTGGCATAAAATATTGATACCATTACATCAATTTGAGATTCAAGGGTAGCCATTAGATTCGTAATCCATCCCCCTAAACTCACGCCCACGATAACAACTGGGCCGGTTTTATTTTCTTTTATCCAGTGTATTAATCCACGTAAATCTACAACAGCTTGTCTCGTTGATTCAACTGTACGATCAAGATTCGCACTGATCATCAATTCTCCACTATAAAGTGAATAATCCGGCTCTCTTTCAATGTGATATGGAAGGGGAAAGTAGTACATGTTCCATCCTAAATCATTCATGACGCGGTGATGAAATATCTTTTTGATTCGATCGTATGAATCCATTCGCCAGCCGTGGACAAAAATAACATTCGGTTTATCTGTATCATTTTTGTTAAAAAAAACCTCCCCTTTTAACGTATCATTGACGCGATCGCCGGATGGAATTAAGGATTGATAGCTGAATGTCCCAATCCTATAATGTTTTCTTGATTCATTCAGTCTAATTGAGACATCAGCTATATTTGATTTATAGAATTGATCTCTAGCCGTTGTATCCAACGAAAAAGCAGAAAAATGTTTATTCTTGCTTCTTTTTCTGTGTAAATCATATAAGGCCAAACGATCTATCATCTTTGGAAAAAACACGTTATGCCCTCCCGAACTTTGAAATGAGTCTGATCAAACCCTTTTATTTTATCACTTAACGGAAATGGATTGGCGGATAAGGGCAATCAACTAAAAAGACAGCCCATTCTGACTGTCTTCTTCATCACCGTATCTCATTTTCTGCTGATCTATAGAAATTCAAGCCACGCTAATGCTGCAGCAGATATCACCACATGATCATCTGCAAAATTGAATCGGCACATCATCCGTACATATCCTCCAAATCATATGGTCAGCCCCTTTTCCCCAATAATCTTTCAACAAATAATCCGGTTCACCAAATTTCTTTTTCCATATCTTCTGAGCGCTCTGATAGCCGCTGTCCAAACAAAATTCCTCGATTCCTCTGCTCAGCAGGGTGAGAAGCATTGCGTTTAAAAGCAACGTCCCTACCCCGCGATTTTGGACATCCGGATGGACAAATACAGTACCGACCTCATACTGCTCTTGCAGCGCTCGATCTGTATGACGAATCAATTCACTTGCAGGTCCAAATTCAATTGTTCCGATCACTTGATTACCATTTTTATCTGAAGCGATCAAAAAATAGCGGCCCTCCCCGCTCGTGTTCAAGTCACTTTGCAAGTACTGCTTTTTATTTTCGATTTCACTTTCGATATCCTGAATGAGCTCTGACAGACCTTCTTTGGCAAATGTATCTGTAACCACTGTTCTAAAAAATTGATTAAGCTCGTTTTGGTCCTCGAGTCGCGGTCTTCTTATCTCGATGTTATGCACTCAGGCTCACTCCTTTGTTAGTACTTTACCTTTTTTCAAATCTATCAATCGTTGCTTGAGGAGGGTTTGATTCTTTCAAATGGTTGAACCATACTTTTACTTTCTGTCTCTGTTTCAGCTCTTCTTTGTTTTTTAGTTTGCTGAGCCCTAACAAAATCACTTTGTTCCGGTATTTTTTTATGATCTCTCTTTCTGTTAGTTTGTAATCCTCATCATTTGGTTTTTGTTGACTCTCAATAAAGATTGCACTATCCTCCTTCTTGAAGAAAATGTACCCTACACTACTTTGTCCATTCTCTGAAGCAGGCATCTCTTCATTTGCTTGACAGCCGCCCCCAGCTAAAACAGCCAAAAGCGAAACAAGCCACAACACTTTTTGCAATACATCGTCCCCTTTCCTAAAAATTCGTTTTCCCGAATTTGAATCGGGGATTTTCTTTTATGTTGGAAAGAATGTCGGGGATATCTATGTTGGTTATATCATAAAGAAAACGTTCATCTATTCCTTTACGTTTGAACTCATCCGCTAATGCCAAACATCTTGCTCCCATCTGGTATTCTTTCATTCTTAAAGCGTCTCTCCGCAACAATTCATCTTTTTCAACCCATAAAACAACATAAAAAATGTCAGCATCCTTCACCGCGCCATAAACCTTTTCAGAAAGGGTTTCCACTTCCTCCGGAAAAGCGACATAATCAATTACAGTTGTCTTATTGGCCTGTATAAAATTAATGCTGACATCAGCGATATTTTCCCAAGTTAATGCCAATGATTCTTCGCTTTCCCAGGGCGGACGGTAGCCGCTGATCACCATATCACTGATGAGGTCTCCTTCAATATAAGCGCTCCCGTCAAACTGTTCAGCAAGCCTCTTTGAAATCGTGGATTTACCTGCCCCTGCCGGCCCGGATATGATATACATTTTTTTCATCGTTCCACCTGCTTTATATATGCTTTTTCATTTCGGCACAAGTGATCATGATCCTCCCGAATAATCAGAAAAAAGCCGGCATTTCACACGAAAGCGTGAAACGAACCGGCCGATAAAAAGCGTAACTCTACCCTCTTTTTTGTCCGATAAATTGAATAACATGAGACAAGCCATGATGGAATTCCCCTTCATGACGAACCACTTCCCCCATGAAAAAGTGAACAATACGCCAATCAGAGAAAATTTGTAAAAATTCTTCCGGAGAATATAAAAGTTCCAAATCCTGCGGTCCTCCGCTTTTATACGGAATTTGGTGAGTGGAATAAACCTCTGTAACAAAAAACCCGCCCGGTTTCACCGCTTCTTTCACTCCTAAAAGTGTTTGATGTCGTAATTCTTTTGGAAAATGCCCGAAAATACATACGATCTCGTCCCACTGATCTTTTATCCATGTCGCTTCATTTAAGTCAACAAGCTCAGTATGAACTGCTACGTTTCGGGATTCGGCAAGCTTTTCAGTTTTTCTCAATCCGGATTCCGCATAATCCCATGAAGTGACATTCATTCCTTGTTCGGCCAAAAAAACGGCATTGCGCCCTTCCCCTTCCGCAATCGCCAATGCGTCTCCCGTTAATTGAAGTTTCTTCTGCGAGTCGGCTAAAAACGCATTCGGTTCAGTTCCATACACATATTTCTCATCTTGAAAACGGGTATTCCAAAAAGAATTCATGATCACAGCTCTCCCTTTTCTAAAGATGGTTCCACATGAACATTTCACCTACATCAGTTTAGGCAGCTAACGGTTCACGCTTAACAATTTATTTCAAGACCCTAGATACTTCAACGTATAAGCAGATGTTTTATCAAACCATTCAGGTCAAATCTGATTTGCCTCGGATAGTACTTTTTTAAATGTTGTCTTAGAGCTGCCCCCGAAAAACACATTGATTCCCTTCCTTTCTTATCCATCGTTTGGTAAAATATTCTCAGTCATGAACCGGGAAGGAATGATCTCTTTTGCCTGTTTATAAATATAATCCTAATTTTGTGAAAGAAGTCGTAGAATGCAAAACAGAAAGGTTAACAGCTTCAATTGAAGCTAGGTACTGCTTATCAATCAAATTAAATAACAGTTTAGACTCATCCTATGTTTTTATCATGTTAAACCCAAGTAAGGCAGACAAGAAAATCTCTGACTTGACTATAGGAAAGCTGTGCAAGTTTAGTCACTCATTGAATGAAGTGGGTGCTATACATGTCGTTAACCTTTATCCTTTTTATGAAACAGATTCTAAACTGTTATCATCTTTGATTAGCTATTTACAAAATGAGAATAGTGATTTATTTAGGCAAGCAACGGAAAACAATCTCCAGATTATAAGATCGCTAGCTAAAGGTGCCAAAAAAGTCATATTAGCTTGGGGTGAATACCCAAAAAAATTCAATAAACAAGCATATAGGAAACAATGCGAGGATTGCATTGCTCTTCTTCAAGAAATAGAACAAGATCAGATTTATGCCATTAAAACTCAGCATGAAAATCTTTTAACATTAACCCGCTTCCCACGACATCCATCTAAAAATAGGCTTGTAAATCTTGAGTTATACCCTTTATCCACTTAATTTTTTCATCAAAGGGGAAATAACGGGTATCCCCTTTAGGCCAGCCAAGCTCAGTAACAATCATATCATCGTGCAACTGTACTTAACTCTACATGTAGATAAAATTGTTTACTTTCAAATTTCTCATCAATTAGTTCCCCCACGCCTTTAACAACTGTTGTAAAATCAGGTGATTTTATGTGGCCTTTTCTTTTTTTAAGTGGAGAATCAGGTAAAGACAGTTTGTTTTTCAACGTGAGATCATACGCTTTTGTAGTTACTTCTCCAACAAATACATACCATTTTTCTTCTTCAAACGATGCTTCCTTTTAGGTTATGTAAAAATGACTTGCCCTCGCGAGAGCCTGGGGTCTTTTTAAAAGAATAAGCTTGGAATATTGTTTTTGTAACCACTGCTGCAAACCTACATCCCGAAAATGAATTAACCCTAAATTATTCAGTAAATAAAAACCGTGGAATAGTTGTCTTTCTTCCCCCTGCTTATTTAAAGTCTAATCCTGAAATGTCATTTTTAGGTGAACCTGAAACTTTTTACGGGAAACAGTGAAAAGACATTGAATATATCTTTGCTTATTTTGCTAACACCTTAGCTGGGGGAAGAGTAATAGCATATGCCCTACATCTCAATAAAAAATAGACCTACCTCTTTAGTAAACACTTGAAATGGTAGATCTATATTCAATGGTAATACCTTCATTTATCAATTCCCATTTTAAATTAGCTGCGCTTGATTATCATAATGATCAAGTTTCTGCTCTAATAGCAACATTATAGCTGTCATGTTCCTGATGCAGAAAAGAAACACTAGCTACTCCTGTAAGTCCCAACACTAAAATTCCACAAATTAAAAGTTTAGCTTTCATCTAGAATCTCTCCCCTTTGAATTTGTTTTCGTGCTTCAATTGCCTTGCGATAAAATTCATTAGCAGCCAAGATTTCTCCTCTTTGGCTCAACGAGTCACCAATAGCAATTCCATACCACTCCATATCGGGATACATCTTTTTTTCCTCGAAGAACTTAAAAGCATCCCTTACAATTTCCAAATCATCTTTTAGATATACTCCCTTAATTATCTTCAGTGTTTCAAAAGTGTCCCTTATGTTGTTTTTCTTGGCGATTTCCAATGATTTTTTATAAAAAACTCTTGACGATTTTAAATCGTTTGACTTTGCTTTCACAAATGCTAAAACACATAATGTCTTTGCTTCAAAAGTAGGGTTTTTTGGTTCAGTTATATGAAGTGCTTTTAAATAAAAATCGGATGCTTTGTCAAGTTCTTCAAGATGAGTATAACATAGGCCGATGTTAAAAAGTGCTTTTCTTATCAAATAACTTTCGCCAAATTTCTCAGCATCTTCTAACGCTTGATTTGCATGTTTCAATGCCTTTGCAGTTTGCATGTTGTCAAGCCAATTACCTGTGATAACAAGCTGGCAATGTACACGTTTGTTGCCATAGGCGGGTTGATTTCGATATATGGCATAAGCACGTTTAGCATAATTCATCGAGAAGTATGTTTGTTTCATGTGATAATAAACTTCAGCCATTTTAAAATAAAATTCAGCTCTCTCTGCTTCCTCACAATCAATCGATTCTATTTCTAGTTCTGCCTTTCTGTAACAATTCAATGAGAATATAAGCTCTTTTTGTCTGAAGTAGTACATCCCCATAAAAAAATGATAATAATATTCAAGCATTCCATTGAGGTCTTGACTCCCCCGTGTTTCCTTCAACTTTTCGTATTGCAGCATAATTTTTTCGCGAGTATTTGGATAAAACTCTTCCAACATAAGCTGATGACGGAACTCTAATAACGAAAAATAAACAAGAACATCTTGATTTTCTTCCATTATTTTTATTTCTTGCTTAACTTCAGCTTTCGCCTTCTCAGCCGCAGTTCTCCTATTATTCTTTATACAGTTATACCAATAGTTCATCTTCGTTGCCACTAGATCATACGGAATCACACTTTCAGTAGACATTACTTAAACCCCTCTCATTAAGCTAAGGCAAAGCCAATTAAGTGGATATCTTATCTCTTCCACACTAAAGTTTCTCTTTGACAAGCAAAATTGACATTATCTTCGCTAAACATTGAAAAATTCCCACAAATGACAGAATATAATCTATTATATCAAATAGTCTGAATGTTTAGAATGCAAATGTGACACACTCATATTGTTACAGCTCTAAGCTATCTTCTTTGGCATTTGATAAATCTGATCGTTGAGATTTTCCGAGTTTTGTGAAAGCTAAGATACCGAGTCCTGCAAGTATTTCGACTATCCCTCCAAAAGCGATGACTTTTCCTGCCCCAAAAACAGTCGCAGCATACCCAGCCATTAAAGCACCAATAGGAATCATTACATATGAAATCATACTGATAACAGCATAGACCTGGGGCTGGTCCTCATCATCAACCGATATTTGTATGATCGTATGCTCTGGGACATTTATTGCGCTAATCGTTGCTCCTAAGACAAAGGCTGCAACAAACACCAACAGTAAAAGTGAATTCATACCTGTAATGAAGAAAGCTGTTCCTTCTACAATGCCAGCAGCAACAAACAACAACCCATAACGATTTACTTTCACTCTAGTCAAAATAAAGCCCATCAAAAAAGCCCCGCCTGTGGTTAAAACCCTCACTATAGAATGAATAATTGCCCCCTGGTTTAAATCCTCGGCTATGTAGACTGCTGCAAGCGCCTCCCATGGTGCAGATCCTAAGTTTAAAAACACACAAAAAATGGCTAATGGAAACAATATATGATGACGCCTTACAAGCATGAATCCCCTTCTTAACTTCTTTAAATATGGCTCTCGTGGTTTGGCTGCTTTCGCATTTCTCACCTCACTCACACTATACTTTATGAATAAGACTAAAATAGCTGATATTACATAGAGAGGTAATATCAGCAGCATTGTATGAGCTGCACCAATCAATACAATTAAAACACCACAGAGTGAAACCGCTCCTAATTTGATTGCTTGGCCTACAGATTGTATTGTCGCATTCGCCTTTTGAATCATTTCCTGCTTCACAATTTTCGGAATTAAAGAAACAGAAGCAGGATCATATGAAGCCCCTGTAGCAGAATGCACAAGCATAAGCAAAATAATAAACGGCAAAGGTGAAAAGCCATTGAAGTAGCAAATTGGAATAATTAACATGATTAATGCCCTCGTTAAGTCTGAAAAGAACATCCAAAACTTCAATGTACTTGTTTTCATCAAAGGAGTAATGATTGGCCCCAATATAGCCTGAGGAAGAAAACTTACAGCTATTAAAAAGGCTGTTCCAACAGCCCCTTTTCCATCCAAAATAAGAAACCACAGGATTGTGTTAAATGCCAAAGAATCGGCCGTTATCTTCACCATCTTAGAGCAAAAAAGAAAGGTGAAATTTCTTTGCCACACTGTATCATTATTCATTTAAGTTCCCCCTTACAAAAATTCCTCAATTTTACAGTGTCTATTCATTAAGCATATTCTATTTTTCGTTTATGTCAATGTTGACCTGGAATAATTAAGGTAATTTTTATAAAGTGGAAAGGGCTTTTTTAAACTTTCCAACTTTCTTTTCATATGAAGCTTTAAGGCAGCCGAAAAAGGACCAAGGAAAAAACACATAAGAAACCCCACTTTTTGTGGGGTTTGCTTTTATATTTCATCTAAGAATGCTAAAAGTTCTGGGTCATTGATTTTAAAAACCATAAATTGAATGTAGTCAATTTGGTTTGTGTCAAGAAAAAGGAAGTTTGTTATCGTAAAGGTCGTGGCGGTTTTTCCTAAATGACCAGCAATGCGCAAAGCAATCTCCACATTTTCAGAATCAATATCAAAGGCTACAAACTCTTGATTCACGTAATAATTCTTTATTTTTGTATCCTTTGGATTTGCTGGGTTTGTCGCAGAATCAAGGAGTTTCTTCAATTTTTCAGGATCAAAGTTAACCAATGTTCAAGCCTCCGATATTTTGGTATATAAAGTATAGCATATTGCAGGCTTCAACAACTCCGTCTCCTTTTTGAACCTTCACCTCTGTCCCTTTAAGGTGAAGATGGCATGTGGTTGATCGAAAGATTCTGCTTTGATGGCTGTTTTCTCACATCTTGACTTTGATCCAAACCGTACTAGCTCCAATCCCCATGGCGCTTATCCCTAAACATTTGTTCAAATCTCATGTCTTTTACGAATGTTCCTTCTGTTATCCGGGCCACGCGGAGAGCTATTGATTTAACGCTTGAGCAGCTGGATCACTTGTTCTTATTTTAATGACAATATAAACAATAGCTGATATCCAAACTGCAATGATTCCAACATAAACCATCGGATATAATGCTGTTTGATCGAACCACGAATTGATCAGCGTTCTTGCGTTGACGAGGATGATCAACCCGCCGACCAGAACGCCCATTAATCGGGTGTGAACCTTTTGTACCAGCCAGGCGGCAATCGGAGCCGCAATGATTCCGCCAATCATCAACGCGCCGACCCACAGCCAATTCACTTCTTCCCAGCCGAGGGAAATGAAAAATCCTAACGTTGCCGAAACGGCAATGGCAAACTCGCTTGTATCAACAGTTCCCACCACTTTTCGGGCACTGGCTCCTTTTTTGGATAACAGGACCGGGGTGGCAATCGGTCCCCAGCCTCCCCCTCCGGTCGCATCGGCAAAACCGGCAATTAGCCCTAAAGGAACGGCTTTCCCTCTCGAAAGACTGACACCGCTTTTTTGCTCTCCCATTTTAAACATGAACAGAAAGCGAATGAGCACATACACACCAAGGACGAGCAAAAACATTGAAATATAAGGTTTTGCAAGTTCTCCGGGGATGTTACTTAAAAATGCAGCGCCGAGAAATGCCCCGATTGATCCAGGGATGACAAGGCGTTTGAGCGTTTGTTTATCGACGTTTCCAAACTTAATATGCGACACACCTGACGCAGCGGTTGTGACGACTTCCGCCAGGTGGACGGATGCTGAGGCAACCGCCGGTGCGATTCCAAAAGCAAGCAGCAGCGAGGATGAAGTCACCCCGTACGCCATTCCTAAGGCACCGTCTATCAGCTGTGCAAATAATCCAATAAAGACAAACACAATTAACTTTTTCATTTTTCCCCCTCAGTTCGTTGGCTTATTTTATTGTTAAATATCATAATTCATATTATTCCCACCTGTAAAGTGTGAATTTAAAAAATAAAAAATCTTCACTCATTTTAAATGGAAAATCCTCAGATCATCTGTTGGTAAAATGTGATCATCCCGTTGAGAGAAAGTGAGCAAATGGAGATGTTAAGGACGGACGCCGCTTTGAATTACTACAGGAAAAGTGTCAAGGGGAAGCGAAAGAACGGGCAAGGGCAAAACTACACGAAATGTAAAGCTTGTTCAAGAAGAAGCAACGGTGCGTGTTCTAGGGTCGATATGTACCATGATCTCCACATACTCCTTAGTATTTGTTTTCATGTTTAATTCCTCTAATTAAATCTAAAACATGAATAACCTTAGTATACTTAAAATGAAAAATCACCTTCTTCTTTTCATTCCATTATTCTTCTTACCTATCGACTTAAAAGCTCGTTTAATAACATCAAAGAAACTTAAGGACCGTACCATGTGATCCGGATTTACATATTCTCGTATGACCCGAAGAACTTTCTTAGGTTCCTTAGAAGAAAAAATGAAGGTCCCATTTTTCTTCGTTTCAATCGCATAACGCGGAATCCATTTCCCCTTAAACATCACAGAGGCTATCACATAGTCTACTTCCTCCCATGGAATTTGAATAAATTTACGAGGATCACGGGAGTTATAAAATTCAAACCCTTGATCACCAATCATAATTTTCCCATAGTCCGTCAATCCCGTAAAAGCGGTGGCATCCATTACTAAATCGACCTTTGTATTAATTGATTGAACCATGATATCCACTCCATTTCATTTATCTGATTTATTCATTTCAACCCAATACAAAAAATGGCTCAGACAATCATTTTCCAGCCACTTTTTGTATGCGAACTATTATCGATTCACAGACGACAGAAGTGTGCTACTACACTATACTTCAATCAATAATCCTCACTTTAATTATAAAAGCCCAATAACGTGACCAACTACCCCAAATACGAATAAGCCAAGAATAATGACAATTGGGCTGACTTTTTTCTTAAGCAACCACATACATAAGAATGTCAGAAGCAATGCAGCCAAACCAGGAATTAATTGATCCAAGTTATCTTGTAAGGTTGTTACTTTCGTAGATGAAAGTGCCAGTCCCGAGTTTACTTGTTCAAAAGCTTGACGAATCCCTTCTCCGCCTCCAGGAAGTTTGTCCCATTCAATATACGCGCCTTTATCTAACTTAACTTCAGAAACGACTGGCAAGAATTTAATCGATACCCACCGTTGCACTAAGGCAGCAAGAACAAACATACCAAGGATTGATGCACCTTTTGTAACATCTTGCAATAATCCGCCTGAAAGATTATCGGTGATTTTAGAACCGGCTTTATATCCAAATTCTTGTGTATACCACATAAATCCCCAACGAATCAGGTTCCAAGCCAAGAAGAAAAGGATTGGCCCAAGGATGCTTCCACCCATTGCTAATGATGCCCCTAAAGCACCTAACATCGGACGTAATGTAAACCAAAATACTGGATCACCAACACCGGCTAAAGGACCCATCATCCCAACTTTAACTCCTTGAATGGCCACATCATCAACTTTTGAACCATTAGCACGTTCTTCTTCAAGTGCTAGTGTAACTCCCAGAATCGGTGAAGCTATATAAGGATGCGTATTAAAAAATTCCAAGTGACGTTTTAACGCTGCTACACGATCTTCTTTTGATTGATATAATTTTTTGATTGCCGGAATCATTGAGAAGGCCCAGCCGCCATTCTGCATGCGTTCATAGTTCCAAGAACCTTGAATAAATGTAGAACGCCATGCAACGGTTAAGCGATCCCTTTTTGTTAGTTGTATTTTTTCTGCCATTTCTCTTCTCCTCCTTTTAGAATTAATAATCGTTTAAGATATCACCAAGCGGGTCGCCGGAATTGCCTCCGCCGCCATTTGAAGAACCGCCCATTTTAGAAAGATTCAAGTAAATAAGAGCTAACGCTACACCCAATGCACCAAGTGCAATAAGTGTTAATTCAGAAATTGCAGCTATTACGAAACCAATAATGAAGAACGGCCATACTTCTTTTGTTGCCATCATATTAATAACTAGTGCATACCCAACAGCGACCACCATTCCACCACCAATAGCCATTCCGTCTGTTAGCCATGCAGGCATTGACTCCAAGAATGATTGAACGCTTTCTGCCGGGATGAATAAAAGTGCTCCTGCAGGAATCGCAATTCTGATACCTTGTAAACACACCGCAACGATATGCAAAATTTCGATCCTTCTGAAATTTCCTTCTTCAGCTGCGGCATCCATCATATGTACGATAGGAACAGCAATTGTACGAACGATCATTGTTAAGAAAAGACCCGCTACTGCAAGTGGAACCGCTACTGCGATTGCCGATGCGACACCGTCAACACCTTGTCCGCCCAATACTAAAATAATTGCTGATGCAACTGACGCAAATGCAGCATCCGGCGCTACGGCTGCTCCGATATTCGCCCATCCAAGTGCAATCATCTGAAGTGTACCGCCAAGAACAATACCGGCCTCCAAGTTACCTGTTACTAAACCGATTAATGTACATGCCACTAGTGGTTGATGGAATTGAAATTCATCTAATATCCCTTCCATACCAGCTAGAAAAGCAATTAAAATGATGAAAACAATTGCTATAATAGACATCATATGCCCTCCTTTTTATATAAATTTTGTTATATCGCTATGCTAATTCATCCTTCGCTTTGTTTAGAATGTCATCCATGTCTACACGAGAATCACTGGGTACTTTCCGTACATCAAACTGGATGCCTTTTTCTTTCATTTTCTCGAAAGCCTCAACATCTTCTCGTCCCATAGAAAGTACATTGCTAACGGCCACTTTACCGGTTGAATGAGCCATAGATCCAACGTTCACTTCTTTAATATCCACGCCCTCCTCAATAACTCTTAGGACATCTAATGGGTTTTCAAATAATAACAGTGCTTTTGTGTCACCAAAACGGGGATCTTTTGCAACTTCCAGTATTTTGCTGATTGGAACAACATTTGCCTTAACCCCTGGCGGTGCGGCCTGCTCGATCAATTTCTTTCGAAGGTCATCTCTAGACACTGCATCTGAAACTACGATAATACGATTTGGTTTTGTAGCCTTTGTCCATGCAGTCGCCACCTGACCATGCAATAAACGAGAATCCACGCGGACTAAAACGAACTGAATCTTCCCGTCACCAACTACTTTACCAGGAGGAAGCACACCTTTTGCTTGTCCACCTTCAGCAACTTGAGCCACAGTATTGTCTTTAGGTTCTAGCTCTACAGGCTTCATTCTAACCCCTTCTTTTGCTGTTTTGATGATGTGTGCTGCGATTTCTTGAGCAGACGTCATTGAAAAACGGGATGCATAAGCTTCAATCAACATTGGCAAACTCATACCAGCAACGATTGCCCATTTGTCTTTGTGTTCTTCATACAAGCGGTTAGCTTGATTGAATGGTGTACCTCCCCATAGATCGACTAGGAATAATACTTCATCTTGATTATCAAAAGATGCAATTGCTGCTTCCATTTTTGCTCTCAAATCGTCTGGACCTTCGCTTGGCATTAAGGTGACAGCCTTAACGTTTTCTTGTTCTCCCAAAATCATTGTGCCAGATTGTAAGATGCCTTCAGCAAATCCTCCATGGCTTGCCAGGATAATCCCTACCATCTCTCTGCCTCCTAATATTCCATCCTTCTTTTTTTGAATAGACACAACCAACACAACTATTTATACTTCAGTTTCGTCAGTCTTTGTCATTTAAAAGGATTTTTCTCCTCTTAAGACCCCCTCATTCTGTATCACCATTTCTATAAACCGCTTTCATTTTACTGTTTTTAAGCCTCGTTGATTCTTAATCGTCACTTATAAATACATTAAAAAACTACCAGTTTATTTATTTATACTATACTGATCGCTTCATCTCCCTATCGGATTATTTGTTCAATTATTACAATAACATAGGAAAAAGGTTGAAGATCGACTCCTCTATGACATTTTTATGAAAAATCAAGACGATAAAATAAGTCGTTTAATTGTAAATATTGTGATAGATCACAATATTTTTATCATTCTCATCGAATAGCTTGCGAACTCTGCAAGTACAAGTCGCAAAACGAAAAGAGTCTGCACAACTCAGTCATTTTATCGTCAGGATCAAAGTTGACTATGTATACTTATACTTCCCAATCATCCCTAATTGCAAAGAAAAAATAGGGCCGAAATATAAATGTCAATGCCGATTTGAAGCATACAGAGATAGAGTCAGATATGACCTGTGGTTGATGGTCACCTGTCACCAGACTAAGATGCTAAATGGAACTGACAACGTTTAACAGCTTCCAATTTTACGGATACAACTTGGAAAGTTTCACTCTATACTCTGTTGCTTTGAGCAAGACGCTGGTAAAGCTGTCGAGAGAATTCGACTGCTCTGCGTTCATAGTCTGCCATTTATCTAAAAAAAAATTCATATTTATGTTGATTTTCCAAGAAGAATATTGTGCTAAATTACCAGTGTAGGTTTTATACCCTAACATAAATTGGAAATGGTGTTATTTAGATGAAAGCAGTAGTAGCAACGAAAGACAAAAATGTAGAAATAGTAAAAAAAGAATTGCGTCCTATAAAACATGGTGAAGCTAAAGTGAAGATGGAATACTGTGATATATGTCATACTGACTTACATGTGAAGAATGCTGATTTTGGTGATGTTGCAGGTGTCACTTTAGGTCATGAAGGAATAGGCATTGTAACCGAGATTGGTGAAGGCGTAACCAGCTTAAAAGAGGGAGACCGCGTCTCTATTGCATGGATGTTTGAAAGTTGTGGCCGCTGCGAGTACTGCTTAACAGGTCGAGAAACACTTCGTTAGTATGCGATTCATCCATTTTGAAAATCAGGATTCTCTTCTTGCAGATTGGTATACAATTATAAAGGGTTTGATTATTTAACCTTGAATTAAACATATTTCCGCAAAGGCTAAATCCAGACATCATTTTCGGCAAAAGGCATCCCAATGAATGTCTCTTTTATTTTGAAACTGAAGGAGAAAATTGACACCGGAAAAAATCAGCCGAGATGGAACGAAAAGAGCAGGTCGACCACCTGCTTAATCTGTCTTAGCTTTCTTCCATCTACTCTTAATAATCACCATGAACAAAATGTGAATCAATACAACGATGATATTATACTTAGGATCAATTTTTAAAAAGACAGTATTAAAAGTCATCACTAGAACCATGAGAATTGTTGCAATCCACCATATAAACTCATATTTTTTATCACCCTGCTCTTGGCTCCTCTTACCTTTAACTAGGTCAAAAACAAAACAAGCAGCCACAAGAACCACTAAAACAGTTGTTGTGACAGCAGACGAAAAAATTTCTTGAATAGTATTCATTATTATTCCAATCAGAGCGCCAGCCAAAAAAAACCAAAAAATTCTCATGAAATATCATACCCTTCTAAAAACATATCCGGAGCTTTACAAAAAAAGCCTTGATTAGTCTCTTTCCTTCTCTTCTACTCAAGATACATATTGCTATGCTGTGTTTATTCTTTCTCAGCTTACTATAAAGCTCCCTCATAACGAGGGAGCTTAAATTAGAGAGCTTTATTTAACTCATGTTTAATCCAAAGTTCGAAGTATTGAGTCGCCTCATCTTCACTTAAATCTTTACTTGTTATTGAAAATATCTTACAACCGAATGGATCGATTTTTGAAAACCTCATAGTTGGTTCATTTATGTTATGATCCTGAAAGTTAAAATAAACGTCCCAAACATCAACATCTAGTCGCTTTAATCCTACTGCTTCAAGATCTAATCCCTTTTTATTGTAACTAAAATGTAGATGTTGTGTTTCATCATAATTCATTTGGAAACCCTCCCTTTAGAAAATGATATGATGTTTTTTCATGTTAGGCGGCACATGGTAATGAAGTTTATAGGGGCCTCCTGTTTTAACTGGATAGTAATCTAATCTGAAAATTGGTTTTCCGGTAGATTTTAAACGAACCTGAATAATTCTGCCACCACCACCGGGGCCATCGATCTTGTATTTGCTCGGCGCTTTTAAAGCTTTTTGGACATGCGGCCTCGCAATCGCCCAACCTTTTTTCATTCCAGATCTGCCAACTTTGCTCATTAAGACCCTTAAAGCAGCAGCAACTACTGGTATCCACATCTGCTTTATTTCAGCGTCCTTAACTTCTTGTTTGGCTAGCACCTGTTCTAACAGCTGAAATATTGGGTCTTCTATTAAAAAATCAAATTCTTTTTCAAACTCTTCATTATTAAAACTTTGAATATCTTTTTTATTGAGGGATGAAATTGAAGATGTTCCATCAATGTTTTTTGGAAAAATATCATATGTATTGAGAGTTGAGTTGAAATCAATGCTTTCATCCTCTTTTCCCTCTTCAATTGCTTGAGATAATGGACTCAGAACATTCATAACCAACACAAAGACCAAAAGTGAGACAATAGTTTTAATAAACTTTTTCGCCACATTTGACCTCCTAGTTAATTATTTACATTCCAAATATATCAATATAAGGTATGGGAATCAACAGTTAATTCAGTCAATTTCACTTTAATCAGTCAAATATTGCGTTGATGGTGTTTCCCTTCTGCTCAAGATAAACATTCCTGAGAAAGAAAATTGTGGCATACTGGTGAATAATAAGGTTTTATTTTATATTTTATATGGAGTATTGACAGTCTTCTTCTATTTTATGGACGGGTGGAAAGTTTTTGCTGTGATACTCTCCGTATTAGGAATATTACTTTTGGTAACCGAGCCGTATAGAATACGAAATAAACAATTAGCCAAAAAGATTAGAAATAATGTTGAAATGCTTAAAGAATTCGATTCAGACTTTAAAACTGATGGTTCTTTTACTAATTACAATAAAAAAATTTCTTTCAACGAGTCCAAGAAGATTTTTAAAATTTACAAACGAAATGAACACAATGAAATAGTGTCCACAGCTTCTAGAGGTAAGCAGACTTCTGGTGCAGCAATCGGTGGGGTTTTTGCAGGAGGTGTAGGAGCAATAATTGGCGGACTTTCTTCTGGCTCAAAGCAGGTTACGATAATTAAGTTAATTACCATGAAAATAACGGTGGATGATTTTAAAAACCCTGTTCACTATATTGATTTCCTACCTATCCATGATTCTCCTGGTTATAATCCTGTTGGCTATAAGAAAGACAGTGACATAATTAAAACTGCTCTTAAGAAAGCTGATTATTGGCAAGGAGTTATGGACTTAGCCATAAGAAAAGCAAATCAAGTCGCTCATTAATTGGACTACTTATTTATTTGCATCTGCAGTTTCATCTTCAACAAACTCTACTACTTCTTCAATATTGCACTCTAAGTATTCGCAGATTTTCAGAATGACTGCCAATGACCTTTTAGACATTTTAACTAAGGTTGATGATGATATCCCTAAGCCCTTTTTTAAATCAAACATTTCTATGTATCGGAGAATCTGAAAACAAATCAGTGGACAGTTATGAAAGTTATTTCAACTCAATCATGAGGTAATTTTTTTATAAAATTTGGTGGTCAAAAAGTGGTCAAACCTATCAATTAAGGTCTTACCATTCATTTTGACCACCATCTTATTTTACTAATACTCTTTTAAATCAATGATTTACCCATTAATACTGAGACATATACTGCTCGCGCTCCCAAGGGTGGACTTGTGTGCGGATTATAACCTATATTACCTTTATATATCATATTGGGTCATGAACGTTGATATATAAGGGTTTCATTTTTTTATGTAGGATAAAATATCAAGAAATATTTTTTGATTGTGGGTGTTTTGTGGGTGCATTTGTGGGTGTTCACTTAACTGTTAACACATTGGATAATCCCCTCTTTTGTTTTAAAATGAAAATGTTCGTTTTACACAAGAGGGGGATCATTATGAAAAAGATATTACTGGTTTTATTTTTGGTGTTGGCAGGATGCAGCAGTGCACCAGAAAATAAAGCGGACAACCAGACAGCTACAGCTGAAGAAAAGACAGAAGTTGCTGAAACAAAGAGCACATTCAATTTTACCCTAGATGAATTTATTGATGAATATAATAAATACATTGATAATGGTATCTATGACGGTAAGGAAAAAATCCCTTCCCACCTTCAAAAAGATGAGGACTTTTTCAAGATTGATGGTGGGAGCTATGTTCACATTTTAGCCAAAGAAGCTGATAATGATGAAAAGCATAAAGGTTATATCTTATCAAGCATACATAATAAAGATAAAGAGCTTGCAGGTATTGACCTTCGCGTATACACCACTGTTGATAAAGACAAAGTTATGAATTGGTCAAGTACGGGAACTCTCGCAGTGTATAGATTACTGGATACTTTAAATTTTGAAGAAGAGACTTTAGAGGCTGCTCTCAAGGAGGCTAATCCAAATTACACAACCTCCAATAAAATTTGTAAACTTACACTTAAAATCCAGCTTAATAAAAATTCTATTTTGATTGAAATTCGCCCACCAAAATAAAAAGCCTTCTTTTTAAAGAGGGCTTTACTTTGGATGGGTTATTTTTCTTGTTGAGAACAGAACAAACGTTCCCTTATAATCATCTCAAGGAGATGAACACCATGAAAGATGACAACTTGAAAGATCGGGGATCAATCAAATGGACGGCCATGATGCTGCCCGAGCATGTCAGCCTGCTTCGCGAGTTAGAAAGCAACCAGGACAAAGTAAAAAGGCCGGTTCTTGACATGTCTCAGATCGAGGATATGGAAATGGCCATAAGTGAAGCAATGGAGTTTAATCATCCAGTTCAGTTTTCTGTATTTAAGCCGCTGCCAATGCTTAACGGACCCGAAACCGGGGAGATCGTTCAAATAGAGGGCCATATCCATTACATAAATCAACTTCGCAAGCTGTTCCATGTTGTGGATTCAAAAGGAGACACCAATCTCATTAAATTTGAGGATGTCGTCGGTGTAGAAATTAAATAGTCTTTTAAAAAGGAAGGTTAGACTGCCAGATTTTCCTTGGCAGCCTTTTGGGTTGTTTCAATCTCTTTTAATCACTCTCTTTTACTTCTTTTTTCAAAAGAAAAACAAAAATTATACTGGTAAATATATAGTACAATCCAATAATAGATGTACAGTTTGAAAGAACATCCCATAAATATTTAGTTTTAATCAGATACATCCAGATAAAATAAATTAACATAAAAGTTAACGGAAAAAAAATAAAATATCCAAGGAAGTACAACTTTAATTTGTTGGTCATACAAAATACTCCTTAATTCAGACGTTTATTCACAGATGCAGTAATTGATAATCAGTTTTTTAATTAACAATTAGGAATTACTTTTTTATTATTATTTGGCCCAAGGCCCCCGTCCTTCTAAACATTTAGCAGAATACCAAGTAAGAAACGCTACCAGACCAATAACATTCCCTCCTATTCCGATTTTTAACAAAAGTTTAGCGGCCTCTTTATAAGCTTTTTGTTCTAAATAAGTCCATAAACCTCCAGTTAAAGCAACTTCTATTAACGCAACACCAAAGTGATCCTTTAATGCATCTATCATACAGTCTCCCCAAGTACCCTTGGCAGCTAGTACTTGAAATTCACTAGTTTCCTTAGGTTCACAAGTGCCTTCTTTTATTTCTTTTTCAAGTATCTGTAATTCTTCAATTTCACCAAACCTTTCTGTCAATTTATCGAAATTAAATCCCACTAATTTGTTGTTTGAATCATAGATACTAGCTTCTTCCATTAGAAATTCTAAATCTTCAGCCAACGATTCTATCTCTTGGTCATTTGAATTTGATTTTGCGCTCGAAACCGGTGATCCAACTACTGAAAAAATTAAAAGAAAAGCTAAGAAAGAAATCAATATCTTTTTGTACACATTTTTCATTTTGCAATCTCCTTTAAAGTGAATTTTTTGCTAAGACAAGATTTTTTAATCAATTTCCAGCATTTGATTTTGGAGTTAATGTTACAATACCAGATCCCCTCCTGACTGCTAGCTAAAGAATGCGGGAAAAGGAAAGCTCCCCCCAATACCCGCTTAACTTTTACATAAATTAGCATATATTATATTTATTGTAAGTTCAATGATAACTATGAAATTTAAGCTTTTTTTTACTAACTTGTATATTATATGAATACCTTCACACTATAACATTATTTAAAAATTCAGTGAATGAGATAAAAGGAGTATTCCTGTATTTTTTCCTTAAGACTCATTCAAAGGAAAGTGGTAAACTCTATACTGATTGTAACCATTAGTATTAGAGGAGAATGCCATGAAGACCTTAGATGTTCAGGCGTTGCACAATGCAATTGACCAAACGCTCGAACAATTAAAAAGGCAATCAGAAGAAATCGCCAACGTCAAAAAAAGCATGGATGGAATCACGTCTCTTGACGATGCTTTAAAAGGAAAAGGCGGTGACGCGATTCGTTCTTTTTATGAGGAAAGTCATACCCCATTCTTGAAGTTCTATGAATCCTTTATTCTTAAAAAAGATAGTTCAATGGAGAATGGATATAATTGTGACAGGTTTTCCTGTTGTAAAGTCAGGTGAGAAGGTTTGAGCAAAGAATTCACATTAGAAAAATTCAAATATTTTTTGGAATGTTATTTTAATCCTAGTATGGATTTCTCTGATATTAGAGATTTAGCAGAGGATTACAGAAAGGATGAAAGTGATAATAATATAAAGATGTTCCTTTATGAACTTCATGAGATAAAAAATAATGAGCAATGGAATGCAGCCAATAATTTTATAAGAGAACATGGAATGAGAAATCTAAATCAAAAGCAAATAAAGCAAATGGTTGATACGCTAATTAAAGTTCTAAACAGAGATTAATAAGGATCTATCCCCCCTTTTAGGGGGGATTTTTTACTTACTTCAATAGTGCTTCAAGTTTTGCCTTTGTCTTCGGCCCGTAAATGCCATCAGCAGACAGCCCGTGCATCAGCTGGAACCGTTTGACCGCGTTTGCCGTTTTCGGGCCGTAATAGCCGTCAATGCCGTTATTCTTGGCACCCTTGTCAGGGTAATAATAAAGAGCAGACAGCGCCTCCTGAATCTGCCGGACAGCTGTTCCTTTCATCATCGGGCTTTTCACTTTATAGATGCCGGACGGCAGCTTGTAAGATGATTTTTTTCCGCTTGAAGATGACTTTTTCTTTTCAATGGCAGACAGTGCTTTTTCTGTTGCTGGTCCGTAAATGCAATCTACTGATTCCCGCCTTCTTTTGAAGGGATTTTACAGCTTGCACAGTTTCATTACCGTAAGAACCATCAGCCCCATACTTCGGCAGCGAAAAACCTGCAGCAATCAAACGCTTTTGTAAGGCCTTGACTTTGGAGCCTGATGATCCTTTTTTCAAGATCGTTCCAGTGGATTTGCTCGGCTTGCTTGTGGGTGCAGTCGTTTTAGATACAGTTTTATTTCCGAGCAGGCTGTCGACTATTTTGCGAAATGCCGCCAGCTGACTTGCATCACTGCCCTAAGGTGCTGGGCAATTTTTGTTTGATGCATCGTAATGGCGAACGATTTTGTCAATTGAAAGACCATATCGTTTGCACAGATCGGTTAATGATCTGCATGAGGGAAAGAACACGTCAAAATGACGATAAGCTCGTTCTTCAAAACAGAATCAAAGATTACGAGGATTATGTCTCAGCGATTATGGAGTTAGATTAATAACTTCATATTTTTTTGGTCATATTTTGGCCAAAGACCAAAAAGAAGACCCCTTACATTCTTTTGACCAAAATTCAAAAACCCCCTGACACCAACGGTGCCAAGGGGTTTCAAAATTAATACTGAGACATATACTGCTCGCGCTCCCAAGGATGAACTTGTGTGCGGAACATATCCCATTCGATTTCTTTTGCTTCGACGAAGTGTTCGAAAAGGTGGTCGCCGAGGGCTTTGACCATGACTTCGTTTGATTTGAATTCTTCCAAGGCGTCTGAAAGAGTTGCCGGAAGGTCGACGATTCCGTTTTCGAGGCGCTCTTCTTTCGTCATCACATAGATGTTGCGGTCGATCGGAGCCGGCGCGTCCAGTTTGTTTTTGATGCCGTCAAGGCCTGCTGCTAGCAGTACGCTGAGTGCAAGGTACGGGTTTGCAGAAGGATCAACGCTTCTTACTTCTACACGCGTGCTGATGCCGCGGGAAGCCGGGATGCGGATAAGCGGGCTTCTGTTTTGCGCGCTCCATGCGACATAGCAAGGTGCTTCATAGCCTGGAACAAGACGTTTGTAAGAGTTGACCGTCGGGTTCGTCACGGCAGTAAAGCTTGTAGCGTGTTTCACGATGCCTGCGATAAATTGTTTCGCTGTTTCACTCAATTGAAGATCGGCGTCTTGGTCAAAGAACGCGTTGGCGCCGTTTTTGAAGAGTGATAGATTGCAGTGCATCCCTGATCCGTTCACACCGAATAATGGTTTTGGCATAAATGTTGCGTGCAGGCCGTGTTTACGCGCGATTGTTTTGACAACGAGTTTAAACGTTTGAATGTCGTCACAAGCGCGGATCGCTCCGGCGTATTTAAAATCGATTTCGTGCTGTCCAGGTGCAACTTCGTGGTGAGACGCTTCGATTTCAAAGCCCATTTCTTCAAGTTCAAGAACGATGTCGCGGCGGCAGTTTTCGCCAAGATCGGTCGGCGCAAGGTCAAAGTATCCGCCTTTGTCGTTCAGCTCAAGCGTCGGCTCGCCTTTTTCGTCAAGCTTGAACAGGAAGAATTCCGGTTCAGGTCCAAGATTGAAATCAGAGAAGCCCATGTCTTCCATTTCTTTCAAGATGCGTTTCAAGTTGTTGCGCGGGTCACCTTCGAACGGTGTGCCGTCCGGATTGTAGATGTCGCAGATGAAACGGGCTACTTTACCTTTTTCGGCTGTCCATGGGAAAATGACAAATGTATCTAAGTCAGGGTATAGGTACATATCTGATTCTTCAATGCGGACGAAGCCTTCGATTGAAGAGCCGTCAAACATGACTTTATTATCAAGTGCTTTTTCCAGCTGGCTCACAGGAATTTCAACGTTTTTAATCGTTCCAAGAATGTCTGTAAACTGAAGGCGGATGTATTTGACATTCTCCTCGTTTACTAGTTTAACAATGTCGTCTCTTGTATACTTTGCCATTCGTAAAACTCCTCCTCTAAAAGGTAAATGTATATAGCAATGCAGTTGCTAACCAATTAATGAAAAAACCTGGACATGTCTCCCTGGCGGAATGTTGTCCCTCTTTGGAAACGGCCTGCTTGAATGAGCTCGTTTTTCAGCAGCTTTCTCAGCTCTTCATCTGACAGGTTGTGTTTCTCGGCCTTTTTCGGTTTGTCTTGTTTCTCTTCTTTTTGTTCTTGTTCTGACTTCGCGAAAATTTGTTTAATTCCCGCCATGTTTACACCTTGTTCAATCAAGTCTTTAATCTCAAGCAGCTTATCGACATCATGGAACGAAAACAGCCGTCTGTTCCCCTCGCTTCTCGCAGGAAATACCAGTCCATTTTCCTCATAATAGCGAATTTGCCTTGCTGACAATTCGGTCAGCTGCATGACGATTCCTATTGGAAATAAGGGCATTGAGCGGCGAATTTTATCACTCATCTCAATTTCCTCCTTTTCTTATATAAATTTATTATATGTGATGTTATAAAATGTGTCAACATGATGTTAGGATTCTTTACATCATTTTTTAATTTCTTTTTCTAAATTAATTGCCGTTCCATCAATGCATCGGCCGCGCTGATGATCGCATTTTTCACATGGGCATAGGTTAATCCGCCTTGTACATAAGCTACATAAGGCGGTCTTATAGGGCCATCAGCTGATAATTCAATGCTCGCCCCTTGGACGAATGTACCGGCAGCCATAATGACGTCGTCTTCATAGCCCGGCATATAGCTTGGGTAAGGCGTCACATGGGAATTGACCGGAGAAGCGTACTGGATCGCCTGGCAAAAAGCGATCATCTGCTCGGAGCCGGAGAACTCGACAGACTGAATCAAATCGGTGCGTCTGCTGTCCCATGAAGGGTTCGGACGAAAGCCCAGCTTCTCTAGAAACCGCGCCGTGAAAACAGCCCCTTTTAATGCCTGTGCTACGACATGCGGCGCCAGGAAGAAACCTTGATACATCTCCTGAAGGGAATAAAGGGATGCGCCTGCTTCCCTGCCGATGCCCGGTGATGTCATCCGGTAGGAGCAAGCTTTCACCCATTCTTCTTTTCCGACGATATAGCCTCCAGTTTTCGCCAGTCCGCCGCCGGGATTTTTAATGAGTGATCCAGCCATCAGGTCGGCGCCGACATGGCAGGGCTCGCGTTCTTCAACAAACTCTCCGTAGCAGTTGTCTACGAAAACGATGATGTTTTCATTGATTTCCTTAACAAACCGAATCATGTTTTCAATCTCATCTATTGTAAAAGAAGGACGGTTGGCATACCCTTTGGAACGCTGGATGCCGACCACCTTTGTCCGCGGAGTGATGGAAGACGCAACCCGTTCGAAATCAACTGTTCCTTCTTCAGTCAAGGCGACATCGCTGTAGTGAATGTTAAAATCCTTTAAAGAACCAGCGTTTTCTTCACCTCTGACACCGATGATTTCTTCAAGTGTATCGTACGGTTTCCCTGTGATATAAAGAAGTTCGTCACCCGGCCGGAGAACGCCGAATAATGCGATTGAAATCGCGTGTGTTCCCGAGATGATCTGCGGCCTGACTAGACCGGCTTCACCGCCGAAGACATCTGCGTAAATCGTCTCAAGCGTCTCCCGGCCGATATCATCATAGCCATACCCTGTCGAAGGTGTGAAATGAGTGTCTGAAACTTTATGCTTGCGGTAGCTTTCAAGCACCCTCCATTCATTTCGTTCACTGACTTCATCAATTTTTCTATGGATGTCTCGGATGTCGTGTTCTGTTTCAAATGCCGTTTTTTTTAATAAATCTCCATGCTTTAATGTCTCAAACATTCTTACAAGTATCCTTTCCTACATAAACTTCTTCAGTTCTCCCAATATGTTCTGCTCGGGCATGATGTACCCTTTCACCTCATATGCTTCCCGATCTTCATTAAACACACTGCTTTTCGTCATGGTTTCGGATTTGACTCTTGATAAAAGCCTTCCATCTGAAGCGGGAATTTCCACCTCGAATGGTACAAGCAGCTCGTGTTTGATATATTCTTCGACTGCCTGCTTAAATAAAAGCAGGTCTCCGTCTATTTTGGCGCTTGTCATGATATGCTCCCTTCCTGCTGATGGGATGAAATCGGCCCTCTTTTGATCCCGTTTGTTGTAGACTGTCAACACGGGAATATCATCGGCCTCCAGCTCTTCGAGAAGGCGCTTGACAGTGGCTTCGTGCCCCGCATAATCTTCATGTGAGGAATCGATCATGTGCAGGATCAAATCAGCCTCCTTCACTTCCTCCAAAGTCGATCTGAATGCCGCAATTAAAGTCGTCGGCAGATCCTGGATAAATCCGACCGTATCGGATAACAGCACACTGTAGCCGCTCGGCAGCGTCATTTTGCGGGTCATCGGATCAAGCGTGGCAAACAGAAGATTTTCTTCATAGCTGTCCGCGTCTGTCAAGCGGTTGAACCATGTGGATTTTCCCGCATTCGTATAGCCGACAAGGGCAATTTGCAAGACGCCGTTTTTCTTTCTTCTTTCTCTGTATCTGTTTCGATGGCGAATAACGGCCGAAAGCTGTACATTGATTTCATGTATCCGGTTTCTAATGTGGCGCCGGTCGCTTTCAAGCTTTGTTTCCCCGGGGCCTCTCGTTCCGATTCCGCCTCCTTGTCTCGACAGGTTAATCCCTTGTCCGCTTAAGCGCGGGAGTGCATATTGCAGCTGGGCCAGCTCGACTTGCAGCTTCCCTTCCCGCGTCCGCGCCCGTTTCGCGAAAATGTCGAGGATCAATTGCGTCCGGTCAATGATTTTCACGTCAAGATAAGTAACAAGCGCTTTCAGCTGACTCGGCGATAGCTCGTCGTTGAAAATCAGCACATCAGGCGTTAACTCTTCGCAAAGCACCGCCAGTTCATCTACTTTTCCTTTTCCGATATATGTAGCGCTGTCCGCACGGTTCCGCTTCTGTGTCACAGTGGAAACAACCGTTCCGTCAGCGGTTTTCGTCAAAGCGGCGAGCTCTTCCATCGAATATGAAAAACGCTCGTCGGTTACATGCGGCAGCTGGCATCCAACCAATATCACTTTTTCTTTTATGACTTCCTGTTTATTCAAATGATCATGTTCCTTTCTAAACAATAGTCAGGCAAGCAGTACTATCATAACAAACGGAGGGAGCACTTGCCAGAAATCCTTGAAAATAAAAAAAGACGCCCCATCATACGTGTGGCGCGTCTTCTTTCACATCAAGATCCTGGCTTTTGATGGTCATCAAATCATTCTTCAAGTAGCAGTCTCCCATCAAGAGTCTCATCGCCTGCGAACGAATCGATTTTTCGATTAAGTTGCGGACGTAGCGGCCGTTGCTGAACTTGGCCGGGCTGACCGTGCTTTTGACGGCCATCAAATGGTCTTTCAGCTTCCATTCGGCTTCAGGGCTGAACTGGTATTCCCTTTCCGCCATCATCCGTTTCGCAATATCCATCAGCTGGCTAACGGAGTAGTCGGGAAAATCGATGCTGATCGGAAATCTGGACTGCAGGCCGGGATTTAACGAAAGAAAATGATCCATTTCCCGTGAATAGCCGGCGAGGATTAAAATAAATTCATTGCGCTTATCCTCCATATGTTTGACTAATGTATCGATTGCCTCCTTGCCGAAGTCTTTTTCTCCGCCTCTGGCAAGGGAATAGGCTTCATCGATGAACAGGATTCCGCCCATCGCTTTTTTGATTAAATCCCTCGTTTTTTGCGCCGTATGGCCGATGTACTCACCGACGAGATCGGCGCGCTCCGCCTCGATCAGATGGCCTTTTGAGAGAACATTCATTTCGTAAAAAAGCCTGCCGATCAGCCTGGCGACGGTCGTTTTTCCGGTTCCCGGATTTCCTTTGAACATCATGTGAAGCGCCTGTTTTCCGGCCTTAAGGCCTTGTTCTTCGCGCTTTTTATTGACGAAAATCCAGGCGTAGATTTCTTTGATATTGCGCTTCATTTCCTCCATTCCGACCAGCGTGTTCATTTCCCTTTCAATTTCCTTCAGAATGCTGTGCTTGGCTTCATTTTTTTGCAGTGCCGCCTGATATTCGGCTTCAGCCTCTGAATTGGCCAAAACCTGCTTTTGACCGTTCAGTATGATATTGATTTGTCCGTTGTTTTTATAAGTAACAGCCCTTTCCAACACACTCACCTCACCATTCTCTCTTTATATCCTATTCATGGCGCGCTTAAGCCGTGACAGACGCCCACATGACTGCACAATCCGATGCTTTTTGACAAGAACGGGTCAGGTCTTGTTGAAACCTGCGCTTTCCCGAGAAATACTTTATTTCTTATTGTATTCAGGTAAGCTGTGCGGACAAACCAATTTTTTATTTCTGTTTGCCTTTTCGGTAATTGCTTAACGGGGGTGACATGGTAAATCAGAAGAAAATGATGATTGATGAGGTCCTTAGGGGAATGGAACAGTCAGTCTGAAGATGTGCTGCGGCCGCTGCTCAGCTCTCCCCTGTTTCACAGCGGGATCTTCACAAAATCTGTGCTATTTGATTTGAATAAAAAGAAATTCACTTTTGTTTTCTCAAATAATCATTGGTTTGTTTCATTAGCACGAACAGCTTTTTAAATTTGCTTTCATCGTGTATTGTTTTCCAACAGGCTGACCTTTGTCTGAATCTGCGTCTTATTCTTGATTTTCAATTCGTGCACGATCTCTTTCATAGGCATGCTTGCTAATCTCATTTTTACAGCCTTCTGTTTTCTACGGATAACCCACTCTTGATCCCATAGAAAAAACACCCCCAAGCCTATCCGATTTCAAACTTGAAGGTGTTTTTTATTTGTCTTATCTTATGGGGCAGTTCCCTCGTTTGTTTAACAATAGTGGCATGTTTCGTTTTTGAACGCATAGTGCTAATATGCGGTTTTCTCCCTGTGTTATATTTGTGGCTCCTTATCTTATGTACGTGACATTCGTTTTTCTGTCTAGATAAGCATAGACGCTCCCTTTATTCCTTCTACACTGACATAACACAGAAAGGGAAAATTGAATTTCTTATCTTTTATTAGATTTAAAACCTTTTGACACCATGTTTTTTCCTCTTTGGCCAGTCTGAATTTGCGGTCAATCAAGATGTAACGGCCAAAGTTTTTTGACATGCTATCTGCTTCCTTGCTTTTTTCCAGCTCCGCCATTTTTTTTAATTGGGTATCCATTGTTTTTTCTAAATTTCCGATTCGATCCTGAATCAATTTTAGAGAATCTTCCTCTTCCAACAACCAAATCGAATATACTTTAATCAGAAATTCGTCCCGATTTATGGGATCTGAAGGAGATACGGCGATCCAACCTTCCAATGCTTCTTTCCCTTTTTCTGTAATTGAATATATTTTTTTATCAGGTTTCCCTATTTGTTCTACATGCTCATATTCAAGAAGTTCCTCTTGCTCCATTTTATTTAGCATAGGATATATTTGACTATGTTTTGCTGGCCACACTGCCTCCAGGTACTGAACTAACTCATATCCGGAACAAGGTTTTCTGCCGAGAACACTCAGAATGGCATATCCTAAAGTAGTTATATCATTCACCTCAATCTTTAAATGGCGGTTACTTTATACTATTTTTAAATCCAAAGGTTAAATAAACCCTCATTAATACCCAAGTTATACATGTAGTATACACCAAAAACAGAACTTATTACACCTGTCGTCATCCCTAGTGTTCCACTGATTGCTCCCCGCTTCTTACTCAGCACAAAAGGAATTCCAATGATTGTTGTAAAAAAAAGCATACCAATAACTGTTCCTGCACCGAATATAAGAATATATAGGGCTGCTTCCTCCACATTCTTTACAGTACTCATCGTTAATAAGACCATAGCTCCACTTCCTGCAAGACCATGAACTAAACCGATGAATGTCGATCTTAAGTATGTGACCTTTTTATGGCGGTGCTTATGGTCACCGCCGCTTTGATGGGAGTGGAGATGTTGATGCGTATGTACATGGTTATTCTTGAAAGAAAGAATCGTTTTAACCCCTAAATAAACAAGCATAATTCCTACTAAAAATTCTAAGGACATCGACCACTCTTCTGATATTTGACCCTTCATTACAATAACAATGATTCCAACTATAAATAATGTTGCCGTATGACCTATCCCCCAAAATATGCCTGCTAAAGAAGCTTGCCATAACTTTTTACTTTGACTTGCAATTGTCGATACCGCAATAACATGGTCAGGTTCAATTGCATGCTTGATTCCAAAAATTAAAGCCAACATTAAAACTGAAAATAATGTACCTTCCATAAAAATGCAGCTCCTTTTTATCTTGAATGTGTTGCTGTTTTTTAACCGTTAATATTTTCTTAAAAAACTCGGGGTTTTGTTAAACCATTCTTGGTTGAGGATATAATGAATTTCGGAAAATAGACTTTCGATGACCTGTGTTTGATTTGCTAATACCCGTACGGAAAACCCGGGGATAGGCAATAAAGATAAGCCTATTTTGTATGCTTTTGTCTGAGTATCAACGGCCTGATATAACCGATCAAGAAGGTCGTGATCTACCTTTTCGTTGATCACAATCATGGAACCTAAATGAGAATAGCCTTCCATTAAACCGAGACGATCGATATTTTGTTTAGCCGGGCATAGTTTGATATGGTCATAGACTGCCAGCTCATTTTCCAAATAGATTTCATTAATGAATTGAAGCATATCATAGGTGAATTTTTCTCCGCTGGGAGACCATCCAGGAGTCACAATATCTGAATAAAGGAGTGTACATCCTTTTTCAATATACACCACATTTTTTTGTTTATACCGTGCATCTTGATAGCCGATAAGCGGATCGGGAATGTACTCAAGATAACTGCCTTCCCTCAGGTTAAATTCGGTTTCCTGATATGCATGTGTATGAGGTGTCTTATATATTTTAGTTGCCGATTGGGTTGTTAATGTTAATCTTGCTTGTTTCTCCAGTGAAATCTTCATTTGATAGCGATCACCGTCTAGATAACCGCCGCCAGGATTTAAAATGTAATAACAGGCTTGTCCTGATTCATCATGATAAATAGGACGCATGACTTTATACGCCCCCTGAAAATACACATTTTTCGCAATGGTCTTTCCGTTTTTTTCTTCAGCGCCCAAACGCAAAACGCCTGTCCAGTCCCCCATCTTACTCCAGTCCTTTTAACAGTGCATTTTTCTTAATCCAGTCAATGACTTGATCAAGACCTTCATTCGTTTTTAAATTTGTAAAAGCGAATGGCTTGTCTCCGCGGAAAACCTTCGTATCAGATGCCATAACATCCAGGTTTGCACCAACGAAAGGCGCCAAATCTGTTTTATTGATGATAAATAAATCGGATTTAATCATTCCTTGCCCGCCTTTACGCGGTATTTTCTCCCCTTGGGCAACATCAATAATATAGATTGAAAAGTCAACAAGTTCAGGGCTGAAGGTAGCTGCCAGATTATCCCCGCCGCTTTCAACGAAAATGAGTTCAACGTCTGGATTCTTCTTGACCAGCTCATCAATGGCTGCAAAGTTCATTGAAGCGTCTTCGCGAATTGCCGTATGAGGGCAGCCGCCTGTTTCTACGCCTATAATGCGATCTGCGGGAAGTACTCCGTTGTTCATTAAAAACTTGGCATCTTCTTTTGTATAAATGTCGTTTGTCACAACTGCCATACTCATTTCAGCTTGTAAATGTCTGGTTAATTTTTCAACTAACATTGTTTTCCCTGCTCCTACAGGTCCTCCTACACCGATCTTAACTGGATTCATAACGAACACTTCCTTTTTTTATTAAGACATGAAAATACGAATATTTACACGTTCGTGCATCATCTGAGATAATTCTAAACCGGGGGAAACAATCCCAAATTCCTCTTCATTTAAATTTTCAATTTTTTCTGTTGCTTCGATTAAGACAGTCTGAAATTCTTGAATTGTCTTTTGACCTGCCACTTGCCCCAGAGGGACAGCCCGTACCGCATTTTGCACAAGATTTGAAACTGCAGAATACAAATAGTACAAAGTAGTCGTTGATGAAGGGACACCAAGATGATGACCTACAATCGTAAATACAATGGAAGGATGTCCAAACGATTGCTTTTGATCTATACGCTCCCGATATGTTAAAAGAATTGGTATATCATATAGGGATTCAATAAGATTTAACATCCGTTCACCCATCCTTTGGGTTCCTTCTCTTGTTTCACGCGGCAAATTTTGAACAGTCAACATACGATCTAATTTCCATACTGTTTGTAAATCTTCCTTCTCTAACGCTTCATATACAAGGCGAGAAGCAATCCCATCTGAATAGATGAGCTGCTCGTTTACATACGTATGAAGCCATTGTACGAACGTTGCCTGATCATGGACTTTATCTTCTTGGATATAGGTCTCAAGACCATACGAATGACTGAAAGCCCCTATAGGAAAATTTGAATCGCATAGTTGGAGTAAAGATAGAATATTATTCATGGCTATGGCCGATATGGCGAAAGGCCTGTTTTACTTTTCGGTCTTCACGTTTATAAGGAATCTGCAGGTCTTGAAGTAATTCTTCTACAAGATAATCATATTGAACAAGCATTTCGTCCTCTTCAAACTGCGCCGGCAGGTGGCGGTTTCCTAATTGATGAGCGATTGTTCCCATTTCATTCAAGGTGCGCGGTTTGATGACTAATAAATCATCGGATAGTACATCGATAACGATCATATTTTTATCATTCATATACAAAACATCACCAGCGACAAGGTCACGCGGTTCTTTTAAACGTATTCCAATTTCATTGCCATGATCTGTTTTCACCCGTTGGATTCGTTTTACTAAATTAGCACTTTCGAGGTACACTTTTTCAATATGGCGTTTTTCAATTTCCTCTTTTTCCATGTTTTCAATATTTGTTACGATTTGTTCAATTATCATGACTCTCACCTCAGAATAGGAAATATCGTTGACCCATTGGCACCTCATCAACAGGGTCACATGTAATGAATTGGCCATTTACTTTTACTTCATATGTTTGTGGATCGACCGTTATTTCAGGAGTTTCGCAATTCAGCTTCATATCTTTTTTCGTTAAATTGCGAATGCCCCGAACCGGAAGAATGATTTTTTGCAATCCAAGCTTCTCATGCACTTTGTCATCGAAAGCTGCCTGAGAAATAAACGTAATAGAAGTGCTGGACAGCGCGCTGCCATATTGTCCATACATCGGACGGTAAATAACCGGCTGCGGTGTCGGGATAGAGGCGTTAGCATCTCCCATTAAGCTCTCTGCAACAAAGCCGCTTTTCATCACCATTTCAGGCTTCACACCGAAAAATGCTGGATTCCAAACAACGAGATCGGCCATTTTCCCTCTCTCGATAGAACCGACATATTCGGAAATACCATGAGTAATGGCAGGATTAATGGTATATTTAGCAATATAACGTTTTACGCGGTTGTTGTCCGAAAGCTCGCTGTCGCCCGCCATTGTTCCTCTTTGTTTTTTCATCTTATCGGCTACTTGCCATGTACGTAAAATGACTTCTCCAATCCGTCCCATCGCTTGGGCATCCGAACTAGTCATACTGAATACACCCATATCCTGGAGAATGTCCTCAGCTGCAATCGTTTCGCGTCTGATACGTGAGTCAGCAAACGCCAAATCTTCCGGAATAGATGGATTCAAGTGGTGACAGACCATTAACATATCTAAGTGCTCATCTACTGTATTGACTGTATAAGGTAATGTCGGGTTCGTAGATGACGGCAGAACATTGTTAAAGCTGGCCGATTTAATTAAGTCAGGAGCATGTCCTCCCCCTGCACCCTCTGTATGGTACATATGAATGACGCGATTTTTAATAGCTGCCATTGTATTTTCCATAAATCCGCCTTCGTTTAATGTATCCGCGTGAAGGGCAACCTGAACATCATATTTGTCAGCCACACTTAGCGCATGATCGATAGCTGAAGCTGTAGCGCCCCAGTCCTCATGAACTTTCAGGCCAATGGCGCCGGCGCGTATTTGCTCTACCAGCGGAGCTTCTGAAGCGGCTTGTCCTTTTCCTGTAAACCCAACATTAATCGGCATGCCCTCTGCCGCTTCAAGCATGCGGTGCATATGCCACTCGCCCGGTGTAACCGTGGTAGCCTTTGATCCTGCAGCAGGGCCTGTTCCTCCTCCAATTAGGGTGGTAAGACCTGAAGCTAATGCTGTTCTGATTTGCTCCGGATTTATAAAATGAACGTGAGCATCAATTCCACCTGGAGTGACGATCATACCTTCAGCAGCAATAATTTCTGTACCGGCGCCAATCACAATATCCACATTGTCCATGATTAGCGGATTACCCGCTTTTCCGATTCCAGCAATTTTGCCATCACGAATTCCAATGTCTGCTTTATAAATACCAGTGTAATCTAAGATAACAGCATTCGTTATGACAACATCTGCTATTCCCTCTCCACGTGTAACTAAAGGGTGTTGTCCCATTCCATCACGAATAACTTTACCGCCGCCGAATACCACTTCATCTCCATATGTCGTGTAGTCTTTCTCAATTTCGATGAGCAAATCTGTATCTGCCAGACGAATAGAGTCCCCTGTAGTCGGGCCGTACATTTCAGCGTATTGCTTTCTTGGCATCTTGAAACTCATGATTGGTTCCCCTCTTTTTCTAATGGTCCGTCCACTTTATTATTAAATCCATATACCCGACGTTCGCCGGCGTAAGGCACTAATTCCACTTCTTTTTCATCACCGGGCTCAAAACGCACAGCTGCTCCTGCCGGAATGTTGAGTCGCTTCCCAAACGCTTCTTCTCGTTTGAATTGAAGCGCTTCATTCACTTCATAAAAATGAAAATGTGAACCTACTTGAACTGGGCGGTCACCTGTATTCGTTACAGTCAATTTAGACGCCGTTCTTCCGACATTACAAATGATATCTGTTTCTTTCAAAAATAGTTGTCCCGGTTGCATTTGAACAGCCCCCTATCCATTTTATTTAATCGGACTATGTACTGTTACAAGCTTTGTGCCGTCTGGAAATGTAGCTTCTACCTGGATATCTTCAATCATTTCCGGAATACCTTCCATTACATCTTCCCTCGACAAAATGGTTGTTCCACATTCCATCAGCTCCGCAACTGTTTTTCCATCCCGTGCTCCCTCCAACACTTCATACGTTATAAGCGCTACTGCTTCCGGGTGGTTCAATTTCAATCCTCGTTCTTTACGTCGCTTCGCAAGATCTGCAGCAACAACAATCATAAGTTTGTCTACCTCACGCGGTAATAGTTGCATCATGAAACCTCCCTTTTTCGGCAAAAAAAGTCTGTTAAATCAAAATGAACAAACGGGGATTATTCTCTCCTTTTTTCTTATAGGGGGAGCCAATTCATGAACATTCCGACCTGACAGCGCCTAAAAATCAAGTGTTTCCTGCCTGTTGTGCAAAGAGACAACTGCCAAAAAACCATGCTGGAAACCATTGGATTTACCTTCACAAATACAGGATAAGATTGGCCACCTGTTATTCAAACTGAAAATATACTTGATTCCCCGCTTCCATTTGAAATGAGTATATCATTTCTTACATATATGTCAATTTATATATTTAAAAATTTACATATGATATACTGTAGATATTTAAGTTGAAAAGAAGGAGATGATACATGATGCAAAAAAACAAGCATCATTTATTAAGCGAGGGGGTGTTTTTCCCTTTAATAACAGCTTCTCTCAAAGGCATCACTCAAGTCATCCTGATTGAGAATGTAATGACCGGCTTTCTAATTCTGATAGCCATCACTGTTTCTTCTTATTATTTAGGCATAATTGCTCTGTTGTCCGCTATTATCGGCACCTTAGCAGGGAAATTGGGGGCGGCAGATGAAAAGAATATAAATCAGGGTTTGTTAGGATATAATTCTGTGTTAACTGGAATGGCATTGGCATCATTCTTAACTGGCCCTTACACGTGGCTTATCGCTTTAATTGGGGCAGCCGCAGCAGCCATCTTCACAGCCGCCATGATGCATTTTACGAAAAGAACCGAAGTTCCAATTCTTACATTCCCCTTTGTTATCCTGACATGGTTTATATTATTAGCTTCATACAAATTAAAAGGGATTAGATTAAGTTCTGCCCTGGTACCTCAGGATTTAACACACTGGGAACTAAAGACAGCAGGTGAAGTCAATTTAATAGACGGGGTCTTTCATGGAATTGGACAAGTATTTTTTCTTAGTAACACAGCATCTGGGATTTTAGTATTCCTCGCCGTATGTTGGGCAGGAAGAAAACTAGGACTATATACAGTTATCGGAAATGCAGTTGCTATCATCATTGCATTCCTTTTAGGAGGGGAGCATTCTCTCATCACATTGGGTCTTTACGGGTATAACGCAATTTTAACTATTCTGGCCGTATCTTCTGTTTTTAAAAGTGAACATAACCGGTTTGCATTTTTATCAGGGATCATTTCAGCTTGTCTGACAGTGCCTATCACAGCAGGCCTCAGCACGTACCTTTTGCCATATGGACTCCCTGCCCTAACAATGCCGTTTGTTCTTTGTTCCTGGCTGTTTCTGGGTGCAAGAAAGGTTCTGCCAAACTTGTAGCATTGCCAATTGATAATGTAAGATCAATCAATTTTTTCTGCAATTAACTTAGCGACGAAAATGAATCATTTGTATATAGACAGAATCAAAGAATCGCGACAAGAAGTTACGCAAAAAGTTCTGGAAGAAATCAAGATGTTTCACTATAGTAAGAGTTTAGAGATAAATTATTGTTCATGAATATGTATCTTTCATACAAAAAGTTGACAATCTCCCTTTATCACTATAGGGAAGCAGAGAAATGCCTGAACCCAGTGGGCACTTCACAAAAGTCTGGGCTTTTTTAATTGTTGCATAAAAAGAAATTCATATTTTATTTTCGTGATTCTGTTACAGCACCGATTGGAGTACCGATTGGAGTAATGATAAATCCATATTAAGATGTATGAGTTACCTCGTAACCTGCTGCAGTTTAGTTTGGCAATGGTGGAAATAAACCATCGAGAGGAGCTTAAATGAAAGAAAATAAAGTGAGAAATTGGCTGATCTACGTTTCGTATGATTGAGTAAAGCAAGGACCTTCTATTATGAATATTGGGAATTGACTGTAATCACAGTATACTTTTCGTCACAAGCGGGCTTTCCTGCTTCTAGTCAATATTCTGAAAAACTGTAGTTTATTACAATAGATGCAAAAAAAGACCAGCCATAAACTCATGGAGTGTTTCACGAACTGGTCTCTTCTAAAGGTTCTTATATATTTTCATATAACAGTCTCAGATTCAAATTGCTATCCTGTCAGCAACATGATATGTTGTATTTGTTGAT
This sequence comes from Bacillus sp. HSf4, assembly GCF_029537375.1. Lineage (NCBI taxonomy): Bacteria > Bacillati > Bacillota > Bacilli > Caryophanales > Bacillaceae > Bacillus > Bacillus sp. HSf4. Next base: position 1,971,451 of record NZ_CP120679.1, on the reverse strand, counting down.
TGATCGTAGGAAGTGCCCACTAAACCAACTGCACCCAATAGCAGAATAGAGCACATTAGCTTTCATGTACTTTCCTACTCCTTTGTATTTGCCTTCTTGCCCACTACTCTGCTGGTAAAACTCAAGTGAATCATGTAGCATTTCTTTTCCATATTTTATTCACCTTTAATTTTTACTTATTTATCTCGAATAACAAAAGATAGCTGTATTTTAGTCTGGACAAATTTCTAGTAGATCAAAAAACAATGCACTCTCCACTGTAACTTGTGATCCAAAAAACGCGACATCTTTTTTAAAATCCAGCCCGCATACAACTTCATTCATCTCCGAATAGGATAATTCAATGAACTCTTTCTTTGAAAAATATTCTTTCACACAATCTTCAAATTCTTGTTGTTTAGTATTATAAGGTTGAGTATCAAAACCCTCAAGAGTTGGGACAGTTCTATTCGCATCTCTGTTTTCAACTTGAAATTCGTGCTGAAGATAAAATAAAGGAGCAAGCTTAGATAGCATTAAAGTGGTACTATAAGTAACTTCAAATTCTCCTTTTATGTAGTCTTCATACTCAAATATTAATTTTGACGACGGCCATATTTCACCAAAATTCACATTGGTGATTATCATATTATTATTGTCGGAAAATTTTTTTATTATTTCTGGTATTAAAAACTGCTCGCGGCATTTAGTAAGATAATCTGATTCGTTATTGTTTCTGTAGTATTTTTCTATAGTTTCGCTAACTAGATCATTCATTCTAATTTTCACTTCCTTATTTCATTTTTAAATCATGACGTCCCGATTTGTCAGCTGGTTTAGTTTCGTTTAAGTTAAAGTCCACTTCTCCTTGATGTTTTCCTCTTTTATTAACAACTTCAAATCTACCATGTTGGGTATCTACTGCATAGTATGTGCCTGTTTTCGAATCCAAATACACATCTCTTTTATTAATTTTAGTTAATTTCGAATCCTTTTTCCAATTTCTTTGCTTAGCAAAATCAGCAGCAGTCGTTCTAACCAATGGAATTTTTTCATTTAAATTCATTTTAGCTATCTTTTTTTCAAAGGAAGCTACATCAAAACCTGCTTTTCCGCTTTTAGCACCATCCTCAACAATTTTTGCAGTCTTAGCAGTTTTTGAAGACATACCCATTGCCTTACTTGCAAGCTTGAAGGTGCCTGATGTAAGCACACTTATTCCAGCAAGTGTTCTTTCGTAATCAGAGAGGCGCTCATGAGTAACTAGGTCTTCTCCAATAACAAACTCCGCCCCACCTTTTATATTAGAAACCACTGGGGTTAAATCAAGTAAAATTGATAAACCAAGAGCTCCCTCATTTAAAGTCTTCTCATTCTTCTTTAAATTTTGGCTAGCATTATCAACTTTGTTTTGGGCTCTTTTTAACTGTTCTTTTTGCTTTTTTATTTTCTCTGCTTGCTTCTTTGTAATCTTTTTATTTTTAACTTTATTTGATTTTTTATCATAATTACCAAAAGCTCTATTGGTTTTTTTAATAGCTTTATTAAGTTTGTCAGTTGACTTATTTAATTGCTCCATACCCTTATTGGCCTGGTTAATACCCCTAATCATTTGGTTCGCATTGGCGGTTGCATCGTTAACCTCTTTTGTCATTTCATTCGTTGTTTCTACCATGACATCTAAGGCTTTATTACATTCATCCATTGCTTTGTTAACTTCATTCATCGAATGAATAACATTGTCCATTTCTTTATTCATTCCATCTACAGCAGCATTCATTTGATCTAAGCCTTTGATCATTTGGTTCTCGGCTTCTATCATTTGCTCCATTATTTCATTCACGCCATCGAGTATTTCTATTGTTTGTTTATAAATCCATAATGCTTTGTTTATAGCGGGAATAACTTTAGTCTCTATCTCTTTTATTATTTCTTTTTCTTTTTTCTTAATTTTTTTATGTAATGCCTTAAGTTTAATATCTACTACAGCAGCTAGCCTTTTTAACTTTTTCTTTAAAAGGGCTTTTTTTTGCTTATCAAGTGAATCGTATTCTTTTTTTAATAATTTCAAGATCTCTATTTCTTTTTGAATTTTTTTCAATTGAGACTCACTTAGACTACTTCCTGACGCTGCAAATGCTCTTTCTGGCATTGTAAAAGTTGTTGAAATGGTCGTGAATAAAAATGTGATTACAAATAAAACACTAAGTATCTTCTTCAAAAATGCTCTCTCCTTAGTAAAATATGTTTCAAAAATACAATACTATCCTCCTTTAAAAAAATTCACCAGGAAATTATACAGGTATATAAATTGATATTAAAGGAAAAATTTATCTTTCGCTTGAATTGTATAAAAAAGTTCTTTCTCCCCTTTACTTCTAAATAAAAAAGACCCATCTGACGAAGAAATTAACTGATCCACATTTCATATTTAATTCTTTGTTCAAATAGAGATTAATCTGCATAGCAAGGACTTTTTTAGAGAAATCTAGGGTTACTGTGTCTTATTCCACCGAATCCCCCTACTCACTCTCATTTGCTGATAGGCAACCTCTATCTAAGACTAATCATCAATTAAGAATACTGTTTAAGTAAACTTAATTGATCTTATAATAGGATGTAACCTCCCTTGAAAAAAACATACTGAGTACCACTATACACATTAGAACCCAACCAAAAATAGATCAGCCTATTTTGACTGATCTATTATCAACGTATTTTATTTTTAAATTTCTCTTACATTGTCAAAAATAAGTTTCGCTTAATTAAGTTGCCATTCTCTCGGCCACTTTAATGTTATTGTTTTGTGTTTGAAGATAAGAAGTCCCAACTATCCCTGCAACACTTAACAATAAAACTGCACAAATCAACAATTTAGATTTCATTTAACAGCTCACCTCTTTGAATTTGTCTCCTAGCTGCAATGGCTTTACGGTAGTATTCACCTGCTTCCTCATATTTCTCTCTACTTGAAAGCAGTTCTGCCACCAATATACTGTACCACTCCATATCGGGGTACATTTTTGTTTTTTCGAAGAACTGGAATGTTTCTTTAACCATGTCTAAATCATTTGACAGGTACAGCCCTTTAACCATTTTAAATTTTTCGACAATTTCATTGTTTTCATATTGTTTTGCCAGTTCGTTCCCTTCTTTGTACAATTGAGAAGCTGCAACTAAGTCATTTTGTCTGGCTTTAACAAGTGATAAATTAAACAACGCCTTTGGTTCATAGCTATGTTTTCCACGTCTATAAAATTCAAGAGCTTGTTGGAAATGTTTCTCCGCCTCACCAAGTTCTTCAAGTTGATTATAACATATCCCCACGTTGAAGTGCGATGAGCCAATTAAATAATCAACATTCAATTCTTTAGATTCCTTTAATGCCTGAAATGCGTTTTTTAATGCTTCTTCGCTTCTCATGTTGTCTAGCCAGTTCCCTGCAATTACAAATTGACAATGGACTCGTTGAACGCCATATGTAGGGTATCTACGGAATATTTTATAAGCACGACTTGCATAATTCATTGAAAGATAAGTCTGCTTCATATGATAATGAATTTCAGCCATTTTAAAATAAAAATCAGCTTTTTCAATTTCGACCCCTTCAATTGAATCAAGAGCTTTTTCTGCAAGTCTATAAAAATTCAAAGAGTATGACAGCTCTTTTTGTCTAAAATAATACATCCCCATAAAGTAATGATAGTAATATTCCAGCATTCCGTTTAAATTTTTGCTGCCCACATTCTCTTTTAATTCTTTGTAATGCTTTTCTATGTCTCTATCAGTATCAGGATAAAGATAATCAAGCATTAGCTCATGACGGAACACCAATAGCGAGTAATACACCAGTGCATCTTGGTTTTCTTCCATTCGCTCTAACTCCTGCTTAACTTCTTCCTTTACCCTTTCAGCAATAGCTGACCAATTATTTTTCAAAGCTGTATACCATTGATTCATTTTCGTTGCAACTAGATCATACGGTATCACACTTTCATTAGACAAGTTACAAACCCCTTCCCTCTTCAATCTTTCCAATAATTAAGAATTATAGCATAAAGAAGGAATGTAACGGAAAAGATTTGTTAGAAAATTTTCATAATACAATGAATGAAAAATGAGGGAGAAGCCTATCCTATAGACCCTTTTCATATGAAGTTTTAATGCAGCTTTCCAATACCTTGTACCCCCCTCTTTAATCCCCCCTTCTTTAGTTTTAATATAGTATGGATACTCCACAAACATGTCATCACATATGACCACTTCTTGAATTTTTGTGTTTTTCTTCCTTAGATAGTCATTCAATTGTTTTCTTGTTAAAAAGAGCTTCTTTAGCCTATCCTCGTAATATTCAACAAGTTTTTTGTCTTTATCTTCAGCTTTCTTCAACTTTGTCTCTATTGCATGATACATAGATCAATAATAATCTTTTGATGTATTGCATTCTCAAGTTCCCTAGAAATAACAGGCTTCATATTCTCAACACCTCAAAATCAAACGTACGTTCCCTATTTATTATACATCATTAAATCAGTTCCTAAACAAAAAAGCCCTCATTCAGAAGGACTTTCATTATTGTTATTGTCTTTTTCTTTTCTAATAACATAGCGACCTCGGTATGTCTTTTCAACTTCAGGATGATACTTCAATAATCCTTGCATAAATGTCGTCATATTACGAATCGACATCCCTGTTTCTTTTTCAATTTCTTTTTGAAGCTCATATCCCCGTATTTCACCTTTGTGATCCCTTAAAACCTTTAATGCTGTCTCACGAAGTCTATGTGTTTTCGTCCCAGGCTTAGGTTTTCTTCTAGGGTTTGAGGATGATACAACTAGCGGATTTGTTTTCTCTGGTTTGTTTTTCTCAAAGGACTTTGCCGTTCCATTGGCTAACTCTTATAAGGATTTTTTGTGGATCATGTCTGAATCGGTTACTTCGTCTAGATTGTTTTGATTATCTAATTCGCGCAGCTTAGAATAAATTTCATTGCGCTCTTCCCGAAGTTGACGCAGCAAATTAATCTCAGCATCATTAACTTGCTCAAGCCTTAAACGTAATGCTTCCCTTTCAGTAAACATAACCCCATCTTCTAAAAAACATTATTTTATTATAGTTTATAGGGCTTTTATATAATTTTTTCCATATAAAAAATCCCAGAAAAACCTCACCCTTAATAAGGATGAGGCTAATCTGATTACTCTTCATCTTCTTCCCAGTTCTCTTTCATTCGTTTAAGCTTATCATAAAAATATTCAATAAAACTGCCGGCTACAAAATTTTCATATCCATTTTCTCGATCCCATATAAATACTGGACATTCTCCATTTTCCATCTTGTTTGTATCTAAACAATAAGCAAAGAAGTCAATATCTTCTATGACCACTAAGCCTTCTGTTAAGTTGTAATCTTCTCTGTACTCTACAGTTTTGTTAACAACTGTAGCGGAGTCAATATTATATCCTAAAATTAAAACGCCAAACATACCACCCGCACCATAATTTCTTAAAAACCATTTATAACTCTCTGGCAATTCAACTTGAAGTGTTTCTTCGATCCACTTTATATTATTTTCATTTGTACCACCAGTAAATATTGCCTCATGTTTATTCTCTTCAATAAATTCTCTAACTTTTGAGAGATTCATAAAATTATTCACCTCATCTGTTTCTCAATTTCTTCGGCTCTCCACTTCCAATAGCGACCTCGAAAAGAGTTATATTGAGCTTTCAATTCAGGGTCATTTCTGAAACTTTCTCCTTTTCCTTTTAGTCCATGGATTACTTTATAATATTTTCTGTGCAAACTATTTGGAATCTCTATCATTGTTCCTTTTTCTTCTTGAATTAAATGATGAAGGTTGATTTGAGTACCATCCTTTGCATAAGGAGCACTCCCCTTTTTCATGAGTTCAAGATTTGTAACACCAAACTCATTTTTTTGATTTATATCAATATCATTCCATGTATAAACTCTTCGACCAACATCCTTAGTTTTTCCTTTAACCTTTACATGCCCCTTAACTTCTGTAACTCCATATCTTTCTTTGTTCAACCAAGGAAGATTTATGTTTTTTCCTGTAAACGGTTTTCTGCTTAGATCAGAAACTTTCTTTGCAAACTGAATAAACTTTTCTTTTATCTTCTCACCATTGAGTACATTATATGGAACTTTCCCTATGCCCGCAAATTCAACTTGCGGCTCAAAAGGGTTGTGTATTTGAATCCCTTTTATGTTTGAAGCGACCCTTTGCATCGATTGTTTGAAAGACGCTACGCTTTTTTCTAAAGCTTCCTTTGAAACCTTCATCGTTTTGCTTGTGGCTTTCTTTGTAACTGACTTTACTTTAGCTCCAGCTTTTCCGATTTTCCCGGCTTTCGAGACTTTGCTTAATTTGTCTACACCTTTTGAGCCTACTATCGATGTTCCCACCGTTGTAAGGGCATATCCGAACCAATGGCTTCTGCTGTAGGTATCACCATTGATCACATCCCGCTCGAAGGATTCTTCAATATCCTTTTTTATGATGTTAAAGGTATCTACGGGGTGAATGATCACATGGCCGATGCCCTCCAGTGTTTCCTTCGGGTGGGTTGCAGCGTCCCACAACCCAATGCCCGTATCGACTAGATTATCTTTTACTCCCCCAAGAAATCCAATTGGATCAAAGAACTCATCACGCTTCATCTTCTGCAGTGCCTGAACATATTGTTTCTGCTCTGAGTCTAGATTGTCATACCCAATCTCTTTGGCCATTTCAAGATATTCATCAGGATCAGATACTTTGGCAAGCTTTTCTTTTAACTCTTCAATCCTGCGTTTTTCAGCTTCTTCTTTTTTAATTGTAAGGTATTCCTCTGTTTTCTTATGTATTTCATCTTTATACTTGAATACTTTTGTGTCGTAATATGCTTTTGCATTGAAGTTGATCGGTTGTGCGTTTTTTCCTTTTCCTGTAGCGTCTAGTAAAGCTTTGATTCTTTTATCGATGTAGTCTTGATTCAATTCCGATTTCTCATATTCGTTTTTTAATTTCCAATCGGTTTCATGAATTTTGTCAACTGTGTTGTCTTTAATTACTTTTGAATTAGAGATATGTTCTTTAAAGTCGAATGTTGAAAAGACTCCTAACGGAACGATGTCTTTTATGTCTTCTAAGATAGCTTTAATCGCTTGCTTTTGTTCGGCAACCATTTCATTTGATTTTCTATAAGCAATCTCTAATTCGTTTTCCAGAAAGGAAGTGTCAACGAATGTGTTGCCCGCCAGATCTGCTTCTTCTAACGCTCCGGCAATGCTGTCCAGAAAAGCGATTTGCATGTCAAACATACCAAGCCATTCATCAACATTTCTGGCATGTTCTTTATAAAAGGACTTGATATTGTCAGCGCCTCTTCCCTGAAACTCATCGCCTAAGTCAGCCATCCCCATAAAAGCCCTTTGCAGATTGACAAACTGTTCTCTGGCTTTCTTGTATTCATGTGATCGTGCTTCCATGGCGGATTTTAGTGATTTTGCTTCATATACTTTCATGAATCCAAACCCTTCCTAAGTCATGGTCAATAGAAAGTTTACCACTAAACGGAAAAGAATTGGTGAATAAATCCTGTCTGTCCATGAAAATGAATCGAATAGATCATGACAATAAACCTAATCAAAAAAGACAGCCAGATTGATATTCCCCCTTCTAAGTAGACAGTGGAAAAAGCCAACTATTAGAACGTTAACTTGGACTTAAGGATTATACCTAACAATATGAAGGGTATGTTCTTCCCCTCCGACTACACAGATAAGCAATCAGGATTAAATATATTAGCCCACTTAATGCGTTTATTAAATGGGTGCCAAAAGAGTAAAATGGGGAACTAAAGAACGCCAAGCGTATAGGGATTGGTACAATAAAAAATATGGAAAAAACTTGGGCAAAATTTGATGTTCATCATCAACTACCTAGGGAGTATGGCGGAGGTAATCAGACAAGTAATTTAATTCCAATCGATGTGAATTTTCATAGGAAGAAGTAAATCCATCGTGGGCTTCTTATTCTGAAACCAGTTTATAATACTCCTGGATATTCGGACTCACTTCCCAATATTTCGTCCCGTTAGAAGACACTAACATATCAAACCATATCTCAAAATTAGAATCTAAGTTAACCGCATCTTCTATAGCATCAATTGAATCTAGATATAACATATAACCTAATCCGTTTCTTGATTTGTTTGTGTCTATGACATATCTTCCGTCAAAATGATATCCAATTAGGACGTATCCCTCGGGGAAATCTTGAACTTCGTTATATTCAATGATTCCTTCTATGTTAAGTATTTCAACACCATCAAACATTTTCATCCCATTGTGTTGCAACAAAAACTCTTTATAATCATTAGGGAAAGTAACACCTAACTTCTTTTCTAAGTCGCTAATTGCTTGAGGACTTGCTGGATCTTCAAAATAAAAAGCAGCATCTTCCATGACATACCCCCCATGATGGAACATAGGGAATGTACCATATTTAGAAACTGCTTTCTTGATACCATTTAGAGTCATGTGTACTAACTTTCCTTCTTCCATAAAAGCTCCTCCTTTGTAAGGATCTCACTAAAGTTCACTACACAGAAACATACAACAGCGAAATTTTAAATGGACACCATCTTTTTATTAAGACATTGGTAACTACCAACTGATCATTAAGGTTTCATTTGATTTTTCAACTCTCCCCATTCACCTGGACATGACGATTTTTTGCCAGACCGAAAATAAGCTGCTTCTTTTCGCTGCATGGCAATTCGTTTCTAATCGAAAAACAGGCTTTTCATGTAAATGTCTGGGGATCACATGAAAATGAACGTGCTTTATATCTTGCTGAGCGTGCTCTCCATTATCAGAAAGGATCGTGTAATCTTCACAAATTCCTGACTGAATTAAAATTTGAGGAATTTTGATTAAGGCGTTCATGAATGCGCTTGCCAGGATGGGATCGTCCAATTCATCCAGCCTTTCAATATGTTGATTGGGAATGATCAGTGTATGACCATTTGTGATAGGATTAAGATCGAGAAATGATGTGATATGTTCATTTTTATACACTTCATAGCAATGAACGTTCTGTTTCGCGATATCGCAAAATATACATGTGCACATGTTCCGCTTCACACCTACAAGTTTGATTTAGTTATCATTATACACTTTAAATGGAATGTTCGAATATTAAAAATAATGATAGTTTACATAAAATTATTATCGTCAACTATTTGGGTGCAAAATAAAAAAGCCATTTTAAATAAAATGACTTAGGTGCTGCAATTGCCGTATGCAAGTAAGAAAGTTTTAAACCACACTCCTCAAAGTGGGTGTCTGCAGAAACTTTCCTGCCGTCCTTTCTCAGAAGGCTTGACATTCCAGGTTCGATATAAAACTCCCTATTACAGCTTAAAGGTTAAAACTTAATTATCATTACGTACAATGCAGCGTATTTAGATTATAGTATAGATAAAACAAAAAAGCAACCATTGATTGCCGAAGGTCAATAATAAGCCGAATATTGACAAAATTCTGTTAGTTGGTGATGATCGCACAACCCTTTCTTACAAGGTGATCATAGATTATGTAGTGAGGTGATGTTTAGTGGTTAAAATTTTCATCGATCCGGGCCATGGCGGTACAGACCCAGGTGCAACCGGCAACGGCTTGCAGGAAAAGAATATCACATTGCAAATCGCCTTGGCTCTCAGAAACCTGTTGCTTGATGAATATCAAAATGTTTCTGTGCAGCTGAGTAGGACAAGCGACCAGACTGTCAGTCTGACGCAAAGGACGAACGCCGCAAACAGCTGGGGTGCTGATTTTTACCTGTCAATCCACATTAACGCCGGAGGCGGTACAGGCTATGAAGACTATATTTATCCTGGTGTCGGCGCTCCTACCACCACCTACCAGAATATTATGCATGAAGAGATTTTAAAAGCGGTCGATTTTAATGACCGCGGTAAGAAAACGGCCGATTTCCATGTTTTGCGCGAGTCGAATATGCCGGCGCTGCTCACGGAAAATGGTTTTGTGGATAATGCAAACGACGCCAATAAACTGAAATCACCAACTTTTATCCAATCCATCGTCAGAGGCCATGCCAATGGACTGGCGAGGGCATTCAGTCTGTCGAAAAAAACGACAGCTCTCTATAAAGTTCAAATCGGCGCCTTCGAGAAGAAGGCAAACGCCGATGATCTTGCGGCGAGGGCGAAAGCCAAAGGATTTGACGCCATCGTCATTTACAGAGACAGCCTTTATAAGGTGCAAATCGGGGCATTTTCCTCTAAAGCGAATGCTGAAGCACTGGCCCAGGAGGCAAAAAACGCCGGATTTGATGCTTTTGTTTATCAAGAATAGAAAAAAGCCTGCGGTCTTCACAGATCGCAGGTTTTTCATGCTTTGACAGCTTCGCTTTCGACCGCCGTTTTTTTGTTCGATACATAGCTGTTTAACATCATCCCTACGACGACCAGGACCATGCCGGCCCAGGATACGGCTCCGGGCAGCGGGCTTGAAAGGAAGACAATTTCTCCTGCTGCCGCAAACAAAACTTCAAATGATTGCGTCGCTTCGACAGCGGCCAGTTTCTGCATATTCCCTTTGACAATATCAGTTGCGGCAAAGAACAAAATCGTCGCGCATATTCCGGAAAACACAGCGACCAAAGCGGATTGGACAAGCTGACCGGCGCTTGGCGGACCTGCTTGCCAAAAGCCGAATAGAGAAAGGAACAGCCAAAACGGAAGACTTGCCAGCGTCATTCCGAGTACGCGCTGATATGCGTCAAGACGACCGCCGCAAAGCTCCATCATTTTCCTGTTTCCGAGCGGATAGGCAAAAGAAGCTAAGATGACCGGAGCAACACATAAGACCATCTCCTTTAATGAAAGCTGTGCCGCATGTTCCGCCTGCATCAGCACAACCCCCGCCAAAATCAAAAGCGACATCATCAACCCCTTATAAGGGATTTGCCCCCTGATTTGCACAAGCCCTGCTTTTGTTTGGACAGTCTCATAAAAAAGCGGCGCCAGTAGCGAGCCTGAGATGATGGTGACCTGCCATGTTCCCGCAATCAGCCAGCCCGGTCCGAAAGCGGCGGCAAAACACAGCGGCGCATAAAAAAAGCCGAACCCGACGATGCTCCATTTCATCCAGCCGAGCGGCGCTTTTTTGATTTCCTGAAAGACCTGTGCCGCATTTCCTCTCATACAAACGATGGCAAAGAGGAGCGGCGCCATGAATAGAAACCGGAGAGAAGCGCTCCAGATCCAGCTTCCCCCACCGAGCTCCATCGCTCTGTTGAGGACAAATGTGAAAGCGAAAAAGAAAGCGGCGCAAATGCCAAGTATAATCGGCCTCAAACCCATCACTCCTTTTCTTGATGTCCGGCCAATCGATTTCCAAGACTCAGCCAGTTCTCCTCGGCAAGCCTCGCCGCCGTTTCAGCATTTCTCTTTTGAGCGGCTTCGATGACCTTTCGATGCTGTTCAACTGATTTCATGCTGCTGACTGAAGAAAACTGGGACATTTCCAGCCGGAAAATCTTGGCGGTGATTCTGTCCAGTGCACGGATAATTTCCGGATTTTTGGCCGCGTTTAAAAATACGCGGTGAAATGCTTCATCTGCTTCAATGGCGGCGATGATGTCCTCTTTTTCAATCGCATGCTGGAGTCGATTGTTATGCTCCTCCAGCTCTTTTATATCCTCCTCTGTTAAGGAAGGGATTGAAAGCCGGACGGCCAAAGCGTGCAATGCAGCCGTTACGGGAAAGGCATGCTCTGCCTCTTCACGGTTCAGCGGGGCTACACGTGTTGCCGATCCTGGTACCGCTTCGACAAGCCCTTCATCCTCCAGTCGTTTGAGTGCCTCTCTGACAGGGGTGCGGCTGATGCCGAATTGCTCAGCAAGCTCCTGATCATGAAGGCGCTCTCCAGGCTTCAACTGTAAATGGACGATTTCGCGTTTAAGCGCTTGGTAGACTTCTTCACGGAATGAAATCCGCTTAATCGGTTTAATGTTATTGTTCATCATAAAACCAATATATCGCATTTTGGTTTTATGTTCAATATAAAAAGAGGTTCGGCTGTAAAGCCGAACCTCTTATGCTTATACTAAAATATCAACAACAAACTGCGACCATGATTCCAGCCTGTCATAGACGCTTTTCTCTTTCAGATCTGACGCTTTCATCCAGCGGCCGGCAATCTGATCCTGTTCTTTCACTTCAACATGTGCGCCCTTTTTTAGCTCAAGCGCGGAGAGGATACCGATATGGACTTTGCCAACGCTGTTTTCATCATCGTTAATCAGTCCGAGCGTCACCATTTTTTCTTTATCTGCTTCCTGGATCAAAAGCTCTTCGTCAAGCTCCCGATCTGTATTCAGCTTCAAAATATCAGAAAAGCCAAGGCCGCTAGTAAAGTTCATATGTCCGCCGAAGCCGAGCGACAGCTTATTGTGAAGCCGCGCTTCCCCGCCGCCTTCAAGCCGTTCATAAACGAAGATTTCATCATCCCTTTTCATGACAACATAAGGGATCGGCTGTTTAAAGGCAGGGTTTTCCTCGGCGTCCCCCCTTCTCATCTCACTGAAATGACGTTCGATGTGCGCCATGATCTGTTCGATCGTTTTCCGATCACTATTTACACCTTGAAAGGTCAGCGTTTCCTTTGCAAATACTTCTTCCCGCGGCGCCACGAGAATCATTTCATCCATTTTCCCCATCGATCAAGTTCCTCCTCAAGATAAAAGAGCAGATCGATTCTGCTCTTGTTTTGCCATGCTATTTGTTTTTCAGCCGTTAGGCCGGCGGTGCGGACAGATGTTTCTTCCGCACCGTCCGTCTTAGTTTTCGTCAAAATAAAAGTCGTCGTCTTTCAGCGGTTCAACGGTTGCTTTTTTGTAGCCGTTCCCTTTCATGGAGAAGAAGTCGTGCGATTTCGTTTTCGTATTCAAGCCGTTCAAGACGATCGGGTTGATCTCTTCTTCTTCGAAATAGGCCTCAAAGCCAAGGTTCATCAGCGCCTTGTTTGCATTGTAGCGAATGAACTTTTTGACATCGTGTGACAGGCCGACCTGATCATACAAGTCTTCTGTATATTCAAGCTCGTTTTCATAAAGCTCTTTCAATAGATCGATCGCAAAGGCATATAGCTCTTCTTTCTTCTCCGGTGTCTGCTGATTGTAAATCTCCTGGGCGAGCAGACCGACATAAACGCCGTGAATCGCTTCATCCCGGAGGATCAGGTTGATGATTTCACCGCTCTGCATGAGCTTGCCTTGTCCGTAAAAATAAAGGGGATAGTAGAAGCCGCTGTAAAACAGGAAGCTTTCCAGATAGACCGACGCGACCATCGCCTTAAACAGCGATATTTTGTCGCCCCCGCGGATTTCTTCATAGATCCGGACAATCGTCCGCGCTTTCTTTTGCAGGTATTTATTTTGTTTCACCCATTCAAAGACTTCGTTGATCGTCTCTGTCGGGGCAAGGGTCATGAAAATGTTGGAATAGGACTTGGCGTGAACCGCGTTCTCCATCATCGCCATGAAGTTGAGCACCGCTTTGCGCTGGTGGCCTTCAACATGCTCTGCGACAAGAGGCATTCCGGTGTTGCCCTGCTCCGTATCGAGAAGGGTCAGCCCTGCGAGCACTTTCATGTATGTGTCCTGTTCGTTTTTGCCCAAGTACTTCCATGTGAGAAGATCGCCGTTTAAGGCGATTTCTTCCGGAAGCCAAAACTGCTTTACATTTTGGTTGTAAAACATCTGGGTAAAATCATCTTCATGCTTTGACCAGTTTGCTGCATCATATATTTTCGTCACTTTCGCATACTCTCCTTTAATCAAACGACACAAGAAAGGCAGCCTTCTTGCCCTGTATCCTTCGTTCTTGCATAGTAAAGTGTTTTGATTCCTTTATGATGGGCATAGAGGTCGATCCGGTTCAGATCGCGTGTCGTCATTGTATCTTTCAGGAACAATGTAAAGCTTATGCCTTGGTCAACGTGCTGCTGGATCGTTGCGATCATATCCACGACTCTAAACATGTCCATATCATACGCCTCTTTATAGAAGAACCAGTTGCTTGGCGCAAGGCCCGGCATCGGATAGTATGTTTTGGAATTGCCGTATGTTCTTTCTTCAATCCGCTCCATAATCGGCATCACGGATGCTGTGCTTGACTGCACATATGAAATAGATCCCGTCGGTGCGATGCACAATCTGTAGCTGTGGTACAGCCCGTGCTCTTTGACGTATTCTTTCAGCTGTTTCCAATCTTCTTTCGTCGGAATGTGCATGCCTTCAAATAGCTTGGCAATCTTCTCAAATTTAGGCGAGAAGTCTTGTGTGATGTACTTTTCAAAGTACTCTCCTGTCGCGTATGAAGAGCCTTCATACTGATAGAACGTCTCCCCTTTTTGCTCGGCGATCTCTGCGGACCGTTGTATGGAGTAGAAGTTCATCATCATAAAGAACGTATTGGCGAAGTCTCTCGCTTCTTCGCTTTCATAGGCGATACCGTTTTGCGCCAAATATCCGTGCAGGTTCATCGCTCCGAGGCCGATCGATTTCATCGCTTTGTTTGCCTTTCTGACAGCCGGCGCGTTTGTGATGTTTGTTGTTTCCGATACGTGCGTCAGCGAGTCGGTCGCAAGCTTCACCGTCTGCTCAAGCGATTTGTTTTTCATGACATTCAGGATGTTCAAAGAACCCAGGTTGCAGGAGATATCCAGACCGATTTCATCTTCCTCGCCGTAATCCGTATAGGATGATACTTGGGATGCCTGAAGGACCTCTGAGCAAAGGTTGGAAAATTTAACCTTGGACACATGGTTATTGGCATGCGCCTTATTGACGTTGTCCTGGAACATGATGTACGGATAACCGGATTCAGACCTTAACATCGCCAGCTTCTCAAGCATTTTGCGCGGGTTGATTTTTTCCTTTTTGACCCTCGGGTCTTCAACGAGGCGGTCGTACATTTCATTCATGTCCATTTCGTCCATATGCTCGCCGTATGCTTTATAAATGGTGTGCGGATAGAATACATATGCCGCTTTATCTTCCCTGGCAAGCTCGACGAATTTATCGGGAATCACCACCCCGATGGACAGTGTTTTCACCCTGACATCCTCATCGGCTGAGATTTTCTTTGTATCAAGAAAATCGTTGATATCGCGGTGGAAAATGTTTAAGTACGCCGCTCCGGAGCCTTGTCTCTGACCCATTTGGTCAGCGTAGCGGAACGCGTTGTCGAGAAGCTTCATTACGCCGACGACGCCTTTTGTCGCATTTTCAACGTCTTTGATCGCTTCGCCTTTCGCACGGAGCTTCGAAAGGTTTAGCGACACGCCTCCCCCCAGCTTTGAAAGCTGCATAGAAATATCAACGGCTCTGGAGATGTCGTTTAAGGAATCATTGACTTCCAAGAGGAAGCAGCTGACCAGCTCGCCGCGGCGTTTCCGTCCGGCATTGAGGAATGTCGGCGTGCTCGGCTGGTATTCCTGGTTGATCATCATTCTGACAAATTCCTTCGCCTTCTCCTTATCACCGTTTGCAAAAAATAAAGCAACGATGGAGATCCGGTCTTCGTAGCGCTCAAGAATTTTTTTCTTGTCATTCGTTTTCAGCGCATAGTCGTTGTAAAACTTAAAAGCGCTCATAAAGGACGGGAATCTGAATTTTTTTGCGTAAGCCTCTTTGAATACTTCTTTGATTTCTTCAAATGTGTACTGGCTTAAGAACACTTCTTCATAGTAGTCGTTCTCTATTAAGTAATCGATTTTTTCTTTCAGATCATGGAAAAATACCGTATTTTGGTTGATGTAGTCGACAAAATAACTATGTACAGCTTCTTTATCTTTATCAAACTGGAATTTCCCGTCTTTTTGAATCATGATCTCATTGTTTAACTGGATCCATTTTGGCACTTGATTTTGTGACAACTCTTTCTACCTCCCGAGTAAACAGTTCAACGTCTTTGGCCGTCCCGCTGAGCTCGAATTTGCAGAGAATCGGAACTTGATACTGTTTCGATATTTTTTCTGCGCTTCTTGCAAAATTATCTCCCCAAACTCTGTTTCCGCTTGCCGCCACACCCAATAAAAGGTGGGCGTTCTTCTCAAGAAACATCTCGGTTGTTTTCGGAACTTCCCCAAACCCTGTCGTGTACGTGATTAAAATAAACGGTTCGTCTAGATATTCCGCTGCAGCGACCTTCCGCTTATGATGAAAAGGCGTTTTTTCCACAAAGCGCTGAACGTTTCCCGTTTTTGAATCAAATACGATCTGAATCATCATTATCACGACCTATTAAAATTGTTTCAGAGTCTCTCAACTCGTCCTTACACAATATATAGTATACCATCATTCGAAAAAACACAATATATTGATACGCGAGTTGAAAAAGTTCACAATTCGCTTCAGCTCTGGGAGGCCTAAAGGCCAAAGAAATATGAGTAGAATGAGAGCCGTCGCTCACCCTACTCATGAAACCGAAATCTATCATAACACGAAAAAAATTGAGTTAGAAGACTAGACTTTTTCACTTATTTTTTGTAAGCGTCGCAACACTTGTTCTCACATACCTCTTTAATATCGGCTTCAATGCCGAGTTCCTTAAGGACGGATTGAACGGCGGTGAGGATCGAAGCTTCCCTGATAAGCTCTTTGCCATTTACGAGAATGCTTGTGCCGTATTCATAGCATGAATCATCTTCACATGTTTCTTCCCAGTGATTGATGACTATTTTAGGTTTCATTGTCAACTCATTCCTTTGCATTTGAAACTGATTTGGTTAAACAATACTTAGTTTAGCGATTGGACGCCGCTTTGTAAATTTGAAAGCACCGAGATTTTATTTTTGTTATGACCGAAACATCAAAAAGACCATGCCGGGCATGGTCTAAAGCGTGTCGACAAATCCCCCCGCATCGCTGTCAGACCTGCAAAGGTGTCGAGTCACGCTGAAAGATGACAAAGTCCTGAAGGAGTAAACCGTGTCAGGACTTTGTCAACAATCTCGGTCTAGTGTGGCCGAATCTCGCTATTCGAGTTCAAGCTGAACGTTTTTTTGCGGGGCGAATGTGGAAATGGCGTGTTTGTATATAAGCTGCTGCTTTCCTTCCGATTCAATCAATACGGTGAAGTTGTCAAATCCTTTTACTTGACCGCGCAGCTGAAATCCGTTGAGCAAAAAGACCGTGACAAATGTATTTTCTTTCCGAATCTGATTCAAAAACTGATCTTGAATATTTATCGATTTCATATTTCTGGTCCTCCTTGTTTCTCTATATCATATTGTTTCGATTAAAGTTCGAGCTTTCCTGCTATGCAACTGAAAATTTCCTGTTTTTTCTGCTCGATTTTGACAGGTGGCGTCATATCAAACCAGGAAACGTCCATTTTGTTCCTGAACCATGTCAGCTGCCGTTTGGCATAGCGCCTCGAGTTGCGTTTCAGCGTCTCCACCGCCTCCTCCAGCGATACCCTGCCTTCAAGATAGGCGTAAAGCTCTTTGTATCCGATCGCCTGAACAGACTGACAATCTCTCACGTTTTCACGGTAAAGCTGCTTTACCTCTTCCAAAAGCCCTTCATCCATCATCTGGTCGACACGCTTGTTGATTCTGTCATACAGCACCTCTCGATCCATCGTCAAACCGATGAGAGCGGTGTTGTACATCAGCTCTTTTTGCTGTCGCTCCATATGTTCAGACATGGTTTTTCCCGTCGTATGTAAAATTTCGAGCGCTCTGATGACCCTGCGCATGTTGTTCGGATGAATGGCCCTGGCCGCTTCGGAATCGCGTTCTTCGAGAAGGCTGTGGACATATCCGGCTCCCTTCTCCATATAGAGCGCCTCCATCTCCGTCCGAAACCCGGGGTCGCCCGCCTCTTCGGTAAATGAGTAGTCATACAGGACGGACTGGATATAAAGCCCGGTTCCTCCGACGATCATCGGCAGCTTCCCGCGCCTTTCGATTTCCGCCATTTTCTTTCTTACAATCTCTTGATATTCGGCGACGGAAAAGGATTCCGTCGGCTCTTTTATATCAAGAAGATGGTGCGGGATCCCGTTCATTTCCCAAGGTTTAATCTTCGCTGTGCCGATATCCATTCGTTTATAGATCTGCATCGAATCGCCGCTGATAATCTCGGCGTTTAGACTTTCAGCCAGCATGATGCTTAATTGTGTTTTTCCGACAGCGGTCGGTCCGATCAGAACGACGACCGGCGGCTTCTTTTTATTCAATCATGATCACTCTCTTTAAACAAGCTCCATCCATTATACCATTTTGCGTTCGAAAACACCCATTTCATTTTACCCGTTTTCTCGAAGTGGTAAACATTTCCTTATTCACCAGCCGAGCGGCTCATTTCCAACGATTTCTCTGGTGGCCCCTTTAAATGAATGTCTGTGCCTTCTCCTGACGCTGTCGCTTACGTAAACAACACCTCCGAATCGAATCGGCGGAGCGGCTGAGTAAGCCAAATAAGTGGTGTCTTCGATTTCATGGTAGTGCGTCCCGTCCGCCCGCGGAATCGCAGGTCCGGTAATGCCGTAGTATCTGTGGTAATGCTCGTTTTCAAATGATGTAATTCCTGAATAAAAATGAACGTGCCCATCTGTATTACTCCCGTTTGCAGGCTGTGAAAACCCTTCAATTAAATGGTAGTGGCCATTGGCTCTGGAAGTTCGCGCCATGTACGCATGGGCATGAGCTGGGGACTTTGCCCAATCTGACTGATACAGCGGCATCTATAGCTCACTCCTTTTTTGGCCGACTGCCCAGGCAAAAACGGCTGGGCAGAATACATTGATGTTAGTCAGGTTTCATTTTATTATAGGAGGGGTTTTTTTATGAATCATTTCGGCCACAATCCGGCGTTTTATGACGGAGATCAGCGAATCATCGGCAGACCTTTTTTTGGCAGACCTTTTTTCGGCGGGCCTTTCGGTCGCCCGTTTTTCGGACCGGGACCGTTTTTTGGAGGATTCTTGGGCGGCCTGACAGCTGGAGCGCTTCTCAGTCCGCTGGCATACCCTTATCCACCGTATCCTTACTATCCTTATTACTATTGACAAATAAAGGCTCTTTTTCGGGGCCTTTATACATAAATTTTTTCTTGACTTAAAACTTTAGGATCAATTATGATGGATTTTACCAACCGGTTCGTAAGCGGGGGTTTTTTTTATGTCTAAAAAGATGAAATCTTTGAAGCGGCCGCTATAACACCTGATGCTTCATTCGGTCGAGAGAAGAAGCGAACTCCTGGCCATTTCCTCGGAGGTACCAGGCACTGTGCCAGGGAGCTTACGTAAAACCGTTTCTTTACGCTTGACGATATAAAAATGAACAATACGATTCAGCTGTGTACAAGCGTTCTTGCTGCAACAGCTTATAATGAAGGGCTTCTTTCAACCATGGCTGGCGTTTTATGCGGAGTTCAAACCAAGAGCTCTTTAGAGGATCTGTCCAATCCGGCTCTGGCTCACATGATCAGGCTGGTTTGCGATTGGCACCCGGTTTTCGGAAATGGCTGATGAAGGGAAAGCCCTCCTTTTGAATCATGCAATGAAAAGGATAAAGGGGGATTTTATATGATGGCAGGCTACATTTTCCTTCTGATTGCAATCCTGTCGGAAGCAGCCGCAGCAGCCATGCTGAAAGTATCCGACGGTTTTGCGCGCTGGCAGCCCGGGATTCTCGTTGTAATAGGCTACGGCCTCGCTTTTTACATGATGTCTTTGACATTGAAATTCATTCCGCTCAGCCTCTCATATGCGACATGGAGCGGAGCGGGCACTGTCTTAACAGCCGTCATCGGTGTCATGTGGTTCCAGGAAAGGTTGAATCGCCGGGCGATCGCCGGCATCATCTGCCTTGTATCAGGCGTTGTTCTGATCAATCTGTCATAAGGAGGAGATTTCCGTGAAAGGCATTTTATTTTTGGCGGCAGCCATACTTTCAGAAGTATTCGGAAGCACGATGCTGAAGTTATCGGAAGGTTTCAGCGCCCCCGGACCCACAGCCGGAGTCGTGATCGGCTTTGCGGCTTCTTTTACGTTCCTGAGCTTTTCTTTAAAAACGCTGTCCCTGTCCGCCGCCTATGCGACATGGGCAGGAACAGGGACAGCCTTGACTGCGGCCATCGGATATTTTATGTTCAATGAACCGTTCAGCATCAAAACGATGTTCGGCCTGATCCTCATTATCGGCGGCGTCGTTTTGCTCAATTCAAAGCATGCGGAAACAGCTGACAGCGAGCGGCAGATCACAATCGAACCATCTTCAGGCCAAACATGACCGCTCGGCCTGGTTAAGGTGTCTTTCCAACGATAATCTCAGGCTCAAGTTCGATCGCAACATTTCCTTGGACGGCCCGGGAAATCATACATGAGGTCTCCGCTTTTTCAGCAAGTCTTCGGGCAAGCGTCACCTCTTTTTCGGAAGCGCCTTTTTGCAGGCGGATCAGCGGCCTGTGAATGATTTTTTCATATGTAAACAGACCGTTTGTGACATCGACTACGGCTTCAGACTCCATTGTCAGCTCCTCTTTTTCGAGGCCGCTCCTTTCCATCATTGCCGCAAGTGTAATGATATAGCATGTTGCAGCTGCACCGAGCAGCATCTCATCCGGATTTGTTCCGGCACCGGGACCGTCCATTTCATTCGGTATGGAAATGTCGGTTTTTAGATTTCCGCTTTCAATCCTTCCGACATCGTTTCTTTTTCCCGGCCAGTCGGCCTGTAAATAAAAATGATGTTTTGCCATTTAAAAGCAGCCTCCTTCTTTCATCTTATATTTAGTCTACCGTTGTTTGATCGTCTTTGTCCTTTTATTTGCTTGTATGTGTCGTGACAATGGCCTAACACACAGGACACGAGCGGAGCATACGATACAGCGAATATTACCGAGAAAGGACGAAATCAATGGAAAACAAAGAAAATATGCATGTGATGGGAACCGTCCAACAGCCGCAACCGAACGTTCACTTTCCGCAGTACCCGCAGTCTGAGGCCCTCGCACACCAGATCAAATGCCCGTTATTTCCTCATCTAAAACCGGTCACATTATGCACGGTCGCTCCCTTTGTTCATTACGGGCTGCAAGAAGCGCAAGCGACTTCATATCACCATGCCATGGAAGAAGTGGCGGCGATGGCCTATTTAATGGGCATGGGGATGGATCCTCATACAGCTTACTGTACAGTCGAATCGTGGGAAATCAATGAAAAGTTTTATTGAAACAAATTCAAGACTGAACGGTCAAAAAAAGCGCTAAATGACCGTTCAGCCCGGCTTTTACAGTCTTCTGTTAAGCGTGCTTCCACAAGCTGGCATATCAGGCGGCAATCAATACGGCATTGTCACCCCAAAGTTCAATCCATTGCTTCATATCCTTTTTCAGCACTAAGCTAAACATTCGTTCATGAAATCAAGAGTGCTGCGAGTCATTGATCTCACCTCATCATTTTTCGACTGATCAATCTAAATTGGTTAGAACGGAGCAAAGTGATCGTCTCTATTTACCAAAAAAATGGATAATGATCACTCCAGCACGGACAGGCTGACATCGATCATATCCTGCAAAATGGCGAAATCCGATGTCAATTTGGCTTAAAAGTCAGCGACAGCCGCGTTTGCGTTAAAAAACGGGCAGTTGACCGGAGATCCCGCTCATTCTTCAGCTCCCCCTCTGCCACAACCTTGACGAGCGCTTTGTAAAAAGCGATTCAAGCTCCCTTGTCTGCTTATGAAAATAATCGGCAATATCCGGATCATGAGGGATATGTTCAATCGCACTGTTGATGATGCAGCACGCTTTTGAACGGTCACAATCTTTCAAAGCATCTAAGCTGTGCTTGCTTAACCGAACCAGGGCTTTCAAGGCGGACGATGACTTTGGCGTTTTTGTCTTCAAGTGCCGAAAGCAGTGTACAAACTTTGCCGAGCAATTCCTGTAGCTTTGAGCAGATCCTGAAGGGATGCTCCTTCATAGCCGTATTGCCCGAATACCTTCATCGCTTTATGGAGGACAAGGGCTGCATCAAATTCTTTGTACCTCCCCAATCACTCATCATCTCCTTTAATAGAAGGAATAAATTTTTTTAGCCTAGTCGTGCAATTTTGGAAATCGGCTCATGATCCTTCCGGGCAAGTCATAGACATAAGCATTAGGATCACACTGTCAAAGCCAGAAGAGCAAAGGAAGTGTAACAGTTGTTTATTTATACGGTTCAGCCTGGAGATTCTTTATTTGTCATCGGGACCAACTTCGGTATTGCGGTCGATCAAATCCGATTAGCAAACGGGCTGGCGGAGACAAATCTCGTTCCCGGACAGGCTCTCCTGATTCCGCTGTTTACATACACCGTTCAGCCCGGAGACAGCTTTTACTCGATCGCCCGCCAGGCATTTGTATCCTCGGAAAGCCTGCAAAGAGCAAACCGGTCGGTTACACCCGGAAATATGAGACCCGGCATGAAATTAACGATTCCCGACATACCGAAAAAGCCGATTACAGGTTTAGGCTATTACACATTAAGAAATCCACAATTAGACCGGGAGCTGATCAACAATTTTGCACCCTATACAACATATTTGGCGTTTTTTGAATACCATTTTTCAAGCGATGGATCATTAAGCGACCTCAACGATCCGCCGGCCGTTCAAACCGCATGGAGGCGCCGCGTTCCTCCTCTCATGACCGTCACCAATTTAACGGAAACGGGATTTAGCCCGTCATTGGCTCATCAAGTATTAAATCAGCCCGAGGCCAGAAACAATCTCATTGAAAATATTTTCGCGACGATTTCGAGAAAAGGCTATGCCGGCGTCAATATTGACTTTGAACAAATTATGGAAGAAGACCGAGATTTATTTTCGGGTTTTCTGCGCCGATTAAAAAATCGCCTGCAGCCGGCCGGCTATGTCCTGACGGTCGCTGTTCCGCCAAAAACAAACGAGAATATCGCCTGGTTAAAAGGCTATGATTACGGAGGTATCGGTTCGGCCAGCGATCTCATGTTTATCATGGCATATGACTGGCACCACGGGGCGAGCGAGCCGGGACCTGTAGCCCCGATTGACGAAGTGCGGCAAACGATCCAGTTTGCCCTCACCAAGGTTCCGAAACAAAAAATCATTCTCGGTTTTCCGCTTTACGGTTATAATTGGACGCTTCCTTACCAGCCTGGAACCGTTTCCCCGGGAATCGCCAATCAAGATGCCGTTCAGCTTGCCATGAAACATCAGTCTCCGATCCAATACGACAAACGATATGAATCCCCATTTTTTGAATATACCGATGAACAAGGTAAAAAGCATATCGTCTGGTTTGAAGACGCCCGAAGCATCGGTAAAAAAATGCAGCTGATGCGCGAATTCGATCTTGACGGCGGAGGTGTATGGCAGTTAACCCTCAGCTTTCCGCAAGGCCCGTGGCTGCTGACAAAATTCTTTCGCGTCAGAAGGGTGTAACCCTCGATTAATTGTTAAAAATTGGATCGGATAAACTTTCAAGAAAACATGATAATAATTGACGATAACTAAACCTGAAAGGGATGTTGAATGTTGAATAATGGGATTCATGAAACATTGGAGCTCCATGAGCTTCTGATGTTTAAAAATCTTTGTCTGACGAAATCTTCGACCATGACCGGACTGGTGAAGGATCAGGAGCTTCGGGATATCCTTGAACGGGATGCATCACAAACAAAGCATCAGATTGAACATTTGCAGGGACTCTTGTCGATGAGAGGTGAATCTCTATGAATGAATTCATCCAAAATATGACGGGAATGGGCGCTATGACTGAGCAGGTCATCGCCACCGATTTTTTGATTACAGCGAAAACAGGTGTTAAAAACATTGCAACAGCCATTACGGAAACCTCTTCCCCTGACGTTCGGGAAACACTGAAGCAATATTTAAACGATGCCATTGAAACACATGAGCAAATCACCAATTACATGATTTCCAAAGGCTATTACAATCCAAGCAATTTACCTAAACAGATTCAAATTGACACACAAGCCGCAGAAGTGGCCAAAGACCTTCCTCAAATGTAGAGATATGAAAAGAACCTGCCGCCTGAGGGCAGGTTCTTTTATGATTTTAAACCGTTTGTTCTTTTTTCTCGTCATAGTCAATCACGGCTTTTGGCAGAGCCGTATATTTCGCCCAGTAAAAGATTCCGAGCGAACCGATTGCGATTACAATCAAATCAAGCGGTGTGTCCAATAAGCCCAGCCCGTTTCCGAAAGACCCGACGTATGACAAAATCAAAAGCATCACATAGTATCCGACGATCCACCATGCGGACCTTAGCTGCTGTGCGAATGGAACATCGTCCTTCGGAACGTACTTTTGACAGGCCCAGTAAATCGCAAACATGACCAGCTGGGAGCCGAGCAGCCATGAGACGGTATTCCAGCCTGACCAGTAGACGATGAATGAGGCGAAGATGAATGAGATCGGCGCTATCACTGCCATTCCCTTGATGCGGAGCGGTTTTTTCAAATGTTTTGCATTGAGATCTAAGGCCGCTGCGGATACCGGGGCAATCGCGTACGAAAGAATCAGGGCAACCGAACAGACATTGACAAGCGCATCCCAAGATGGAAATGGAAGCGTCCAGAATACAGCCAGTCCGAATGACAGCCATAAAGACGGACGGGGAATGCCAGTCGGCTTATCGACCTTTGAAAACACACGAAACAATGTGCCGTTCCGCGCCCATGCATACACAAGGCGGGAAGTCGTATTCATAAAAATATTTCCGTTTCCGCCCGGGGATAAAATCGCGTCAAGTACAACCAATGTTGCAAGCCATCCCATGCCGAGCAAAACGGCGATATCTTTAAACGGAAGAGAAAATTCGCGGCCGATCGCTTTCCAGCCGTCAGCAAGCATGTTTGTCGGAATCGCGCCGATGAACAGCACTTGCAGAATCGTATAAATACATGCTGAAACAATGATGCATATGATCAGGGCAATCGGAATATTCCGCTGCGGATTCCTGACTTCCCCGGCAACCGAAACGATCGGGTGAAGTCCAAGATAGGCAAACATGACCCCGCCTGTCGAAATCGATGCCTGCACACCGCCAAAACCAAACGGTGAAAATTCCGCTGTCGTAAAGTTGACTCCTTTAAAATGAAACATGAGAGCGACAATAATGGTCAGCGGCACAAAGTATTTAAAAACGGAAATGATCAAATTGGACTTGGCGAATGCCTTCACACTCCAAAAATTCAACAGAAAGAATAAGCATAATAAAGCAAACTGCAAAAGCCAGCCGATGATAGTCGGTGATTCTGATCCTTCTATTGTCAAGCCGGGAAACCAATACGCCACATATTGCCGGACCGCCGTCACTTCGATTGAAATCAGACTCGTGTAGGCGACGATCGTAATAAATGAGATGATATAGCCGACAAGATGGCCGTGCGTATACACCGGATAGCGGATGATTCCTCCCGTTCGCGGCAAAGCGGCGCCGAGCTCGGCATACACAAGCCCGATTAAAAGGATGATGATCCCTCCGATTACCCAGGAAAAGCTTCCCGCGGGACCGGCTTTTGAAGCGACATTGCTGACGGCAAATAACCACGCTGACCCAAATATCGCGCCCATCCCGATCAAAATCAGATCCAACAGAGAAATCGTCTTTTTGAAATTGCCCTGTTTAGCCATTACACTACCTCCTAGTCTAAAAAGTCCCGTGAATAGAAGGTAGTATGTTCAAAACATGCCATCCTTATGAGTCTGTAACGGCGAAAGAGCCCGGGAAACATTTGCGGTCCCCCGAGCGTCACAATTATTTTACAGCGGCCGGCGCCAGAAACGCCTCAATTTCATCGGCGGCTTTTTCCGCGCCTCCTGCTTCTTTGATGTTTTTTTGCATATCTTGAACCCGTTTCATCAGCTCCGCATCTCCATCAACTTCTGAAACGGCTTCCTGTAATATAGCAACAGTTGTTTCTTCAGGCTTCAGGTGTATTCCAAGACCAAGCTCATTAACGCGCTCTGCTGTCATTTCCTGTTCAGCCATTTGCGGAATGACGATCAAAGGAACACCTGCATTCAGTCCTTCCATCGTGCTGTTCATGCCTCCGTGGGTGATGAACAGACTGGCTTTTTTAAGGATTTCAAGCTGTGGAACACGCTGATGAATTGAAAAATTTTCCGGCATGTTCGCAAAGCTTTCTGGATCAATCGTGGTGCCCACCGCCATGATGACGCGCCATTTTGAACCGCCGAAAGCATCAATGCACATTTGATAGAACTCCGGCCAGGCGTTGAATGCCGTTCCTAAAGAAATCAGCATGACGGGACGGTCATCGCCATGCAAAAGCGCCGTGCTTTCTTTTTCCTGAAACTTGCGTTTGCTCAGAGAAGGTCCGACAAAACAGAACCGTTCATCAAAAGTATCCCCATAGGGCTGGAAAGCGCGCGGCATAAAGACGATGTTCAGATCGGCCGGCTTGAATACCTCCTCAAAAAATGACGGAAGATTCGAATTTTTCAAAGCCTCTTTTTGCTCATCCGTCAGCTCAGCCTGATACTTTTCCCTGGAAAGATAGCTGAATTGAAAATGGTCGTTTTGCGCATATGTCGAGCAAAGCCGAACCGCTTTTATGCCAAGCTTTTCCGCTAATATTTTCCCCGTCATCGCCATAAAGTCAAAAATGATGAGGTCAGGCTTGTCATGCTCATAAATCGCTTCAAGCTGAGGAAGCACCTCTTCAACCTCTTTCTTGAACATCAGCGGACCTTCGGACATATCCTTGGTTTTCATCATTTCCCTTATTTGGCGGGGATCCATATTTAAGGTTGAACGGTAGCGGAGCGGTTTGGCACCTGTTTCTTCAATCGCTTCCACAAATTCATCTGTCACCGGATATGTGACTCTGTAGCCGCGTTTGACGAGATTTGCCGTTAAAGCGAGCGTAGGGTTGATATGCCCGTGAGCCGGTATATTAAAGATGGCGATATGTCTTTGTTCCATTTTCTAAAAACCTCCCATTATTTTTTTAAAAGAACATTGCCGTATAGCATAGCCGTCTTATGTTCAGACATCATCTTTCATATATGGTAAAGAATATATTATAGATCATAAAGGAAAAACCCTTCAAAATTAAAGTAAAATTGAAAAATACTAATATAGTCCTTTTCTTCACAGCCGAATCGAGACCTTTAGCCCCATCTTGAAGATCAACCTCGACCTTTTTCTCATTTTATGATCCCGAGTCTATCTGCCAATCGTTTTCTATATCAAAAAAACACCGGAAAAACAGCTGATTTTTCCGATGTCAAAAATTTGCCTTATTTTAAATTTAGTTTAAATTATATTGTGAATGATGGAAAGCAAAAGAAAATTTTTATAATGTTATTTTGTCACGTCGCGTGCAACATATAAGTCCGGCACGTTCATTCCACAATATGATGAGAGGACTGGTTTAATTGGTGTATACAACTGAACATCTTGATGATTATCTAATGGAACAGGCAGCAAAAAATCATTTCCACGGCAGCATTCTGCTGGCGGATCGACATGGAGTGATTTTATCGAAAGGATACGGGTTTTCCGACTGCAAGGATAAAATAAAAAACGAATCGGATTCGCGGTATCAAATCGCTTCTTTGACAAAGCAGTTTACAGCGATAGCGGTCATGCAGCTCCATGAAAAAGGACTGCTCTCTACAGCCGATCCCGTTCAACACTATGTAAACGGCTATCCAAATGGGGACAAGATCACCATCAAGCATTTATTAAGCCATACGTCAGGAATTCCGGATTTTTTAGAGGACGAATTGCTTGATGTGGAATTGGAGCTGGCACCGCTTGACGAATACATATCCCGTTTTATTGATAAGCCGCTCGAATTCAAACCGGGACAAAGATTCAACTATAGCAATTCCGGGTACATACTGCTCGCCAAAATCATTGAAGAGGTCATGGGTGATACTTACGCAAACGTCATTCAACAGTTGATATTTGAACCTTTAGGCATGAAAAACTCCGGCTTTTTCACTTCACCGGCAGATATTTCCCCAACGATCGGATATTTAAACATCAATCGGGAAATGATCAAGGCGCCGACTGTTTACGGCTATGGAGAAAGCGGACTCTACTCAACCGTTGAGGACCTGTATTTATGGGACAGGGCGCTTTACACCGAAAAGCTGGTCTCAAAAACCGCACTGAAAGAAGCGCTTTACAGCTGTGTTAAAAAGCCTGCATTTCCAACAGAGGGCCCTTCTCCGGCTCTTGTTCAAAACAATTCGATCGGATACGGATGGTTTATTAATAAAGAAAACAAGTATAAAATATGGCATGATGGCGAGATTCACGGCTTTTTCAGCTCAATCAACCGATACATGGATCAAAAGAAGGTCCTCATCATGCTCAGCAACTGCAATCTATCAAAAACAGACGAAATCCTGGCTGAATTAGAACAGGCTTTGTTAACGATGTAAACGAAAGGCGGCGGACAAGATCAAAAAGCTATTCACTATGATCGCGGTCATGATCATCATTGCAATCGGTTTGACACACAAAGATGCCTGGCTTGAATTGATCAAAGCGGGCGGCGTTTATTCCGTTTTGTTCAGCACCCTGCTTGTGGCAGCCTGCGTCTTTTTCCCGGTCGTTCCATTTGCACTTATCGCCGGGCTGAACGGCGCTTTATTTGGAATCGGAAACGGCGTCTTGATTACACTGTCCGGTTCAATGCTTGGCACGATGCTCTTGTTTTTTCTAGCTCGCTACGGCTTCAGGGATTGGGCGGTTTCAAAGATAGCGAAATATCCGAGAATCAATGAGTATGAAGCCTATTTCAACCGCAACGCTTTCACCGCCGTGCTGTTGGGCAGGCTCCTACCCGTTGTGCCTTCCGTTGTCATGAACATTGTCTGCGGTCTCAGCAAAATCAAATGGACGGTCTTTTTCGCGGCTTCAACGCTCGGAAAAATTCCGAATGTTCTCGTTATCTCCATTGCCGGCGCCAATTTCACCGAGCATAAGCTGATCGCGTTCGGCATCTATGGCGTATACATGCTGATCATCGTCATGGTGATCTATAAAAAATATCCTCACCTTATCAGCAAACAGAAGAAAACAAAGCAGCAGGAGAAAACGCCTTAGCATGTTGAAGGCGGCCGCAGATCCACAAGCGGCCGCACGCTGCAAAAAGCTGTTAATCGATGACGGCGGCAGTGCCGTAGCCGATTAATTCAGAAGTGCCCTGACCAGCCGACAGTTCAAATCTCAAGCCGACGATCGCGTTTGCCCCCTTCTCTTCAGCTTGTTCAATTAAACGCTCGATGACGGCTTTTTTCGAGTCTTCGAGCATTTGCGTATAATTTTTTAATTCTCCGCCAATCACCGACTTCAATCCGGAAAGAATGTCTTTTCCGATATTCCTCGACTGAACGATGCTTGCGGTGACGATCCCCTTGACTTCGCGAATGTTTTGATTCGCGACTGTATCTGTTGTGGCGATGAGCATGATCCTTTCCTCCTGTTCGTCAGCCTGCCAGCTGCCTTATTTCTTTTTTCGCGCATTCATCTATAAATCTTATCGGCCGGATCGCTTACATGTTAAGTCTTATTTAATATTTTCCCAAAAGCGGGCACCGACGAATCAAACCACATTCTCTTTTATTGTATGCCGGAAGCCTTCTGCGCTATTCTTCAAGAGGTTGCTGGTGACGCGTGCAGCTGCACGACACGACTGAACCGTATAGGTAAAATCATAATGGCTTGTTGTGCTGCAGTCACCGTCATGCGATGTAAACCTAACATACACTTTCCCCCGGCAGAACCACAGCCGCGCCAATCGAATCCGTTTTCCCCGGTCCACGATCCTTCACCTGTATCACGACTGTTGTTTCCGTTTCCGGGGTCACATCGTGCGCTTCCAAAGCGAAGTTTTTTCCGCTTGGAGAGGTTAATGAAGCTGATACGTAATGTGGGCCTGCCGTTTTATATTGCCCAAACCGGTCTGAACTTCCATCTATATTCACTTCAAGTACGGAACTTTTATCATCGGCAAAACCGGTGATCGTCAAAGTGAATGGTGTTGTTAGAAGCAGTCCCGACAACACGGCTGTGACCGGCAAACATTTCACGAACTTGAATGTCCTCCTCGTCACACCTTGTCCAAATTCCTAAAGAACCGGCGGATTCTCTCAACCATAATATAACGCCGAGGGTTGACATTGTAAATCATATCTAGGTGTTCTTTAGAAATGTTAATATAATCTACATCTTTTTCTAACACTTTTGTAAAAATAGACTCCCATGCTTTTTAACGCTGCAAAAAGGTGATGACCTTGCGCGATACGGTCTCGGCTCCTTTTCCAAGCCAAATTAAATGCCCCCATGCATCGACCTCATACAGCTCTGATGAAGGGATATACTCCTGCGCGTGATACGCATGCTGATTCGAGACGAGCCGATCATACTGACAATGCATGATTAACACCGGACAAGACACCGTTTTTAAGTGGTGAACGGATAAGTCGTTCATGTTTTTTAAATCGATTAGAAACCCGTGTCCTGAGCGCTGTCTGTTGTTCATTTTTCTCATTTCTTCGATATCTCCCTCTTGTATTTTCAGCATTGCCTCATCGGCAGTAAGCGTTGTGAAGGAAGACATCATTTTCTTAAAGACCATCTGCGGAAATCGGTTATTCAGCGCTGAAATAAGTTTCCATACAGTCTTTTCAACAGGCGGGCGAAACATAAGATTTCCAATTTTATATTCAAGATCATCCGGTGTCAGCCACTGCTTTGTGACCGCACTTTGCAAAATCAAAGATTCCACCCTGTCTGGATATGCTGCTGCAAAGTAAATGGCGCTCGGACCGCCGGCTGACATTGCCAGCACATGAACCTTTTCAATCTTTAGTTCATCAAGCAGTTTCATATAGTAATAACAGGCACGCTCCAAAGTCTCCCCGATTTCTTTGGATGTCCCGCCATATCCGGCGCGGGAAGGCGTAATAATTGAAAATCCATTTTCATAGAGGCTTTGATAGCCAAACTCTTCCTGACAATTCGAATGTCCGCCGTGCATGACAAGAATCGGTGCGCCTTTACCTAGAAGCGAATACTCAATTGTCATTCCGTCAATTTCAAAGATGTCGATTGTTCTATCCATGTCTTGTCATCCTCTCAGGAAGCTTTTTATGTTATACGGTTTTCGTTTTGAATTGGTTTCATCGGGATGCCCCTAAAAGGAGGACGCATACAAGCCTTTCCTCTGTGTATCCGAATCTCAGAAAAAAAGACCAATTAAGCATAACTTAATTGGCCGCTGCTGGTATAAGTGATGTTCTGAGCAATCGACGGCTCAGAGATTATTCAAATTCCCTGTTCAAGTATTTTTTCAGTTCTTTTTTCCTTTTCTTTGAGACGAGAATATAAAGAATATCTCCTGATTGAATTTTCGTTTCTCCGTGCGGCGTGACTAAATCGCCGTCCCGGATAATCGCATTGATGAGGGCGCCTTTCGGAAAACTGATCTCTTTCAATGCCTGCCCCCTGATGACGTTGTCATCATCAACTTCAAATTCAATCATTTCCGCATTTGCCTTCCCGATGGATACAAGCTCTAAAGAATGGGGAGCTTCCACTTTCTTCGGACCGTTCAACCCTAACTTTTCCGCGACAAAAGCGATGGTTGAACCTTGGATTAAAGCGGATGTCAACACGACAAAAAAGACGACATTAAAGAATAGCTGGCTGTTTTCCAGCCCCATCGTCATCGGAAACGTAGCCAGTACGATCGGAACAGCCCCTTTCAACCCCGCCCAAGATAAAAAGATCTTTTCATTAAAATGAAATCCCATTTTGACGGCCGATAAAAATACAGCAACAGGACGGGCAACGAAGATTAAAATGAGAGAGAGCAGAAACCCTTTAAAAATAATGTCAAAGGATAAAAATTGCGAAGGGAACACCAAGAGCCCAAGAATGATAAACATCAGAATCTGCATCATCCACGCAAATCCTTCATTAAACCTGAAGATCGAGTGACGGTATGTTAAATCCTGATTCCCGATGACAAGGGCCGCAATATAAACGGCAAGCAATCCGCTCGCTCCGATTAAATCGGTCAGACTATAGGTCAGAAGTGCAAACGCAAGGGTAAAGATCGGATAAAGGCCGCTTGAATCTAAATTGATGGTATTGATCGCAAAGCTGGCAATGCGACCTAAAAAATACCCCAGCAAAAGTCCGATTCCCATCTGCCAAAAAAACGAACCGATCAGCAATAAATAGCTTGAGCCGTTGGACGTCATCAATTCTATCAAGGATAAGGTTAAAAACATCGCCATCGGGTCGTTCGTACCCGATTCCGCCTCAAGTGTGGCACTAAGCCTGTCGTGGATGTTCTGCCCTTTTAAGACGGCGAAAATGGCAGCCGCATCTGTTGAACCGACAATGGCCCCGAACAAAAACCCTTCCATCCAGGATACATCAAATATGAGTTTGGCGGCGACGGCAATCACGATCGTTGTGAGCAGCACGCCGATGGTTGCGAGCGATAATGAAGGAGCAGCCACCGACTTAACGGATGACCATTTTGTCTGCAGCCCGCCTTCAAAAAGAATGACCACCAGAGCGATGATCCCGATCAATTGAGCAAGCCCGGGATTATCAAAATAAATGATGCCAAGCCCGTCGCTTCCCATAATCATTCCGACAATAAGGAACAGTACAAGAGCGGGCACCCCCAACCGCGTGGAAAACTTTGTCGTCAATACTCCGATGATGAGCAACAATGCCGCAAGTAAAACAAATTGTTCAATATTCATATGTTCCAACCATATATCCTCCTCCCAGGAATGACAATATGCTTTGCAATGTAAATCTGGTCCCCTCGATCAGCAAAACCCTCACCCGTGTTTTACCCGCACAACGTCACGGCAAACGGATGACGTTAGTTAGTCCGTGCGTCTGGTCTCAGCTTTTTCATTTGTCTTGTGAAACCGTGCGGCGGCAAAAATGATGATCCCGATGATCATCACAATGGGAAGCCAGATCACAGCGAACGGGTATACCGGTTCGGCCACTGCGGCGATCACGGCGCCGAGGCAATATAACACGATCGTTAAGGCGCGGAGAAGCGCATCTGTATGAAGAATTGTTTTGGTGTTGATGCTGAGGATCCGTTTGGTGACATCTTCGAAAAAATTGGCGAGCGTGCCGGTCAAAACGGTCGTGGAAATACCTGCGATCGCGAGCTTTCTTGCTGCGGTTGTCTGAAGGCCCATCGCCATACTGAGCAGAATGATCATAAGGTGTGCTGAACATTCAAACAAAGACAGGAAGGCAAACAATAGTAAAATGAATGCTTCAACAGCAAGCGTGACGGTGACGCCGGGAGGCCAGAATGATTTTTCCTGTTTTCCGACGATGAATGATGCGATGACCACTCCGATGACAAACCCCAGCAGTGCGGTCAGTGAATACAGAACGGTCTTGCGGAGGGAGCTGCCGATGGCCAATCCTAAAAGGACAATGTTTCCGGTCATATTGGCGGTAAACACGTGACCGATGCTTAAATACCCTATCACATCCACAATGCCAGCTGTCAGACATAAAAGCAAAAGCATGATGTTTCGATATTGAGCAGCTTTCAATGTGATTCAAATCCTTTCTTGCTACATAAATCCGGAGGAATTGCAGCACATTTCCATCCGGTATCATGTTAAAACAAATGGGGACTGCAGGATCTCCTCTTCTCATATGTATGATGTCCTTTGCCAGAAAAAATCCGCTTCAATCAAACGATGTCCCCTCCTTTTTCAATTGTATCATAAACACAGCAAATGTTTATGATCCACACCTCCAAAAACCCCTTGGAAACGGGATTTTCGATTTATTTTTCTCCGTCGGACAATGAAGAACCCCGAAGTTTTCGCCCTGTCAAAAATAAAACAGACCATAAAGGTCCGAGCGGACTTTTATGGTCTGTTTTTGGTCAGAGATCATTCTCCTTACTAATAGCACTTTCCGTAGTCAGAATGTTTATCATATCCTCTGCATGGCTTTCCGCAGTAATAATGGTCATGCGAAACCTTCTTATCATAAGAATAAGTGTGCGGATAGTAATGAACATGCTCATATTTGTGATGATCTACTTTTCTTGTATGCTGCGGATGAATATGGGGAACGATGGTTTTTTTGCAGCGATGGTCCTCACAATAGTTTGTAGGGTAAACATGCGGCTTCTCTTCATATGATTTGCAACAACGATCCATGGATAAACCCCCTTCCTTCGTCTTCTCGTTCTCTCTATTAAACTATGATGACCACTGATAGTATGACTGCAATAAAAACCTATCCTTCGTCCTATTTTTCTCATTGGGCTACCTTGCCTTGGCTTTAGCCTTACCGAATTCCCAAGACAGTCTATTTCATGAACTTATTTTTAGATTGAATAAAGAAACACTGTATGATGAAGTGCTCATGGGAATTTTGAGAACGCCGGCTGCATAACCATCCGCAGCTTTTACACTTACTCCACAACAACAAGAAAGGCGGCAAAATAAAAAAAGCCTTCAAGCTAAATAGCTTGAAGGACGGCCGCTTAAAAAGCGGTTTCCGGAGAGCGCGATAAGATATGATCTCTTGCTTTAACCGCTTTCTTTCTTATATCATCAAGATTAACATCAACCAATGTTCCATTTCGCTTCAGCGCTTTTCCGGCCACATAAACGGAGTCTACATTACCGGGATGAGTGCACTGAACGATGGCTCCAACCGGATCAGTCAAGGGCAGCAAATTGAGGCTGTCCGATTTGACCATGATAAAATCAGCTTCCTTGCCAGGTGTCAGTGAACCGATTTTATGATCCAGCTTTAACGCCCGCGCGCCGTCAATCGTAGCTGCTTTAAGGATTTGTTCGGCGGAAATCCCTAGTTCCGGCCCCGGCATGATCCCTTGTTCGAGCTGTGCTTCATTCTGTTTGGCACGCTCTGCCTGAAGGGCGAATTTCATTTGTGCGAAAAGGTCGCCGCCCGTTGATGTGACAACATCAACGCCAAGCGTTGGGCAGACCCCTTGTTCGAGGGCAAGCCCTGTGACCGGATAACCATGCCCCATCATCATCTCAATTTCCGGCGTCACAGAAATCGAGCTTCCATGCGCCGCCAGCATTTTCATTTCTTCCCCGCTGATCGCATTGACATGGACCATGTTCAAATCGGGACCGAGCAGACCTGCTTGGTGAAGCTTTTCAATTGAACGGTCTTGCGCTCCCCAATTGCCAAACGCAATATGCATGCTGCACAAAGCATCGAGCTCTCGGGCTGTGTTGATTTCAAAGACAGACGTATCCCATGATGAAAACTCAGGACCGCGAATCGCAAGCCCCATCGAGAGAAGCTGATCATCTGACTGAAAATAGGCTTTTTTGACCCTTCTGGCTTCCTCCATATTGGAAAGTTCGCTTTCTCTGTTCCAATAAGCGGCATCGCCTGATGTTCCAAAAGCAAACACCCCGCGGATTCCTGCATCCTGCAGACCGGCAATCAGCTGATCCGTATGATCGGGCGATTCGATCATCGTCCAATCCAACAATGTCGTCACGCCTGCATCGAGCGCCTCGAGCGCTCCTAAATAATTGGCAATCCAACTATCCTCGGGCCTCAGCATCGCACCGTAATTCCCATAATAAATCCGGTTCAAATACGTTTGCAGCGACCAATCCGCACCGATCCCCCGGATCACGGACTCCCATACATGACGGTGCGTATCGACAAACCCCGGCATGATCACCATATTTTCGGCATCCACAACGAGAGCGTCCGAAGCTTCGATCGACCTCCCAACATCCACAATCGTTGAACCCTCAATCAGCATGTCCCCTTTTTCAATATTGTTCAGGCTCGGGTCAAGAGTGACGATCACAGCACCTCGAAAAAGCGTTTTTTGCATGATGATTCTCCTTTCATAAGGATTAGGACCAAATCAAACATTGCACACATTCTCATAACCAGTAACATTTTCCATCTTCAAAACCATTGTAGAATAAAATTGCCTGGGATTCTATTGATAAGGTTTGTAAAAACTCAATTCGACAAATTTCACGACTAAAGTAATGAGGAAAGTCGGTTAATAAATCCTGCTTATTTATGAAAGCGATTCATATTCTCTAGATCAAAACACCCGAATGCAGGAAAGAACAAACGGCTGTTGACTCGAAATAATTGTAAAAAAATAATCTATTTTGTAAAATAAAAGAAAAAGAAATCACCTGGGAAGGGGTTATGGACTTGAGTCAAAAGATCTCGTCAGCTGCGGTCGGGGTTAAAATCAATGAATGGTATAACATGATCCGCCAATTTAGCGTGCCTGATGCAGAAATTTTGAAAGCGGAAGTTGAACGGGAAATCGAACAGATGGAAGAGGATCAATATTTACTTGTCTATTATTCTCTTATGTGTTTTCGTCACCAGTTGATGCTGGATTCTTTAAAACCGTCAGAAAAACAGAAAAAACGTCCAACCATTCCAGATCTTCTGGAGAAAATCGAGAGCCCTCAAAGGAAACTTACCGGCCTTCTGAAGTATTATTCATTGTTTTTTCGTGGGATGTATGAATTTAACCAAAAGGGATACGTCGAGGCTATTCATTATTACCGCAAAGCTGAAAAAGAGTTAAGTGTGGTTACCGATGAAATGGAAAAAGCCGAATTCCATTACAAGTTAGCGGATGCTTATTACCAAATCAATCAATACTATGTTTCTTTAAACCATCTGACAATAGCTAAAAGATTATTTGAGAGCAATAGCTTTTATAAAGTGAAGACCATTGGATGCAATATGATGTTCGGAGCCAATATGTATGATATGAACCGCTTAACTGAGGCCGAATCTTATTACCGGGAAGCCTTAAGCCTAGCTGAACAACTCAATGAGAAAAACATAAAAAGGATTATTGGTGTCATATATCATAATTTAGGTCTTGTATCTGAAAGAGAGCAGCAATTAAATAAAGCCGAGTCGCTTTTCAGAAAAGCACTTGATATGAAAGAACATGCCGATACGATTTACGGTATTAGATCACAATACATGCTTTCAAGAGTTCTATATCAAACTGACAAATCAGAAGAAGCAAGATCATTTTATTATATCGCTTTACATCGGGCGTTAAAATGTCATGAGGAAGAATACAAATCCAAATTAAAAATCATTTATTCAATTTATGAAGAGTATGATCATAAAGATGTTGAACAAAGTCTTCACTATCTTGAAAAGAAACGTTTGTGGTCAGAATATGCAGAATTGACTGAAATATTGGGAGATTATCATTTTGAAAAAGGAAATTTTGCAGAAGGAAGGAAATTCTTAAAGAGGGCAATAACTGCCCAAACAAAAAAATTTAAAGTAACGGAGGCGTTGTAATGAAAAAATTTATTGTCAGTTCCACAGTAATCGGATTGCTTTTTGCAGGTTTCCTAAGTGTAGATGCAGCATACTCTAAATACGAGTCTGGAACGATGAAAATTGCGGAAAAAGCAATCAATATTTAACGCTTACAAAGGAGCAGGTTCACAAGAGCCTGCTTCTATTGTTTTCCATAAGTCTCATATAGAGAACTTTTTCTATATCAGTAAAACTTTAATGTGCCCTTCAGCAAATTGTTCACTCAGCACTTCCTCCCTACAGCTTCCAACATCCGAATGAATATGCAGCTCCGCTTCCGTACAACGCTGATCAACTGCTTTCTACAAGCATACCTATTTGAATGAATGGTAATTGATTGCCCTCATCCCATTCCCTCTCCATCCCTATGGGAAAAATTCAACTCTTTCTTCCTAAGAATCACATAGGCATAAAAACCTAAATCAAATGATTCATTTTCATGGATAGACAGGATTTATTCACCAATTTCTTTCTATAAAGTGGTAAACTCTTTACTGTTATGTCACTTTCGTATTAGAGGAGAATGCCATGAAGACCTTGGACGTTCAGGCGTTGCACGATGGAATTGATGAAACGCTGGAACAATTAAAAAAACAATCAGATGAAATCACAAACCTCAAAAAAAGCGTTGGCTTGACGATGCTTTAAAAGGAAAAGGGGGCGATGCGATCCGCGCCTTTTACGAAGAATGCCACACCCCTTTCCTGAGATTCTACGAATCCTTTATTGACGAATATCAGTCAGCATTGAAAAAACTAAAACATGCGTTAAAATCGCTTGAACCGAATCACAATGGTTATATTTCGCAAGCCTTTCTTGAAAACGATCTGGAACAAGGCTTGAACACGGCCGATCGAACAACGAAACATTTGGTTTCAAAAGCTAACGCCACGATCGCGAAAGTCAGTCATATTGCCGATCTGCCGGACTTGAATGACAATGATTTTCATGAACAGAATCGAAAAGCGTTGAAAGAGATCAATCAGACGATTGAAAAGCTGCATACATTTGACCGCGAACAGACAAGCGCTTTTAAAACCGCTGAAAACGATCTTGAAACGATGCAAAAATATATTACTAGGCTTGAAAAAATGTATACAGGGCCTAAAATTGAGATTACCGGCTACCAAAAAGGTTCGATTTTAAAGCCGGATGAGATGGATGATTTGAGCGGGAATCAAGAGACAGCGATGGAAGTCATGTTGGATAAGCTTGATAAGAGATCCGAACTTGAAAAAGAAGTGAGTGAAGTTGATGAACGGGATGTTGAAATTTATAAGTTGAAGAAAAAGCTTGAAAACGTCTCCAGTTCAGAGGAATATATTAAGATTGCGAAAGAGATTGGGTATGAAAATCTGGATTCAGATCAGAAGCTATATGTATGGCTGTTGGAGAAAAAGAAGTACATAGAGTTCGATTCGGCTGGATTTGTTGGGGGAGTAAAAGAGAATCTCGTCGATGCGGGTAGTGATTTGTGGGACGCTGCAACCCATCCTATAGAAACACTTGAGGGCATTGGAAACGCGATTATTCATCCCGTAGATACTTTTAACATTATAAAAAAGGATATTGAAGAATCATTTGTGCGGGATGTGATCAATGGCGATTCCTACAGTAGAAGTCATTGGTTCGGATATGCCCTTACAACGGTAGGAACATCGATAGTAGGCTCAAAAGGTGCAGACAAATTA
The DNA here is from genome assembly GCF_029537375.1 of Bacillus sp. HSf4. Taxonomy (NCBI): domain Bacteria; kingdom Bacillati; phylum Bacillota; class Bacilli; order Caryophanales; family Bacillaceae; genus Bacillus; species Bacillus sp. HSf4. The sequence goes on along the minus strand of NZ_CP120679.1, from coordinate 1,932,292 downwards.
AACAAAGTCTCGAAAGCCGGAAAAGTCGGATCTAAAGTAAAGGCAGCTACTAAGAAAGCAACGAGCAAAACGATTAAGGTTTCGAAGGAAACTTTAGAAAAAAGTATAGCGTATTTCAATAAGTCGATGCATAGGGTTGCTTCAAAAATAAAAGGGATACAAATACATAATCCTTTTGAACCACAAGTTGAATTTGCGGGCGTAGGGAAAGTCCCTTATTATAATGTGCTGAATGGCGAGAAGGTAAAGGAAAAGTTCATTCAGTTTGCAAAGAAAGTTTCTGATTTAACCAAAGGTGACCGCAAATACAATTCAGGCACTTTGAAACACATTTATCATGGAGAAATAAATAAACGTGGAAAAGCTGTAGGTTATCATCATGAAAGTATGATGGGTGGCGGAAAGATTATTCCTGGGACTGAAACCAAGCCTGATAAAAATGGTGTTTATAGAGCAAAAGTTGAAGTTAATGGTGTTACTAAAAAGGCCAAATCAAGCTTTTTCCCGAAAGATTGGAATCGTGCTGATGTATTAAAGGCCATTAATGAAGCTTACCAATCTAAAAAACAAGTTGATATATACAAATATATAGGCAAAAGTTCATCAGGAATTGAAATGTATTTAAATAAAGATGGCTCAATCGCTACGGCATATCCTTTATATAAAAAATAAGTTTAAAAGGATGAAAGGTAATGAAATATTTGTACGATTTTAAAAGAGACCCGTTCGGATATCTACGAATCAGTTTACCAAAAGAAATTAATATTTTTTCAGATTTTCTTGAAGATATTCCGACACCGGAAGAAGCAGACGAGTATCTTGAGGACCTTGAAAATGTTTTGAACGGGACATACGAGGATTTTGAAATTCAGCTAAATGCGACTAGCGTTTTCATGAAAAAAGATGTGACAATTGCTGAACATTTTTTTAGATATGAACCGCCCTTTAAAAACACAATAGAAACCGAGGAATTTAAAAAGTTGCTATTAATTTGGAGAGAGAAGATATCAAAAGAGTGATTACTATGGACCATAGATTGTCCGTCGAGGTTCTTTTATGTAAAAAGAAAACCTTTGATTAGAACTTGAGTTCCGATTTACTTCAATCCGACTTCTCGCTGTGTCAGGTATTTTTGCCTTTCATCAACAGCAAATTAACCGGTTATCTTGGTCTGGCCATCCCCTCACCTCCTTCCGAAATTTCATTTAGGGAATTTTTCAAAATTGAGGGGAGTGCGGCCTTCGCGGGGATCTCCATTTCCTCCTGCAGATGCAGCATGGCCGTCTCCAGTTCTTTTCGAGCTTGCGTTTATTTTTGTTTGTATACGTCAATTCCCTTTTGCGCTTGTGCATTAAAACGCAGCACAGTCAGCTTCTTTACCTTCCCGGGTGAGAATCGGACAGCTTGGCTCATTACAGGACTTTAAAGATTTATTCATCACCCAATCAATCCGCCTAGATTAAGTGCGACAGAATGGATTACATTTATTGTACTAATCTAAGAAATATACCATTTCATCTTCCAAATAAGGTATCATTTAACTAGGAGGTGATAAAAATGTCTGATAACCCAGTCACTATTCAACGCAACAGGTTAGATGTTGCTATGGAACTGACTCAGTTGCATATAAAACAGTTTCATATCCTTGAGGAAGAGGAGATACCTGGAATATACGCCCAATATTATGCGTTGGCTCACTGCTTGCAAAAGGACTCACAAAAATTACATGAGTTCCTCCCTCAAGAAATACGTAACAAATTATATAAGTAAGATTGGGCCATCCACTGTTATGTGTGGATGGCTTTTGATTTTATAAGTCTGTCCCTCCTATAGATTCTTTCTAAACCGAGCCCAAACTCGAGAGGCCCCTTGGCCGCCGATCGTCTATTCTGAGATTCACTGAACCCGTTTTACAGAGAATATAAAAAGCACCCCGGAGGATGCTTTTTAATCACTTTTATCTTTTTTTCACATCAAATTGTGTTACAAGTCGCATATTAACATTTACAATACGCTTCCCCTCTTCAAACTCATACCAATGCTCACATTCTTGCAATTCTTTTATAAGTGCTTTCTCAGATTGTGCCATTACTTTAGCTGTTCTAATATTTTCATTGTCAAACCAAAAAACAACTTCAAATTTCATAATCTTTCACCTCTTGCTTTATTATCGAACAAGAGGTCTAGAAATGGAACAATTCACGAAATTTGTCGAACGAATTTCTAGTTCTTAATGTTTACTTTATTTTAATCACCTAATCAGGACAATATGAAGTTGTTGGGCCACGAGGGTTTAAGAAACAGAGAAATCACTTCTGTAAAAGGAAAACCTTTACCTCCAACTCAAAACCCAAATGAAAGTGATATCTTTTTTTACTCACTCCTTACGCTAAACGCTCATTAATATCGCCTTATACACACTTCGGGAGGAAGCCAAGTATTTTAAATGGTATATCCAAAAAACATCTGCTTACAAATCTCCCACAAGACTGCGCGACCCGGAGCTTAAGAATGTTCCTCCTATTAGGCTTCATTCTTCTTACCTTCAATGGTATCCGAACCATAAAAAGTCGCCCTTCTGTTTTGGAAAGCGCCTTTTTCAATTTGACCTAATATCATATTAACCGATCTAAAACAAAACAGAGTACCAACGTTGTGCCATTTTTAATAACTTCATTCCAATCACCTCCTTTAACGAACACCGCGCTCTTAGCCAGTAAGTCGTTTTTCATCACCAATAAAAAACCTGACGGCATTTATCAAAGATCTATAGGAATCACCCACAACGGCTTCATTTCAAATCATTCCGCATCACTGTCCGCGGCAGCCAATGAACAATTACATCATCCGAATGAATATGCAGCTCTGTCTCCGTGTCAAAGTGAACGACAAAACCGCTGATTAAGCCGGAAAATTTGTTTTTTTCCGTAATTTTCGTAACCGTTGCCCCTTTTTTAAATCCTGGCGGGTGACACGCTTTTCCTACAGTATAGGTATTTGAATGAACGGTAATTGATTGGATTGCCTTCATCTCATTCCCTCTCCATCCCAGCGGGGAAAAGACCCCCTTATTACATCAATACTTCCGCATGGCGATGATTTTTCCTTTGCGGATTTTTTACATAAAAATGTCATTTTGAGAAAGCCCAGCTTGACTCCTTCCCGGTTTTTAAAGGATATGCGCCGGCTTCCGCTAACTCTCCCAGATCACATCCGCGGCTTTTCATACAAAAAGCGCGAAACCGAGAGCGTTTCGCGCCTTGAAAAATAACTGATATTCAACTCGGGAACGTTTCAATCCTTAAAACTGATCATGTTCTGCGCAAAATCAGGGTCTTCCAGCAGCGGGCGGCCGACTGCGACGGCATCTGCCAGCCCGTCCCCGATGATCCGGTCCGCAAAACTGCGGGTATAGATTTTGCCGACGGCAATAACAGGTACTTGTAGATGCTGCTTAATGACGGCGGCATCAGGCAATTGGTAGCCTGGGTGGGTATCGGCCGGCTGGATGGGCAGCAGGCCGCCGGATGATACGTCCACTGTTAACCGCTTTTCTTGACTCATGCAGCCCGTACGGTTTTTCTTCAACCCTTATCGTGCTTTCGAATGCGATTGAAAATAAGCTCATGATCGATGATAATGGCGAATAACAGCCATGTCTTACCGTTAAAAGAGAGCTGAAAATCCCATCCCAAAAAAAGCAGGTGTGAAGCCCGCTTTTTTAGGATAAGGTCGGAACTTTTCATTTCCTCTTCCTTCTCTTTAAAAAAAAGCAGCATTTCCCCGCCGAATGGGTTATCAACAAGTCCGAACGAGATTTTCAAAAACATTATTTTACACGGATATGCTTCAGCTTCACATGCAGTCTGTCGATGAATCTTTTCATGCTTCCTCTCGTGTCAGGTTCAATTGCCAAGTGTGCTTTGGCAGCAATCATTTCCGCGACATTTTGGATTGACATATGATCCGTATGGATATGCTCTTCAAAGGTTTTGTCTGACAAGCCCTTGATGCATCGGTCTATTTGTTTGGCCGCCCAGGAATTTTTTCCTTCAGCTCTGGAGCGAAGACGTTTGTGTAAACTCTCCTTTGAAGCCACTAATGTAAAGTGATAAACCGTACGGTCGTCTTGTCTGAGCCTGCCGATGATTTCTTCAAAATAACCGGGATTCACAATCGTCATCGGCACGATGATAATGCCGCTGTATGTATCGGCTAAGTAGGAGAGTATGCTGTAATTGAAATCTCTCCACAAGCTATAATGTTGAAAATCATCTTCAGCGATTTCTGAAGGTATCAGCGAACGCATCGCAAATCCCATCTTTTCAGGATCGTATACGTAAGACTTTTTCAGCCTTCTATGCAGCTCAAACACCGTCTGTGTTTTCCCGGAACCGAAAGCTCCGTTTATCCAAATAATCATCGTTAACCTCCTCCATCTAAAAAAGCCCTCGGCTTGTTGAAAAGGAAAACCATTTTTCTCTAACATATACCGCCTTTACCCGCAGATCATCCAACACGCAGAATAACCCTGCTTTTCATGTCTTACTGATACAAAAAATCAGTGTTGGAGTTTGTTTATCAGAATGAATTGTCGTGTTTTGATGTTGTGTTTGCATTAAAAAATACCTCCTAAGCGGATAAACAAAGGAGGTATTTTGAACAGAGATTAATCCCATAATTCAAATTTAATGGTACCGATGATATCGCGTGTCGTTGTCACAACAAATTCGGCATCGTTGTCAGACCCGTCTACATATGGATCTACGTCAAATGAAACACAATGCCCATTTCCCCAGAATGATGTTGATTTGATTACAGGCCGTGAACTTCCATCATTATCATAGATTGTTACGTTGGCACCTCCAAAAGCGTCTTTTAAACAAATCTTGGCATTACCACCTTCGGCTCCGTTAAGATAACCCGTTACTCCGTCGCCAATATAAGTCGTATCTATTAATTGCCAACCTGGCGGGTCTGCTGCATAACTAGTTCCAGCTCCCCACATGAAACCTCCGCATACTAGTGTTGTAATGAACAACCCCTTTAAAAATGTTCTCATCCAATCCCCTCCCATTTGATTAGTATTTCCATATTCATCTATACCATATCGACTAACGAATATCCTGCATTTTTATAAAATATGTTACAAAATAATCAAATTGTGGAATACAGAAATACAAAATAACAGTTTATTCTCACCGGAATTACTCCAAAGTTGATCGAAAAATTAAAACGTTATCTTTTGGAAACAAGGAATCAAAAAACATATAGATTCAAAAAGTGCTTCATTCAGAACGGGTATATCTCAATCTTTTGCTTTGCGATGGGACAGACGAAATTCTGTCGGAACACGCGTTTCCATCGCGGCCCGCATTTCACTGAAGGCATTTCCAGTCGCATCCCTCCTCTAAAACATCACCCATTTAAACCTCGTTTAAGGTAAAAGGCTTCCACCGCATTTATCCAACAAATAGTTTTCGCCGATCATAGGCAAAGATGATCATTGTCATCCCTAAAATCGCACAAATCATATACATGAATGAGTAGGATGAAAAATCAGCTATCGGTCCCATGATGACGCCTCCAAGTGAGACACCTAAATCAGCCATCGCAATAAATAAACCCAGCAGCACATTTCGGTTGGCTTGCGGCAAAACAAAAGTTAAATAGGTTGTTAATGTTGGGTAGAGAAGCGCCTGAGCTGTGCCCATTAAAATGGCGCCGGAATAGAAAAAGAAAGCGCCGCCGGTGATCGAAAAGCTTACACACTGTGCAGCTGCAGTTAAAATAAGCATCGTTCCCATCATAAAAAATGAATGCCATTTGCCGTCCGACGGAATTTTGCTTTTTAAAGCAAAACGGGCAAAGACAACGGTGCCCGCCTGAATCATGAGAAAAATCCCGGCATTGCCGCTTTTTAAGTGTGCAGCATACAATGGGATAAAGGTTGCCGTAGCGCCAAATACAACCGATGCTGTGAGCATTAATACACTGCATTTAAATAAGAACGGATTTTGGACTAACTGACGAAATGATGAAAACATTCTTCCTCCAGGCCGAGGATGATTGGTATCTGGCTGAGCTTCTGTTTTGTCGATTTTGGTACTATAGCCGAACACCCCTGTAACGACGGCAATGGTTATCATCACCGCTGTAAAATAATCCGTTCCCCCTTGCCAAATGCCTAATGCCAATAAGGGGCCGATCATTCCCGGTATGTATGAAAACAAAGAATAAAGTGAAATGCCTTGAGATCGCTCCTTCTCAGGCAGTGAATCAATAATCCCAATTTGCAATGCCATTGAAAAAAAGGCTGTTGACACCCCTTGTAACATACGGGCGATAAAATAGCCCCCAAGCCCGGTAAACGTATATAATATTAAAGCAATCCCATTTATAATCAGAATGGTTCGCAACACTTTAATCGGCCCATGCTTTTGAATCATATGACCTGCCCATGGACGAAAGAACATGGTTGTAAACAGATAGGCGCCCATGATCAAGCCAATTGTTGTGTTGGCGGCCCCCAATGCTTCCCCTTGTAATGGAATGATCACATTCAAGATCGAATTGGCGCTAAAATATAGAAGCACCAGCAAGTACAAACGTAATAAAGGCCAAGACATAGCTCCACTCAAAACCTTTTCCTCCTCTACATTCAGTCACACTGCCTTCTATTAAAAAGTAATGAGCTTTTGCAATAAGTTTCTTGCATATTCTGTTTGAACATCCTTCAATTGGTTAATGTTTTTGATTTCTTCGATTTGACCATCTTTAAAAATAATGACTCTGTCACAAATGTAAGCAGCTGCTTGAATATCATGAGTAATAAAGATGTAGCTCATATTGTAAATCGTCTTTAATTTCTTCAATAATCCAAGGATTTGGATTTGAACCGATACATCTAAAGAGCTGATCGCTTCATCTAGTAAAATACATGTTGGTTCTGTGGAGACGGCTCTTGCAATACACACCCTCTGAACCTCTCCGCCTGATAGCTCATGAGGGTATTTGTTTTTATAAGATGGATTCAGCCCTACTTGATGGAGCAGCTGATGAACCGTGCGGTCATCTGGCTTTTTGCCTTTGTTCTGTGCTTTTATCGGTTCCATTATCGCTTCTTCCACCGTAAAGAATGGATTAATGGAAGATTTATAGTCTTGAAACACGACGCTGATGTTTCCTTGGCGCACTTGCCGCTTTTCGACATTCTGCCCTTCAAATCGAACAGTTCCTTTATCAGGCTTTTCAATGCCTGTTAATAAGCGCCCTAGTGTGGACTTTCCGCTTCCGCTTTCACCGATAATGCCGAGGCACTCACCCCGCTTACATTCAAAACTGATATTTTTCAAGATTTTTTGTCTTTTCCTCGAAAAGATACCGCCTGTTTGATATGATTTCTCCAACCGATTAACTTTCAACAATGTTAAGCTCTCCCCATGATTTTGTTAAAATTTTCGCTCAGCGATAATCGAGCGGATACCAAATACTTCGTATACTCATGCTGCGCCTCTGAGAAAATGGACGGTGTGCTTCCTCTTTCGATGATGTCTCCATTCTTCATCACCAACACGTCATCGGCAATTTTTTTGACAACCCCTAAATCGTGAGAAACAAAGATCATCGAACAGCCCATTTTTTCACGTAATTGAATAAACTGTTCCACCACCTCAAATTGTGAAATGGTGTCTAAAGCCGTCGTCGGCTCATCTGCAATGATCATGTCAGGCTCCAAGGCGAACGCCAGGGCAATCATCACCCGCTGCAGCATTCCGCCGGACAGCTGATGCGGGTATTTGTTCATCAGCTCAGTTGGATTTTTCAGCATGACGCTTTCCATTGCTCGAATCATTTTTTGTTCAATTTCGTTTCGGCTTAAGCCGAAATGTTCAGACAGCGTTTCTCTGATATGAACGCCAATCACACATGAAGGGTCGAATGCACTCATCCCATTTTGTAAAATCATGCAAAGGTTTTTTCCCCGTTTTTTTCTCATTTCTTTTTCAGAAATGTGATGAAGGTTTTCTCCTTTCAATAAAATGTCTCCCGATTGACGAAGAGAGGCCTTGTTCAATCTCATCAACGCCCTGCAAGTGACAGACTTGCCGCTTCCGCTTTCTCCTACAATGGCGAGGCAGCTGCCTTTTTTCAACTCAAATGAACTATTATGGACGATGACATGACCTGAATGGACATCCCATACTTTTAAATGCTTAACCTCCAATATATTCATGGCCTTACTTTGCCACCTCTTTTTCCCGAAGCTTCACACCAGAAAGCGCTGCATGATGTTGCCGTTTGCCGTAAGACCGGGTTAACCGGGGATCTAACGCCACCTGAAGTGAATCAGACAAAAAATTAAAGGCAGATACAATGATGATGATGGCGATTCCCGGGGCAAACATTAATTCAGGCCGTGTAAACATCACTTCTCTCGCCTCGTTTAACATCATTCCCCATTCGGCATTTGGCGCTTTGATTCCTAAGCCGAGGAATGAAAGGCCTGACATTTGCAAAATCATAGAGGCGATCGAACTGCTTGAAACAACAGCGATGTCAGAAAATGTAACAGGTATGATATGTCGATAAATAATGTTTGTATGACGCATACCACAGGCTTTGGAGAATTTGACATATTCCAATTCCGCGTATTGCCTGACAGATGTCCGGATGATGCGCGCAAACCATGCCCATTTCATTAAAATGAACGCAATCAGGATATTGACCATGCCAACGCCTAAAACCCCGACTATGGCCAATGCCACCACATATACCGGAAAAGACAGCATCACATCACAAATCCTCATGATGACGGCATCAACAGCTCCTCTAAAGTAGCCGGCCATAAAACCTAAAACGGCGCCAATGAAAATCGAAACCATCAATGCCGCAAGAACCCATAACACATTGGGACGAATACCGTAAATCAGCCGTGACAACACACATCTCCCTAAGTGATCGTTACCTAATACATACTCCCAGGACGGAGCGGCGTAGCTAAGCTTCATGTTGACTTCCAAAGGGTCATGAGGCGCAACGAAAGGAGCGAATATCCCCATCACAAGCGTCGCCGAAATGATGATGAATGAGGCCATTCCCACCTTATCTTTGCGCAAATTTTTTAAGATTCTCATCTACATATCATTCCTCACTTTAGGGTTCAGTACAGCACTCAAAATATCCGAAATCGTATTAAACAACACAAAAGCCGCGGCGACGATCAGAACATATGCCTGAATAATCGGATAATCCCTGTTGAAGATCGCCTCAACACTCAGACTGCCTAGTCCCGGCCATGCAAAAACATTTTCAATGACGACTGTCCCTCCTAAAATGATAGGGAATGCCATACAAAACATCGAAATGGCCACTTGCAGGGAGTTTCTTAAAATATGCATCGTGATTTTCCTTTCCGGTAAGCCTGATGCCCTTCCATACAAGACATATTCTTCATTCAAATGACTCAAAATGGAGCTTCTGACCGTTCTAAAATAAATACCGATATAACCAAGGGATAGGACGGAAACGGGTAAAATATAGCTTTTATAGGAATCCATTCCGCTTGTTGGCAGCAAATCAAGCTTCACAGAAAAATACCAAATCATCACCGCTCCAAGCCAGTAAGCAGGAACTGCGGTAAAGAAAAATAAAACGCCTCTTACCGATTGATCAACGGCTTTTCCTTCCCTCAGCGCACAAAGAACCCCCAGCAATATCGAAAAGAGAATGATCACAACGGATGAGACTGACGTCAGCTTTAATGTATTTACAAAAGCCGGGCCCAGTAAAGACCACACAGGTTCTCCCTTGACATAGGACTCCCCAAAGTCCAACTGCAAAGAGGCCACAAGCCAGTCAGCATAGCGGAGCATAAACGGTTGATCCAGCCCCAATTCTTCATTTGTTTGTTCAATTAATTCTTCCGTAATTACGGGAACATCTTGTCCCCGCAAGACCAATTCAGCCGGCTCTACGGGAGAAAAGCTGATCAATACAAACGTCAAAAACGAAATCGCTAAAAGTAAAGGAATTGAGATGAGGAATCTCTTAAAGATATAAGCCCCCATAAAATATCTCCTTTCATCACAATAAAAAGGGGGGGATCTCCCCTCTTTTATTTAAAATCCATTTTCTCAAACGGAAGTTCAAATTGTGTCTGCTTAAATGAAATGCCTTTAAGGTTTTTCGGAGCAACGACTGTCACATTCCCATTGGTAATCGGAATAAAAACGGCTTCATCGTGAACGATGGTCAATATATCCGCATATAACGATTGTCTTGTTTTCTCATCAACTGATCCTAAGACTTGATCAATTTTTTCGTAAAGCTGATCGGCTTTTGCAATCCCCTTTGTATTATGCAGCCATGAGGATTCAGACGTAAAAGCAGCGACTGTATTTTGCGGATCGTATGCCAGTCCCCATGTTTGGCTGAACAGCAAGTCGTAGTCACCGGTTGATCTTCGATTCATCATCGATGTTGATTTCTCACCAATAATCTCTAGCTCCATGCCGATTTCCTGGAGCGAACTTTGAATAAACTCGGCCTGTTTCTTTTGCGAAGGAGAATGATTGTCATAATAAAGCTTCAGCGCTAATTTTTTTCCGTTTTTCTCCCTGACGGCTGAGCCCTTGTTCAATGTCCAGCCCGCTTCCTCTAAGAGCTCCTTTGCTTTGTCAATGTCGTAATCCCGTTTCTTCAAGTCAACATCTGCATCATGAACGTTAGATGAAAAAAGCCTATCGGCCGGCGTTTCTGTATCATTTAAAATGTCCTTGCTGATCGTTTCTCGATCAATTGCGAACCAAATGGCTTCACGCACACTCTTGTCACCTACCGGACGATCCTTTTTACTGCTATTGGCTGCCAACATTTTTGTGTTCATTTGTTTACTTCTGACAAGCTGATAATCACCTGAATCAACCAGCTGGTTGATCGCTTCAATATTGATACTGTCTGCCCCCCGATCATCTGTGAAGACAAAATTGACTTCCCCTTTTTGTAACGCTAAAAATGTCGTTTCTCCCGCTGGAAGAACTTTCGCTGTGATTTTCTTAATCTTAGGCACGCCGCCCCAATAGTTTTCATTTGCTGCAAATGTTGCATATTTATCGACTTTATGTTCAGTCAGCTTATAAGGGCCTGTACCGTGATAGCCTGTGACACCATCTTTTGTTTCTCCGTTTTTAAAATCTTTCGGTGAAATGAAGACATAAGGTCTCGTCATAGACAATTCCACTAATGTCGGATCATATGCTTCTGAAAGCACCAGTTCAACCGTATAGTCATCGATGACATTGACACGGACAATTTTGGTTGCGAGTTTAATCCAAGAATGCTTTTCTTGATTGTGCTGGACAGCCTCAATGTTTTTCTTCACCGCTTCTGCGTTAAATGGTTCCCCGTCATGGAATGACACATCTTTTCTTAAATGAAATGTGTATACCCTTTTATCTTCGGAAATGTCCCATGATTCGGCAAGCAAAGGCTTAATTCCATCTGCGGTATTCTCAACTAACGATTCATAAACCATCCCTTGCGCTGACATTGAACCTTGATACAGATGGGGGTTCATGTCATTAATATCCTGGGGGACGGCATATACCAACTCTTTTTGACTGGTGGCTGTGCTCTCCGAACTTTGAGAACAAGCAGCTAATATCGATAAGATCAATAAAGCCAGCGCTGCCAGCTTCACTTTTTTAGTTACCATGTCGGTCTCTCCCTGTTCTAAAATGAAATACCTCTTTTTATGCGTCATATATGAATGACGCCTATTTTTTGAAAATCGTAAAAATAACTATTTTCATTAGTTAAATGAACAATTCCGATATCCCGCCTCTATTCTGACAAAGAATGATCATGTCTTTGCCTTTGCTTCTGATTTTTTCTCAGTTCGCCGCAGATCATCTTCAAATCTTCAGCAAAATGTTGAACGACAAATGCGCCAGATAACAAATCGCCTTGACGGGCTTGAGCCACCTCTTCAATTTTGCGCTCATAGGTTTGAATCAATTGATTGATGGTTGGACAATCAACATCTAAATCTTTTGCAATTCCTTGTATAATTTTAATGCGATAATAGTCTTCCTTCGGCATTCTTGGAATATCTAAATATCCTTCCCGGTTGATAAATGTCTTTCGAATCGGCACCGCAGAAAAATCAAAGTACCTGCCATCCTGATCCGGCTCTGAAAAAGGATCAATCAACAGGGAGGCATAACGTACATACAATAAATATTCTTGATGAATCGGCTCTAAATCATTGAAGTGTTCAATATCATGGCGCGATAAGCTTTCTAACCTTAACGGATAATTATCATCTACCATAAACTTGAGTAGGTTTATCGTTTTGATGTTGATTTTCTGTAAAATCGCCATGATTTCTTTCCATTGGGCCAGCATATCACGAATTAACTGTTGTGTTATCGGCCCTTCAGGAAACAGTTTATACACATATGTCTGACGATCGGTGTCTCCAAATATCGCCTGTAATGAAAAATCGTTCATAAACAGCGGAGGATGAACATATAAAGAAATATTTCTCGTTTCCGCCTCAATGGGAGATTTCATCACCTCGAGCACAATGCCTAATTTTTCAAAAAGCTTACACATTGTATCGATATGTTCAGACGGATAGCGTGACGAGCCTATAAAGACTTTTTTCTTAACACCGGTTGTCAGCACTTCATGAGATGGTTCATCGCGCATCCACCTTGTGTCACCATAGTATGTCGAGAAACTGATCACTTCGGCTTTTGAGCGGATGGAATCTAAATAATGAGTTAGTAAACTGTTAGATCCAAAGGTCGGGGAAACCAAAACAATACATTTGACTTGTTTGAGCACATGTTCATCGATTTGTTTTAATACGCTCATATAGGCATCTGTTGTCACAGAAAAAATAATCGTGTCCCATTCTCCTTCAATCGTTTCATAGCCTTTAAATACCCGTTGAACGACGCATTCTCCTTTTAAAGGTTGATGCTGATCATTTTGGATGCTTGCGTGAATTTGATGATGGCTTTGCCGCAACGCTTCAAAGAACCGTTCTGAACGGGCAGACTCCCTTCCCGCAAGCCCCACATCACAATTCAAATCGTTTTTAAAATTGACAGCAAGCTGGACAGAAATAGGGCCAGTCCCCAATATTAACACCCGCTGAAAATGATTCATAAAAGCCTCCCTTTCTACGCTTTTTGATATAAGGCAATGTCAAATATATGACCTGCCCGCAACACTTGGTCCATCATTTTCCATTTTTTCCTGTCCACTTCTTTGATTGGATAATTGAACAACGACTTTAGCCCGTTTCCATATCTCATCGCAACCACGACATGTTCATTCGTTATGTCATACAGCTGCTCTAAGATGTCATACTTGCTTTCAACCGTTGAACTGAAAATAATATGTGTGACATCTTTGATCAGACTAAGCTCTTGGACCGGAACATGATCTAAATGAATATTTAATTCATCACCTAATGTCTTGACGACGTTTCGTCCAAGTTCAATCGCTTCCTCGTCAATATCAATCCCCACAACCTCTGCCCCTGTTCGCTTCGAAATCAATAATAGTGTCATCGGGAAGGAACCTGAACCTACTAACAGCACCTTTGATTCAGCAGTGATTTGAAAACTGCCGAATTCTTTTTCAATGCATGATTCGATGTTTTGGAAGTAATCGGCTATTTCTGTGTCTCCCTTCAACAGCTTCAATGCGCGATATTTCTCCATAATGGCTACACATTGTGCCGATTGCTTTCTTAAATTCTTCACCAGCTGCTGAAGATCTTTGGATATTTGGAAGTCCAGTTGTTCCCAAGCTGCTTTATTTCTCTCGTTTGTGATAAATGCACAATAATCATCAATTAAAACTTCTAATTCTGAACAATGGCTGGTGGTCTGATCATATTTTTCAGCTAAATCATCAAACTTTTCGGAAAACCCAAGCAAACATTCTTGAAACGTTTTTAGCGCCTGCATCCATCCCACTCCCATATTAAGTCGTCACTAAATATTGATAAATGCTTTTCCTTCTGCCACAATACTGACCGATCCTTCAATAATAAGATTTGTTAGCTCTTCTTTTTCAACATCCGCAAATACTCGAATCGTGCCGCCGGGTTGTTTGATGTTTGCACGAATCCCCCTCTTATTCTTCCATGCCAGATAGGCTCCTATCGAAGCTGTACCTGAACCGCACCCCCTTTCCCATACCATGCTGTCTAGATGCGGGACGTAAATGAGCGGAGCCAACTCATCAGATTTCGGTTGATACAATAAAACGCCAATCAAGTTAGCGTCTAAAGTGACCCCGAGCAGCTTTGCTAATGATTGTGCTTTCTCTCTTACCGTCTCACTACATTCCTTCACTTCTATCACAATATGTAGAAACCCGTGATATCTCACGATGATTAAATTCAAATCGCTGCCATCATATTTGACTGTTTTCTGTTCAATTTTTTCAGGAATGGGCATAGCAACTCGACAGTTATATTCATCTACATTTTTTTTCACTTGACACATGATTAATTGATCTGCACCTGAAACTTCCAGCAGCACTTCCGTCCAATCATGTTGCTTGAGGTCTTTCTCCGATGCGATGAAGGCAGCCAGTGCCATGCAAGCATTACCGCAAAACTCGCCGCCGGCCATCTGCAGATGTGCGGCAGCCCGTTCATTCAACGGTTTTTCAATAAAGCCCACTTGTTCAGCATAAACGCTGTCATAGGACATCATTTTTGCTGCGATGTGCTTATACTCATCAGCTGGATAATTCGTTTTCACGAGAATTGTCATATTTTGTGTTGGATTACATTTGATAAAATCGATTCCCTGTTTCATCACAACGATCCTTTTCACTTATATTTTTCATCTATTGAAAATCGAAATTATTACGATTTACTTTGCGTAATGGTACCATCCAAAAATCCGTGGATACTGGAAAATGAACCTGCGGTTTCTCTGCTTGTTGCTTAACGGACTTTCTTGAAGTGAGTTTCAGATCGCTTAGAGCTTATTATCCAGCTGCCGTCATTCCCCTTCTTTTCGTTGTGGCGATACCTCAAATCGTAATTGTTTCGATAATCTTTTTTGATCATACAGCTTCATTCTTTTTTATGTCAAGCTATTTTTTCCAAGTTTGCCAAACTAAAAAATAAATCATTTTCTCCGTGGGAATCGACCTTTCTGCAGCGGCCGTCCTGATGATCGGTCTGAAACAGACTGCAACCGTAAAAATAAAAACGGCTGCCCGAGGGCAGCGTGTGCGTTTAAAACAAAAAATAACGCTCCATGGCTGACAGGCTGGCATGAAAGCTCCTCACCATCAGCAAACACCTGATATGTCTTATGGTCGACTTCGACTTTCGGCAGTGCGTGATTTAATTTCATGTCCAGTTTGCTCAATCCGCATATGGCGCACGGATGCAACCATTTTTGTCAGCCCTAATGATTGAGGCACACCGCGCTCTATACTCCGCGTGAGAGATGTTGACTGATTGGCTTTGCCGTAACCCGCGTACATTTTTCGCATGAACACTGATTCAGATGTCGGAATTGAAGCGTTCGGATCACCCATTTGAGCACGGGCGATCATACCGCCTTTTAAAACGAGTTCAGGCTTGACGCCAAAAAAAGCCGGTGCCCAAAGGACGAGATCAGCTTCTCCTGCCAGCGGGCCGCGCTGCTTTTTCATTTTATCGGCGGTTTGCCATGTCCTGATGATGACCTCACCGACTCTGCCCATCGCCTGCGAGTCAGAGGAAGTCATACTGATCGCGCCGATATCGTGCAAAATATCCTCCGTGGCAATCGCCGCTCGAATTCGCGAATGGCTGAAAGTCACATCCTCAGGCACATTGGTATCAAGCTGGTGGCAAACCATCATCATATCCAGATGCTCGTCCATTGTATTTACTGTATATGGAAGCGTCGGAGTTGTTGAAGACGGCAGGACCGTCTTGGGATTCATCCTTTTTTTATTGTTGATGTTTGTTGCTCATAAATTACCTTGCCTTTTTAAGTAATATAACTTATTATAACAATGTACTTAATGATTTTGAGTAATCTGATGGAGGTTTTCAATTTGAATAAAGAAATGCTGAAAGGAAATATTGATCTTCTCATTCTTTCAGTTTTGAAGGAAAAAGAGAATTACGGCTATGAAATTTCAAAGACGATTAAAGAAAAGACGGAAGGAACGTTTGAAATACAGGAAGCCACTTTGTATTTATCCTTAAAAAGGCTGGAAAAACAAGGAGCCGTCAATTCATATTGGGGAAATGAAAGTCATGGAGGACGCCGTAAATATTACGCCATTACAGAAGATGGTATCCAGCTGCACGAAAATATGGTGTCGGATTGGAAAAAGATGAATGAAATGGTCAAGCGATTTATTTGAAGGAGGAATTCATGTGAGACATATTTTCAAAAAAATGTTCAGTTTAAACGATATTCAATTCTTTTGGGTTTTAATAGCATCTTCGATTCTGTTTGCGTTTTCGTTCTATTTCGATCGGATTCATTCTCATGATCCCTTTTGGATCGTGATTTGTTATTATATTTCATTTGCTATTGCGGTTGTTTGGGGCGCGGTAAATTATATCAGCCACATCCGGATGAACGCCATGTATAACAAACAAAACGACATACGCGCCTATGTCAATCAGTTAGCTATGAATGAAGAGGAAAAACTGGAATTGCAAACCTATTTGGAAGACTATGTTGAGGACCTCATCAGCCAAGGCAAAACAAAAGATGAAGCGGCAGCAGAAGCTATCAACCAATTTAAAGTGAAGGAATTTTTATCTTTATCCAAAAGCACGTCATTCTTCAATCTGCATGCACACCACTATTTATTTGGCTGGTCGCTCATATTAATGACTGCCCTTTTCCTTCTCTGGCTGTTCGGAATATGGTTAGGCGTTTTTCCATTGATGTTTCTCGTGATTGAAGCGACTCTTTTTGCTTATGGATTCGGCTTCTTTGGAATGTTTTTTGTGTATAAGCTTGTGGACGCAGCCATTTATAAGAAGTTTAAAGAGTTGTTATCTTAACAAAAGGACGTGTAAAAATGGAGAATTGGATCATTGATACGATGGAAAAGTTCGGTTATTGGGGTATTCTTTTTCTCATTGCCGTGGAAAATATATTTCCCCCTATTCCATCTGAGATCATTCTTACTTTTGGGGGATTTATGACCACCAAGACGAGTATGAGCATTTCAGGAGTTGTCGCGTTTTCCACCATCGGCTCTGTGCTCGGGGCCATCGTTCTTTATGGTGTCGGCATGCTGATAGACATCCATAAGATTGAAAAACTTGCAGACAGATGGGGACACATCATCAGAATCACCCGGAAAGACATTCATAAAGCGAATCAGTGGTTCGATCAATATGGTCTCTGGACAGTATTTTTTTGCCGGCTTATTCCTCTAGTCAGAAGCTTAATTTCAATACCCGCCGGAATGGCTCACATGAAGTTTGCTTCATTTGTTTTACTGACGACATTGGGGACCTTGATTTGGAATGTACTGCTTGTAAATATCGGTGCGGCCGTAGGATCTTCATGGGAAACGATTGTAGGATATATGGATCTTTACTCAAGTATTGTTTATGGATTTCTATTGTTGATTTTCGCCATATTTGCCGGCTTGTACCTTAAAAAAAGAGTTTTTGCAAAAAAATAACACCGTTTAACTCAGGAAGTCTGAACTTATGCCAATCCCACGGCCATCTCCATTCAAATGTTCTTGATGAACTGACGCGGAAATGAAACACTGGATGAAAACATTAGACAGCTTAGCCCTGTATTCCGGTGGGCTGAAGCTGTCTCGTTTTCGTATGTACACACCTAGAGGAATCGGAAAAAGTTCATATTATATGTCATTTTCCTCTGATCGTTTTTTCATCATATAGTGAACAAAAGAGAAAGGGATGAGAAAACAAACAAAGACCACACTTCCTACAAGTAAGGCTTCACTGTTATCACTATGATCTGGACCGAACTTTGCCAAAAGCGCCAGGATTATGCCAATCAATGCAGAAAGGATGACGACTCGATAATAGGGTCCTGGCTTCTTCTGTTCTTTTGCATCATCATACACATCAACAGAAATTTTGAGATTCAGCCAACCTAAAACAACTGAAGTAAGAATAAATAATAACCATAATGGATTGTCTTTAGCTTCCATAATCCCCTTTGTTATCACCTCATAAAGTAAAATGGCCAATATTCCTACCGTTTGAACCATAAAGGCAATCCGTATATTTTTCAAATTTTGTATTTGCAAGCGTTCATCTTTAATCATCTTCATGTAACTGGTCCTCCCTGCTAATCCAAAATACTTCATCCAAAGACTTATTCACTGCGTAGCATATCTCCAGGCACAATTTTAGCGTGGGATTATACTTACCTTTCTCAATCAAGCTAATCGTTTGCCGAGTAACACCCACTTTTTCTGCTAATTGCTGCTGTGTTAAGTCGACTTGAACACGAGCGATCTTCACTTTATTCTTCACCTATATAATTCCTCCTCAAATGAATTGTAACATATAAATTACATTATTCAATATATATATTACAAAACAAAAAAATACTCCTTCTTAGCATTATCATATCTCTATGTCATTTTATACTTCCTTGAATTCATGAAGTTCGACACGATAGCAGAAAATTCGCGCTTCGGTTTGACCGGAGTAGATCTGATTTGTATTTGAAATGACCGATACTTATCATAGTTTATGCTTAGCAACATTCAATGTGTACTCCTCGTTTCACTAACAATGCAGGCTTTCCTACATTTAAATTGATATAATGAATCTATGAAAAGGAGGATTTATGATGGATAATAATAATCTTGTACAAATCGAACAAATACTTAAAGCATTGTCTGAATCCTGGTCTTTAGACTCAAGTTCAAAATGGAGCAAGGATAACCCTGCAAAGGGACAATGTGGCGTAACCACCTTAGTCGTAAACGATATATTAGGCGGAGAAATAATGAAAACAAAACAACCTGATGGATGGCATTTTTATAATGTCATCCATAGAGAAAGATATGATTTTACGGCTTCTCAATTTAAAGAAGACATCCTGTATATGGATATCCCCTCAAATAGAAACGAAGCCTATTCAGATACCAACGAGAAACAGTATCGCTACTTAAAACAAAGTGTGATGAATCAGTTATCTTTTTCAAATATTGAGTTGTATTAGCTTTATAATTGGGGCTCCTCCTTATAAAATTTAACAGATATTAAATCGCTACAGCCGTTCCTTCTTGGAAGCTGACGACCATTATCATTCGATACATCCGAGTTCACATTTGCTAAGGGTAAGATGCGTCTCCCCTTCCGGCCACGGCCGCCGATCAACTGCACAACATCCGTGTGCAAAAGATCAGTGTCCGCAGGCTCTCCGTCTTGGACTAAGGTATTCGCGTTTGTTTTTCTTGTCGTTATCGGATGACTGAATGGAATGGAAAATATCCCTATTTCATCTCCCTTTTTGTCGGGTTTTTCTCGGATTTACATACAAAAAAAACACTCAATCAGAGATCAAGTGCTAAAACAAGTAATTATCAGTTCTGTAGTTCAATTTTATTTTTAAATATATGAAACGGAGCCTACAAATTTAAAAGTATACTCATTGTTAACAATTTCATTTCTTTTTCCTTCATAATCAAAGTTATATAGTAAAATAGCAGAGTTTATATTCTTCGGAAGTTGTTTACCCTGAATAGCTTCAAAACGAGATAAAATGATATCACCATATGAGCAACCACATATTAATTCGCGCAGCAATTCTTTATTTTGGACATGAACAACCTTTTCGATAAAATCTTCATCTAAATCATCAATATCTATGTCAAAGTCCCTTAAAAACGGAGAAGGGAGGAAGTCACCTTCTTCTTCATCGTACGGTAATTCAACATATTCATTTAATTTATCAACAGTTTGAATATTACCAATCCATAATGATACATAGTTTTCTCGTTCCATTTCAAACCCTCCTATTTTTTTATCCTTAGCCCTTCCGGTAAAGCCTCAACTCCACCTTTTAGTCTGTAATTGGCCCAATTGTTTAATCTTCGCACAAACATATTATAATCTTTTGATGAGTCTATAATCTTTAGTAGCTCGTTGTGAGCAGCAGTAGAACCTAGTCCACCGTGTTTTCCAGTTGGGTTAACAAATTCCACTTCATTTATTGCCGTTCGTAGCTCTCTAATTTTTTCAGCCGTTACTCCCCAATGTTTAAAAGTAGGGGCTCGTGAAACCAAGTGCCACTCATGCATTCCTCCTGGAGCTCGAAGCTGTCTTTCTATGGCTCTTCTAGTTTTTTTATCACTCCAGAGTTCATCTAATTGTTTAGTTGATAATGAATTGAACCATTTATTAAACTCCCCACTTTTAACTGTTGGCACAATGGTTTTTCGTACTTTTTTAACAGTCTGACCCGAAGTCTCTTTACTACTGTTAAAAAGCACACTTTTCTTTTGATCTTCTGCCAATTCTTTTAATACAAGAGGGGTATTCTTTACATTAATAGAATTCGGTGCATCCTGCAGAATCCCTTGCAATGCAGGAGTGTAACGATTATTAGGTGGCTTAATTGACTGTTTTACAGTCTTACCAGCTTCCTTCACCTTGCCAACCGCGGTTTTCCCAGCTTTCGCAAGATCTTTCGAGCCCGTTGAAACAGAAGATTTTCCGCTCCGCAAGCCGGCAAGGCTTCCGATCAAATAAGTAAAGTAATGCGCCCTTGAATACGCATCTCCATGTACTACTTTCTCATCCCATTTTTCCGCCAACGTGTCTACCATACTCAAAAGAGCGCCTTTATAATCGTACCCAAGAACTGTGTCTAAAACAACTTTCGGATCTTTATGTAAATGGTCGATTGTCCATCCGAGATTCCATCCAATTTGTTTTCCGCCCTCGTAAAAATCTTTCGCAAGATCATAAATAGCACCACCCGAACCACTATAAATATCAATAGCAGTCTGATGAAATTCCTTGTCGTCTTCCCCTGGCTTCAGATCCGGTCCAAATGGAGTTTCACTTTTCAAATAGATATCCTGAAAATACTTAGCAGGATCATCTAATTCTGTCTCTGCTGTAGCGACATTCTTTAGCTTTTCTATTGCGTCAGCCTGTTTTTCTGCTTTGCGAATTTCTGTTTCCATTCTGGTTTTATCTAATTTTTCGAGCATCATCTCCATCGGAGTCTCTTCGTTAGGCTGCAATGTATCCATCTCATCCGGCTTTAAAATCGAGCCTTTTTGATAGCCGGTGATTTCAATTTTAGGCCCTGTATACATTTTTTCAAGCCTTGTGATGTATCTTTGCATGGTCTCAAGGTCGTTTTCTGCGGTTTTGAGAGCATTGGTCTGCTCCCTATCAAAAGCATGGAGCTTTTCAAGAGTGCTGCTGATTTCCCTTTTCGCTCTCTGATTCTGTTCATGAAAATCACTGTCATCCAACTGAGGTAAATCGGCGATATGGCTGACTTTAGCGATCGTAGCATTGGCTTTGGACACCAAATGTTTCGTTGTTCGATCGGCCGCGTTCAAGCCTTGTTCCAGTTCGTGTTCGAGAAAGGCTTGTGAAATATATCCGTTGTGATTTGATTCAAAAGAATCCAGTGAGGTTTTGATTTTTTTCAATGCCGATTGGTATTCTTCAATGAACGTTTCATAGAATCGCAGGAACGGAGTATGGCATTCTTCGTAAAAGGCGCGAATGGCGTCCCCGCCTTTTCCTTTTAAGGCATCATCAAGAGATGTGATGCCGTCGACGCTTTTTTTGACTTTGGCAATTTCATCTGCTTGTTTTTTTAACTGTTCCAGCGTATCATCTATTCCATTTCGTAACGCTTGAACATCCAGAGTCTTCATAGCATTCTCCTCTATTTCGTTTTCATCGATGAAGCCAGCTGTTTGTCGGTGTCCTTGATTGCTTCAACGGCTGATTCCGTCAAGACTGCCTTGCCAGGTGTGAGACGAAAGCTCAGGTTCAGTGATCGTCTTTTTGATATCAGAGAACTCTGTTTTGTCTTTTTGCAGCTCTTTGCGGCAAGCTTTCAGCTCTGCCAAAAATTCTTTCTTCAGCGATAAATCGACTTTCATGATATCTAAAGCCCAGGATTGACCCGATCATGTTCAAACCTCTCTTCCCAAAAACTGCATGACTAAAGTAATGACCAGTATAGAGTTTACCACTATACGGAAATGAATTGGTGAATAAATCCTGTCCATCCATGAAAATGAATCTTTAGAAGCGGGTCAAAAAACCCAATAAATAAGGCAATCACACATTAATCCGCTCCAATGCAGAGAGTAATCCAATGAACGGCAAGAAGCCTTCGTAACATCCCCTCTTAAACCTCTTCATCTAAAATGACCTTGATATGGTGACTTAAAGCTACTCTCTTGACTAATGGAAAAGAGTCAACGAAAAAAAGCGAATGAATACCATCTTAACAGACAGAATAAGAAGAGTTGATATTTCTACACATTTCGTGAAGGAGGGAAGCCGTTGAGTAAATTCAAGTATTGAATGAAACAGCATCCAAAGCAGGTCCTAAAAAACTTAAAAAGGCCAAAATAAGTCCATCTGACAAACTAAAATTTCAATAATATGGAGTGAGTAACGTGACTCATAAAAATGGAGCAGACAGACCGGATGATTACAAAAGATTTTCTTCATTAGACAAGGAATATGATTTCCAGCAATCTTTAGATAGCAGCGCTAAGACAGAGAATGTAAACAATGAAACACAAGCTCATAACAGAGAAAACGTAAATGACACAGATGTGGCTGGAAAAAACTTTGATCCCTCGGATTATAAAGGAACCACGCAATTGGAAAAAGGATTGGCTGAAACTCATGAACAGGTTAGTGATGACTATTTTGAAGGGACGATCGATCAAAATTTGGATTAGTCATTTTACGGAACTAACTTTAAAGAGAAAGTTAGTTCCGTTTTTGATTAACAACTACTCAGATCAATGGTGAACTAGCCATGAACACAAATTAGAGAAATTGGTTGGTTTCTTCGGGAGACGAAAAAAATCCCCTCTTGAAATAAGGGGATCTGGGGATCATATAATAGATAAAATTATAATTTTATTCAGATTTAAGTTTTCTCCTCTCTGCCAATTGGAGTTTTATGCAAAAATGTACAAGTGTTTGTTTATCCTGCTCATTCATCTTGATAAATTCAACTGTCATGATCTGTTTGTTTGTTTTACGATCAAGGTAAGTGCGTTTGACTTGAGCATGAACGTCAATCACAATTTCATCATGCCCCTCAGTTGGCAGAGAGATATTTAAACGCAAATCCTCTTCTGGTTCGTGTTTTTGCGTCTCTTCAATGATTAATGCAGCGCCTCCAGCACTGATATTCGCTGTATATGTTTTAAACATTGAGCCAGATCCATATGGACAAACAGTGACAGGAATCGTGGTATTGACTCTAAAAAATTGCCGTCTTTGAATTTTTGTCATTTGATCTTCTTCAGGTAAATACATATTTAATACAGGGATATCGTGATAGATCTCTCGTTTTTGTACTACACTAATAAATTTATAAGGGATTTGTTGCGCGTTTACAAAATGAATCGTGGCAATTGTATTTATCGGAATAATAACAGTTCTTCCCGTTTCTACATCAACAGGATAATGGACTTTTAAAACATTTTCTTCAATGGATGACACTTTGCTTTTCGCAATGATATTTTCTTGATTTTCGTTTTCAAATTCTATTGTTATGATATTTCCTAATGATAACAATGGACATCACTCTTTCAATTCTACTTATAGATTATATCGGTACTATGACACATAAATTAAAGAAATGAAAGGGGGAGACATTGAGAGTCTTTCTTTTATTTTAAGTGCTTTGGAACAGCTGCTTTCATTCATTCTATTTTGAATGCAGTGTTCTTGTATACTCAAATATGTTTTAACAATATAGTTCAGATCGCCGTATTTAAGCCGCTGCCTTTTTTATAAGGAAAAAGTCAATTCTTAAGGTTTTCCATGTCGCGGATTCAATAGGAGACACTAACCTTGAAAAATTAGAGGATGTTGGTGTAATGAAATGAAGCGGTTATAAAATTTTCAGCAAAGCCTAAGCCTTGAGATAAGAAGAAAAAAAGCGCGAAACAAAAAATGTCTCACGCCTTCACAAACCTGAGTGATTAAAGATTCTTGCCTACATCACCCGTTTAAACACGTCATTTCATAAACATTCGTTTCTTTTCGATTTTTAAACCACATAAGGTTTTTTATAAGCGCCATCTTTCCCTATCCCTATGTTTTTTCCATATTGTTTTGAAATAAAAGGTCATTTTGGTGCTCACGTATCATTGTGTGATCTAAGTATTTTCGGACAAGCCATCCATAATAGTCTTTTTAGAATTTATTAACATCTCAAATTTGCATTTTGCCTGTTGTACCCCATGCCCAATCCCCCAAACGAAGATTTTTATCTCCACAGTTTATAAGTATTCAGCTTATTTTTTAGTTCTGGGGTTACCATGGAATGTTAACTTGATGGTGATGGAGCGAAACCCCCATCGAAAAGAACTATGAACCACATTCCAACTGAAATGTAATCCATAGACACTGATTACCTCCTGCAAAGAGCACTCCCGCTGTAAATTCTTCTAAAGCGTGCATGGCAAACCTCGCATTGGCACAAGTGATCAAGCTGCCGACAATCACACGAATTTTGAGGGTTTCCATGATTCCTCGATGGTTGGCCCCGACATTTAAACAGCCTTCCTTGTGACAGCAAATGCATTCATCGCAACGGCTGACTATTGATATAACTGATGGTATACTTATCCCAACTTGCGTTTAAATTCTTTACTGGCGAAGAAGTAAGCGATGACCATGATGCCGACGCACCAGGCAAGCGCGATCCAGATACCGTTGCCAACAGACCCTTCATACAAGAGGGCACGAATCGCATTCACGATTGAAGTCACAGGCTGGTTCTCAGCGAACGCACGGACAATTTTAGGCATGGTTTCGGTGGGGACAAAGGCCGAACTGATAAACGGCAGGAAAATCAGCGGGTACGAGTAAGCTGTCGCCCCTTCCATAGACCCCGCTGTCAATCCGGGAATGACCGCCAGCCATGTCAGCGCCAGCGTAAACAGCCCGAGTATCCCAGCTACCGCGAGCCAATCCAGGATATCAGCGTTGGAACGGAAACCCATCAAGAGCGCGACGAGAATAACTATCACGACAGTAAGCGCATTGGAAACAAGCGAGGTCAACACGTGAGCCCACAATACCGACGAACGCTTGATGGGCATGGAAATGAAACGCGCCATCAGCCCGCTCTTTACATCCGTAAACAGCCGCACGGAAGTGTAAGCGACACCGGATGCGATAGCCATCAGCAAGATTCCCGGCAATAAATAATTGACATAGTTGTCCGCCCCTGTCTCTATGGCGCCGCCAAATACGTAGACAAACAGCAGCATCATCATAATCGGTGTAATCGCCACCGTAATAATCGTATCCGGGCTGCGCATGATGTTGCGCATTAAACGCCCAAGCAATACCCCTGTTTTGCTCTTCATTTACATCTCCTCCTTTTTGCCGATGATCGCGAGGAAAATTTCCTCCAATGTCGGCTGCTTCTCGATGTACTCCACTTTCGCTGGCGGGAACATCTCTTTGAGTTCGGTAAGGGTACCGGTTGTGATGATTTTTCCGCCATGCAGGATGGCGATACGGTCCGCAAGTTGTTCGGCTTCCTCCAGGTACTGGGTCGTCAGCAAGATGGTCGTGCCTCTGCCGGCAAGTTCCTTGACGGTATCCCAGACTTCAATCCGCGCTTCGGGGTCAAGCCCTGTCGTCGGTTCGTCGAGAAAAATGACTGCCGGCGTCCCGATTAGGCTCATGGCGATATCAAGCCGGCGCTTCATCCCGCCGGAATACTTATCCGCCCGGCGGTTGGCCGCGTCACGCAGGCTGAATCTTGCAAGCAGATTGTCGGCAACTTGAGCGGGATTGGAAACTCCCCGCAACTTGGCGATCATCATCAGGTTTTCCCGCCCGGTGAGCATGCCGTCTAAAGCTGCGAACTGCCCTGTCAGGCTGATGCTCTGGCGAACTAGATGCGGTTGACGCTGGACATCAAAGCCGCAAATGCCTACTTCGCCGCCATCAGGCTTCATCAGCGTCGAGAGGATGTTGACCGTCGTCGTCTTCCCCGCTCCATTTGAGCCCAGCAGTGCGAAAATTTCGCCGCGCCGTACCTCAAAATCCACCTCCTTTAAGACTTCCTTGTCTTTAAAGGTTTTTTTTAATCCTTTTACAGAAATCGCTGCATTGCTCATACTCTTTTCCTCCTTATAAATAGCGCCTTGCGGAGCCGGATTGCCTATCCTCTTCTATTCAGTCTGACTGATAATCTGTATAACTTAGTACCAGGTTGAAAATATAACTGAATAGCGAAAGAGCAATTCACATCTGTAACCAGCTATTCAGTCGGTATTATCAATTGAATTCTTTATTTTTTTCCAAATCGCTTCATGATACTCTGATTTAAATCTTCACGATACTTGGCGACATAGGTTTTAGCGTTTGCCACTAGTTCGTCGGCAAAGGACGCCACGTCGTCCCCGGTGATTTCCAGCACTTGTCTGCCTTCCGCCGCACCGGCTTCGAACAACTCGATTAATTCATACTGGATGTGCAACATGTCCATCCCGCTGCCCGCTGAGAAATTCCACATGTAGTTTTGAATTTTCTTAAATACAAACTGATAGTCCTCTGGCAGGGCTTTAACCCGTGCCATCATCATCTTGTACTCTTTTTTATCACCAATCATTTTTTTGAACATTTCCATCATGTTATTTTTCCTCCTTTTTTAAAAACCTGAACAAGACACTTAAACAAATTTCGGACGGAATATCTTATGAAGTTAGGTTGACTTCAAGACATTGATTTTCGATGATATAAACTCCCATTTTTCCCAAAATAATTCGAGTTCACGGCGGCCAGCCTCATTAAGTGAGTAAAACTTGCGGGGCGGTCCCATATCTGACGGTTTCTTTTCTATGTTCACAAGTTTTTTCTTTTCTAATCGCACGAGGATGGTGTAGACCGTCCCTTCCACAACTTCGGTAAACCCAAGCTCGTTTAGGCGGCGGGTAATCTCATAGCCGTAGGTTTCATGGCGGCTGATAATTTCCAGCACGCAGCCTTCCAGCGAACCCTTCAGCATTTCAGTTAAATTTTCCACGTTCAGAACCTCCCCTATTTTGTCCGACTTATATTCAGTATTACTTAGTACCAAGGACAATTTTTACTGAATAGCTATTGAGAAATTACGCTATTCAGTATTGCTTATTACGTGTACATTGTAACACCGAGTAGCAGGGGTGTCAACTCCTTTTGTGGCCGCTGTTCCACTGTTCATGGCAAGTCCTAAAATCAGCGGGGTGAGCACCAGGGCATCATTCGTACCGTCTCCCGCCATGGCGACAAGCTCTTTCCTTCTTTTTGTCGTGTTTAATAACGTTAATTTTATTCTCCGGTTTGACCGATAAAATTTGCCACCACAAAAATTGTCTTCTACATTTAAAAGTTTTAAACTACAGATTACCTATTTAAAGTCCCGTGTTTTTTAACCGTTACATTAACATGATATGCAATTGGAATCTCCGTAAATACTTGATCCCAATTGTTCTTCAGCTTATTCCACAGAAGAGGATATTCGATTCTCACTTCATTACCAAAGCCGGCAAGATCGGCTTTGTATTCCTTCTGCATTTTTTCTGTGATCTTCTTCACCAAATGCTTCACTGTTTGGGCTGTACTTCCCTCAACTCTCTCTATAAATTTTTGATCAATTTGTTTTGTGAAATAATTCCAATTTTCGGCAAGGTGGCCTTCTGACTGAATATATACTTGAAATGACAGGCGGCCTCTTTTGACGATTGGTTCGATCTCGGTTTTTATATTGTCTACCGAAAACGTGATCAGCTTTTTTGTTTTTGGATCATGGCTTTTGACAGCACCGCCTATCCCCTCCCCCTTAATCCACATCATCCCGTCTAAATCTTCTTCATCCAAAAAACCAAGCAGCTTGTTTGTTTTTCCATTGACCGCTACGGCTCCCGCGTATTTGACTTCACCCTTAGCACCGATGACGTTTTGCAGTAAAAAACTGGTTCCTGCATTCATTTTCCCCATCAGTTTGGCAAGTGTGACAGGAGGCAGAATTTTTTTCGCCTTAAAGTCGTTTTGAACGATTTTACGCAAGCGAAACGCCGGCATTTCACCGGTTTCTTTTAGTTCTAAGGTATCTCTCGCTCTACCTCTTGTAATAAGGACAACCGTGCTCGGTCTTATTTCATTATCCCTGAGAGGTTGATCCAGCAGTTCCTTTAGTGAATATGTACGAAGGAGATCTGCGGCGATGACGATTACCTTTAAGTGGGGGTTGAATATTGTTCTGTCTAACCTCAACGCCACTTCAGAATTGATTTGTTGAAGGGAATCTCCCGTTTCAAAAATGTTGACGTACGGTTTTTGGTTTGTGCTTGCCCCTGCGGACTTCGCCCCTGCTTGCTGCTGGCTTACATATTGGTAGGTTACGGTCATCCGTTCTTTTTTCGGATATTCCCCACCCATTTTGTTAAACTTTTTTTCAAGGGCTGTCTCTTGGCCTTTATCTAGTCCCATAGCAAACGTAAGCCCGTACTCTTCAATCTCATGGCTGCTCCAGCACCCGGTTAAAAAGAAGAGCATAAAAGAGGATAGAAAGCAGACCTTTTTAGTCATTTGTTTCATATTTTTTACCTCATAAAGTGTTTCTCGGTGAGATCCTTATTGTTCCCCAAAAATTTCAACAAATGCTTATAATTTGCGAATATTGGAGATATTTTAAGACACATTTAATCACTGATCTTTATTCTTCTGCCACAACTCACGCCTTACGATTTTGGAGCGATTATTTTTTTGCTTATTTAGCGTTTGGGCTAATTAAAATTAATGGAATAGGAGAGGAATCGTTGGCATGATTGATTTTGAATTCTCACGGTTATAGGTTTATGCAACGTATATACACTCGGCTTGTTCCATAAAAAAGCGCGAAACTGGGAATGTTTCACGCTTTGAAGATTCATTTATGATGAACTTACCTATCCCCGTCTACATCACCCGTTTAAAAAAGGCCCGGCAAAACTCCAGGAGGACGCAAAGATTTAAAGAGCCATGTCAAAATGACTTCATGTGCAAACGGGATCTCACCGCTTGCGTTCCCCCGTGACTATCGCGCGCAATCCTGCACAAACTCCAGCCGCTCCTCCTGAAAAGCTGACGACCTTCATCATCATTCGATACACACTTGATAAGGGAAAGGTGCGTCTCCTCTTCTGGCCAATAAAAAAGCGGCCACTAATCAGCTGCACAACATCCGTGTGCAAAAGATCAGTGTCCGCAGGCTCTCCGTCTTGGACTTATTGTTTTTTTCTGTAGCTCTTCTCAGAACCTCCTTTTTGTTCACAAACAATTAACATTTATTTACAAGGAAAATAATTACTTATATTGAATTGTTATAATGTACTACCAAAAATCTTAAAGGAGTGCTTTAAAATGAAATTGAAAAAAAGTGTTGTTTCTGCATTGTCGATTTCTGCTTTAGCATTGTCATTAACTAGTGTTGCCTCAGCCGAAGAAATCAACTCTTCACCAGCTGAAGTACAAAAAAGTCCTATTAATCCATCACAAATTATCAATGTCCAAGCTAAAACTATACCATTAAGAGTAGGAGAAACTGTTAATATCGCTGTACCAGGAGCTACCCGTTATTGGACAGACAATATAAATGTTGCAGATGTTGATCAAGCTGGAAATGTCACTGGAATATCACGTGGAACAGCAAAAATCACAATGTATAAGGGACTCAATGTACTTGGAGCCGTTACGGTTAAAGTTTATTAAATTTTTGAGGGAGCAAAAGCTCCCTTTTTATTTGAATAAACAGTAATTGATTTTATTGACTTCATATTATTCCCTCTCATCCAGAAGCGAAGAAGCTCCCCCCTTTTTAAAATCCCTTCCGTAATCCGAATCTTTACAGAATTAAGGCTTCTGATCTACGTTTTCTTTTTAGAAACCTTATAACAGAACACCTGAACGGTATAGGTTCCGATCCCTAACTTCCTTCCTACTGAAGGCACACAAAAATTTTTAATAGGGGTGGAAGATTTAAAATAACTCGGCACTCTCCACTATTTAATCCGGTGTTTCGTCCATTTATAAGTATAGGTTTTGTAATGAAGCTTCGAACTACCTTTATCCCTTCAAGACAACTGATTAAGTCCTTGAATTGTAAGTGTTGGTATCCATTTAAACTTGCGCATTGATAGCTTGCTAACGAAACCATATGATCCCGATCTTCCGCGTTGATATAAGTTCTTCTCTTCCAACAATAACCCATGACATAAATAAAAGGTGAGACACATAGAATATTAAGTACCCCGGGAACAAGCTTTTTTCATCCCTCATTCCCCTTCTCGGCTCCCACTGCCTAACTAATATTTTCAAGAATACAACGTTCATAAATATTTAACATATTTTTACAAGGTTTTTTATTACAAAAACCGAATCTAATTAGTGTATTAAATCTAAACAAGGAGTGTTTAAAATGAAATTGAAAAAAAGTGTTGTTTCTGCATTATCGATCTCTGCTTTAACATTGTCATTAACTGGCGTTGCCTCAGCCAAAGAAATCAACTCTTCACCAACTGAAGTAAAAAACAGTCCTATTTCTTCATTACAAAATAACAATGTCCAATTTAAAAGCACTGTATATATAAAATCGGGAGAAACTATTAATATCGCTGTACCAGGAGCTACTCGTTATTGGACAAATAAACAAAGTGTTGCATATGTTGATCAATACGGAAATGTCAGAGGTATATCACGTGGACAAGCAGTAATCACAATATATAAGGGACTCAATGTACTTGGAGCCGTTACAGTTTATGTTGATCTTTATTGAGGGAGTAAAAGCTCCCTTGAAAATTCGCTTTGATAATCCTTCATTTCCAGCAGTAAGTAGCGGGCATCTTCCCTGCGGGAAGTGCCCCTTTTTAAATCCCTTCCGTAATCCGAACCTTTTTAGAATCAAAGCTTCCCCCAACTTTTTCTTTTTAGAATCCTTATAACAGAACACCCGTACGAAATAGGTTCAGCTCCCTAACTTTTTTCTTATCGACGGCACGCTAAATGTGGAAAATTTAAACACTTTATTACACTCTACTATTTAAACCGGTGGTTGGCCATTTATAAATATGGGGCTATTTAATAAAACTTCGAGCTGCCTGCCTCTTTAATTTTCCATACAACTGATGCAGTGCTTATAAGTATTGGTATCCGTATAAACTGGCGCAGTACATCCATTGATAGCCTGCTAACAAGACCCCGGCCTTCCCCGTTGATTAAAAACTCTTGTAAAACGTTATTTCAACAATAATTCATGACATAAATAAAAAAAGGTGAGACACACAGTGCCTCACACTTAATAACGTAATACTCGAAACTTATTCCCTACATCACCCGCTTAAACATCTTCTCCATCTCATACGTCGAATAATGAATGATAATCGGGCGGCCGTGCGGGCATGTGAATGGATCTTCGGTCCGGCGCAGTTCGTCGAGCAAAGCGGTGATTTCGTCGTCGCGCAGGTGGTGGTTGGCTTTGATCGATCCCTTGCAGCTCATCATGATCGCGGCTTCTTCGCGCAGTTTTTTGATGTCGATGTTTCGGTCGTCAAGGACCTGCTGGATGATGTCTTCGATGATCATCGCTTCCTCGCCTTTTGGAAACCATGTCGGATGGCTCCGGACGATATAGCTGCCTGCACCGAACGACTCGAGAAAAACGCCGACTTTGGCCAAGTCTTCCAAGTGATCGTCAATGATCATCGCTTCATTTCTTGAATAATGGAAGGTCAGCGGAACAAGCATGTCCTGCACTTCCGGTTCGATTTCACCGACTTTTTCGCGGAAGTACTCATATTTAATCCGCTCCTGTGCGGCGTGCTGATCAATGATATACAGCCCGTTCTCATTTTGGGCGAGAATGTAGGTGCCGTGCATCTGGCCGATCGGATACATGATCGGCACCCTTTCTTTTGGCGCCGGCGTCTCTTCTTTCCGCTCTGGTATGTGTTCCGGAGGCGCTTCAAATGACTCATCCGGCAAGTCTTCCACAACCGGCGGTTCGGGAGGCGTTTCCTGCTGCGGGAAGCTGTCCTCTTCCTCAGGCGGCAGAGGCGCTTCCTTTACGAGCGAACTTAATTTCATCGCTGAAAAAGATGGCGAGGCTGCCGGTGCTGTTTCAGGCACGGCCTTCGGCTCAGGCGGACTGTCGAAATTCAAGATT
This sequence comes from Bacillus sp. HSf4, assembly GCF_029537375.1. Taxonomy (NCBI): domain Bacteria; kingdom Bacillati; phylum Bacillota; class Bacilli; order Caryophanales; family Bacillaceae; genus Bacillus; species Bacillus sp. HSf4. The sequence goes on along the minus strand of NZ_CP120679.1, from coordinate 1,899,860 downwards.
TGCTGCTCCGGCTTTACGGGCGGTGGCGCTGTTTTTTTCGGAATTTCCGCGCTTGGGATGAGCTGCTGCTGTTTGAAGACGTCTTTGATCGCATCGCGGATCAGCTCGTGGAGCTCGGTCTCTTTGCTCAGTCTCACCTCAAGTTTGGACGGATGCACATTCACATCGACGAGCAGCGGATCCATGTTGATTTCCAGAAATGTGATCGGATGCCGGCCGATCGGAAGCAGCGTATGGTAGCCCTCATGAATGGCTTTGACAAGGGGGAAATTTTTAATGTATCTGCCGTTGACGACAGATGACATGTAATTTCGCGATGCCCTGGTCACTTCCGGGAGGGCGATATAGCCCTTCACTTCAAAGTCAAGGGAACTGGCGTGAAGCGGAAGCATTTTTCTCGCAACCGCCGTTCCGTAAATCGCCGCCAGCACATGGCGGACATCCCCATTTCCGTTTGTTTGCAACAAGGTTTTCCCTTGATGGCGCAGCCTGATCGAGACTTCCGGATGCGCGAGGGCGATTCTGTTGACAACATCGGTAATATTGCCGAGCTCGGTATGAATCGTCTTCATATATTTCAGCCTTGCCGGCGTATTGAAAAACAAATTTGAAACCGTAATTTCCGTTCCTCTCCGGCTCGACGATTTCTGCTCGGAAATGATTCTTCCTCCTTGAAGCGTCAGCTGGGTTCCCGCTTCCTCGCCCGTGCTCGTTTTGATCGTTAAATGTGAGACGGACGCGATACTTGGCAAAGCTTCTCCGCGAAAGCCGAGCGTCCTGACGCGGAACAGGTCGTTTTCGTCTTTGATTTTGCTTGTCGCATGGCGCAGAAAAGCCGTTTTACAGTCTTCGGCATCCATCCCTTCGCCATCGTCAAGCACTTTAATGGAAGAAAGTCCGGCCTCTTCAACATCGACTTCAATGACTGAGCTGTTTGCATCGATCGCATTTTCGACAAGCTCTTTTACGACCGACGCCGGTCTTTCCACTACTTCGCCCGCCGCGATCTTGTTTGATAAATCATCGGGGAGCTGGACGATTTTTGCCAAGTTTGGTCACCTCTCTTATTTTAATTTTTTTTGCAGCAGGTACAGTTCGTTCATGACTTCCAAAGGCGTCATATCCAACAGGTTGATGGCTTTCAATTCCTCTAACACGCCCTGTTCCTTCTTGGAGAGCTTCGCCTGTTTGTCCTTTGGCTTTTCCGTTTCAAAGAAAGACAGCTGGGCGGGCTCTTCGGCCGGTGTCGTCTGAATCTGAGCGGCCGGCTCTTTCACAGCCTCGGGAACGGTTGAAACAGCCGGTTCTGTGGAGCCTGCTTCAAGCTCTTGTAAAATCGTTTTGGCCCGGCTGATTAAATCATCCGGAAGCTCGGCAAGCTGGGCGACATGAATCCCGTAGCTTTTGTCTGCCGCCCCTTCTTTTATCTGATGAAGGAACACGACTTTCCCCTCGTATTCTTCAGCGCGGACATGGACGTTTTTCAAGTCGCTGAGCTTGTCCTCAAGCGCTGTCAGCTCATGATAGTGGGTGGAAAACAGCGTTTTTGCGCCGATATGGTCATGAACGTATTCGATGATCGCCTGAGCAAGCGCCATTCCGTCATATGTGGATGTGCCGCGGCCGATCTCATCAAAGAGAATCAGGCTGTTTTTCGTAGCGTGGACGATCGCGTTTTTCGCTTCAAGCATTTCCACCATGAAGGTGCTTTGGCCGGAGATCAAATCATCCGCGGCGCCGATTCTCGTGAAAATTTGATCAAAGATCGGCAGTACCGCTTTTTTGGCCGGAACGAAGCAGCCGATTTGCGCCAGAATCGAAATCAGCGCCATCTGTCTCATATAGGTGCTTTTACCAGACATATTCGGCCCTGTAATCAACAGCATTTGTCTGCCGCTGCCCATTTCACAGCTGTTCGGTACATAAGACTGGCTGTCCATCACTTTTTCGACGACCGGATGGCGTCCGTCTTCAACCTCAACGGTGTCTTTTGAAAACTCAGGCTTAATGTAATGGCGGTTTTCGCTGATTGTCGCAAAGCATTGCAACACATCAAGCTCACTCATCATTTTCGCCAGCTGCTGAAGGCGGGGAATATAAGCTTTTACCTGATCGCGGAGCTCGGAAAACAGCTCGTATTCAAGCTCTGATATATTGTTTTCCGCTTCTAGAATCAACGCTTCTTTTTCTTTCAGCTCCGGCGTGATATAGCGTTCCGCATTGGTTAATGTCTGCTTACGTTCATAGCGGCCTTCTTCAAGCAGATGGATGTTTGCTTTCGTCACTTCAATATAATAGCCGAACACTTTGTTGAAGCCGACTTTTAAAGAGCGGATGCCCGTGTATTCCCGCTCCTGCTGCTCAAGCCTTGCAATCCAGTCTTTGCCGTTCTTGCTCGCATCCCTGTATTCATCCAGTTTCGCGTTGTACCCGTCTTTGATTAAATTCCCTTCCTTTAACGAAAGAGGGGGATTTTCATAGAGTGCATCTTCCAGAAGCTCGAGCAAATCGCCGCACGGGTCGATTCGTTCAGCACGCTCTTTTGCTTTTGGATGCTGAAGGGAAGCGACAAGCTCTTTAATCGCCGGCACTTGTTTCAGCGATTCCTTCAGCTGGATCAAGTCCCTTGCGTTGACATTTCCGTAGGCGACGCGGCCGGCAAGCCGCTCCAGGTCGTACACTTCCTTGAGGCGCTCGCGCAAATCCTCCCGTTCAAATAAATGGTTCATGAGCGTTTCCACGATTTCCTGTCGCTCTATGATCTGCCCCTTCCTGATCAGCGGTCTGTCAATCCATTGTTTTAAGAGGCGTCCGCCCATGGCCGTTTTCGTTTCATCCAAGAGCCAGAGAAGCGATCCTTTTTTATGTTTTGAACGGATCGTTTCTGTCAGTTCAAGGTTGCGCTTGGAGTACAGATCGATTTTCATCGCTTCTTCCAATTCATAAGACTGTACAGGCTGGAGATGGTCAAGGCTTCTTTTCTGGGTTCGTTGTAAATAGGTGTAGAGCCTTAAAAACGTGCCGGCAAGCTCCTGGGACGGCAGATCTTTCACAATGTCCGGCATCTCTCCAGCCAGTTCGTCTTCGAAGGAAATCGTGGCGCCGCAGCGCTCTTTTAAAATCGTGATTTCCTTCTCGCTGAGATTGCGGCTGACGACGATTTCACGCGCGCCGACGGAGTAGATTTCTGAAACGACATCATCAAACCGCTCGATCGCCGTCACTAAGTTTTCTCCTGTCGTCAAGTCTGAAAAAGCGAGGCCATATGTATGCTGAAAGTCGCTGACAGAGGCGATAAAGTTGTTTTCATTTTCATGAATGCCCTTTCCGTCCATGACAGTGCCGGGCGTGATCAGCTGAACGACTTCCCTTTTGACGACACCTTTAGCTGATTTGGGATCTTCCACTTGTTCACAGATCGCCACTTTATAGCCTTTTTTGATCAGCTGCTCGATATAGGAAGAACACGAATGGTAGGGAACACCGCACATCGGGATGCGTTCGCTCGAGCCCCCGTCTCTGCTCGTTAACGTGATTTCCAGTTCCTGAGATGCTTTTTTGGCATCTTCGAAAAACATCTCATAAAAGTCTCCTAAACGAAAAAATAAAAAGGCATCCTGGTATTCTGCCTTAATCTTTAAATATTGCTGTAACATTGGCGTGTAGCCTGCCATATTATAATCCCTCACTATGTATTAACGTTTCTATGATCCACTACTCATTATACCACAAAGATTACCGGTGAAAAAAAAGAAACTAGGGCGATGCTTCCCTAGCTTCCTTTTTATTCTTCAGGATCTCCGACCAAAAATTCCGGATTAATATCTTCCAGCTCTTCGTCAAGCTCTTCTTCCCACGCTTCATCATCGCTTTCCGTCCAATCGGAATTGACCTCGACGACGACTTTCGTCTCGCCGACTACCTCTGATAAAAATTCCCTTTCCGCCTGAACCACCACTTTGTTTCCGTTTGGCGAAATGGTGACTTCGAGGCAGTTCGGCTGCTGAAGCACTTTCGCGATGACTTCGTGCTCATCATCCAAATAGTTTTTGTCGCGGTAGCGGAGCTTGATGACATCAACATAGGAAACGCGTTCAGTCACAACTTCGGTTTTTGTGTTGTCGGCATAGGAATACCATACATTGATGTCATATGTCCCTTCAATTTCAACCGTTTTGCCGATTTTTTCGGCGTCATACTTATGATTGATAATCCAACCGCCTAAAATACTGGTTGGCTTTTGCGAAGGGGAGATGGTGTGGGTGCACTGCGTGAATTTCCGGCCTTTCGCGACCACCGCTTTTGTAATAATTTCCCTGTATTCAGACATTCGGTCATGCCTCCTTGTTTTTCCTCGTATTATCTTATGCTGGGCATTCGTCTAATGTGCGTTCATGGAGAAATCAAAATAAAATTCCCATTTAATGAATCTGTTTAAGTGTATGCAGTTGAATAGATAAACTTGACTTAAATCATAAAAGAAAAAGACAGACCGAAAGCTGAATCTTTTAAATAAGCCGCCGCGGCGGGAATTTAGAGGCCCAGAACTTCCTTTAAAGCAGGCTTTACAGCTGTGATCCTGAAGTGATGTTGATTTGATTGCCAAAAACAAAAAAAACGGCGCCTCGGAAAGGCGCCGCCTGATTATAGTGAACAGCTCGGTGATGAATTTTTCACTTTTGAACCGGTTTCCCCTGTCAGCAGGTTTCCTCCGGTTGATGATATGATCTCATTTGTCACTTGGTTTGATATTGTATGGGCGACGAGCTGAAGAAGATCGTTGACTTCCATTTGAGAGTCCCTGAACTCTTGGATGATCGGAATTCCGTCGAGCTCTTCCTGGAGCGCGTCGATCTTTGCTTCCGTTTGCTTCAGCGCTTCGTGTTTTTCGTAGTGCTTAAAGTTGACGGCCTGCTTTTGCAGGGCTTTGATTTGATTGATGAGCCCCGAAATCTTGGCATTTTCATTAATCTGCGCTTCCGCCTTTTTGAAGAATTCGACTTCTTCGGTTTCGGCAATCATTTTTGCAAGCTCGCGCGCTTTGGCGACAATATCTTTTTTCGTGTACAGCGTCATCCTATTTCACCTCGATTGCTTCTCCTACCATTTCTCCGTCAAGCGACCATGTTTTCGCCTGATGGATTTTCACGTTGACAAGCTGGCCGATCGCTTCCTTTGGCCCTTTGAAGTTGACAAGCTTGTTTTTCCGTGTATAGCCGGCAAGAATTTCAGGGTTGTTTTTACTTTCACCCTCTACTAATACTTCGACAACCTGACCCTCGTATTCCTTCATTTTCTTGGCGGAAATTTCGTTGACAACATCATTCAGGCGCTGAAGACGTTCTTTTTTCACCCTCATCGGGACGTTGTCTTTCATTTTCGCCGCAGGTGTTCCTTCACGAGGTGAATAAATGAAGGTATAGGCGCTGTCAAACTCGACTTCTCTGTATAAAGAGAGCGTTTCTTCAAACTGTTCGTCCGTTTCATTCGGGAAGCCGACGATAATATCCGTTGTAAGAGAAGCGTTTGGCATCGCTTTTTTAATTTTAGCGACAAGCTCAAGATAGCGTTCCCGATCGTATTTTCTCGCCATCAGCTTCAATACTTGAGAGCTTCCGGACTGAACAGGCAGATGGATATGGTCCAAAAGGTTACCGCCTTTTGCAAGCACTTCGATCAAGTGATCGTCAAAGTCGCGAGGATGGCTTGTAGTGAAGCGGATTCTCGGGATATCGATTTTGTGAAGTTCATCCATCAAATGGCCGAGCCCGTATTCCATGTCCTCAAAATCTTTGCCATAGGCATTGACGTTCTGTCCGAGGAGCGTGATTTCTTTGTAGCCTTCAGCCGCAAGCCTTCTCACTTCCTGAATGATATCCTCCGGACGCCTGCTTCGCTCTTTTCCCCTTGTGTAAGGGACGATGCAGTATGTGCAGAACTTGTCGCAGCCGTACATGATGTTGACCCACGCTTTAATTTTGCCGTGGCGGACTTTCGGAAGGTTTTCAATAACATCTCCTTCTTTAGACCACACTTCAATGACCATTTCTTTTGACAGATAGGCTTCTGACAAGAGCTCCGGAAGGCGGTGGATATTGTGTGTCCCAAAAATCAAATCGACAAACGGATGTTTCTTCAAAATCCGGTTGACGACTGATTCTTCCTGTGACATACAGCCGCAGACGCCGAGAATCAGGTCGGGATTATCCTTTTTTAACGCCTTTAAGTGGCCGATTTCGCCGAACACTTTGTTTTCCGCGTTTTCCCGGATCGCGCATGTGTTGAGCAGGATGACGTTGGCGTCTTCCGTCGAGTCGGTCGGTTCATAGCCGAGCGCCATGAAAATCCCCGCCATGACTTCGGTATCATGTTCATTCATCTGGCAGCCGTATGTGCGGATGTAAAACTTCCGTCCTTCTCCCATGCCTCTGTACTGCTCTGAAATTTTAAAATCGTTATGGTATTTCACGGATTCTTTACCGCGTTTTTTTGCATCTTTTAATGAAGGCGGAACATAAACAGCTTCAAAATACTTGCTGTAATCCTTCTCGGATTTTTTGTCCGATGGATTAACCTGTCCGCTTTCTGTTCGCTGTTTCTCATTCATGTTTTATTCTCCTTTCAAACAAAGCTCCACACTTCAGTATAAAGGTTCTCGGCTGTCAGCACAACCGAGAACCCATTATTGTACACTAAATGAAAATGATTATCAATGGAAATTTACTTTGTTTTAAGGAAGAATATTAAATCAGCCCCGATTTTCGGGCGCCGGTTTCGATGATGTCAAGCGCTTTGTCAAGCTCTTCTTTCGTGTGCTGCGCGGTCATGATCGTTCTGATTCGCGCTTTGCCCTTTGGAACGGTCGGAAAAACGATCGCCTGCGCAAAAACACCCAGCTCAAACAGCGTGTTGGAAAACCGGCACGTTTCGGCTTCATCCCCGATTAAAATCGGTGTGATCGGCGTCTCACTCTTGATCAGCGGGAGACCGATATTTTCGAGGCCTTGTTTGAAATACGCCGTATTATCCCACAGCTTTTTGATCAATGAAGGCTCTTCCATCAGCACATTGACCGCTTCAATACAAGCTGCGGTAACAGCCGGCGGATGAGACGTGCTGAACAAAAACGGACGGCCTTTATGTTTTAAATAGTCGATCAGCACTTTTGAGCCGGCGGCATATCCTCCTAACACACCGATCGCTTTGCTGAGGGTGCCGACTTGAATATGGACTTTTCCGTCGAGGCCGAAATGATGTACCGTGCCGCGTCCGTTTTCACCGAGAACACCGGAAGCATGCGCATCATCGACCATGACAAAGGCATCATACTGTTCGGCAAGCTTTACAATCTCAGGAAGCGGAGCGATGTCTCCGTCCATCGAAAAGACGCCGTCTGTGACGATCAGCCGTGTTCTGTAATTCATCGATTTTTTCAAAATCTTTTCCAAGTCTTCCATATTCGCATGTTCATAGACTTTTTTGCCGGCCTTGGTGAGCCTGATGCCGTCTATGATTGAAGCGTGGTTTAATTCATCTGAAATCACGATGTCGTCTTTTGTGAGAATACTGGAAAGAATGCCCTGATTTGCTGTGAAACCGGACTGAAACACGAGAGCCGCTTCCGTGTTCTTAAATGCTGCAAGCTTTTTCTCAAGCTCGTCATGCATGGTGAACGTTCCGGCGATGGTCCGGACTGAGCCGGTTCCTGCGCCATATTGCTTCACGGCGTCTTCAGCCGCCTTTTGCATCCGCGGATGTGATGTCAATCCTAAATAATTATTGGAAGAAAGCTGTATGATATCTCTTCCTTTCATTCTGACAGTTGACCCTTGAAGCGATTCGATGACCGGCAGCTCTTGAAATGTGCCGTTTTTCTTCATTGCTTCAAGCTCTGAAGCTAAAAAGTGAAACTCTTTCATATCAATCTCTCCTTTCTATGGTTTCAGCACAACTTTGCCGCATTGCCCTTTCCTCATCAGCTCAAAACCTGTTTCATAGTCTTCAAGTGAAAAATGATGGGTAATGACAGGTTTAATCCGGATTGCACCGGCATTCAGCAGCTCGCTTGTCTGCCTCCATGTTTCAAACATCTTACGCCCGGTGATTCCCTGGACTGTCAGGCCCTTAAAGACGATGTCATTTGTCATATCAATGCAGACGGGGTGCTCCGGCAAGCTTAAGATATGAACCTTCCCGCCGTTTGCCGCCATCTTTAGGCTTTGGCGGATGGCTGTCGGATGGCCCGACATCTCACAAACTAAATCAACGCCCTCCCGATTTGTTAAAGCGCTTACATTTTTGAGCGGGTCTTCTTTTTCAATGGAGATGGTTTCCGTTGCGCCCATTTGCACAGCCAAGTCGAGCCTGTACTCGTTTTTATCGATCGCGATCACCTGTGAGGCCCCGGCTGCTTTCGCCACCGCCACAGCCATTAATCCGATCGGACCGCAGCCGACAATCGCCGTCTTATCCCCTGCTGTTATCCCTGAGAGAACGGTATGCAGGGCGTTGCCGAGCGGCTCTTGAATCGAAGCGAGGTCCTCGGGCATACCGGACGGATTTTTCCAGATGTTTTCCGCCGGCACCTTCACATACTCGGCGAAACACCCTTCTGTATCCACGCCGAGGATTTGCGTATTTCGGCAGACGTGTTTTTTTCCGGTCAGACAAGGAATGCATTTCCCGCAGACGATATGCGTTTCCGCTGAGACGTACTCCCCCTCCTTGACTGATGTGACATTCTCCCCGACCTGAACGACCTCTCCGGAAAATTCGTGACCAAACACATAGGGCGGTTTTATTCTGTTTTTCGCCCATTCATCCCAATTATAAATATGAACATCGGTTCCGCAAATCGATGCAGCTTTCACTTTGATGAGCACTTCATGTTGATCGATTTGCGGAATCGGAACGAGCTCAAGGACAGCGCCGGGTTCCCCGGGATTCTTGATAAGCGCTTTCATTTTTCCGTTCAAGACGAACAGCCCCCTTTCGCGAAAAATCGCTTTACACAAGGATTGTAGCACGATTTTCCATCTTGGTAAACACCACTGTCCGTATGATGTGGACATATGAACACACTCTGAAAAAAAGCGGAAATTTTTTTAAAACGGGATGCGGCTGACGAAGTTTTCAAAGAGAAAACGGCGCACTTGACTGGATGAAAACGAGCGTTCCAATGCTTCAATTAGATTGTCATAATCCTTGTGGCATTCCAAATCCGGAATCACTCTGTCGATGCCGTCAAAATCCGAACCAAAGCCGATATGCCGTTCACCGCCGAGAGAACAAATATGGTCAATGTGTGTAAGGATGTCTTTCAGCCGCGGCGTCCCCTCGCGTTTCACAAATTCAGGGACAAATGTCAGACCGATGACACCGTTTTGATCAATGAGTGCTTTGATTTGATCATCCTTTAAATTCCTTGGATGCGGACAAAGGCTGTAGGCATTGGAATGGGAGGCGATCGGATATTTTGCGGCCGCCAGCGCATCCCAAAAGCTGCTTTCCGACAAATGGGAAACGTCTGTCCAGGCCCGGTTTTTGTTGGCGATGCGGATCAATTTGTTTCCCCAGGATGAAAGTCCCGCATTTCTTTTTTCCAAAGCTCCGTCAGCGAAGGCGTTCGCCCAGTTCCATGTCAGACCGAAGCTTCGGACGCCGAGCCGGAAAAAAACATCAAACAGCCTTAAATTTTTGGATATCGGCTCACAGCCTTCCATCGTTAAGATAACGCCTGTTTCATCCGCTTTCAGCGAGTGGATGTCTGCTTTGCTTCTGATTAGTTTGATCCGTTCATATTTGGCGATTTTTTCGTAAAACAGCTGTATTTGAACAAGCGCCATTTCCAGGCGCATCGCGGCCGGAACAGAAGCCGGCAGAAAAATCGCCAGGCATTGCACTTTCGTCTTCCCGTTTAAAAGCGCTTTGACCGGTGTTTGCAGTGTTGGATCGTTGTATTCATTAAGCTTCGGATTTTTCCAGAGCTTGAATAGCAGATCGGAATGGGCATCAAAAATATTCATATTTCATCCGCTCCCAGCTCTACATTTTGGCCAAACCAAAAACAACCCGCTTGCCTTAAGCAAGCAGGTTGAAGCATTGATTCGACTTATCTTTCTATCAGCGAGGTTCAACAATTAATTTAATCGCTGTTCGCTCTTCACCGTCAATTTGAATGTCCGTAAACGCCGGAATGCAAATCAGATCCACTCCGCTTGGCGCTACAAATCCCCTGGCAATCGCCACCGCTTTCACAGCCTGGTTCAATGCACCGGCTCCGATTGCTTGAATTTCCGCAGCTCCTCGTTCTCTCAAGACTCCCGCGAGCGCACCTGCGACCGAGTTTGGATTTGATTTTGCTGAAACTTTTAATATTTCCATTCCTGCTCCCCCTTAAGTTTCAATGGATAAGTGAGTGTTCATTAGAACAATCATTATTAGATGTTGCTATTTTCAAAGCCATCCCCTTTTAATTGCTTTTCAAAAATAGCAGGGTACCTTCCATTTTTACTATATTCACTAAAAGACCGGGATATTCCTGCTTTCCTTTTAATATTTTTCTAAAATGATTTTATTCAAAAAACATGTGGTCGTCATTGATTAAGATCCGTTCAATTTTAACGGCTTTTTTGCTTTGATCATCGATGTCTATGACAACTCCGCTTAAGGTTGTGCGGCCTTCGGCAATCTCAAACCTGACGGGCAGGCTTGTTTTAAAGCGTTTGATAATCGTCTCCCGGTCAACGCCGAGAATCCCGTCATACGGACCGGTCATCCCGACATCGGTGATGTAGGCCGTGCCTTTGGGGAGCACGCGGTTGTCCGCCGTCTGCACATGTGTATGGGTTCCGACAACGGCTGACACCCGGCCGTCCGTATACCAGCCGATCGCTTGTTTTTCACTTGTTGCTTCAGCGTGAAAATCGATAAAGATAAACGGCGTTCTTTTTGAAGCTTCATCAATCAGTTCGTCCGCTTTGCGGAACGGACAGTCAATCGGCGGAAGAAATGTCCGGCCCTGCAGATTGATCACAGCAAGCTCTTTGTTGCCGTTTGTTTTGATGTATGTGATCCCTTTCCCCGGGGTGCCTTCGGGAAAGTTGGCCGGTCTGATGATCTGCGGTGCTTCATCAATAAAATCAAATATTTCCCTTTTATCCCATGTGTGGTTTCCCATGGTGAGGACATCGGCTCCCGCTTGAATGAGCTGATGGTATATTTTTTCGGTAATGCCTTTCCCGTGTGCGGCGTTTTCTCCATTAACGATAACGGCGTGGGGTTTATATTTCAGCTTCAGTTTCGGCAAATAATTTTTGATCATCTCTCTGCCCGGCGAACCGACGACATCTCCAATAAATAAAATTCTCATCATTTGACCCTTTCTTTTTTTAAATAGGTTTTTCTAATAGTGTTACACAAGGTTACAAAAAAATAAAGTGGCGCTTATGCACCACTTTATTCAGCGTGTTGACAAACCCTCGCATTCGTTGTCAGGCCTGCGCTTCAGTGCTCACGAATCCAACATTCGCTCCGCTCCAATGCTCGGCCTTCCTAGACTGCAAAGGTTTTCAATCACGCTGAAAGGATGACAAAATCCTAAAACATTAAACCGTTTTAGGATTTCGTCAAAAATCTGAAATAAAGTGGCGCTTATGCACCACTTTATTTTGCGTACTCAACGGCTCTCGTTTCCCTAATCACAGTTACTTTAATATGTCCAGGGTAGTCAAGCTCGTCCTCAATTCGTTTTCGAATATCCCGCGCCAAACGATGGGCTTCAAGATCGTTGATCGAGTCTGGTTTGACCATGATCCGAACTTCCCGTCCGGCCTGTATCGCAAATGATTTTTCGACACCTTCGTACGACTCAGAAATCTCTTCCAGCTTTTCAAGCCTGCGAATATAATTTTCGAGGGTTTCGCTTCTTGCACCAGGTCTTGCGGCTGACAATGCATCAGCTGCGGCCACGAGCACTGCGATGATGGAAGTCGGTTCCTGATCACCGTGGTGTGATGCGATGCTGTTGATGACGACTGGATGCTCCTTATACTTGGTGGCAAGCTCTACGCCGATTTCGACATGGCTTCCTTCCACCTCATGGTCAATCGCTTTCCCGATATCGTGAAGAAGTCCTGCTCTTTTGGCAAGTGTGACGTCTTCACCGAGTTCTGCAGCCATAAGACCGGTCAGAAACGCTACTTCCATTGAATGCTTCAGCACGTTCTGTCCATAGCTTGTTCTGAACTTCAGACGGCCGAGAATTTTGATAAGATCGGGATGAAGACCGTGGACTCCCACTTCAAATGTCGTCTGTTCACCCATTTCGCGAATATAATCATCCACTTCACGGCGGGATTTCTCAACCATTTCTTCGATTCTGGCAGGATGAATGCGGCCATCCTGAACGAGTTTATCAAGAGCGATCCTGGCTGTCTCACGCCTGATCGGATCAAATCCTGAAAGGATAACGGCTTCCGGCGTATCGTCAATGATAAGATCGATTCCCGTCAATGTTTCCAATGTACGGATATTTCGTCCCTCACGTCCGATAATACGGCCTTTCATCTCATCATTTGGAAGGTTGACAACTGATACCGTTGTCTCGGCCACATGATCAGCGGCACAGCGCTGTAAAGCCAATGAAAGAATATTTTTCGCTTTTTTATCCGCCTCTTCTTTCGCACGATTTTCCGATTCTTTCGTCATGATCGCGATGTCATGGGAAAGCTCATTTTCAACTCGCTCCAGAATGATTTGCTTCGCTTCATCACGAGTCAGACTTGAAATACGCTCCAATTCCGACTGCTGCATACGAATCATTTCATCCACTTTGCTTTCCATCTCTTCAATATGTTGTTGTCGTTCATTCAGAGAATGATCTTTCTTCTCCAACATCGCTTCCCGTTTATCTAATGATTCGTCTTTTCGGTCAAGGTTCTCTTCCTTTTGAAGTAAACGGTTTTCTTGTTTTTGAAGCTCATTTCGTCTTTCACGAACTTCTTGTTCAGCTTCTATCCGAAGCGTGTGAATCTCGTCCTTTGCTTCAAGAAGGGCTTCTTTTTTCAACGCTTCAGCATCCCGCTTTGCGTCTCCAAGAATTTGTTCGGCTGCATTACGCGCACCTGAAATTTTTGCTTCGGCAATGATTTTACGAACATAGTAGCCAACAACTAAACAGAATAGGCTCAGCAAAATGGAGATGAGAATGGTTAAAGGACTCATACTTTCACCTCCTCTTGCTATGAACTTGTTTCTTGCTAAAAGTAAGTGTCGGCATGTACATTGTACTTTCTTCTCAACATACAGAACCTTCACAGGGAATGAAGAAGCTTCACTGCCCTTGTCAAGTTTAAATGTTTATCAATCATGTTAAGAAAAACAAGTGATACAATTTCATTGTAATTGTGTGGGAAATACTTGTCAAGCTTACGGTCTTAACGTTTGGAAAGATATTCGCCTTTTTCAAATTCCCCCGGGAAAAATGAAGGGGGGTTCGCCGGGGAGATCAAAAGCAAAAGGCTGCCTGACACGGGGCCAGCAGCCTTTTCACATATGGTTGATGATTAAAATTCGAGCTCTTCCTGAACTTCTTCATCTTTAGGAGCCGAGGCGCCGGTATCCAATCCGTAGTGCTCCCTGATCTGCTCTTGGATCGTCAGAAGCACGTCCTTGTTTTCTTTCAGGAACTGCTTGGCGTTTTCACGGCCCTGTCCAAGGCGTTCATCCTCATAAGAGTACCATGCTCCACTTTTCTGCACGATATCAAGCTCTGTGCCGAGGTCAATGATTTCCCCTTCTTTTGAAATCCCTTCACCGTACATAATGTCCACTTCAGCTGTCCGGAATGGAGGCGCCACTTTGTTTTTGACGACTTTAATTTTCGTCTTGTTCCCCATGACGTCATTCCCCTGTTTCAGCTGTTCGGCGCGGCGAACTTCAAGGCGTACGGAAGAATAGAATTTCAGCGCTCTTCCGCCCGGAGTCGTCTCCGGATTGCCGAACATCACACCGACTTTTTCACGGATCTGGTTAATGAAGATCGCGATGGTCTTCGATTTATTGATCGCGCCGGAAAGCTTCCGAAGCGCTTGGGACATCAGCCTCGCCTGTAAGCCGACATGGGAGTCTCCCATATCTCCTTCGATTTCCGCTTTCGGGACAAGAGCTGCGACAGAGTCAATGACAACGATGTCCACTGCTCCGCTTCTGACAAGGGCTTCGGCGATTTCCAGCGCCTGCTCCCCTGTGTCAGGCTGTGACAGCAGGAGCTCGTCAATGTTGACGCCGAGCTTTTGAGCGTAAACCGGGTCAAGCGCGTGTTCCGCATCTATGAACGCCGCCTGTCCGCCCTGCTGCTGGACTTCGGCAATCGCATGAAGCGCCACCGTCGTTTTACCGGAACTTTCCGGGCCGTATACTTCAATAATCCGTCCGCGCGGATATCCGCCCACTCCAAGAGCCGCATCGAGCGCTAAAGAGCCGCTCGGAACAGTTGAAATTCTTGTTTCGGTTTGTTCACCGAGCTTCATAATCGAACCTTTACCAAACTGTTTTTCTATTTGTTTAAGCGCCATGTCTAAGGCTGCCTGACGATCACTCATTCTATTTTTTCCTCCTTTATCGCTTCCGCTATATCTACTATACCTTGTTTCCGTGGATTTGCCAAGAAAAAAGCGAACGCATATTCGATTTTTTTAGAAATGAAAAATGCTTTTCCGAAAAGCGGAATGTTCTTTTTTAAAAGGAAGATCTTCCGAAAAAACTGTTGTCGGTTATTTTTCCAGCATTTTCAGCAAAAGGTGGCAGCCGTATTTGGCGGACCGTTTCCGGACGCCGGACCGGGAACCGGCGAACATGAATTCAAAGGCCTCTTCTGTTTTGCCTTTTTGAGAGATGCCGATATATACTTTTCCGGCCGGGTGGCCTTCCTGGGTGTTAGGTCCGGCCACTCCCGTAAAGCTGATGCCGATATCGCTTCCGGTTTTCGCTCTGATGCCTTTTGCAAGCTCTTTTGCGCACTGCGCGCTGACAGCGCCAAAGCGGTTCAGCGTATCTTCGGAGACGCCGGCGGCTGAAACCTTCAATTCGTTCGTATAGCAGACAGCACCGCCTTTGAAATATTCACTGGCACCGCTTATTTCCGTCAGCCAGCTGGAAAAGAGCCCTCCAGTAAAGCTTTCCGCAGCCGCCAGAGTCACCCCTTTTCGGGTGCAGGCCTTCGCAAGCTCTTCCACGAGCGATGTATCATCATACCCGTAAAAGAATTCGCCGACGCGCTCTAAAATGCGGTCTTCCGTTTCTTTCAGCAGACGGCTTGTTTCATCCGGATCGGCATGCTTTGCCGTCAGCCGGAGGGTGACTTCCCCGTCTGCCGCCAAAGGGGCGATCGTCGGATTTGTCTGCGCATCGATGAGATCTTCCAAATCCGTTTCAAGCTGGGATTCACCGATTCCAAAGAACCGCAGCACCCTTGAAACGATTTTTTCTTTTGAGCCGAGCTTTTCCAAAATCAGCGGCTTCGCTTCATGTTCAAACATCGGTTCAAGCTCTTTCGGCGGACCGGGAAGAAGCATGTAAAAACGGGACTCATGCTCCAAAAGCATCCCCGGCGCCATGCCGAACCGGTTCGGCAGGACGTCCGATCCCTTCAAAATCAGCGCCTGTTTGCGATTATTCGGCGACATCGTCCGGTTCGTTTTTTTAAAGTAATCCTCAATCGATTGAAAGGCCTTCTCATCAAGCTCAAGGGGACGCCCGACAACCTCTGCGATCGTTTCTTTTGTCAAATCGTCTTTCGTCGGTCCAAGCCCGCCTGAGAAAATAATAAAATCAGATCTTTCCTGTGCGGTTTGAATGACTTGCTTGAGACGCTCGGGGTTGTCACCGACCGCTGTGTGATAAAAGACATTAATGCCGATTTCAGCCAGCTGTTTGCTGATAAACTGCGCGTTCGTATTGGCGATTTGTCCGAGCAGAAGCTCAGATCCGACAGCGATGATTTCCGCTTTTCTTTCCAATTTCATGTTCTCCACTTCCCCATGTTTAGTCTGATGTTTTTAAAGCATCCCAGTTTTTGGCGAAATAATCCCAGCCTGATACGACGGTGAAAAAGACAGCGACCCATAGCGCAAGGGAGCCGAACGGGAATGATACGAGCTCGAATGGAAGATTGTGAAGCAAGAGAGCCGAAATGGCAATGATCTGCGCCCACGTTTTCACTTTTCCAAGCATGTTTGCCGCCACGACTTCTCCCGTTCCCGCAAGCACGAGGCGGAGTCCCGTCACGGCAAATTCGCGGCTGATGATGATGATCGCCATCCATGCCGGTGCGAGATGATACTGAACCAAAATAATCAATGCCGATGAAACGAGGAGCTTGTCCGCAAGCGGATCAAGAAACTTCCCAAAATTCGTCACAAGGTTCAGCTTTCTCGCGTAATAGCCGTCAACCCAATCGGTAACAGAGGCGAAGATGAACAAAAGGGCGCCGACCAAATGGGCGACCGGAATCGATTCGCTTCCAAACGAGATGGATCCCCATGGAAACGGGACAAGCATGATGATCATGAAAATGGGAATTAATGCGATTCTTGAAAGCGTGATTTTATTCGGTAAGTTAAACATAAAGGTTCCTCCATATGTATCGTTTTGCAAATGATGGACGCAAGAAAAAGTCATCCGGCATTTAAGATGACTTTTCCTCCTTTTTATTTTGAATCGTTATGTTTTGCGTCATCACCGATTTAGGATCAAGTTCGTAGGAAAGAGCTTCTCCGTTGATTTTTATTTCAACGCCTGGCGCATATCCGATCCGCAGATCAACCTGTTCCTGATCGGTTATATTTTTCTTAAAGGTTTCCCCTTTTTTCATCATTCCTTCTTTAAGGGAGCTTCCTTTCGCATCCCGCACCCTTACCCAGGAATCCGCCGTTGCTTTGACCTCAAGCTCAAGCTTGTCGGCGCCGGATACTTCATATGTTGTGGAAGATCCTTCACTGCCTGCGGCTTTAATGCTCAGCTCATTCTTTTCGTCTGACGCTGAATCGGTTTTTTTCTCCCCGCTGTTTTGCTGAGCATCTTCATCTTTCTGATTTTTTTTTGTCAGCGGCGAATCCTTGGAGACGTCGTACTTGCTTTGCGACTCTTCTGTTTTTGGCTGTTCGGCGGACTGCTGATTGCCGCCGCCGTTTACGGCCTGGATGATGACGTAAATGATCACAACGACAACGATAACCCCGGCCGAGACAAGCAGTGTGGGCAGAAGTTCAAGCGCTTTTGACGCAGACTTCGGAAGTTCCCTCTGCGGCTTGATCGAAGATAGCTTATCAGAAACCTCATCATTGTAGGAATTGGGGATATCCTTTTTATACTCTTCAAATAAGAGCTCTGAATTCAGTCCGACAGCTTCCGCATACTGTTTAATAAAGGCTCTTACATAAAATTTCCCCGGAATAACGTCATAGTTTCCTTCTTCAAGCGCTGTTAAATATCGTTTTTGGATTTTTGTCGCCGCCTGAAGATCGTCCAATGACATCCCTTTTTCCTCTCTGGCTTCTTTCAGCCGATTTCCTAGTTCAGTCACAACAAACACCTTCCATTTTAAAAATCAAAACCGGAAAAACCAGAATGGTCAAACATTTGCGGTTCCTCGGCATGTTCATATGTAATAACCTCGTCAGGGCTGTTACGCAATTCGATAATGTAATCAAAATCATCCATCGTATATTCCGTATTCTGCACGAAAATATCCGGATGCTCGACAACTTTGGTCGCGGGAAGCCGCATAATTTCGCTGACGAGCTGCAGGTGGCGCTCAGATCCCCTTCTGGTCGAGACAATGCCGTCCAGTATAAACACATTCTCCGGACTGTACTCATCGGCAATCAGCTGGCTTCTGATCGTTTGCTTCAAAAGTGTAGATGATACGAAAAGCCATCTTTTGCTCGCACATACGCTTGAAGCGACGATCGACTCCGTCTTGCCGACGCGGGGCATCCCGCGGATCCCGATCAGCTTGTGCCCGTCTTTTTTAAACAATTCGGCCATAAAATCGACGAGCAGGCCGAGCTCGGCGCGTTCAAAACGGAACGTTTTTTTATCATCGGCATCCCGCTGAATATAGCGGCCGTGTCTGACAGCGAGACGGTCTCTTAATTTCGGTTCTCTCAGCTTCGTCACTTTAATCGTTTCCATCGTGTTCAAAATGGATTCCAGGCGCTTAATCTGATCTATATGACGGCATTTTAACAAAAGGCCCCTTCTTGAAGTATCAACGCCGTTAATGGTCACAATATTGATTGAAAGCATCCCCAATAAAGAGGATATATCTCCCAGAAGTCCGGGACGGTTGACTTGGATTTCATATTCTAAGTACCATTCGAGCTTTGCCAAATGATAACCTCCCTATCCATCATCGTGGCAAAAATTTACCTTCCTTTATCATAAAGCATTTTGTCTTAATTAGAAAGCAGAATGTTGTGATTAAATAAGAAAAACGTCCGTTTCCCAAAATCGGGAAACACGGCGTCGCGGTTGCTTTGAATCCAAGTATAACGGCCAAGCCGTTCGAACCTATAAAAAAGAGAGAGTGAACACACTCTCTCCTTAATGTGAGCTGTTGTTTTCAACAAGCTTGACCATAACGTTCGCAATGGCGCGCTGCTCTTCTTCTGAAGCTACGCTCCACAGGTCGGCGAGCACTCTTTCCTGATGGTTTTTTGAATCGACCTCACCGGCTAAGTAATCGCCGATCTCATAAGCAAGATCCGAGATGGTTTCGTTTGACATTCCTTTTGCTTGGGCGTAGTTGAGACGGTCGCCCAAAAAGTTTTTCCACTGATCCCAATTATCCAGTACGGACATATCAGGCCCCTCCATTCTCTTAAAGTTACAGGCTTATTATTCTCGGAGGGATGAGAAACTATACATGTTTTTAACAATGCCAGCCGCCGTTCACCGATAAGATCTGACCGGTGATATAGGACGCTTTTTCTGAAAGAAGAAAGAGAACGGCGTCCGCCACCTCTTCCGGGGCTGCAAGCCTGCCCATCGGGATGTCTTCTGCAATCATCTCTTCCTCCTCTTGGGAGAAAGCCCCCATCATTTTTGTCTTGACCGCTCCCGGTGAAACGGCGTTGACCCTGATCCCGCTTGGGGCAAGCTCTTTTGCGAGGGCTTTGACAAACAGGTTTTGCGCCCCCTTTGTCATGCTGTATAACACCTCACAGGATGCTCCGGTTTCGCCCCAGATGGAGCTGATCGCAACGATTGCGCCCGCTTTTTTGCGAAGCATGGCCGGCAGAAGGTTTCTCGTCAAAAGAAACGGACTTGATACATGAAGCTGCACCATGTCCTGGACAGCTTCGTCGGACATGTCTGTGACAAGTCCGTGAAAGCTTTGCCCGCTGTTTAAGACGACAGCGTCAAGCGCCCGTCCGCCGATTGAGGCGGAAACAGCCTGTACACCGTCAGGCGCGGACAGATCACCTTGAATGATTTCCGTGTGAACACCGTATGTATCAACGAGTTTTTCGCTTAAGGAAACGGCCGCCTGTTTGTTCGCGTTGTAATGAAGGAGCAAATCGAAGCCGCTCTCGGCCAGCTTTTCGCTGATGCTTTGGCCGATTCCCCCGCTTGAGCCGGTGACAAGAGCTAATTTTGACAATGGTTCCACCCTTTCCGTTCAAAAAAGAAAGGTTCAGCACAAAGACTTTCCATGCTGAACTTTCCGGTGTGTATTATGATTTCGGAACGACTTTGCAGACGGTGATCCTGTCCTCTTCTATTTCTTCCTCTATTGCCTTGTGGACGTCTTCGAGCGTGATCGACTCGAGAACGGTGACAATATCGAACAGACTCGTCTCCAAAAATGCGTACCGTGTAAACTGATTGGCGATGTATTCAGGCGAGTTCATCGATTTTAGGAATGTACCGATTTTTTTCTTTCTCGCCAAATCGAGTTTTTCAGCCGTGATCGTCTCTTTGGCTTTGAAGAACACCTGTTTCAGTTCTTCTGCAAGCTGATCGGGCTCAGGGGTGTCGCCGCCGACAGAGGCGAAGCCAAAGCCGTGCTCTTCCGTGTAGTCGTAGCTGAATGTCTCGTCAATATAGCCTTTTTCATAAATTTTTTCATAATCGGCAGAGCTTTTGCCAAACAGACATTCAAGAATCAAGTTCATGGTCAGTTCATGTTTTAAGAGGTCGTCTCCAGTATTTCGGGGATTGACGCTTTTTAAGCCGACCATGCATTTCGAGCTTTGAACATTCATTTTGATTTCCTGCTCTTTTCGGTATACTGCGGCGGGCTCATCCACTTCTTTGCGGACGATTTCAGGCTGATCCGTATACGGTTTGTTTTCCTGGTTTTTGCGGACCTGACCGATGATCGCTTCCGCGTCGACCGGTCCGACGACAAACAAGAGCATATTGCTCGGGTGATAGAACGTCTCATAGCATTCATACAAGAGATCCTTCGTAATGTGTGAAATGCTTTCGATCGTGCCGGCGATGTCAATCCGGACGGGATGTTCTTTATACATGTTTTCGATCAGACCGAAGAAAAGACGCCAATCCGGGTTATCATCGTACATATTGATTTCCTGGCCGATGATGCCTTTTTCTTTTTCAACCGTTTTTTCCGTGAAATAAGGGTCCTGCACAAAATTGACGAGTGTTTCAAGATTATCTGCAACCTTTGAAGTGCTTGAAAAAAGATACGCCGTTCTCGTGAAGGAGGTAAAAGCGTTGGCTGAAGCCCCCTGTTTGCTGAAATGCTGAAAGACATCGCCGTCTTCTTTTTCAAACAGCTTATGCTCGAGGAAATGGGCGATGCCGTCAGGCACACGGACCATTTCTTCTTTTCCGAGCGGGACAAACTGATTGTCAATTGAGCCGTACTTTGTCGTAAATACAGCGTATGTCTTGTTAAATCCTTCTTTTGGAAGTACGTATACATCAAGTCCGCCGGGCATTTTTTCATAGTATAGCGTTTCCTTCAGCTGTTCAAATTCAATCGTTTTCGTCAAGATGCTCCCTCCGTCCCTTTCAGAAAGTACGTTGTATCCAATTCGATTTTCTGACCGACCTCAACAATCTCGTCCTTGGTGACATTGTCAATCCGGTCAAGCCATTCCTCCAAAGAAAATTCGGTTTGGGCGGCAGCCTGCTGATAAATGAATTCGACTAAGCCGTAAGGTGTATCAAGGGTTTCAAGAATCTGATTTTTAATGACCGCTTTCGTCTGGCTGATCGCCTCTTCCGTAAAGCTGCCTTTTTTCATCTCCTGGAACTGTTCCTTGATGATGTCGACGGCTTTTTGATAATTGGCGACTTCAATACCTGACATGACCATTAAAAGCCCTTTGAAGCTTTCGATTCTGGAGGCCGCATAATAGGCAAGGCTCGCTTTTTCTCTGACATTCATAAACAGCTTGGAATGGGAGAAGCCGCCGAACAGGCCGTTGAAAAGCTGCAGTGCCGGATAGTCATCGTCTGTAAAAAACGTGTTGGTCCGAAAGCCCATGTTCAGCTTGCCCTGTTTGACATCCGCATCCTCAACAACTTCCCTTGGCTCCGGCGTGTGATTGCGCTCGATCTGGGCGGCTGCCGGTGCACTTCGCTCTTTCGTTTTGAAATAGTTTGCAATGTACTGATCGGCTTGGTTTTCGTCAACATCCCCTACGACGTAAATGTCGAGCTGATCTTCCGCAATTGCCTTAGTATACGCTTGATACAGGCTCTCTGGCGTGATGCCGTCCACATCATCAAGCTCTCCGTTCACATGCAGGGAGTAAGGCTCATCTTTGCACATTTCCTGAATAAGCCTCAGGTTCGAGTAGCGCATTTTATCATTGTAGACGGCCTGAATTCTTTGTTTTAATGTGCGTTTCTCCTGGGAGACATAATCAGGTTTAAAAACCCCTCCCTCAAGCGCCGGCGAAAAAATAATGTCGGACAAAAGCTCCATTCCTTTTTCCAAAAGCGGCGTCTGGTCCTTTAAATATTTTTCATTGGCGATATCCAGGCGGAACGTAATGACGTGCTGTTCCCCTTTTTTGGAGAGGTCAGCCGATACAGAAGTGCCGTAAAGCTCGTCAAGGTACGTCCTGAGGTCAGCCGTTTTCGGATGCCTGCTTGTTCCCCGCAGGAGCACATGCGGAAAAAGAGCCCGGTTAGTCACGTCTACTTTTGTTAAAGGGGCGAGCATTTTAAAAGTAATGGAAACGGTTTTAAACTTTTCCGTCTTCACGATATGGCTTGTGACCCCGCGATGTTTTCCTTTTATTTCATTCAGATATGTCATGAAGAACCTCCTTCGTCCTTTTTATATTATGTATTATGACCCGATTCGACCATATGCTTCTCAGGCCGTTTGGTTGTAATTATATCAACTGGAGGAGATTTAAGGAAACTAAAAACCTCGCCAAAAAAAGAACGGTGCAGATTTACACCGTTTTGACCGCTTCATTCTCATCTTTCTTCGGATCAATGTTAAAGAGCACGAGAGCGACAGCGGCGAGGCTGCAAAGAAGAGACACAATGAAAATCAACCGGTCGGCATTCGTCATCATGTAAGCAAATACCGGCGGTCCGAGTGCCACTCCGATAAACCGCATGCTGTTGTAAAATGACGAAATCGTTCCGCGTTCTTCTTTTTCAATCCCCTCTGTTATCAAAGCATCAAGCGAAGGAAGGGCGACCCCGATGCCGATGCCTCCGACCGTCATAAATAAAAACAGCGGATAAAAGCTGTGGTTCCACCATAATCCCCCGAAAGACAGGGCAAGCAGGATCATCCCGATGAGAACGCATATTTTCATTCTGATTTTATTGTTTCCGATCAGCTTTCCGGCAAGGTAAGAGCTGACGGAGAGAAACAGCAGCGGAATGCTGAGCAGCGCTCCTTTTATGATCCCGTCAATCTGATATTTTTTCTCCAGATTGTCGGAGAGGTAAAACAGCACCCCGAATAAAAGAAACATGATGATCCCGCCGATCAAAAAGATGGACACCAGCCAGCGCCCTTCCCGTTTGAAAATCTGCTGAACATTTTTTGAGAAATCTATAAAAGATTTCGAATCGGCGCCTTTTTCCTTCGGCTTCGGGACAAAAAACAGCACGAGAAAAAAGCTGGCGAGCGACACGACGGGAATAAACCAAAACGGCATAAACCAGACCCATGATGCTAAAAAAGCCCCTAAGATCGGGCTCAATACTTTTCCGGCGGTGTTTGCCGTCTCGATGTCGCCAAGTCCCGCACTGATGTCTTCATCGTTTTGAAACAAATCGCCGATAAACGGCATGACGACCGGAGCGGCACCTGCCGAACCGATGCCTTGCAGCACCCGCCCAGCCAAAATCATCGCATACGGCTCTTTGAAAAAAGGTGCAGCAAAGCCTGCGAGAGCGCCTCCCGCTCCGGCAATGACAAGACATGGAAGCATGACCTTTTTTCTGCCAAACCTATCGGACAAATAGCCTGTTATCGGTATACATATAATCGCAACAATAGAATAAACCGTGATGATCAAAGACACTTGAAACGAAGAAATGTTTAGTTTTTTTTCAATCACCGGCAGAACCGGGATCAGCATCGAGTTGCCGAGCGTCATGACAAGCGGGACAGACGACAGCGCGACAATGCTTTTAACACCTTTTTTTTTGCTCACCTTTTTTCACCCAATTCATTAGGATTTCCATCCATTAGTATGGGTTGCTGCAGGTAAGTTTATGTAGGCACAGCAAAAAACAGCCGCCTATCTTTAGCGCCTGTCTTTATCAAAAACGTTTTCTGACGACGTGAAACCTGAATTTATCAGCCCTGAAATAGTTTAATGAATATAGTACCGGCCTGTCATTTTGATCATAATGAATCTGCTTCAACAATAAAAGAGCGGTTTCCGGATCACACTCAAGGATTTGCGAGACCGTATCATGGTAGCCGATTGGCACAATGTCGGCAACCGCATAGCTGATGACTGCTCCCGATTTGTTCTCCAGCCATTCAAACATCGATTCCTGTTCATGTGAAAAGCCTTTCGGCAAAATCGACGTCGGAATTTTATCTAGACAGTAGACAACAGGTGATCCATTTGCCGTTCTCACCCGCTCAAGCAAAAATATGTCGCTATCTTCAGGGTGCTGAAAGCAGAGCATATCTTCTTCCGTCGGGTCTGTCACCTGTGAGGACATAAAAATGGTTCCGGGTGTCATGTTTGCCTGTTCGATCATTTTCGTCACGCTGTTCAGCTGCTCAATACCTGAGAGAAACAAAGGTTTGGCGTTCACAAAAGTGCCGACGCCATGCCTTCTGATGAGGACGTTTTCTTCTTCGAGGATTCTGAGCGCTTCTTTGAGAGCCGCTCTCGTGACGCCCAACATTTTAGACAGCTCGAATTCAGAGGGGAGCTGTTCATTTTCGCGGTAGACGCCATTTTGAATATCATCTTTTATCCGATCAATCACTTTTAGACATAAATGTTGATTGTCAGCTTTAATCGACATGTTTTCCCTCCGTCTGACCAGATCAGATTCAAAATACCTTTAATTGAGGATAACTATATCATGTTTTGTCAAATAAATAAATAGACGTTTTATCATGCACTAGTTTACATAATGTTTTTATTTTAAACAGAGCTCTCTTCCACCTAGGAAGAGAGCTCTTCATATTGTTCTTTAGACATGAGGACTTCCCGGGGCTTTGATCCTTCATAAGGACCAACGACTCCCCTTTCCTCCATCGCGTCAATCAGCCGGGCGGCCCGTGTGTAGCCGATGCGGAATCTTCTTTGCAGCATGGAGACCGATGCCGTCTGCATGCTGACGACAAGAGCGACCGCTTCATCGTAAAGATCGTCCGTCACTTCGCTGAGCGTCTCTGACGTTTCTTCAGGAATCATTTCCTCCTGGTATTGAGCTTTTTGCTGTGTAATGACATGGTCAACGACTTTTTCGACCTCTTCATCGGATAAGAAGGCCCCTTGTACGCGAAGCGGCTTGTTGGCTCCGACAGGCAGAAACAGCATGTCCCCTCTTCCGAGAAGCTTCTCAGCTCCTCCCATATCCAAAATCGTTCTCGAGTCTGTCTGCGAAGAAACGCTAAAGGCAATCCTTGACGGAATATTGGCTTTAATGACACCGGTGATGACATCGACTGACGGACGCTGCGTCGCAATGATCAGATGAATTCCGGCAGCGCGGGCCATCTGCGACAGCCTTGTGATGGAGTCTTCAACATCGGAGGAAGCGACCATCATCAAATCGGCAAGCTCGTCCACAATCACAATAATGTATGGAAGCTCCGGCTGTTTTGCTTCTTCTGATGCATTCATCCGTTTAATATAATCATTGTACCCTTCAATGTTTCTCGTTCCCGTGTGAGAAAACAGCTCATAGCGCCGTTCCATCTCATTGACGACCTTTTTCAAAGCCTGAGAAGCTTTTTTCGGGTCTGTCACAACAGGCGCGAGCAAATGGGGAATCCCGTTATACACATTCAGTTCGACCATTTTCGGGTCGATCATCATCATCTTCACTTCATGCGGTTTGGCCCTCATTAAAATGCTTGTGATGATGCCGTTGACACAGACGCTTTTTCCGCTTCCCGTCGCACCTGCGACTAAAAGGTGCGGCATCTTATTTAATTCAGCCAACACCGCTTCTCCCGATATATTGCGGCCAAGGCCGATCATCAGCTTTGCATCGGGACGGTCATTGAGCTTGGATTCAAGCACTTCCTTCAACGAAACCATCGCGACCTCGGCATTCGGCACTTCGATTCCGATCGCCGATTTTCCGGGTATCGGCGCTTCGATGCGGATATCCTTGGCGGCTAAGGCGAGCGCCAAGTCATCACTTAAATTGACAATCTTGCTCACTTTGACGCCGACGTCCGGATAGACTTCATACTTTGTCACGGCCGGACCGAGGTGGACCTGTGTCACCTTCGCCTTGACTCCGAAGCTTTGGAACGTTCTCTCAAGCTTTCTGGCGTTATCATAGATGTTTTTTTTGTCGGTTTGCTGGCCGGTATGTTTCGGATCATCCAATAAACTGATGGATGGCAGCTGATAGTCTTTGTTTTCAAGCTCTGTAAACGCAATCTCCGGAGCGGTTTCAAGGCTCTCTGAAGGCATCGGTTCAGGATCCGCCTCCGCAGGCTCGGGTGCTTCATAAGCCTGCACCTCCGGTTGTTCATCACGGTCGGAAAAGCTTGAGATGATCGGTTCCGATTGAATCACCGGATCGGGATCAGCTGCGGGTTCAGGCTCCAGGCCGGACTCCTCAGCAGTGTTTCGCTTCCGCTGCGTTTTTCGTTTTTTTCCTGATTTCTTTTTCGCTGTATGGCTTTTTAATTGCTTCAGATCGGCCAGAAATGCGCGCCATTGATCTTTAATGAATGACGCCGCCGGGGCCGTCCATTTGATCAGCGTCTCTTGCAGCGAACGGTCGGTGATCAATAAAAGACCGATCAGAATCAGAAAGATGGCGATGATTTTGGATCCGGCAGATGCGAACAGAAAATATGATGCCGCAAACAGCACCGCTCCAATCATGCCGCCGCCGAGATCAGGAGAGCCCGCCTTGCCTTCCACATCCATCATAAACAGCTCCCACGTGTTCTGGATCACGCTTGGAGACTGGATCATGCCCCTTTCCGCCAAATGCTGAAACAGCTGTACATGGGAAAGAAGCAAAAGGCTTGCAATGATGCAATAAAGCCCCGCTTTCCTTCTCGTCAGAAAGCTAGGCGTTTTTTTCTTCCAAAACAGTGAAACGCCTGTTAGAAAGAGAGCAAGCAGACAGAGAATAAACCACTCGCCCGCCAAAAAACGGAACATGTAAATGAACGTTTGACCTGCTACGCCAAGCTGCAGAATCGCAATAATCGAGATGGCGATGCAAATTAAACCGTACAATTCAAATTTGAGATTTATCCGTTTGACCTGTTTTTGTTTCTTTTTCGATTTTCGTTTTCTTTTTGCCATGCTCCATCACCTTACTGCTTTGTAAAAAATGTTAAAACAAAGAGAAAGCAGCCTGTTTCCGGCTGCAATTTTACCTCTGGATTCCCCTATTATAGCATATTTATCCTTGCGACACTTCAGCTATTTATAAAATGTCAGCTTCAGCGTTTGTCCGGGCGCCGTTTCCTGTTTTAAAAAATCCATCGGATTTGTGCTGAGTACCTGAACCACCCGGGCTTCTTCTCCGTTCAATTCGACGAGGAGCGGGATGCCGTTAACTTCTATATGCTTTAAGTTCGTCCCTTCCGACTGTCCGGCGAAAATGACTTCCTGCGGCATGGTCGTGTATAGGATCATTGAATCATCCTTTCTTCGCCGCCGCTGTTTTGTTCAATCAATTCATTGAGCTTGTTGATCGCCTGTCCGACGCCGCCCGCTTCGTCGATCAACCCGTATTCGACCGCATCTTTTCCGACGACATTTGTTCCGATGTCACGCGTCAGATTGCCTTTGGAAAACATCAATTCCTTAAACTTGTCTTCGGAAATATTTGAATGGCTTGTGACAAAGTTGACGACCCGCTCCTGCATTTTATCAAGGTACTCAAATGTTTGCGGAACACCGATGACTAGTCCTGTCAGTCTGACCGGATGGATCGTCATCGTCGCGGTCTCAGCGATATAGCTGTGATCACAGGAAACCGCGATTGGAACACCGATCGAATGGCCGCCGCCGAGCACGATTGACACGGTCGGTTTTGACAGGGACGCCAGCATTTCCGCTATCGCCAATCCCGCTTCAACATCACCGCCCACAGTATTTAAGATGATGAGGAGCCCTTCGATTTTAGGATTTTGTTCAACTGCGACAATCTGGGGAATCACGTGTTCATACTTTGTTGTTTTATTTTGGGGAGGAAGCTGAACATGACCTTCAATTTGCCCGATGATGGTCAGGCAGTGGATGTTTGAGTCCTGTCCCATTTGCGGAAGCGACGTTTGGCCAAGCTGCTGAATTTTGTTGACGAGATTGTCTTTTCCGTCCTGTTTGGCCGGCTGCTCCCCTTGGCCGTCCCCGTTTTGTATCGGGTTTGAGTCCATCTGGTTCACCTCTTTCTCGAGTTTCTTTTGTATTATGGACAGTGGCGGTTTTTTCATACAATGTAAAAAACCAAGAGGGATCCTCTTGGTTTTATACTTCCATGATGATTGGGATGATCATTGGTTTTCGTTTCGTTCTTTCATATAAGAATTGATTCAATGCGTCGCGCATCGTCTGTTTTAGCGCAGACCATTCGACGACTGCGTTTTCCGTGCTTTCTTTCACGATTTCCCTGACAAGCTCTGTCGCTTCAACGATCAGCTCTTCTGATTCCCTGACATAGACAAAACCTCTCGTGATAATTTCGGGTCCTGATACAAGATGTTTTTTCTTTTTATCAAGGGTAATGACAACGATTAAGATTCCGTCCTGGGAAAGAAGGCGCCGGTCTCTGAGCACGATGTTGCCGATATCGCCGACACCGAGTCCGTCGATCAGGATGTTGCCTGATTGCACCTTATCGCCGATTTTGACGTTTTGGCCGCGGAACTCAACAACATCGCCTTTTTCGACAAGGAAAATGTCGCTTCTCTTCATCCCGATTTCTTCAGCCAGCTTGGAGTGTGCTTTTTGCATTCTGTATTCGCCGTTTACAGGGATTAAATACTTCGGCTTCAGCAGGTTCAGCATCAGCTTCAGCTCTTCCTGGCAACCGTGGCCTGATACATGGACGCGCTTTTGTGCGAACACGACTTGTGCGCCCGCTCTTGTCAATAGATCGACGGCTTTGGAATAGACCAATTCCTGGCCCGGCACCGGAGAGGAGGCGATTAAAACCGTATCTCCTTCTTCAATATCAAGCTGTTTATGCCCTTGTTTTGCGATTCTTGTCAATGCAGCCAGCGGTTCTCCATGATTGTCTCCTGTCAAAATGGCGACTTCTTTTTTCGGATGTTTTTTGACTTCCTGGACAGGAATGAACATATCCTCGTCAGCCGTTACATAGCCAAGCTTGATGGCAAGCTGCAAAATGGAGGAGATGTTTTTTCCGGAAACCGCAAGCTTTCTGCCGTTTTGCAACGCCGCATCAATCACCTGCTGAATGCGGTTGAAGTTTGATGCGAATGCAGCAATGATCACACGGTTTTCAGCGTTATACATCACATCGGAAATCTCGCCGCCGACAACGGCCTCTGAAGGCGTATAGCCCGGTTTTTCCGCATTGGCGCTGTCAGAAAGCAGACACAGGACACCGCTGTTGCCGATTTTGGCGATTTCACCGATATCACTGGTCTGATTTAAAACCGGTGTTTGGTCAAATTTGAAATCCCCAGTGCACACGATGGATCCGAGAGATGTTTTAAAACTGACACCGACGGAATCCGGGATGCTGTGGTTTGTCCTGAAAAATGATACTTTCGTTGATTCAAATGTAATCACCGACTTGGAGTGGACTTCTCTTAAATCGGCTTTTTTATTGGAGCCGTACTGCTTTAACGTTTCTTTTAAAAGGGCAAGTGTCAGCTTCGTTCCGTAAACAGGCACAGATAGTTTGTTCAGGCAGTAAAAAACGCCCCCGATGTTTTCTTCGTGTCCGTGTGTCAGAAAAATCGCCTTCACGCGGTCAGCTCGTTCGATTAAATATGAAATGTCCGGGATGACCACATCGATTCCCAGCATTTCATTTTCTGGATGCATGAGTCCGGCGTCAACCACGAATATGTCAGAGTCGATTTCAATGACATAAAGGTTTTTTCCGATCTCCCCGACGCCACCTAAGGCGATGATTCTAATAGCTTCTGTATTTTTTTTCAAATTGTAATCCTCCTAATCTAAGTACCCGTCCATCATCACTTGTCCCTATTATACCTGAATCTAATTTTAGAAAACAAGAACCATTATGTATATGACAAACGGCCATCCCCTCCAAAAGAGAATGACCGTTTTCGTCCGTACTCCTTTTACAAACTGTTCATCAGGCTGCTTAAATGGAGTCGCTCTTCTTCATTTAGCGGAATTAATGGGAGTCTGACAGAACCGACGTCAAGACCCTTCAGCTGAAGAGCCGTCTTTAAAGGAGACGGATTCGGAGCGGCGAAAAGACCTTTCATCAGCGGAAGCAGCTTTTGATGGAGCAAGGCTGCCTCTTTCGCATTCCCGTCTATATAATGTTTCATCATCTCCTGCATTTCCGGTCCGATGATGTGTGATGCAACGGAAACAATTCCCCTCGCTCCCACGGACAAAGCCGGCAAAGTCAAGCTGTCGTCGCCTGAATACACGGCAAAATCGTCCGGCGTTTCCGCAACGATTTTCGTGATCGCATCAAGGTCGCCGCTCGCTTCTTTAATCGCAACGATATTCGGAATTTCCGCCAGACGGATCGTTGTTTCGGGCGCCAGTGAAGCCATCGTTCTGCCCGGAACATTATAAAGCATGACCGGAAGCGATGTTTCTTCAGCGATCGCTTTGAAGTGGCGGTACATTCCTTCCTGGGAAGGTTTATTATAGTACGGGACAACGAGCATCACGGCGTCTACTCCGGCTTCCTCCGCTTTTTTTGTCAGTTTGATGGAAGCCTTCGTATTGTTGCTCCCCGTACCGGCGATAATAGGTGCGCGGCCGGCTGCTTCCTTAACCGAATGTTGAAAGAGCGCGACTTTTTCTTCTTCAGACAGTGTCGGCGATTCCCCGGTTGTTCCTGCGACAACAAGGGAATCCGTCCCGTTGTTCAATAAATAATCAATCAGCTTTGACAATTTCTGAAAATCGACGTTTTCATTTTTGTCAAAAGGCGTAACCATTGCGGTTGCAATATTTCCGAAATTCATTTTTTTCACCTCATCATGATTCAATCACATTTATTTTGATAGTTCAAACACTTCGTGCAAAGCGTTTACGGCCGTTGCCATATTTTCCTCGTGAACGAGCACCCAGATCGTCGTATGGCTGTCAGCGGACTGCAGGATCGGAATGCCTTTTTCCGACAAGGCGGTAACGATTTTTGAGGTGACGCCCGGCACTCCCATAATACCGGCACCGACTGCTGAGACCTTCGCACAGTTTTTCGTCACGACAGGTTCATAGCCCAAATCTTTCAGTATCCCGAGCGCCTTGTCTGTCATGCTTCCGGCGACCGTATATACAATTTCACTTGGTGTAATATTAAAGAAGTCAACGCTGATCCCAGCATTGGCCATCGCTTTAAACACTTCGGTCTGTACATTATATTGTCCTTCTTTTGCCGGAACCTTAAACTGGGTCACATCTTTTACATGGGCGATTCCCGTGATGAGCCGCTCAAACACATCGCTTCCGGCCTTAGAGGTATGGTGGCTGGTTACAAGTGTTCCGGGTTCTTTTGAATATGTCGACCGAACACGAATCGGCACCTTTGCCTGCATGGCAATTTCTACCGCTCTCGGATGGATCACCTTCGCACCCTGGTAGGCCAAATTGCAGATTTCCGTATAGGTAATGACAGGCAGCGGCTTTGCTTTTTCAACGATTCGCGGATCTGCGGTCATGACGCCTTCGACATCTGTGAAGATATCGATGAATTCCGCATCCAATGCCGCTCCGAGCGCGGCGGCCGAAGTATCGCTTCCGCCTCTGCCGATCGTTGTGATGTCGCCTTTTGCAGTTGCCCCTTGAAAACCGGCGACGACAACCGCATCATGTTCGGCCAGCATGCTGACAAGACGCTCCGGTTTCATTTCGAGAATTTTGGCGTTCGTATGCTGGTTATCCGTTAAAAACCCGGCCTGTGCACCTGTTAAAGCCGCGGCTTTAATTCCGTTTTCCAAAAGCATGCTCGCAAATACAACAGAAGAGATCGTTTCACCGCATGACAAGAGCATATCCTGCTCCCGCTCGGTAATCGCATCCTGACCGCCGTATAGCAGCTCAAGCAATGAATCGGTTGCATACGGGTCGCCTTTCCGGCCCATCGCCGATACGACAACAACCGCTTTGTATCCTTCATTGACCGCACCTTGGATATGGCTTAAAGCGAGTTTTCTGCCTCGGTCGTCCTTTACAGACGTTCCTCCAAATTTTTGAACGATGATTTTCAATTTATTTCACTCCAAGTTGATTTCGGACGTAACAGAAGAGAGCAGGCTGTTTAAAGCCTTACTCTCTTCTTCCAATGTCCCGTTAGAAATCTTTACATTAAACTAAGTTTAAAGCTTTTAAGCTTTCTGCGATTTGAACAGAATTCCAAGCCGCGCCTTTGAGCAGGTTGTCGGAAACAACCCAGAGATGAAAGCCGTTTGGCCGGTCGAGGTCTTTGCGCACCCGTCCGACAAACACATCTCGTTTTCCCACTGCATCGGCAGGCATTGGATATACCTGTTCTGCCGGGTCGTCTTGAAGGATGACGCCAGGAGCTTCTTTTAACAGGTTTTTGATATCTTCTGCCGTTACATCGTCACGGTCTGTTTCGATATAGACGGATTCCGAATGTCCTGTTGCAATCGGCAGTCTGACACATGTCGCTGAGACTTGAAGTTCAGGCATGTGCATAATCTTTTTCGTTTCATTTATCATTTTCATTTCCTCAAACGTAAACCCGTTCTCCTGGAACTTATCGATTTGAGGAATAGCGTTAAATGCGATTTGATAGTGTTTTTCATCGCTTTTGACCGGCATGATTTCAGGCTCGAACGGCTTTTCGTTTAAAATTGCTTCCGTTTGGCCGTAGAGCTCTTTTATCGCTTCATTTCCGGCACCTGACACAGCCTGGTAGGTTGAGACGATGACTTTATTCAAGCCGAAAGCCTTGCGGATCGGCTCAAGCGCAACGACCATTTGGATCGTCGAACAGTTCGGGTTTGCGATGATGCCGTTATGCTGATGCAAATCTTCCTCATTAACCTCAGGCACGACGAGCGGAGTGTTTTCATCCATTCGAAACGCGCTCGTGTTGTCAATGACGATCGCCCCGCGTTTGACCGCTTCATGGGCAAGCGCCTTTGAAACGCCTCCCCCGGCGCTGAACAGCGCGATGTTTACGCCTTCAAAGCTTTCCGGTTTAGCTTCTTCTACAATATGCTCTTCACCTTTGAATGTCAGCTTCGTACCTGCCGAACGCTTTGAGGATAATAAAGTCAGTTTATCCAGTTCAAAGTTTCTGTCTTCTAGCGTTTTTAGCATTTGCTGTCCTACAGCGCCTGTCGCACCAACTACTGCTACATGTAATCCTCTGCCCAATTGTAAAACTCCTTCCACCTTAATCGTCGTAACGATTGGTTGACTATGCATTTTACATTTTATTTTAACATAGAAGTGAGCCGGGGTGATTGATATTTTTTGTTACATCTTTAAATTATTGCTCATGATTGACAAGAACGGGCTGAATTTGTTTATGAAACAGCGCTTCTTCGACCGCCGGCAGCAAAAGGTCCATTTTGGCGACGAGGGAATTCGGCTTTTTGTAAGGGTCATCCTGCCCGAATGGGATGAAGAAGATGTTTTTTGTCGTCATCAGCCTCATCAGGTTGACGCCGTTGAGGCCGAGGGCATCATTTGTGGAAATGCCAAGGACGACCGGACGCGAGTTTCGAACCGTCGCCTTCGCCGCCATCAGCACCGGAGAGTCCGTCATCGCGTTTGCGAGCTTGCTCATCGAGTTACCCGTTAAAGGCGCGATCACCATGCAGTCAAGCGGTGTTTTGGGGCCGAGGGGCTCAGCTTTCGGAATGGAATCAATACAATCAAAACCTGTCAGTTCTTCGATTTTCCTTACCCACTCCTGCCCTTCTCCAAAGCGTGTGTCCGTCGATCTGACAGTATGCGTCACGATCGGTCTGACTTCCGCCCCTTTGTTGACAAGCTCTTCGATTTGCGGAAATACGGCATCATACGTACAGTGTGAGCCTGTAAGGCCAAATCCGATTCTTTTCCCTTTGATCGACATTATGACAGCCCCTTTCGGTCGGTTGTTGTTTGTGATAAAAGGTTGCACAAAACATTGGCGATGATCTGACCAGCCGTTTTCGGCGCGACAATCCCGGGAAGTCCGGGAGCGAGCAGGGCTTTAATGCCCTGTTTTTCGGCAAAGTCAAAATCTGTGCCTCCGGGACGGGTTGCTAAATCGAGAATTAATGTTCTCGGCGTCATTCGCGCGAGCGCTTTTTGATCAAGGATGAGACTTGGAACGGTGTTGATGCAGATGTCAGTATCCTCCACATGCTCTGCAAGATCTTTTGTATGGAAAGGCTCAAGTCCCATTTCCATAATTCTGGCCAGATGTGCGGAGTCGCGGGCGCCGACTTTAACATTTGCTCCAAGAGCCGAAAAAGCGCGGCTGATGCTCATTCCCGTTCGCCCGAGTCCGAGGACCATGACGTTTGAACCGTGGATCGTATAATCGGTATGCTGTATGGCCATCATGATGGCCCCTTCAACTGTAGGTATCGAGTTGTAAATCGCGATATCGTCTCTTTCAAAAAGCTTGATCAGACGGCGGTTCGCCCCTTTTGCCATTCCGTCTAAATAACGATTTGAAATTCCTGTATAAATGTCGCAGTGAGGCTTTGTTTTTTCCAAATGCTCCTGCTTTAATATCACTTCTTCATTTGAGAAAACGGTCGCAACCGCTCCTGCTGCGGATGTTCCAGATACAGGCAGGATGATGCTGTCTATTGCTCCAAAATCCAGTTCATTTAATTTTAATTTCGTAGCTCCGGTAAACCCGTGGTCAAGCTGATCAAATCCGACCAGAAATACCTTCGCGTCCTGTTCCGTCAGCTTGCGGATGATTTCAAGCTGCCTCGCATCACCGCCGATGATGGCAATCGTCAATCCGGTTAACATGGCTTTAACATTCACCTTCTTTTTGACAAGGATCTAATTCCATAAGCTAATTTCATCATATGATAAAAAGGAAATAGCGGTGAATTGAAATACATCCCGTGAAATAGATGAAAGCCCGGCCTTTCCTGAGGGCGGAACAGCCTTGAAAAGGCAATAAAAAAAACCGGCTGCCGCCGGCTATTCTTCTTTTATTCCGCTGTCTTCAGGAACATCGAGAATAATCATGTCTGTTCCGATTTTTTGAATCTGCGTCCATGGCACCCTGATGTCATTCCCCTGCTTTCTGCCAAGTCCGAACCATTTCACCGAAGGGATGATGAGGGCGGTGATCTGTCCGTCCTGTTCATTGATCTCAAGGTCGGTCTGCCCAAGCACGCCGAGGCGCTCAGCCCGCTTGATATCGACGATCTCTTTTCCCGAAAGCTCGCTCAGCCTCATAAAAAAACCCCCTTTTGTTATGATGTATGTACGAACAGCAAAAAACATGCCTGCCGATCAAGACAAGCATGTTTTTTCTCATTTATTTCGGAAGTTCTCCGGTCGGACTGATCAAGGCTTGAGAATAGTCGTCCGTAAACATCCGGTTGGCGAGATTGTTGACGCGGTCGAGATTGACGGCGTTCAGTTTTTCGATAATCTCATCCAGCGTCCGGTGCTTTCCGAGCAGCAGCTCATTTTTTCCGTTGCGGCTCATTTTGCTGTTCGTGCTTTCAAGACTGAGCATCAGGCTGCCTTTCATTTGCTCTTTGCTGTTTTCCAATTCTTTCGGGGTGATGCCATCCGCTTTTAACACGCGAAGCGTTTCATGGATCGTTTCTGACAGAAGCTGCAGCTGGCTGGCGCCGGTTCCCGCATAAATCGTCATCATTCCGCTGTCTTCATATGAGCTGTGGTAGCTGAATACGGAATAAGCGAGTCCTTTATCTTCGCGAACATCCTGAAAAAGGCGGCTGCTCATGCTTCCTCCCAAAATGTTGTTGAGTACGATCAGGTCGTAAATTTCGGGGTGGCCGACTTCAAGTCCATTGAACCCGAGGCAGAGATGAGCCTGTTCAGTATCTTTTTTGCGCGTCATTTGTTGATGATGAAATTCCGGTTTTGCCATTCCTGTTCTTTTTCCGTTCGCTTCATATGAACCGAAATGCTTTTCCGCTTCTTTGATAAAGCTTTCAGGAACATTTCCGGCAATCGAAATCACGACCCGGTCCGGTGTATAGTATTCGTCCATATAGCGGCGCAGGGCATCTCCGTCAAAGCTCGCCAGCGTTTCCTCTGTTCCGAGAATCGGATAGCCCAGGGAATGGCCGCCGTATGACGCCTTGCTTAAAAGATCGTGGACGATATCATCAGGCGTGTCTTCATACATTTTAATTTCTTCAAAGACGACGTTTTTTTCTTTTTTTAATTCTTCCTCGTCAAATGATGAATGGAAGAACATATCCGAGAGCACTTCCAAAGCGAAGCTTGCATGTTCATCAAGAACTTTGGCATAGTAGCACGTATACTCCTTTGAGGTAAACGCATTGACCTGGCCGCCTATTCTGTCAAAAGACTCCGCAATGTCTCTGGCCGTGCGCGTTTTTGTCCCTTTAAAAAACATGTGCTCCAGAAAATGCGAAATGCCGTTGATCTCCGGTGTTTCGTGTCTTGACCCGGTTCCAATCCAAACGCCGATAGCTACCGACCGGACAGTGGGATTGTTTTCAAATACGATTCTTACCCCGTTTTGACAAGTATATCGTTTAATCAAATCTGTTCCTCCTATTCAACGAACGGGCCTTGCATCTATTTGACCAAAAGCCTTTTTTCATTCAGCAGCTGTGAGACAGTTCCGATGTGATAGCCTTTTTCATGAAGGTTTTGAATCAAAGCATCAAGGCTTTTGGCAGTTGGATCTGTCGGATGCATCAATATCATGGCACCGTTGTGTACTTTGCTTAATACCCGTTGCTGCAGAACGGCCGGCTGCGGCTTCTGCCAGTCGATTGTATCGACTGTCCACATCACCGTACCCATTCCCATTTGGTGAGCCTGATCGACGACTTCTTTGCGGAAGCTGCCGCTCGGCGGCGCAAACCACTTTGGTTTGACCCCGAGGGTTTCTTTAATTTGTTCATTTGTCATCCGCAGCTGTTCTGAGATTCGTTCTCTCGTCAGTCTGCTCATATCCGGGTGATTGTATGAATGGTTTCCAATTTCATGGCCGCCCTTTACGATGGATTTTGCCAGATCCGGATGGTTTTTCACCCATTTGCCCTCCAGAAAGAATGTGGCTTTCACATGATGTTTGTTCAATATGGGAAGCATTTTTTCCAAATGCTCATTCCCCCAGGCGACATTGATAAGAAACGATACCATCGGTTTATCGGGATGTCCGCGGTAAATCGGCTCAGGCTTTAAAGACTCCAGATGGACTTTTGGTCTCACTTGGTCGTAAACAAGAAGCTTTTCATTGAATTCGCCAGCCTCTTTTATTTTTTTGTAAGACTTTTCGATGTTCACCTTTATACCGTTATACCCCGGCATCGCTTTCCAAATCTTATCGATTTTTGCGTTTTGCGGTTTCGCTTCGTACTCAGGCGCTTTTTGCACCAGCTCCTGATACAGTTCATCCTTTTGAGCGGCGACGGTCACCGCATCCTTCTTCATCGCATCTATGTAATCGAGTGAGTATGGATGATTCATCATCTGATATGAAATAACCAAAAGAAAGAAAAAAACGGACAACCGAACCAATGTTCTTTTCAACCTATCCTTCCTCCCTTCCCCACAAAATATGTGAGATAAGGACAAGATAGAACTGATCGGTTTCAAACGGCTGTATCAGCTTAAAGCAAAGAAGCCGGGTCTCCCAGGCTTCCTTTTTCCTTTTGATGGTTAAGACAGAAGCAAGACAGACACCGTTTTACGATTTTTGTTCTTCTTTTTCCTTCTGTTCACGCAATACTGCTTTTCTTGATAAATTGACGCGTCCTTGCTTATCGATTTCCGTTACTTTGACAAGGATTTCGTCACCGATTTTCACGACATCTTCCACTTTGCCGACGCGTTCAAGCGCAAGCTCTGAAATGTGGACCAAACCGTCTTTTCCGCTGAACAGTTCAACGAAAGCGCCGAATTTTTCAATCCGTTTGACTTTACCTAGGTAAAGCTGTCCGACTTCCACTTCTCTGACAAGGTCTTCAATGATTTTCTTCGCTTTTTGGTTCATGCTTTCGTCAGTGGAAGCAATAAAGATTGTGCCGTCTTGTTCGATATCAATTTTAACGCCTGTGTCTTCAATGATTTTATTAATTTGTTTTCCGCTTGGTCCGATAACGTCGCGGATTTTATCCGGATTAATCGTCATTGTCAAGATCTTCGGCGCATACGGCGACAGCTCTTTTCTTGATTCAGCCAATGTGCTCAGCATGCTGTCAAGGATCTCCATTCTGCCTTTTTTCGCCTGCTGGAGCGCTTCTTCCAAAATCTCTCTTGATAGACCGGCAATTTTAATATCCATTTGCAGCGCGGTTACGCCTTTTGACGTTCCTGCTACTTTAAAGTCCATATCTCCAAGGGCATCTTCCATTCCTTGAATATCTGTCAGAACAGTGTAATGTTCGCCAGATTTGACAAGGCCCATTGCAATTCCGGCGACAGGCGCTTTAATCGGCACCCCGGCATCCATCATGGCAAGTGTGCTGGCACAAATGCTCGCTTGAGAAGTGGAACCGTTTGATTCGAGCACTTCAGAGACAAGGCGGATCGTGTATGGAAAGTCTTTTTCAGACGGAACAATCGGTTCAAGCGCACGCTCTCCAAGTGCACCGTGCCCGATCTCGCGGCGTCCCGGTCCGCGCATTGGTCCTGTTTCCCCGACGCTGAATTGCGGGAAATTATAGTGGTGCATAAAGCGTTTTGATTCTTCCACACCGAGACCGTCCAGAATTTGAACATCGCCGAGCGCACCGAGTGTACAGATGCTGAGCGCCTGCGTCTGGCCTCTTGTAAAGAGCCCTGAACCGTGTGTTCTCGGCAGCAGTCCGACTTCTGAAGAAAGCGGGCGAATCTCATCGACCGCACGTCCGTCAGGGCGAACCTTTTCTTCGGTGATCAGACGGCGCACTTCGTTTTTCACAAGCTGTGATAAAATATCCTTTACTTGTTTAAGCGTTTCTTCATCATGTTCTTCTTCCTCAAATTTCGCTAAAACTTGATTTTTCATTTCGCTGATCGCGTCTTCGCGGGCATGCTTTTCATGGACCTGGATCGCTTTTAACAAATCGCTTTCCGCCATCCCCCGCACTTTTTCTTTCAGATCAGCATCGATCTCATACAGCGCCACTTCTGTTTTTTCTTTTCCGACAGCAGCGACGATCTCTTCCTGGAAGGCGATTAAACGCTTAATCTCTTCATGACCGAACATGATCGCTTCAAGCATGATTTGTTCGGGAACTTCTTCGGCACCCGCTTCCACCATGTTGATGGCGTCTTTCGTCCCTGCTACAACTAAGTGGATATCGCTTTTTTCAAGCTGATCAAGCGTCGGGTTGATGATAAACTCGTTGTCGACCCGGCCGACTGTGACACCGGCAATCGGACCTTCAAACGGAATATCGGATACGCAGAGCGCAAGGGATGAACCGAACATCGCGGCCATTTCTGACGAACAATCCTGATCAACACTCATGACAATGCTGACAACTTGAACTTCATTCCGGAAACCGTCTGCGAACAGCGGGCGGATCGGCCGGTCGATTAAACGGCTGGCGAGAATCGCTTTTTCACTAGGTCTGCCCTCTCTTTTAATA
Source organism: Bacillus sp. HSf4 (assembly GCF_029537375.1). Lineage (NCBI taxonomy): Bacteria > Bacillati > Bacillota > Bacilli > Caryophanales > Bacillaceae > Bacillus > Bacillus sp. HSf4. The sequence goes on along the minus strand of NZ_CP120679.1, from coordinate 1,860,241 downwards.
AAGCCGCCTGGAATTTTCCCGACTGCATAAAGCCTTTCTTCGTAGTTCACGGTTAAAGGAAAGAAATCGACGGTTTTAGGTTCTTTTGAAGCTGTCGCCGTGCTGAGTACAGCCGTATCTCCGTAACGCACCATGACAGCCCCGTTTGCTTGTTTTGCAAGCTGGCCGGTTTCAACTGTGAGCTTGCGGCCGGCCCAATCTATGGAAAAGACGTGTTTCTCTTGTCCCATTCTTATATGAACTCCTCTCTTCGGATAGTTTTTCGTTACTCCTATTATGAACGAAATGAATTAAACATATCAATGGCAAAGTGCTATGTAAAGACCTGAAACAGGTGATTTAAGATCATGTATATGAAAAACGTGTTTTGGAGTTGCCGGATATTCGTTCTTATACGATAAAAAAGCGGGAATCCTCCCGCTTTTTACGATTATCGACGTAATCCTAGCTTGTTGATCAACTCACGGTAACGAGTTACGTCTTTGTTACGAAGATACGTAAGAAGATTACGACGTTTACCTACCATTTTAAGAAGACCGCGACGTGAGTGATGGTCTTTCTTGTGAACGCGCAAATGCTCGTTCAAGTTGTTGATTTGATCTGTTAGGATAGCGATCTGAACTTCCGGTGATCCCGTGTCAGATTCGTGTGTTTTGAACTCGCTGATGAGTTGGTTTTTACGCTCTTGAGTAATTGCCATCCTGTTTCACCTCCATATAATATTAGCCCCGTTTACCTAGCAAACGCCGGTGATTCGATTTGCCAAGTGAACGGTTTTTAAAGCTACAGACAATATGATACTAGAAAGACGGTCCATATGCAACTATTTATTATAAACTTTGAGAAGCCCGGCCATTTATCACCCATTGTTGACAGGGATTCACTTTTCAATACGTATTTTGATCATCTTTTGCCGGCTAAAAGCTCTTCAAAAAAACGGATCGCTTCTTCTTTGTCCTTTGTGATCTGTTCAACCAGCTCATCGACACCGGCGAATTTTTTTTCGCTTCTCAGCCGTTTATACCATTCAATTTTCATTTCGCTGCCGTATATTTCCCGATTAAAATCAAATAAGTTCACTTCTATGGAAGGCTGGCCTGGCCGCTTCTCGTAAAAAGTCGGCTTGTATCCGACATTGCAGACTCCGTTGTATAATGCGCCGGCTATTTCCGCTTTAACGGCATAGACACCGGTCGGCGGGACAATGTATGTGTCGGAAAGACCGATATTGGCAGTCGGGAAGCCGATCGTCCTTCCTCTTTTATCACCGTGAATCACGACGCCTTTTACATAGTACGGCCTGCCGAGCAGTTCCGCGGCATATTCGACATCGCCCGCTCCAAGGACACTGCGGATCCTTGTTGAGCTTACCTTTTGATCATGGCTTGAGTATTTGGCGACAGACGTGCTTTTAACACGACCTCTCGCATACTCCTGAAAATTTTCCATCGTGCCTTTTCCAAATTTCCCGAAGGTAAAGTCAAATCCCGCGACAACATGGGATACATGAAGCCCGAGAATATACTGCTCGATAAAGTCCTCAGGCGAAAGGGCGGCAAATTCGGGGCTGAATTCCACGATGTATAGAAAGTCGGCTCCCAAATCTTCAATGATTTTTACTTTTTCGCTCAAAGGTGTGATTAAATCCTTGGGCTCCCGGCCTTTTTTCAGAACGGCTGACGGATGGGGATGAAAGGTCATCACAGACGTTTTGACCCCTTCTCTCTCCGCCGCGGCTTTGGCCGTGAGAATGACTTGCTGATGTCCCAGGTGAACACCGTCAAAATAACCTAATGCCATAACTGATGTTGGAACATCCTCACGCTTCAGATCGTGTGGATGGGAAATATGTATCGTCTTCAAGAACGGTCACCTTTTCTTATTGTTCGCTTTTTTGCACGAGTACTTTTGCCGGCTTCAACAAGCCGGGTTTTGTCGGATGCGGATAATAGATGGCTGTACACCGGCCTTCTTCTGTAAAAACGGCAAGACGGGCGTCTGCATCCATTTCAGAAAAACGCTCAGGTGTTTCAAGCAATGCTCCATTTTCCACTTTCTTAGCTAATGTATCACTAATTATCCATTTCGGCAAATGATCAAGCGCACGCTCAATTGTAACGAGCTGTTCAGACAATGTGCCGTTTTCCATATGTTCATTCAGCTGCTCAAAGCTCAGACATTCATCAAGGGAGAATGATCCAGACGCCGTTCTGATTAAATGGGACATATGGGCGGGGAATCCGAGCTTTTCCCCTATCGCAACCGCCAATGTCCTGACGTATGTGCCCTTTGAACAAGTCACACGAAACCTGAAGCTGACCGTATCATCATCAGAGCGGATGTCAGAAGTCAGCTCGATACGGTGAATGGTGATCGTCCGCTTCGGCCTTTCCACCTCGATTCCCGCCCTTGCGTATTCATACAGCTTTTTGCCGCCTACTTTGACTGCGGAGTACATAGGCGGAACTTGTTCGATCGTTCCTTCAAGGCTTTGAAGAACGCTCCTCACGGCTTCTTCATCAGGCGGGGTGCTGACTGGCCGCTTTTCTATGATTTCCCCCGTCTGATCTTCTGTCGTCGTTGAAAAGCCGAGCGTTATTTCAGCATCATATGTTTTTGATTTTTCGGTCAGATACTCGACGATTTTGGTCGCCCTTCCGACACAAATTGGGAGTACGCCTGACACTTCAGGATCAAGCGTCCCTGTGTGTCCGACTTTTTTTGTTTTGAGCAGCTTGCGGATCTTCATGACACAGTCATGGGATGTCATACCGACCGGTTTATGTAAAAGCAGGACTCCGTTATACACGCCTTTTCCCCCTTTCTTATGTCAGCTAAAAAGGACAGACGGTAAGTCCGCCTATCCTGGATAGCTTTTATTCTTTATTTGAATTGAGCTCGTGAATCAATGTTTCGATACGGTTTCCGTAATCGATGGATTCATCGAATTCAAACTGGATTTCAGGTGTTTTGCGAAGCCTGATTCGGTTTCCAAGTTCGGAACGAATAAAGCCCTTCGCTTTTGCCAAGCCTTTCAGCGTCTCTTCCCTCTTCTTTTCATCTCCAAGAACGGAAATATACACTTTGGCGATTTGCAGATCACCTGAAACTCTGACATCGGTCACTGTTAAGAATCCGATTCGCGGATCCTTCAGCTTTCTTCCGATAATGTCACCTAGTTCTTTTTTCATCTGCTCACCCACACGGGTAGCTCTCATCGTCATGACTATACCACCTCTATGTTAAAACCACTCTGTTCTCGTGATCGTCCGTTCGATTTCCGGAAAAGAGTCGATAAAGCTAAGAACGCGCTGCAGCTCTTTTTCCGTTTGCACGCGAGAGGAAGAAACGGCGGCAATGCCGAAGCTCGTGCGCTGCCAAGTATCCTGGTAGTCGATTTCTGAGACAGAAACGTTAAATTTCGCCCGGATTCTTGTGATCACCCGCTTCAGCACCGCCCGTTTTTCCTTGAGTGACGATGCATCGTAAATGATGCATTCGCATTCAACGAACCCGATCACTTTCTTTCAATTTCTTGCATGACATACGCTTCGATCATATCGCCTTCGCGTATGTCGTTGTATTTCTTAATGGTGATACCACATTCATACCCTTGTGAAACCTCTTTTACATCATCTTTAAAGCGTTTAAGAACATCCACTTCCCCTTCAAAGATGACGACGCCGTCGCGGATTAAGCGGATTCCGCTGTCCCGCGTGATCGTTCCTTCCGTCACATAGCCTCCGGCAATCGTTCCGATTTTGGAGACTTTGAATGTTTGACGGACTTCAACCATTCCGATCACTTTTTCTTCGTATTCAGGGTCAAGCATCCCTTTCATGGCTGCTTCGATTTCGTCGATCACTTTATATATGATGCGGTGAAGACGGATATCCACATTTTCGACTTCGGCTGTACTCTTAGCATTTCCGTCAGGTCGGACATTAAACCCGATGACAATCGCGTTTGAGGCCGAAGCTAAAATAATGTCTGATTCGGTAATCGCACCGACACCTGTGTGAATGATTTTCACTCTGACGCCTTCGACTTCGATTTTTTGCAGAGCGGCGGCGAGCGCTTCAACAGACCCTTGAACATCAGCTTTGACGACGAGGTTGATCTCTTTGACATCGCCTTGTTTAATCTGTTCAAATAAATCGTCAAGGCTGAGCTTCGCTTTATCGCTGCGCTGTTCTTCAAGCTGTTTTGTCGCGCGGGCTTCACCGACAGAACGGGCTGTTTTTTCATCTTTGAAGACAAGGAACTGATCCCCTGCATTCGGAACTTCATTCAAGCCTGTGATTTCTACAGGCGTTGACGGGCCGGCTGATTTGACGCGTCTGCCGATATCGTTGACCATCGCGCGCACGCGGCCAAATGTGTTTCCGACAACGATCGGATCGCCGACGTGAAGCGTTCCGTTTTGAACGAGCAGTGTCGCAACAGATCCTTTTCCTTTGTCAAGCTCGGCTTCGATGACCGTTCCTTTTGCTCTGCGGTTCGGATTTGCCTTGAGCTCTTCGACTTCGCTGACTAAGAGAATCATCTCGATGAGTTCGTCGATCCCTTCACCTGAAAGCGCTGAAAGCGGAACGAAAATCGTCTCGCCTCCCCATGCTTCAGGAACAAGGCCGTGCTCTGTCAGCTCTTGCATAACGCGGTCCGGATTTGACGTTGGTTTGTCGATTTTGTTGACGGCGACGATAATCGGCACCTCAGCCGCTTTGGCATGGTTGATGGCTTCAACCGTCTGAGGCATCACACCGTCATCTGCGGCGACGACGAGAATCGTGATATCCGTTACTTCCGCTCCGCGCGCGCGCATCGTTGTGAATGCAGCATGCCCAGGTGTATCAAGGAAGGTGATTTTCTTGCCGTTTTCCTCAATTTGATAAGCGCCGATATGCTGTGTGATGCCTCCGGCTTCGCCTTCGACGACTTTCGTTTTTCTGATGCTGTCAAGAAGCGTTGTTTTTCCGTGGTCGACGTGGCCCATGATCGTGACAACCGGCGGACGGATTTCGAGATCTTCTTCGTTGTCCGGTTCTTCGTACTTTTCAAATTCGGTTTCTTCGTGGACGATGACTTCTTCGACTTCGACGCCGTACTCCGCAGCGATCAGTTCAACCGTGTCTTTGTCAAGATCCTGGTTGATCGTCGCCATGGTGCCGAGCAGCATCAGCTTCTTAATGATTTCTGACGGCTCTTTTCCGAGCTCTTCGGCAAGTGCGCCGACCGTCATTGAATTTGTAAATTCAATTTTTTCCGGCAGCTCTTTTTTCGGCTTGAATTGTTTTTCCTGCGGAGCTTGATGTTTGTTGTTGCGCTTGTTCTTTTTGTTGTTGTTGTTTTTCTTTTTGTTTTTATTGTTAAATTGAGTATTCTGCACGTTATTCTTCTTTCCGTCTCGATTTTTGTTTGGCTTATTTCCGGCATTCTGTTTTGCGGCTTCTTGCTGCGGCTTTTTTTGGCCGCTTTGATCGGCGTTCTTTTTGCTTGCGCCCTGCTTGCTTCCGCCGGACTGACCGCCTTTTTTGAATTTTTGGTCAAGCTGTCTGATTGCATTTTCTTCAATCATCGCCATATGGTTATTGACTTCGATATTCATATCTTTCAATGCCGCGATAATATCCTTACTTGAAACATTGATGGCTTTCGCATATTCATAAACTCTCATTTTAGCCATTCGTTCACCCCCAAAAAGATTAATCGAGCTTTCGGAGCAACGTATTCGCAAAACCTTGATCAGTTACGGCGACAACCACACGGGATTCTTTGCCGATTGCGCGGCCCAAAAGCGTCCGGTCGCTGACTGTTCTGACCGGTACGCCGTAGTGCCTGCATTTGTCGGTTACCTTTTTCTCCGTGTTAGCTGCAGCGTCGTCTGCAAGCAAAACAAGCTTTGCGCGTGAATGCCTGATTTCTTTTATAACCAGGTCTTCTCCGGACACGACTTTTCGAGCTCGATTCGCCAGACCCAGCAAGGAAAACCACTCCGATTCCGACATTTATCTGTTCTCCTTTTCCGCCAGTTCCAGCAATTCATCAAAAATCTGATCATCAATTTGTGCTTGAAGCTGATTTGCTAAGCTGTTTTTCTTTTTTGCAGTTAAGATGACGTCTTTATCAAGCGTAAGGTAAGCTCCCCGGCCGTTCTTTTTGCCGGTCGGGTCTACGGAAACTTCCCCTTCCTTCGAACGGACGACGCGGATGAGCTCCTTTTTCGGCTTCATTTCCCCTGTCACGACGCATTTTCTAAGCGGGATCTTTTTTCGGCTGTTCACCAAAGGTCACCTCTTATTCATCCGATTCCGGAGTTTCGCTTTCCAAGAAAAGCTCTTCAGGCTCCTCTTCCTCAAGCTCTCTTGGATAAATGCCAAGCTCTCTTGCATCTGTTTCGCTTTTAATGTCGATTTTCCAGCTTGTCAATTTTGCCGCCAGGCGGGCGTTTTGCCCTCTTTTGCCGATGGCAAGCGACAGCTGGTAGTCTGGAACGACCACGGTTGTTGCCTTATCTTCTTCATTGACGATGACATCAAGCACTTTAGAAGGGCTCAATGCATTGGCGACAAATTCAACCGGATCGTTTGACCAGTGGACAATGTCGATTTTCTCGCCCTTCAGTTCATTGACGATCGCCTGAACGCGCTGCCCCTTCGGACCGACGCAGGCACCGACCGGATCGATATCCGGATCATCCGTCCGGACGGAAATTTTGGAGCGGTCCCCCGCTTCCCTCGCCACAGATTTAAGCTCGACCGTTCCATCGTAAATTTCAGGGACCTCGATTTCAAAGAGCCTTTTTAATAAGCCTGGATGAGTTCTTGAAACGTAAATCTGCGGACCCTTCGTCGTTTTTTCGACTTTTGTAATGAACACTTTGATCCGATCATGAGGCTTGTAGACTTCGTTCGGCATCTGTTCTGAAACCGGCAGAAGCGCCTCGATTTTCCCTAAAGAAACATAGATAAACTTGTTGTCGATTCGCTGGACGATACCTGTCATGATATCTTCTTCGCGGTCGATGAATTCAGAATAGATGACGCCGCGCTCCGCTTCACGGACGCGCTGAGTGACAACCTGCTTCGCCGTCTGGGCAGCGATGCGGCCGAAATCTTTCGGCGTCACTTCAATTTCCACGACATCTCCGACAATATAGTTCGGGTTGATGTTCCTCGCGTCTTCAATCGAGATTTCCAGCCGCGGATCATAGACTTCATCCACGACGTCTTTGCGGGCGAAAACGCGGATTGAACCGGTGTCGCGATTCAAATCTACCCTGACGTTCTGCGCCTGGTTAAAGTTCCGCTTATAAGCGGAAATGAGCGCAGCCTCAATAGCTTCAATAATAATGTCCTTACTGATTCCCTTTTCTTTTTCAAGAACGGTCAGGGCATCTAACAACTCACTACTCATGTTTATGGTTTCCCCCTTAAACAGTCAAAAATAATTAATTGAACGAAACAGCCAGCCTTGCTTTGGCTATCTTTTCATATGGAATGTTGATTCTTTTTTGCCGCGTTTTGATTGTGACTGTAATTTCCGCGATTTCACCGTCAAATGCAGTAAGCTTGCCTTCAAACTCTTTATTTCCTTCAATAGGTTCGTACGTTTTAATATATACGTTTTTTCCGAGCGCTTTCATGAAATCGGCTTCTTTCTTCAAGGGCCGTTCAGCTCCGGGAGATGATACTTCGAGGAAGTAATTTTGCTTGATAGGATCAGCCTCGTCAAGCTTTTCGCTAAGAGCTTCGCTAACCTTGGCACACTCTTCGATGTCAACGCCGTCATCAGAATCAATAAACACGCGAAGGAACCAGTTTTGACCTTCCTTGACAAATTCGATGTCAACGAGTTCAAGCTGAAGATTGTCTAATATAGGCTGGACCATTTCGCTGGCGATATCGATCACTTTGTTACTCATTCTTTTCCTCCTTGTGCAGGCTCCAATTCATCAGCTCTCTCGTAAAAACCCTGCTTCATGAGCAGGGATCAGAAAAGACGATGAACATGTCGAGACAAAATTGCCTGTTCAATACAAAAGAGCGGGTTTCCCCACTCTTCGCCTCGGCTATCGTTAGCATTTCCAATAAAACTATACCATAACCATATTTTTATTGCAAATCATGACAGTGTTCAGTTTAGACTAGTGCCCGCGCGGTTTTGATGGAGCGCGGCCGATTTTTCATTGATCCGTTTGGCATGCTCGGAAATGACGGAGGCAGTTTGGAAACTGGCTGCCTCTGTCATTGCCCTCTTATTAGATCAGGTCAAGACATGTTCTGCAGCCATCATTTTCGCATTGACTGATTCTACATCCGTATTCTCCCCGCAACAAAAAAGGATGTAATCAGCGGCGTTCGGTAAATGTTACGCCGTTTTTTGCTTCACTCTGTAAATTTCACCTTCACATCCACATCGACACCTTTTGGCCACATTTCAAATGTGAAGGTGGAATCGCTTTTCAAATAGTGTAAAACACGCTCCCGCAAATACAGATCCCCGTCTTTTTCATAAAAATCTTCGTCATGGTTCATGTACGGTGTCCATGACCAGACTTCTTCCAGGACGGGTCTGCCGGTGGAATCGACGGTTCCTTTCACAGTAGCCAGCTTCGTTCCGTTTAATGACGCGGGGATTTTAAGATCGCCGGTGATGGCCGACTTGCTGACGGTAAATTCGTTTTTTTCAAGTTTTGGCTGATCATAAACAATGACATCCAAGACCTGATCTGAGCCTTTATGAAACGCAAAAGTGAGCTGTGCTTTCATCCCCGGCTGTCCTGATTCTGAGATCAGCTTTTTCAGCCAGGATGCATTGATCACGACCGTTTTTCCGTCATCATCAATCGTATAGTCGTATCCTTCTTGAAGCTCTTCAGTTTGCCGGTAGATTCCGGTCAGCGTATTGCCGGCCAGCTGAATGTCCACCGTTTGATCGGTGATAGTCTCTCCCTTTTTTAGAAAAAGATCTGCCGGATTGATGATCGCATTGGAGACGCCCTTTCCAGCCTGAACGACAATATCCTTTACGACCGGATCACGCCACTGCCTTGCGAACCGGTCAAACTGGTCGTTCCCGTTATCCCACCACATCGGAATCATATCGTATTTGCGGGCGAGACGGACAAGTGTATCATGGTACAGCCACTTTGAATGTTTCTCATTGGCGCCCAAAGTACCGTATTCACCAATGATGACCGGGTACCCTTTGCTGACAAATTTGTCATAAACGGGCCTGATGTCCCGCTCCATCTCTGCGATCTCCTGTGCCGATCCCCAGGTCGTCCGCCCCCACCAATTTGACACATAGTCCCATGGCGAATAGTAGTGATAGGTGAGGACGATCCGGTCGTCATCAGGCAGTTCGAATGAATTGAGCAATTCATCCTTGTTATCTTCAAGCCCGCCGATGATCACAAGCCGATGATCATTATGCCCGCCTGTCATGCGGATTTTGCTGAGCATTTCCCTGTTCAGCAGGTTCAATTGATCAGCGTCCATCCCCGTCGGTTCATTGACGATTTCAAACAGCAGGCGTTCGTTTTTGTTCTTGAAGCGCTCGGCAATCTGCGTCCACACTTTCCCCAATTTGTCTAATGTCTCCTGCTGGCTTTCTCCCATGCGGTTAATCCAAAGCCAGGAATCATGGTGAATATTCAACACCACATAAAAGTCTCTTTCCAAAGCCCAGTCCGTCACTTTTTCGACACGGTTCATCCACCCGGAGTCAATCTTATATCCGGGAGCGCTTCCGATGTGCGAGTCCCAAGTTACAGGAATGCGGACGCTTTTAAAACCCGCGTCGCGAATATCATCAAATGTGTGCTCCTCGACCGGCGGATTGTTCCAGGAGCCCTCCGTCGGGATCGCATCAAGCGTATTGCCCAAGTTCCATCCGGGGCTCATTTTTTCCAAAAGCTGTTTCGGCCGGACACTGCTCTGCTCTTTTGTCTTTGGCTGTCCTTCTGTTCCTAAAGCTCGCGGAATTGAAGCTGAAAATGCTGATCCAATGAGCAGGCAGAATAGAATGATCGATTTGACGCATAAGCCTTTTGCTTTCAATCTTGTAATCTCCTTTTCAGTTCATTATTCAACATATACAGGCGGCCGGGTACAGGTGTTTTGCCTGAAAGGCCGCCTTTAAAATCAAGCAGGATGTTTAAGCATTGCCGATTAAACGGTCATACTCGGCATAAGCTGTCGCCATGTCGACTTGAGACCAAAAGCGATGATACACAAAAGTCGGCAGACCGTTTTCCCATTTGCCCGTATTCGGGTTCCAGGAGTCTTGGTATTTATTTTCCAAATAAGGCCACATCACATCGTTTTTAATGTTCGGGCGAAGATCGGTATGACTGATATAGACGCCGTTTCCGCCTTTTGCCGGATCGGACGGCACCGTATTCGGGCCCGGAATGGTGTTGCCCTGTCCGTATCTGCCGCTCCACCCGTTTGGAAAGTAGATTTCTTTCGTGAAATAGCGGATATAGTCTTCGTGTTCTTCTTCTGCAGCGATTCCAATTCCGTCGTTTTTGTTCCATGCCGCATCAAGCAGTTCTTTTGCCATGTTTTTCGCCCGGTTTCCAAGAGCTGTGAAGCTGCCGGTTTCCGCTTTTGTTCCGGCGGCAAAAAAGACAAGCGTCTTGATATAGCTGCCGAGAACGCCGACATCTTGTGACGGGTTCTTTGTCGTGACATGCAAATTCGGATTTCCGGTAAATGAATGAAACCCTTGCCATGGATCAGGCTGACCGCTCCATTCAAGGTTCGAAGGAATCCAAAATTCCCCCGGATCCGATTGTGTGGCGATTTGCGGGTTTTGACCGCCGAGTACGCGTTCCCCCGCTTCATTTAAAAAATAGCCTTCTTCATCCGAAAGCGGCCGTTCGTTCACAAACACATAATCCAATGAATAAGCGACCCATTTTTCAATGACTTTCTTTGCCATTTTGAACTGTTCTGATGATGTTTCACCTTTCTGCGCAAAAATATCATACAGTTCCGCCACCCTTTCCATCGGCCAGACTTGCATGCCGAACCAATTGTTTGAAGGCGGATCATGATAGACGGGCGCTTCCGTGTAAGCCATGCCGTAAAATGTGCTGACATTTTGCGGATATGCGCTGTAATTGCCGTTCCAGCTGTTTGTGGCGCCTCCGGCAATTGCTCCTTCTGAAGACAGCAGCCATGTGTAAAATTCAAGCTGCCTTTCCAGTGTGGTTTCCCAATCGCTTCGTGCTGAAGGGGAATTTGGAATCAGGCCCCCTTCAGATGTGGATAAAGCGTAAGAGGCAACGGGATTTTGATAGCCTTGATGGATATGGCTCGCACCGATCCGCCATGCCCAGTTGGCATACTGACCTAATCCGCCGCCCCAAGCGGTGTACCAAGCCATTAAAAAATGACAGGCATTTTTTCCGGAACCGCGGGAAGGCGATCCGTCAGCGGCGCTTCCAATCTCTTGAAAGTATTTATCATACATGCCATAGCGGAGAAAATCCCCCATCTTCTTGGCTTTATTTAAATACGTTGTATTGCTGTAGCCCCACTCTTTTGCCCAGTACATCGCCTGAATGGCGCGGGCATCGGCGTCTGTCGCATTCGTATAGCGCCATTGCGGTGCAGGCGCCTGATTTTCTTTTGTAAACAGGCTCATAAAGCCTTCATTCGGTTTCCCGAATGTCTGATCATCCTGAGACGGATGCGGAACCGTTTCCCATACCGACTCCTGTTCACCGCGCTGGTACGTGTTGACATATGCGGCGGTATGCGCAGGATTCAACAGGTTTCCGAAGCCATACCAGTTATCAACATCCAGCAGCCAGTGCATTAAATACGTTTCATTGCTTCCATAAGTGGATCTGAGCTCTCCGTCAAGCGGATCGTTTCCGGCAGGATATTGTCCGGTCAGCTGTGAAGGGTAAAGGTCCGGGTAGGCATGTTCAGCGGCATATGTGGCAGGGCTTGAGGGGTTATAGTAGCTCATCGTCGGCTGTTCTTCTTTTCCATCGCCTTCATTCACCGGAATGATATATTTCTCCATGTTATCCCAAGCGGCTTCAAGTCTTGACCAATCTTGCGTATAGCGCCCATACATCGCTTCAAGCCAGATCCAATAGCTGTATGCTTCAGATGTCGTCATGTGGCCGTAGTCAGGTGCTTCACATATGAGCGTTTCTACGGAGTGATAAGGAATGCCTTCAGGTGAGAAATAACCGTTTTGCGGATTTTTGATTTGCTCATACAATTGCATAAAACGAGTTTGATTGTCCATGATACGTCCTCCTTTTGAAGTCAAGGAATCACAATCCTTCAGGTTCTTTTCCGAAAACAAGCCGTCCTTCATCATAAACAGGCATATATCGGGTTTTCACTAGCGTGTGTGACAACCCTTGATATGAGTGGTCATTTTCCGGATTCCAGAAAGAAGTCCCTCCAGGCGCCGAAATACGGAACTGAACTTCTTTTTTATGGGCCGATTGACCGCCCGGATAAATCATCACCCCGCTGAAGCTGACCTCCGTAAAGTAAACATGACTTCCGCTCTGATCAGGCTTGAGCTGAGACACAGACGCACCTTCGTTGTATCCCCCGATCGTGACCTTGATATCTTCCGCGGAATATCCGGCTTTCACCGCCTCAGACAGATCAACATAGTAACGGAAAGACAATTGATCGGTTTTCCTTGCCGGCCATCCCGACCGGTTATTGAGCTGCGCCCGGATTTCTGTATAATTGTTTCCTGAACTGTTGATGGAGGCCTCTACAAAAAATTCGTCATCAGGGGTTTCTTTTTCCGGAAAATGAGGCAGCGGCGATTGTCCCGCTCCATACAGCTGAAACATTTTGGCGATATTGCCGGTAAATGCAGCATTATAATCGATCGCTACTTCGTTTGACACATAGTCATCGATTTCATCCTTGTACGAATCATCCCTTCCCGGTCCGCCGACCAATGCACCGTAAAGCGTATGGCGATGATGGTCAGGCACATGCATTTGATCAGCCCATGAACCGTGGGCGGTACGGTGATGCGGATGCTTTGGCGGATTGGCTCCGTATCCGACGACAAAGCTGCGGTTATGAGGGTTGTCACCGAGCATATATTTGATTTGCCGAATGGCAAAATCCCGGTATCGGTTAGCTTTTTCCGCATCTTTTACCCAATCGGAATAAACAAATGCAAGAAAAGCGGCGTTTGAAGCATATCGGAGCGCCCCCCACCGCTCAAGCCAGGCGAGTCCTCCCGGGGTATACGTGATGCGCTCATTCCTGTATCCTGTCGACCAGTAATCTAGATTCCGTTCGACAGATTGGGTAAAGCGCGAATCGTTTGTCAGACGAGCCAATAACAGCTGTGCCCCGTATGAGACGTCATCCCAGGAAAGCGTCCAGCGGTATGGCCAGTTTGCGGGCTCTCCCCAGTCAGAAACCGAAACAAGCGCTTTATCCAAATATGTTGGGTCATCAGTCGCCAAATAAAGCCATACGGCTCCCCATGTCAGTTCGTCTTCATATCCGCTCCAGGAATTGTAGTATTGCCGGGCGTCTGTAATGCAGTCTGAATATTTGCCGCGGTAGCGGTCGGCAAAATCATAGAGCTGCTTGGCATGGGTTAAGAGTTGATTGGAATAAGAAGGGTCTGTCGGCTTGAAGATGATCGATGCAGAAGCAAGAGCTGCTGCCGTGCCGCCGGCCAGATCTGAACCAGGGCAGCTCGCATCAATCTTATAGGCCGGGCGCTCCATCGGCATCGCTTCTGCCGGGCCCCACCAGGCGTGGTCAAGGGCTCCATTGCCGACCTGGCCCCAAAATTCGTTAGGTGCTGTATGCGCTTTAATAAAGTAGTCCGTCGCCCATTTAATGTTGTCTAATACCGCTTCAAGCTGTCCGGCCTCTTCATAGGCATCGCGAAACTCATAGACGGACCAGGACAGGACTGCTGCAGAATAAGCCATTGGCAGGCCGAACTTCACATGGTCCCCGGCGTCATACCATCCTCCTGTCAAATCGCGGTCGACATCTTTTCCATCCTTGAGAGCTGAGTCTCCCCTCCAATTGAGCCGACTGTTTTCCGGAAGCTTTCCAGAGCGCTGCGCCTCATAGAAAAGAATCGATTTTTGCAGCAATTCCGCATAATTTTGCCGAGTCTCTGTCGCATATGTCATACCCGTCTTGTCGGCAGCCGGCATGAAGATGATGCCAAACCCCAGCATTAAAACACATAAAAACGCTTTCATTTTTAAAGAAGCTTTCTGTCGCAACTGACTCCTTCCTCCTCATTTTCATTTTCCTTTGGATCAGAAATAGTCCGCTGTTTACATCACACTCACCTCCTTTTAGTGAAAACATACGGTGTCTTTCGGTAAGCGTCGAATGTGAATTAAAATTTTCCGAGGAAAGAATCACTGTTTACTAGATTGATAGTCATATTTTACAAGGTCAATCTTTTGGAAAGTTAACTTCGTTTGTTTACTAAATAAACGAAGTCGAGGGGACTGGTTGCCCCCATTCGTCAATCCGGCAGCGTTTTGAAAATATTAACATCACTGTATAATTATTGTCAATGGATCTGACAGCCCGTTATGCAATTGCGGCAGTCACCCAGTTTATCTTCACTAAAAAGAGACTGGCCGAAAATAGGCCGTACCGCCACCAAAGAAATCAGATCCCTATGAATGACCGCTATCATCACTTTGAAATGACGTACCAGTAGTATCCTTCTGTCCTTAATGGAGTGAAGGGAGCTATATCTCTCCATCCGCTAGGACATTCATTGTGCTAAAAATTAACGAGGGATTTAAAATGAAAAACACCTTGTTAGGGAGGTCGTATAAACGATAGTTGAAGAAGCTCAAAACACAAATGGACTTCCAATGATACGGAAGTCCATTTGTTCTATTGAAAATCAACATTTAGCATTAACAGAGCCTTAAAATAAAGAAAGCTGATTTTGGTCTGGAAGCGACTCTAAACAGCCATGGCGCTCCAAATATTCCATAATCGTTTTTGATACTTTTCCTCTTTTTTGCAAGTCTTCTTTTGACAGAAATTCTCCTTCCCCTCTTGCCTTGACAATATTCAAGGCGGCGTTTGTGCCTAATCCCGGGATGGAGTTAAAAGGTGGAATCAAACTGTTTCCGTCGATGATGAACTCAGATGCGCTCGAGCGGTACAGATCAACCTTTTGGAAGGAGAAGCCCCTCTCACACATTTCAAGCGCCAGTTCGAGCACGGTTAATAAACTCTTCTCTTTCGGAGAAGCGTCAAGCCCTTTAGAGTTGATGTCATCCATGACGGCTCTGATCGCTGTTGAGCCTTTGATCATCGTATCAATGTCAAAATCATCGGCCCGCACAGTAAAGTATGCTGCATAATAAAGCAAAGGATGATGGACCTTAAAGTAGGCGATCCGGACAGCCATTAAAACATACGCCGTGGCGTGGGCTTTCGGGAACATGTATTTAATTTTTTTGCAGGAATCAATATACCAGTCCGGCACATTGTTATTTTTCATTTCCTCTTCCCACTCAGGTGTCAATCCCTTTCCTTTCCGGACGAATTCCATGATCTTAAAGGCAAGGGACGGCTCAAGCCCCTGGTAGATTAAATACACCATAATGTCGTCACGGCAGCCGATGACTTCACTCAGCTCACAAATATTGTTGTGGATCAGTTCCTGTGCGTTGCCGAGCCAGACATCGGTACCGTGGGAAAGACCGGAAATCTGCACGAGCTCTGAAAAGGTCGTCGGTTTGGTATCTTCTAACATCTGTCTGACAAAACGCGTACCGAACTCAGGAATTCCAAGCGTTCCTGTCTTACAGCCGATCTGCTCTTCTGTTACGCCTAAAGATTCGGTTCCCTGAAATATTTTCATCACTTCGGGATCGTCGGTCGGAATCGTCTTCGGATCAATTCCGCTTAAATCCTGAAGCATACGGATCACCGTCGGATCATCGTGTCCGAGGATATCGAGCTTCAACAGGTTGTCATGGATGGAGTGGAAATCAAAGTGCGTCGTCTTCCACTCCGAGTCCGTGGCGTCAGCCGGGAACTGGATCGGTGAAAAATCATAAATATCCATATAATCGGGAACAACGATAATTCCGCCAGGGTGCTGACCTGTCGTCCGCTTGACACCGGTACAGCCCTGTACAAGGCGGTCGATTTCCGCGCCGCGCATATGCAAGTTGTTGTCGTTTGCATATCCTTTCACATACCCGTATGCCGTTTTTTCTGCTACCGTACCGATCGTTCCCGCACGGTATACGTTATCTTCCCCGAATAATACTTTCGTATAGTTATGTGCATGCGGCTGGTATTCCCCGGAGAAGTTCAAATCGATATCCGGAACCTTGTCCCCTTTAAAGCCGAGGAACGTTTCAAACGGAATATCATGGCCGTCTTTTTTATAAGCGGCACCGCATTTCGGACAGTCTTTGTCGGGAAGGTCGAAACCTGAGCCGACGGAACCGTCGTTGAAAAACTCGGAATGACGGCACTCCGGGCAGACATAGTGCGGCGGCAGAGGATTGACCTCGGTAATCTCCGTGAATGTCGCAACGAGTGAAGAACCGACAGATCCCCTGGAACCGACGAGATAGCCATCGTCCAGAGAGCGTTTTACGAGTTTGTGAGAAATGAGGTAGATGACGGCGAAGCCATGGCCGATAATGCTTTTCAGTTCTTTTTCGATCCGCGCTTCGACGATTTCGGGAAGGTCGTCCCCATAAATGCTTCTCGCTTTCTCATAGCTCATGCGGCGGATTTCTTCGTCCGCCCCGTCGATTTTCGGGGTGTACAGCTCATCTTTGATCGGTTTGATTTCTTCGATCTGCTCGCTGATCTTCCGGGTGTTGGCGACAACGATTTCTTTCGCTTTTTCCTCGCCCAGAAATGAAAAGGCATCAAGCATTTCATCTGTCGAGCGGAAGTGCACATTCGGCAGCTTATGTCTGTTGAGCGGGTTTGCGCCGCCCTGTGAAGAAACCAGGATCTTCCTGTAGATCTTATCCTCGGGATTTAGGTAATGGACATTGCCCGTCGCCACAACAGGGATATCCAGTTTTTCGCCGAGCTTTGTGATGTTTGTGATGATTTCTTTCAGCGCCTTTTCATCCCTGACCAGTTCGAGCTGGATGAGATGGCGGTAAACCTCCGGCGGCATCACTTCCAGATAATCGTAGAATGAGGCGATCTCTTCGACTTCTTCCGGCGATTTTTGCATCATGCCTTCAAACACTTCGCCTTTGTCGCACGCCGAACCGATTAAAAGGCCTTCTCTATACTTTTCCAGCTGCGATCTGGGGATCCTCGGCACTCTGTAAAAATAATGGATATGCGACATTGACACGAGCTTGAAAAGGTTTTTCAGGCCTGTCTCATTGACCGCCAAAAGGGTCGCATGATACGGTCTAGAGCGCTGGTAAGCGTTGGACTGCCCCATGTTTTCATTGAGCTGGTCATGATACAAAATATTTTTTTCAGCCGCGTCTTTCAGCATTTTCACAAGAAGATAGCCCGTCGCTTCTGTATCGTATATCGCCCTGTGGTGCTGTGTGAGTTCGATGTCAAACTTTTTACAGAGCGTATTCAGTCTGTGGTTTTTGAACTCCGGATAAAGAAAACGTCCCAGCTCAAGCGTGTCTATAACGGGGTTTTGCACTTTATCCGTTTGCAGCAGACGCTTATAGGCGACATTGATGAACCCGATATCAAAGCTCGCATTGTGGGCGACTAATGTGTGATCCCCGGCCCATTCCTTAAATTCCCTGATGACCTCTTCAACGTCAGGGGCATCTTTGAGCATATCGTCGGTAATTCCCGTCAGCTCAATGATCGTCGCTGATAAAGGGCGGTGCGGATTCGCGAACCGTTCAAAACGTTCAATGATTTCCCCGCCTTTTACTTTCACGGCAGCCAGCTCGATGATCGTATCATAGACAGCCGAAAGCCCCGTCGTTTCAACGTCGAATACGACATATGTTTCTTCTTCGAGAAGGCGGTGGACGGGATTGTAGGCAATCGGCACACCGTCATCGACAAGGTTGGCTTCAAGACCGTAAATCATTTTCACACCGTGCTTTTTGCTTGCAGCGTAAGCGTCGGGAAACGACTGGACAACGGCATGGTCTGTGAGCGCGATGGCGGAATGCCCCCATTTTTTCGCCTGTTCGACAAGCTTGCCAATGCCTGATACAGCATCCATCTGACTCATCGGTGAATGGAGGTGAAGCTCGACCCGCTTTTCTTCTTCAGGTGCTGAATCTTCCCGTGTTTTCGCTTTGATTTCATTGACATCATTGGCGATCATCACCAGGTCGCGGACGAATGTATCGTTCTGGATGCTTCCCCTCGCTTTTACCCACATGCCTTTCTTCAAAGATTTCATCAGGGCGGCATCTTCTTTTTCGCGGGCAAACATTTTCACGAGGATGCTGTTTGTGTAATCTGTTATTTTGAAAATGCAAAGCGTTCTGCCGCTTTTCAGCTCTCTCGTTTCCGCATCAAACACATAGCCTTGCACCGTGATTCTCCGCTCTTCATCCATAATGCTGTCGAGCGTTCTGATTTCCTCGGAGTCTTTGATTTGGTAGCCGATTTGAAGAGGGCCTTGCGGCGCGTCATCATCAGCGGCTTCTTTATCCTGCTTCTCCATTTCGATCAAAGCTTGAAGAGCTCTTTCCTGATCTTCAGCGAGCTTTTGCTCTCTGAATTTCTGAATCTCTTGATCTGACACGAAAATTTCGGTATCAAGCTGAAGCTCCGGAAAGCCGAACGTCCGGTAGCTGGATTGGATAAGTGAGCCGTATTTTTTCTTTAAAGCGGCCGCTTCCGTATCTGTTTTCGTCTTTAGCAATATTTTATTTCCTGTAAGCGACGGCTTCTGTTCATTCAAAAGTGCTAAAATCGGCGGTGAAATGCCGTCCAATTCTTGGATGCAGCGCGTCCAGTAGTCTTGGACCAGCTGTTCATCTATGGATTGGTCTTCGGCTGTAATTGAACAGGTCACTTGTGCGATATGGGAAAAAGCAGTCGTCAGCTGGCGGTGAAACCGTTCGAAGATCTGATAAGGCAGTACCGTTTTCAGTTTAAAGTGAAAATGCCAAGACTTCTTATTTTTATGAACGGTCAGCTTCATGATTTGTCCGCCTTCAAGATGGCGGATGAATGGATCTTCCGTTAAATTCAGCTGCTGCAGAAGAATTTGAAACTGTCTTCTGTTGACAGAAAGCTGGTCTTCCAAGACAGATTCCTCCCTAAAAATAATCATAACCTAAAGGTACCTCGGAGAGGGATTTCCGAGGTACCTTCCTTTAGACTAGTTTAACATGTTTACGCTTGAGAAGATAAGCTCTTGATTTGCTTTTCGATGAAGTCTGAAAGCTCATCGGAAGCGACTTCAAAGGATTCTCCGGTTTTGCGAATTTTCACTTCCACGATTCCTTCATCGGCTCTTTTTCCGACGGTAACGCGAATCGGCAGCCCGATCAAATCGGAGTCCGCAAATTTCACGCCGGCCCGTTCCGCACGGTCGTCAAGCAAAACGTCATAGCCTTTGTCTTTTAGATTCACATACAGTTTCTCGGCCAGCTGAACTTGCGCTTCATTTTTCATGTTGAGCGCGAGAATGTGAAGATCATACGGAGTGACATTCAACGGCCAAATCAAGCCTTTGTCATCATGGTGCTGTTCAACAATGGCTGAAAGGGTCCGGGAAATTCCGATTCCGTAGCAGCCCATCAGCATCGGCTGGGCTCGTCCGTTTTCATCAAGGTATGTCGCATCCATCGCTTCAGAATAGCGGGTGCCAAGCTTAAACACCTGTCCGACTTCGATCCCTTTGGCAAAACGAATCGTTCCTTTGCCGTCAGGCGACGGATCCCCTTCCTGAATAAAGCGGAGATCGGCGTATGTCACATTGTCTGCGTCACGGCTGACATTGACGTTTTGATAATGGTAATCGGTTTTATTCGCTCCCGCTACGGCATTTGCCATCGCCTTCACGGCATAATCAGCGAAGATGTCGATTTCGGCGTTTAATCCGACAGGACCGACAAAGCCAGGCTCAGTGCCAACGAGCTCTGTCACCTCTTCAGCGCTGGCAAGTTCGATGATTTCCGCATTCAGCAGATTTTTCACTTTAATCTCGTTTACTTCATGATCCCCTCTTGTCAAAACGAGCACGAAGCGGCCGTCCGCTTTGAGAAGAATCGATTTAATGCAGTTTTGCGGAGATACATCCAGGAATTGAGCCACATCCTCTATCGATTTGACGGAAGGGGTATGGACTTCCTGCAATTCTTTCATCCCTGCTGTTGGCGCCTCACCGGCTTCCGCCACTTCAGCCATTTCGATATTCGCTGCGTATGTGGACTGATCGGAGTAGGCAATCGTATCTTCGCCGATGTCAGACAGCGCCATAAATTCGTGGGTGTCCTTTCCGCCCATCGCGCCTGAATCTGCGATGACCGGTCTGAAATTCAAGCCGCAGCGCGTAAATACATTCGTATAAGCCTGGTACATGTCTTTGTATGTTTCATCAAGGCTTTCTGCGGAGGAATGGAACGAATACGCATCCTTCATGATGAATTCGCGGCCTCTCAGCAAGCCGAAGCGCGGGCGCTTTTCATCGCGGAATTTGGATTGAATTTGGTAAAGGGTCAAAGGAAGCCGTTTGTACGATTTGACTTCGTCCCGCACGATGCTCGTGATCACTTCTTCATGTGTGGCACCAAGGGCAAATTCACGGCCGTGGCGGTCTTTCAGCCTCATCAGCTCAGGACCGTACGTATACCATCTTCCTGATTCCTGCCATGTTTCCGCTTGCTGCAGCGCCGGCATCAGCATTTCGACGGCGTTGATTTTTTCCATTTCTTCGCGGACAATGCCCTGGATCTTTTGAATGACTTTATTGGCAAGAGGCATATAGCTGTATACACCGCTCGTGTTTTGTCTGATAAATCCTGCTCTGAGAAGAAGCTGATGGCTTTTCGCATCAGCATCAGCCGGCACTTCCCTGAGCGTAGGTATTAGAGTCCTGCTCTGTCTCATTTCGTTCGCACCTCATTTTATTCAGTTGGTCTATCAAGTGTGGGAGTGGCGCTCCCTAAAAGAGCCTTTTAAAAAGCGGAGCCGCTCTTTAAAAAGGCAAAGACGATCATAAGAATAAGCGCTGGATGTCGTTCCAGGTGACGACAAGCATCAAAAGCATCAGGAATGCGACGCCGATAAACACGACAAACGCTTCTTTTTCGCGGTTGATCGGCTTCCCGCGGATCGCTTCAATAAACAGAAACAACAGTCTCCCGCCGTCCAAAGCAGGGATGGGCAAGAGGTTGACAATCCCGAGGTTGATGCTCAAAAATGCAGCCAGCTTCAACAGATTGATGACGCCTGTCTTCGCCACTTGATCTGTCATATCATAAATGCCGACAGGACCGGCCAGCATATCAATCGAAAATTGTCCCGTCACAAGCTTGCCGAGGTTGGTAAAAATACTTTGCGCAACGGTTACCGTTTCGGTCGCACCGTATGAAATCGATGTGAATATGCCTTTTTCCACCGGATTGTAGGCGCCGAAGCGGCCGATCGTTTCATCTCCCGATTTCACCGCCTCAGGCGTCACATATTTGGTCAGTTTGACATTGTCACGCGTGAGAACGATCTTCAATTCCTTTTCCGGGTTTTCTCTGACCGTGTTCACAATATCAGTCCATGATTTCATCTTCTCATCGTTGATGGTCATAATGCGGTCGCCTTCATGAAGCCCGGCTTCCACTGCCCGCCCGTTGTCAATCAGTTTGCCGAGCACGGGCTCGTCTGACGGCACACCTTGAATCAGTCCGAGCGCGACGAGAATGACATAAGCTAAAATAAAGTTCATGATCGGACCCGCCGCAATCGCTTTGATGCGCTGCCAAACCGTTTTTGAATGAAACTGGCGGTTGTACGGGGCAATCTGCACTTCTTCACCGTCTACGATGAAAAAGGAGGTTTCACTGACTGAAAAAGAAGAGAGATGGTCTTCATTGCCGTACTCGAAGCCCGTGATTCTCATCTCATGCTCAAGATCAGCCTGTTCGACTTCGATGACCAATGCATCAGGGTATTTTTCTTTTTGGTTCATAATGATCTTTTCGACTTTGTTTTCCTTGTCAAACAAAAGCCCAACCGTATACCCCGGCTTCACTTCGATCATCTCCGGGTCTTCCCCTGCCATTCTGACAAAGCCGCCGATCGGCAACAGCCTGATGGTATAAACGGTCTCATTTTTCTTGAATGAAAAGATTTTCGGACCGAACCCGATGGCAAATTCCCGGCACAGTATTCCGGCTCTTTGAGCAAGGATCAAATGCCCCAGCTCATGGAAAAAAACGAGCGTTCCAAAAATAATAATAAACGCGATCACAGTATTCACGAACATACCACCTTATGTGAGTAATGTTTGGACAAATCTTCTGGCCTCTTTGTCCACTTCACGGATCTCCTGAAGGCTCGGCTTTGATATCACCTGATGGCGTTCCAAAGCTTTTTCGATGATGTCTTCGATTCCAAGAAACGTTATGTTGCCCGCCAAAAACGCTGCGACTGCTTCTTCATTGGCCGCATTTAAAACAGTCGGCATTGTACCGCCTATTTTTCCTGATTCATATGCGAACCGCAGGCAGCGGAACCGTTCAAAATCGGCTTGGGCAAAATGCAGCTGGCCGATTTCCCAGAGCTCAAGGGACTTCGCCTCTTCAAACGGAAGTCGCTCAGGATAGCTTAGCGCATATTGGATCGGCACCCTCATATCAGGTGTGCCAAGCTGGGCGATGACACTTCTGTCGTGGAATTCGACCATCGAATGGATGATGCTTTCTTTGTGGAGCAGCACATCGATCCGGTCGTAAGGCAGATCAAAAAGCCAGTGCGCTTCAATGACCTCAAGCCCTTTATTCATCATTGTAGCCGAATCGATCGTAATTTTTGCACCCATCGACCAATTCGGGTGATTGAGGGCTTCCTCCACCGTCACGCCTTCAAGCTCTTTTCTCGTTCTGTCCCTGAAGCTGCCGCCTGATGCGGTCACGATCAGCCGTTTGATGTGCTTCGGATTTTCACCCTGGAGAGATTGAAAAATCGCAGAATGTTCACTATCGACAGGCAGTAGTGGAACATTGTATTTTTTCGCGTGTTCTTTCACTATATGTCCGGCCGTCACAAGAGTTTCCTTATTTGCCAGGGCAATTGTTTTTCGCTGCTCAATCGCCTTCAGCGTTGGAAGAAGGCCGATGCTTCCGACGAGAGCGTTGACGATGATATCCGCATCAGGATGAACCGCCGCCTCGATCAGTGCTTCTTCCCCTATTCCCGTTTGAAACGAGTGGGAAAAAGAATATTGTTTTAATGTTTCATATGTATGCTCATCTCCGACGGCTACATACTTCGGTTTAAATGTTTGAATGATTTCAGCCGCTTTTTCCGCATTTTTTCCGAAAGCCATAGCTGTAAGCCGAAACCGGTCGCCATGGGCCTTGATCACTTCAAGCGTCTGTTCTCCAATGGAGCCTGTTGCTCCCAATAGACATATGTTCTTCAAATTTGCCGCACCTCTGTTTCTTTCTAGCTACATGCACACTTCTTATCATAGCCCGAACGGCTGAAAAAGAACAAGCAAGAAGTATAGAACCGGCATGACAAATAGAAAGCTGTCAAAGCGGTCCAGCATCCCCCCGTGACCGGGAAGGATCCGTCCCGAATCTTTCACATCGTAATGCCGCTTAAACGCCGATTCGGCCAAATCGCCGATCTGTCCGACGATCGACAATAGCACGGTAAGCAGCAGCACAAATAAATACGCATGTGGAAAGCCGGTGACTGCTTGAAAGATCGAAGAAAAGACGACCGCTGTCAAAATACCGCCCCAAAACCCTTCGACCGTTTTGTTGGGGCTGATTTCAGGCCAAAGCTTTCGCTTGCCGATCGCTTTTCCGATAAAATAAGCGCCGGAATCCGTCGACCAGACGACACCGATCGCAAAAAAGACATAGCTGAGGCCGATGTTTCTGATTTCAATGAAATAATAAAAGCCAAATCCGATATAAACAGCCGCTAAAGCGATAAATCCGGCCTCATCAAAAGTGAATGCATTTTTGCTGAGCACCGTGTATGCCAACAGGAGCAGAACGGCTAAAAACACGGTTTCTCCCTTGGAAATGCCAAGGTTAACGCCTCCGCCCAGCCGGCCCGGATACAGCAAGACACCCAAAAGCAAGAGGCTGATCACGCCCGGGACGCTTAAAAGCTTCATGCCTTTCATTCTCAAAAGTTCAAAAAGAGCGATTATGCCCATTGCATAGACCAATAAGGTGAACGGCAGCTCGCCGAAAATGACAAGCGGTAAAAAAATCGCTGCCGCTATGACACCCGTCAATATTCTCTGTTTCATCTGCACCATCCTCTAAATTCCGCCAAACCTTCTCCCGCGACGCTGATATTCTCCGATAGCCTGCAGGAAGTGAGCCTCTTTAAAATCAGGCCATAATACATCAGTGAATAAAAATTCACTGTAGGCAAGCTGCCAAAGCATAAAATTGCTCAGTCTGATCTCGCCGCTTGTTCGAATCAGCAAATCCGGATCTTGCAAAGCTTCTGTCATCAAATATTCAGAAAAGAGCTTTTCATCAATCTCCTCCGTATTCAATGCGCCTTTTTTTGCTTCTTCGGCGATTTTCTTTGCAGCATTCGCAATCTCTGCCCGGCCTCCGTAATTCAATGCAAAATTAAGTATAAGTCCGTCATTGTTTTCCGTGTCGCGAATTGCTCGTTCAACCGCGCGAATCGTATGCGGAGGCAGACCTTCCTTATCACCGGTAATGCGCACTCGAACATTCTCCTCGACCAGCTCCGGCAGATACGTGCCCAGAAACTCTTCAGGCAGTTTCATCAGAAAATCAACCTCAAGCTTCGGACGCTTCCAATTTTCCGTGGAAAAAGCATACAAAGTCAACGCTTTGACACCGAGCTCATTTGCAAGCTTCGTTGTCTCTCTGACCACCTTCATGCCTTCATGATGCCCAGCGATGCGGGGCATCGCGCGTTTTTTTGCCCATCGGCCATTTCCGTCCATTATGATGGCAATATGTTCTGGAATTTCTCCCTTTAAAATATTTTCTTTTGTGTAACTTTCCATGTTGGAAGCCGCTGAATGCTGATTCTTCCAATTTTTGAGTATATTGAGCATGAGATTCCTCCATCACCCAAAAGGTTGCTTTCCTGTTTGATCCTGCTAGATAACAACAGTATTAACAAAAAAACCCCCTGTAAACATGAGAGGGTCTTTTCACTATTATCTATTGTACAGAGTTTTTGGTTAAACTTCCATGATTTCTTTCTCTTTATCTTTTGTGATCTCATCGATTTTTGACACGTATTCATCTGTCAGCTTTTGCACGTCTTCAGTTGAAGAGCGCAATTCATCTTCAGTCATTTCACCATTCTTCTCTAATTTTTTCAGGTCGTCATTTGCGTCACGGCGAATGTTGCGGACGGCGACTTTCGCTTCTTCAGAGTATTTCTTGACAAGCTTGACAAGCTCTTTTCTCCGCTCCTCTGTTAAAGGAGGAATCGTGATCCGGATAATGCTGCCGTCGTTTGTCGGAGTTACGCCTAAATCGGCTTTCTGAATCGCTTTTTCGATGTCTCCGAGTGCCGTTTTATCATATGGTGTGATGACAAGCATGCGCGCTTCTGGAACATTGATGGACGCAAGCTGGTTTAAAGGCGTTTGCGCTCCGTAGTATTCGACTGTGACTTTGTCCAAGAGCGCCGGATTTGCACGTCCTGCACGGACGGTGGCCAACTCGCGCTGGTATGCTGTTACCGCTTTTTCCATCCGTTCTTTTGTTTCATTCATCACTTGATTTGACACATTATTTCCCCCTTACAATTGTTCCGATTGGTTCGCCGATAACGGCTCTTTTAATGTTTCCTTCTTCCATGATGGAAAAGACGATCAGCGGGATGTCGTTATCCATGCATAGGGAAGAAGCGGTTGAGTCCATGACGGCCAAGCCGTCTTTTAAAACGTCCAGATAAGACAATTTTTCATATTTTACGGCCGTTTCATCCGTTCTCGGGTCGGCGTTGTAGACACCGTCGACATTGTTTTTGGCCATCAAAATGACATCGGCCTCAATTTCGGCTGCTCTGAGCGCCGCTGTCGTGTCCGTTGAGAAATATGGATTGCCTGTACCGGCGGCGAAGATGACGACGCGCTTCTTTTCAAGATGGCGAATCGCTTTTCTTCTTATGTATGGCTCAGCGACCTGCCGCATTTCGATCGATGTCTGAACTCTCGATTGAATTCCGAGCGTTTCCAGGCTGTCCTGAAGCGCCAGCGAATTCATGACGGTTGCAAGCATTCCCATGTAATCCGCTGTCGCGCGGTCCATTCCGAGATCGCTGCCTGTCTTGCCGCGCCACAGGTTGCCGCCACCGACGACGACCGCCACTTCAACATCGAGCTCAGCAATTTCCTTCACCTGTTTGGCAATCGATTGGATCACCGTCGGGTTGATGCCGTTGCCCTGTTCGCCAGCAAGCGCTTCTCCGCTAAGCTTTAATACAATACGATTATACTTTGGTTTTTCCATAATAACCTCCAAGTGCATGCTTGCCGTTATTTATTATGCAAGAGAAAAAAAGGTTTGTAAACTGTTTTAAAAATAGGGACACAAATTGTGTCCCCTATTTCTTTGAAAAGATCCGCCTTATCTTAGGCAAGCGGCTTTTCAATCTTATTTTTTCACTTGGTTCATAACTTCTTCAGCAAAGTTTTCTTGGCGTTTTTCGATTCCTTCTCCAACTTCATAGCGGACATATGTTTCAACTGTTGCGTTTTTCGCAGCCACGACTTGCTTCACTTTTTCATCCGGGTTTTTAACGAATGATTGGTCAAGCAGGCAGATTTCTTCGAAGTATTTGTTCAAACGGCCTTCAACCATTTTAGCGACGATGTTTTCAGGTTTTCCTTCTTGAAGAGCTTGTTGAGTCAAGACTTCGCGCTCGCGGCTCACTTCTTCTTCAGATACCTGGTCGCGGTTAATGTAGCGAGGGTTTACAGCCGCAACGTGCATTGCGATGTCCTTCGCAGTTTCTTCGTCTGTCGTGCCGTTTAGAACGGTCAACACGCCGATTTTTCCGCCCATGTGCAAGTATGCGCCGAATGCGGCGTCATCGCCTTTTGTCAAGACAGCGAAGCGGCGAAGCGTGATTTTTTCTCCGATTTTGGCAACCGCGCTTGTGATGTATTCTTCAACAGTTGAACCGTTTGCCATTTTTTGGCTCATAGCAGTTTCAAGGTTTTCAGGCTTTTCGGCAAGAAGATGATCAGCCAGGTCATTTAAAAGCGTTTTGAAGCCTTCGTTTTTCGCAACGAAGTCAGTTTCTGAGTTCACTTCCAAAATCACGCCTGTGTTGCCGTTTGTTTTCACGAGAGTCAGACCTTCAGCAGCGACGCGGTCAGCTTTTTTCGCAGCTTTTGCAATACCTTTTTCTCTGAGAAGGTCGATTGCTTTTTCCATGTCTCCGTCAGTTTCAGTTAACGCTTTCTTGCAGTCCATCATGCCTGCACCGGTTTTTTGACGAAGCTCTTTTACCATTTGTGCACTAATTGCCATAGTGATTTTCCTCCTTATAATCCAAACAAAATATGTAAATGTTTATCTGGTGAAAAAAAAGGTGATAAAAGGCAGTTCCCCCTTATCACCTTTTGATCAGGTTAAGCAGTTGTTGTTTCAGTTGTTTCTGCTTCTGTCTCTTCTGTTTCAGCTGTTTCTTCACCTTGTTTTGCTTCCAGAATCGCATCTGCCATTTTAGAAGTCAGCAGTTTAACAGCGCGGATCGCGTCGTCGTTCGCAGGGATGACAACGTCGATTTCATCCGGATCGCAGTTTGTGTCAACGATTCCGATGATCGGAATGTTCAATTTGCGCGCTTCTGCAACAGCGATGCGCTCTTTGCGAGGATCGATGATGAACAGTGCGTCAGGAAGCTCTTTCATCTCTTTGATTCCGCCGAGGAATTTTTCAAGACGCTCAAGTTCTTTTTTCAATTGAACGACTTCTTTTTTAGGAAGCACGTCAAATGTGCCGTTTTCTTGCATTTTTTCGATATCTTTAAGGCGTTTGATACGCTTTTGGATCGTTTCAAAGTTGGTTAATGTACCGCCGAGCCAGCGTTGGTTGACATAGTACATTCCAGAACGTTCCGCTTCTTCTTTAACGGAGTCTTGAGCTTGCTTTTTCGTACCGACAAAAAGGATTTTTCCTCCGTCAGCTGCAAGGTTTTTCGTGAAGTTGTAAGCTTCCTCAACTTTTTTGACCGTTTTTTGAAGGTCGATGATGTAGATGCCGTTACGCTCCGTGAAGATGTAGCGCTTCATTTTTGGGTTCCAGCGGCGCGTTTGGTGGCCGAAGTGAACACCAGCTTCAAGCAATTGCTTCATAGAAATGACTGACATGTGTTATTTCCTCCTAATATAATGGTTTTTTTCCTCCGCTTAGGTCATCTTTATGCAGGACTGCACGGAGACCGCACAGCACCGCTTGCATAAATCGTTAAGCGTGTGTAATTAACACCAAGAAATAATATAACATAAGCTTACCCGACAATCAAGAATCGTTTTTCAGCTTTCCGCGAAATTTTAAGAAAAGCTCCACTTCTGTTTTGCCGCTTTTTAATTGTCTTGCAATCTCTTCTGGCGACAAGCCCTCATCATGCAAGGCGAGAGCCTGTTTTTCAAAGGATGCGGCAGAATCTTCGTACTCCTCTTGATTCAGCTCATCCTCCTTTCTTTCCACTTCACCGATCATCGATTCAATGTGAAGCGGCAAACTCGCGTCTTCTTCCGTTTCCGGGATGCCGGCTGCAGCTTCAGCGGGAGCTTCCGCCTGCGGCTCGGCTTTTTGAATCCCGATTTCATCATCTTTCTCAAGCGTGCGGACTAATCTTTCATTTTCGTCTTTCAGCTCCATCAGAAAGGCGGTCAGTGTGTTCTCGGTTTCTTCAAGAAGCTGCTTCTGTTCCATTTCCGCAGCCTTAAAGGCGCTGAGCCTCGCATTGAGAATGATGACAAAATAGATCAATATTCCGTGGAGTGTGAAGCTCACAAGCCATAATATTGTTGACATATTTTTCACCCGCTAACCATGAATTTTTAAAAATACCTTTTTTAAAAGCAGCCTAAAAAATGCTGCCGGCAAGGCCAGCAGCTAAATCATGATTGTACCGCTTTATCAAGAAGGTGCTTCAATTTAAAAAGCGCCTTGGAGTGGATCTGGGAAATGCGGGAGGTGGACAAATTCAAAACCTGGCCAATTTCCGTCAGCGTCAGCTCTTCTTTATAGAATAAGCTGATCACAATCTGTTCTTTTTCGGAAAGCTCGTTTATTTTTTCTGCAAGCTGCGAGATCAGCTCGTCTTTGAGCATTTTTTCCTCGGGTGTGCTCGTTTTGTCATCCCTTATCATGACCTGAACATTCTCTCCGTCTTCATGGTCGTGAAGCTTTTCATCGATTGAAAGGAGATTTGCAAAAAATCCTTCGTTGATGGTTGTGACGACATCTTGTTCAGTCATTCCCAGTTCCTCTGCGATTTCGCTTGGCGATACATTGCGCAAGTAGCGCTGTTCAAGCTTTTCAATCGCAGCCTCCACCTTTTTCGTTTTTTCCCGGGATGTTCTCGGAAGCCAATCCTCTTTTCTGAGACCGTCGATAATAGCGCCCCTGATTCTGAAAGAAGCGTATGTATCAAACTTCAGATCCCTCCCCGGGTCAAATTTTTCAAGGGCATCATACAAACCCAGCATGCCGAGGCTGACCAAATCGTCTTTGTGAACGGATTTGGGCAAGCCGACGGCTATCCGGCCGACATGATAAGTGACAAGCGGCATATAGCGGCGGATTAAATCATCGCCGGCCTGAGGATCTTTCCATTCTTTCCACCGCGACCAAAGCATCTGATCTTCATAGTTCAAGGATTGCATCATTATCCCCCTATATTGCATATTAAATCGTTGTTACACCTTGTTTTACTGTCCGGATGACAAGCTCGGCCGACTGCGGATCAAACTCGATCGTCCTTCCGCTGTTTCCGCCTGTATCCTCGCTTATAATCGGGATATTCAAGAGAGATAGATGTTTTTTAATCGCCAGTACATTTCTTGGCCCGACTTTCATCAGATCATTTGTCATCTTAAATTTAAACATTTCCGCTCCCCCGGCCATCTTCGCTTTCAGGGCAAACTTTCGGCAGCCTGCTTCCAGCAGCATGTTGACCGTTGCACTGACAGCGGTGTCCGCATATTTTGCCAGATTGATATCCGCTGTCTTTGAAAGGGAAGAATCGGGAAGCATGACGTGGACGAGCCCCGCCGTCTTTTGTTCGAGATCATAAATGACAAGCCCGACGCAGGAACCGAGGCCAGATGTCCGGATCCTGTCGGGGCTGTGGGCGATTTTCACATCGGCAATGCCCACTCTGATAATAGCAGTCTCTTTTTCTATCATTTTCATAGCGCTGCACCCAACGAATGAAAGAGCTTTTCAAACGAATCGTAGTCGGGCAAAAGGAACAAATGCGCTTTTACCTTCCGGTTGTTCTCTTCGTCAAATATGGAGTTGTCAATGACAATGACCTGGTCTCCGACTTGGCTGAGCTCGATCAGGCCTTCGCTGATGACGGCTCCGAACATGTCAAGCGTCAGCTCCGGGACGCTCGGATACATCTGCCGGTTTGTCAAATTTGCTAAAGCTGTCAAATACGAACCCGCCATAATATTCCCCAGTTCGTGCAGAGCGGAGGCGCCCATATCGTCCGGTGTCATTTGATCGATTTTAAATTCGGGGTTGGAAACAAGCTCCCTGACCAGTTGTTCAGCCTCTGAAAAAGGCATAATAACGAACATTGAGCCCGGAAAATCCCCTTCCATGCGCAAAAAGATGCTGGCTACGGGAAGGTCTGCACCGCCGAACAGATTCACAAGCTCATCAAACGACATCAGTTTGACGAACGGCACTTCCATCTCGATTTTTCTGTTCAGCAAATTCGCTAAAGCAGAGGCAGAGTGGCCCGCTCCAATATTTCCGACTTCACGCAAAATATCAAGATGCTCTTCTTTAATTCCGTTAAAAATGCTCATCTCCAGGCTCCTTATTTCTTCGCATTTTCGGAAGCTGCAGCAAGGCTTGACTTCCTGTTTAACACGGCTTCAGAGTCGATCAGGTTCAGAAGTCTGGAGCCTTGTTTGACAATCCCTTTAATCCATTGTCTGCCATCTTTTCTGGAAGTTTCCGGAGCTGATTCGATTTCCCCTTCTTCAACGGTGATAACGTCATTGGCTTCATCTACCACCCAGCCGACTTCAATGTCCTGATGGGTGATGATGATAATTCTCGTTTCATCCGTGATCGTGTCTCCAGGCGCCCCGATCCGCTTCCTTAAATCAATGACAGGTGTGACGACACCTCTTAAATTGATGACACCGCAAATATAAGATTCAACTCCTGGCACCCTTGTAGGCTGCTGCCACTTTTCAATCGACATGACTTCTGAAACAGATATGGCATATTCTTTATGATTCACTTTGAATACGATCATTTTTTCACCGGTGGTTGTCTGTGTGGTCAAGAGGATCGCTCTCCTTTCGCTTTCTATTTAATAAGGGCGTTGCAATCGATGATCAGGGCAACTTGTCCGTCTCCCAAAATCGTCGCACCAGAAATGGCAAAGACATTTGTTAAATAATCACCCAGTGATTTTAATACGACTTCCTGCTGGCCGATAAAGGAGTCGACAACAAAGGCCGTCAGCTTATCTCCTTTCTTCACGACGATGACATGAAGCTGATCAAGATCATCTGAAGAATCCTCGACTTTAAACTGCTCTTTCAGGTAAACCACCGGCACGATATGGCCCCTGAAATCAATGACTTCGCGGTCATGCGTTTGAAGGATGTCCTTCTTGTCGATGACAGCCGTTTCTATAATAGAAGAAATCGGGATCGCGAACGTTTCTTTTTCAAGCTTGACTAACAGCACGGATATGATGGATAGTGTCAGCGGCAGCTGAATCGAAAAGAGCGATCCTTCGCCTTCGCTAGATTTGATGCTGACAGATCCGCCAAGTGATTCAAGCTTGCTCTTGACAACGTCCAATCCGACGCCGCGTCCGGAAATATCGGAGATTTGATCGGCCGTTGAAAATCCCGGCGCAAAAATCAGCGCATCGATCTCGTGGTCTTCGATGGTTTCCGCTTCACGTTCAGTAATGACATTGCGCTCAAGCGCTTTTTCCAGCACTTTTTTACGGTTGATGCCCGCACCGTCATCCTCTACTTCGATGAAGACATGGTTTCCGCTATGGTAGGCTTTCAGGCGGACTTGGCCTGTTTCAGGCTTTCCGTTTTTGACCCTGACTTCAGGCGCTTCAATCCCGTGGTCAAGGCTGTTTCTCAACAGATGGACGAGCGGGTCGCCGATTTCATCGATAACTGTACGGTCAAGTTCTGTTTCCGCTCCGAAAATGGTAAGTTCAATCTTTTTGTTTAATTCCTTCGTCAGCTGGCGGACCATGCGCGGGAATCGGTTGAACACCGTTTCGACCGGCACCATTCTCATATTGAGAATGATCGACTGCAAATCTCCGGAAATTCTTGTCATCCGTTCGACGGTTTCCGTTAATTCGCCGTGTTCCAGCTCTTTGGCGATTTGCTCTAAGCGCCCCCTGTCAATGACAAGTTCTTCGAACAGGTTCATTAAAGAATCGAGGCGGTCAATGTTAACGCGGATCGTTTTCGTTCCGCCGCCTGCGGCCGGTTTTGCCGCTTCTTTTTTGTCTTGCGCCTGTTTTGCTTTTTTCGGCTTTTCTACCTTCTCTTTGGGAGCGTCTGCTTTATCAGGAGCGGGATTCTGTTGTTCTGCTGCCGAAAAGTCGTTTTTCAGCTCCGTTACTTCTATTTTCTCGATTTCGGAAACGCTGTTTATTTTGCTGAAAATCTCGTCTGCTTTTTGTTTGCTTAAAAAGCAGATGTTGAATTCTGAATCGAAATCTTCGGCTTCAAGGACTTCCGTCTCCGGAATCGTTTTGACGACCTCGCCGATTTCATTTAGCTGCTCGAACACCATATACACGCGCACACCTTTTAAGAGGCAGTCCTCTTTAAGGGAAACGGCAATTTCATAGCATGTAAAGCCCTGCTCTTCCGCTTCGGCTATGACTGTTCGCTGAAATTCGTCATAAGTCCATTTCGCGCCGGAGGATTCGGCAGCGGCTGTTTCAACCGCTGCTGCTGTTTCTTTGTTAGCCCCGGTTACATCGAGCTTGGCGCAGACTTCGGAGACATTCCTTTTGCCGTCGCCGCCGTCAATGATCGAAAGGACGATCGCTTCCAGATCATCGAGCGCTTCAAACATGACATCCATCCAGTCTGAGGTAATGGTCATCTCCTCGTTGCGGATGGCGTCCAGCACATTTTCAAGGCTGTGTGTTAAATGAGCCATATCTTCATAGCCCATTGTCGCGCTCATTCCTTTTAAGGTGTGAGCCGCTCGGAAAATATCGTTGACAAGCTGCAGATCTGATGGGTTTTTTTCGAGTTCGAGCAATTTTTCATTACAGGTTTGCAAATGTTCTTTACTTTCTTCAATAAAGACGTCTAAATATTGGTTCATCTCCATATGAGTCACGCCCTCTCTTTTTTCATATAAGTCATAATAGCTGCAGCAATTTCATCAACATGTTTGATCTCATCCGCAAGTCCGGTGTTGATGACTGCCTTTGGCATCCCGAATACGACGGACGATTCGGCAGATTCGGCGATCACCTTTCCTCCTCCGTGCGTCAAAAGGCCTTTGACGCCTTCCGTCCCGTCGCTTCCCATTCCAGTCATGATGACGGCGATTTTTTCAAAGTCTCTGAGCGATGCCAGCGAGTTGAACAGATAGTCGACAGATGGTTTATGGCGACTGGCTGTATCGCGGTTATCGAGGGAAATCACCAATTCGCCCATATCAAGACGCACGGACATGTTTTTCCCTCCGGGGGCAATATAGACCCAGCCGTTTTTCGCTCTCTCACCGTCTTCAGCCTCCTTCACGGTTACTTCAGAGAGGTGGTTCAGCCTGTTTGCCAATGAGGCCGTAAACCCCGCGGGCATATGCTGAACAACAAAAACAGGCGCCTTCATGGTTTTGGGAAGCCTAGGAAGCACTCTTTGCAGCGCTTTCGGTCCCCCTGTTGATGTACCGATGCAAACAAGCTGCTTTGCAGCGGGCGAACGTGTCGGATTATTGATATTCATCGAACCTGACGCGGGCTCTGCCTTCATTGGCAGCGGTGCAGGGCGGGCTTTCACCTTCGCCCGTCCGGCCGTCACCACCTTTTCAATCATGGTGTCCCTTACTTTGTACAGGTCGATGGAAATGGATCCTGAAGGCTTCGCGACAAAATCAACCGCCCCGAGCTCAAGACATTCAATCGTGATTTCCGCCCCCTGCTGCGTCAGGCTCGATACCATGACGACGGGTAGAGGGTCGTCTGCCATGATCCTTTTCAATGTTTCTTTTCCGTTCATCACAGGCATTTCCATGTCTAGCGTAACCACATCCGGACGGAGCTCCTTTATTTTTTGGAGCGCTTCCTCTCCGTTTCTTGCCGTTCCTGCCACAGCAATCTGATGATTGGTTGTTAAAAACTTGGTGATCATTTTTCTCATAAAAGCAGAGTCATCAACGACAAGAACACGAATCATGTTGCATTGCCCCTCCTCAAAAATGAAGATAATTTATCGATAAACGACCGAGTTTCACCGGGATCCTTGTTGTCGTCCTCAAGCAGCGAATCTGCCAAAAGGTAAACCGCCCTGCTCGGTTTTGAGCGCGGA
This sequence comes from Bacillus sp. HSf4, assembly GCF_029537375.1. Classification (NCBI taxonomy): domain Bacteria; kingdom Bacillati; phylum Bacillota; class Bacilli; order Caryophanales; family Bacillaceae; genus Bacillus; species Bacillus sp. HSf4. The sequence goes on along the minus strand of NZ_CP120679.1, from coordinate 1,825,309 downwards.
TTCTTCATCAGAAACGGAACCTGCTCCACAACGGCTTTTGAGACGATCGAATCCTCAGGAATCGGTCCTGCGTATGCCAGGTTTTCCTGCAAAAACGCGTTTACTGTTTTGGAAAGGCGCAGAAAAGCGGATATTCCGTCCTTTTGGCTTGTGCAGCGGTTGACAACGACCTTCATCTGCAGCTTCTGCCGGGTCAGCGCCAGATGCTTGATTGCACTGTAGGCATCCATAATGGATGTCGGCTCAGGCGTGGTGACAACCAGGATTTCGTCGGCTGCAAGGACGAAGGGCAGCTGGTCTTTTGACAATCCCGCTCCCATGTCAAACAGCACATGGTCAAAATCCCCCATAACAGCTGACAGTTCCTGAAGAAAAAACGACCATTTCTCACGGCTTAATTCAAACAGCGTGTTCAGCCCCGTCCCGCCCGCAATATATCGAACCCCCTTCGGACCTGTAGAGACAGCGCGGTCAAAAGGCATTTTTTGATTCAATACATCCATCATGGTGTAAAGAGACTGCCGGCCGATCAGGATGTCGATGTTCCCCATTCCGACATCAAGATCGATCAAAAGGACGTTTTTTCCTTTTTCTGAAAGTGCCAGCGCCGTATTCAGCGATAGATTGGACTTTCCCACGCCTCCCTTGCCGCTGATCACAGCCAGTGTTTTCGCTTTTTTTCGATACACGGCGGGCGGCTCGAAAAGGCGCTCTTCCATTCGTTTTCGTAAGCTTTCTGCCTGATCCATGTTCAACACCCCGTAAGCAGTCTGACAAAAGATGCGTTTGACAAGCAGCGGATATCTTCCGGAACGTTTTGGCCGTTTGTCATATAGCCGAGACCGATTCTCGATTCAGCCAGCAGATTCATGACGCTCCCCAATGAATCGGTTTCATCCACTTTCGTGAAAATCAAATGGTCGATTGGGACGCTGGAAAACTGTCTGATCAGTTCTTTCATATCCTCATATTTGCTTGTTGCAGACAGGACGAGAAACGCCTGAATCTTCCGTTCAAACGGAATGGTCTCCTGCAGCTCCCTGACGTATTGTCCATCTTTGAAATTGCGGCCCGCTGTATCGATGAACACATGATCGAAATCGGCAAATTTTTGCTGTGCTGCTTGAAATTCCTCTTTCGTATAGCACACTTCAAGCGGAGCATTCAGAAGCTCGGCATACGTTTTCAACTGGTCGACGGCCGCAATCCTGTATGTATCTGTCGTAATAAAGGCGATTCTTTTTTGTTCTTCCAGTACAGATGTAGCGGCAAGCTTGGCCAATGTCGTCGTTTTGCCGACCCCGGTCGGGCCGAACAGGACGACATACTGTGAACGAATGATCATATCTTTCTCAGGATTTTCAGGCAGAAGCTCGGCTAAAGCGTCTGTCAAGCGGTGAAGCACCTGTTCTTCCGTCCACTGTTCACCGTTTTTTAAAGGGGTGCTGATTAAATCACCCAACGCTTTCGTGCGGATGGCGGTTGATACACCTTGCTTTGCGAGAAGCCGGTCCGCTTTTTTCAGCGGCTCTGGCAACACATCAACTGGTTCGTCATGCCGATGCACTTCAAGCAGTTGTTTTAGCTCTTTGACCTGGTCTGCCAAATCAGACTTTACGGGTGTAAAGCTTTGTTCTGGGAAAGCAGCTTTCGGTTTCTCGAGCGGTTTTGGCGAATCGGAAAAGTCTTGGTCAACAACAGCGATCACTTCAACGCCCGGCTTTTTGACCAGACCGAGAAACTTTCTCGTTTGGATCTTTTTGGAGTTGAGGATCACGGCGTCATTTCCGAGCTCTTGTCTTATTTGCTTTGTGGCTTCCTGCATGGAACCAGCTACAAACTTTTTGATTTTCATTGAATATCCACCACCCCGATACTTTGAACTTCAACATTGGCCTCCAGTTCGTTATATGAAAGAACCGGCAGATCAGGGAAATATCGCTCCAAGAGCTGTTTGACATACATTCTGACTGGCGGCGAGCATAGCAGAATCGGCATTTCCTGTCTTAATGAAAGCTGTTCGATTTCCCTTGCGACAGATTGAATGATATTTTCGGATACTGCCGGTTCAAGAGACAGATAGTTGCCGTGTTCGGTCTGCTGGATACCTTCGGCGACGGCCTTTTCAACCCGTCCCGAGCAGGTCACCACTTTCAGTGTCTCGTTTTCCTTTGCATATTGGGCTGTGATCTGCTTGGCAAGAGACTGCCTTGCATACTCTGTCAGCATGTCTGAATCTGTCGTCAGCTTTCCATAGTCCGCCAAGGTTTCAAAAATCGTCACCAGATTGCGGATGGACACTTTTTCTTTGAGCAGTTTAGCCAGTACTTTTTGAATATCACCGACAGACAGCGGGTTCGGCGTCACTTCTTCGACCAAAACAGGATACGACTCTTTCAAATGGTCGATCAGCTGCTTTGTTTCCTGTCTGCCAATCAGTTCATGGGCGTGCTTTTTCACTTGTTCGGTAATATGTGTCGACACGACTGAAGCCGGATCAACGACCGTGTACCCGAGCATTTCAGCCTGATCTTTTTGAGATTCGGAAATCCACTTAGCCGGAAGCCCAAAGGATGGCTCAACCGTATCAATCCCTTCGATTTGATCATCCTCACCAGTCGGCGACATCGCCAAAAAGTGATCGAGGAGAAGCTCGCCTTTGGCTGCTTCGTTTCCTTTGATTTTCAGCCTGTACTCATTCGGCTGCAGGGCGATGTTGTCCCTGATCCTGACGACCGGAATCACGAGACCGAGCTCGATGGCGAGCTGCCGCCTGATCATCACGATTCGGTCCAAAAGATCCCCGCCTTGATTCGTATCTGCGAGAGGGATCAGTCCGTAGCCGAATTCAAATTCGATCGGATCGATATCAAGCAGATGAACGACGCTTTCCGGACTTTTCAATTCATCCACTTCCGCTTCTTCCTCTAAGATATCTTCCTCTTTTTCCTTTTCATCTCCGGCTTTAGAAAGCATGTAGGCGCCAAACGCGAGGAGGAGTGCCAAAGGCCCGGTCAGCAGAATGCCGATCGGTGTGAACAGACCCAATAAGAAAATCGTTCCGGCTGTGACATACAAGAGCTTCGGATAAGCAAACAGCTGGCCTGTAATATCGTGGCCAAGATTCCCTTCTGATGCAGCCCTTGTGACGACGATACCCGTCGCTGTTGAGATCAGAAGCGCGGGGAGCTGTGATACGATTCCATCCCCAACGGACAAGAGCGTAAAATGTGATGCAGCATCCTGTATGCTCATCTGTTTCTGCAGCATGCCGATGATGATCCCGAAAAGGACGTTGATGAGAACGATGATGATCCCGGCGATCGCATCCCCTTTGACGAATTTGCTGGCACCGTCCATCGCTCCGTAGAAATCCGCTTCCCGGGCCACTTTTTCCCGGCGGACTTTCGCTTCCTGTTCGGTCACCATACCGGCGTTCAGATCGGCATCGATGCTCATCTGTTTTCCCGGCATGGCATCGAGCGTAAATCTCGCAGCAACTTCGGAAACCCGCTCGGCCCCTTTTGTAATGACGATGAATTGGATGATGATCAAGATGATGAAAACGACGAGACCGACTAAAACATTGCCGCCGACGACGAAAGACCCGAATGTTTCGACGACTTTCCCGGCATCACCGTTCGACAAAATCGAACGGGTTGTCGATACGTTCAGCCCTAAACGAAACAGGGTAAGCAGCAGCAATAAAGAAGGAAAAATCGAAAATTGCAGCGGTTCTTGCATGTTCATTGTGGTGAGAAGCACGATTAACGCAAGAGAAATATTAACGATAATTAAAATGCTTAACATCCATGTTGGAAAGGGAATGATAAGCATTGCCACGATGAGGACAACGCCGGATAAAATAGATAAATCTCTTGCAGACATGCTGTTTCTCTCCTTTTAAAACTAAAAAATTCACTAGATTTTTTGCTTTGTTTTATATACATAGGCCAGGATTTCAGCAACGGCCTTAAAAAATTCCTCGGGAACGGCCTGATCAATTTCCACCTGATCATAGAGGGCTCTCGCCAGCGGTCTGTTCTCGACCATCATGACGTCATGCTCTTTGGCAATCTGCTTGATTTTCTGCGCCATGAGGTCGACGCCTTTTGCGATGATAAACGGCGCATCCATTTTGCCTTCGTCATATTTAAGGGCGATGGCGTAGTGGGTCGGGTTCGTAATGATGACGTCGGCCTTCGGAACCTCCTGCATCATGCGGCGCATCGCCATTTCTTTTTGTTTTTGCTTAATCTTGGATTTAATCAGCGGATCGCCTTCCGTTTTTTTATACTCATCTTTAATATCCTGTTTGGACATTCGAATGTTTTTCTCATAATCAAACTTCTGATAGAGATAATCGAGCAGTGCGAGAAAAATCAGCGCCACCGCTGCCGAAACGCCCATTAAAAAGGTGAGCCAGCCGACATATGACAATGTCTCCCCCGGTGACAAAAGCGGGATTCTGAGAATCTTGTCAAAGTTCAGCCACAAAACGGCGAATGTCACACTGCCGACGACGGCGATTTTCAAAATGGATTTTAATAGTTCTACGATCGCCCTGATGCTGTAGATCCGCTTAAACCCTTTGAGCGGATCGAGCTTTTTCAAATCGGGCTTCACCGCTTCCGGTGCAAATAAAAACCCGACTTGCAAATAGTTGCTTAAAACGCCTGAGATGAGAGCCGTCAGCATGACCGGAGCCATGAGAAGGCCTGCTTCCAGCGCCAGCTCCGTAAATAGCCCCGGTATATTGCCGGCCGTAAGCTTCATGGTGAGCATGTCTCTAAAAAACCTCTCAATCAGGCCGAGCAAGCGGTCTCTCATCAGCGGACCGATAAATAAGAAGGACATAAAGACGATCAGGAGTGTGACCGCTGTATTGACATCCGCGCTTTTGGCAACCTGTCCTTTTTTTCTCGTCTCGCGCCGTTTTTTCGGCGTCGCTTTTTCTGTTTTTTCCCCTGCAAAAAATTGCAAATCCAACGTCAGCTTCATCATGCCACCCCAAGCAAACTTAATAGATCTCTCATCGTCCGAATGGCAAACTCAAATACGTGCTGAATCATGCTGAACATGACGGACATAAAGATGATGAGCATGATAAAGGTGACCGCGATTTTCAAAGGAAGACCGACGACAAATACGTTCAGCTGCGGCACCGTTCTTGCGACAATTCCGAGTGCCAGATCGACTAAAAACAAACAGGCGACAACAGGTGCAGCCAATTGAAAAGCCGTAATGAACATCGTGTTGAAGCTTTTCGCGATAAACTCCGGGAATGCTTCATCCCCAAATCCCAACGCCAGACGGTCGACCGGGATGTATTGATAACTGTAGTAAATCCCGTCAAGCAGCAGATGGTGCGCATTCAGGCTCAGCATGAAAAGCAGGGCCAGCGTATACAAAAACTGGCCGACCAGAGGGCTTTGCGCTCCTGTCTGCGGATCGATGACATTTGCCACGGCGAATCCCATTTGAAAATCAATGAATGATCCGGCGATTTGAACGGCGGAAATCATCATGTAGGCAATCAGGCCGAGCAGAAGTCCGACAAGCGCCTCCTTCATGATCAAAAGCATAAAAAATGCGTCAATATCTAGCTGGGGAGGCTTTTCAATCGTACTGAAACTGACAATCGCCAGAAAAAATGCAAAACCTATTTTATGAACGGCCGGAATTGTCCGATAAGAAAATAGAGGCACCGTGACATAAAAGGCAGACACTCTGACAAACACAAGTAAAAAGGCTGGAAATGATTCAATAATTGACATCATCTGAAAACTACCCTGCAAAACGATTTAAATTGGAGAACAGCTCGGTCGCAAAAGACAAAATCGTCGACAGCATCCACGGTCCAAAAATGACGAGCCCCACCAAGACGGCGACAATTTTCGGTATAAATGCAAGAGTCTGTTCCTGTATTTGAGTCGTTGCCTGAAAAATACTGACGATCAGCCCTACCGCCAGAGCGAGCACAAGCAGCGGCCCGCTGATGAGCAATGTCACGTATACCGCTTTTTCAGCTATCGATATAACAAATTCTGAATTCATGTTTAGCACCTACTCTAAAAGCTTTGCAGCAATGATTTAACGATTAAATACCAGCCGTCCACAAGGACAAAAAGCAATATCTTAAACGGCAGCGAAATCATGACTGGCGGAAGCATCATCATCCCCATTGACATCAAAACACTGGCCACGACCATATCGATTACCAGAAACGGAATAAAAATCATAAATCCCATTTGAAACGCGGTCTTCAATTCTGAGATGACAAACGCGGGAACCAACGTTGAAAGCGGAATATCTTCAACCTTTTCAGGCGTTTTCTTATTGGCATAATTCATAAACAAAGCCAAATCCTTCTGCCTCGTATGCTTGCTCATAAATTGTTTAATCGGAGCTTCAGCTTTCGTGTACGCTTCATCCAACGTAATTTTGTTGTCCATTAAAGGGGTCAGCGCTTCTTTGTTTATTTCTGAAAACGTCGGCCCCATAATGAAAAACGTTAAAAATAACGCAAGTCCGATCAGCACCTGGTTTGGCGGCATCGACTGCGTCGCCAGCGATGTCCGCACAAAGGAAAGCACGATGACAATCCTTGTAAAACACGTCATCAGAATCAAGATGCCCGGAGCGATCGAAAATACTGTTAAAAGCAGCAAGAGCTTGACGCTTGTGCTGACATTTGCCGCATCGCTTGAATTAAATAGATCAATAAACTCATTCATGTTGATTTTGGCCTTTCTTTCTGCCTTTTGCATGATTTTGTTTCAATTCCGCAAGCTGCGCTTTTAATGATTCAGAAAAAGAAGCTTTGACACCTTTTTTTTGCACGCCCGGAACTTTGACTTGCTCCACCCATTTCTGCCATTCAATCTTGCTGTTCATCGCAGCCTCGTGCTGTTTGAGGATGTCTTCGCATTCCTTTTCATCATCGATCTCTTTTAAAAGCTGAATATTTTCCCCGACGCCGACGACAAGCACCCTGTTTCCTACTTTTACGAGCTGTACGGATTTGTTTTGCCCGAGTGAAGTGCCGCCGATGTTTTCGACATGCTGAAAAGGTTTTAACAGGCGGTTTCGTTTGTTCACAAACCTAACCAGAGCGTAAATCAGAAAAATCACGAACAGCAGGGCGCCGATCATTTTGACAAAATCAAATATGGAAACGGAAGGAGACGGGGGATTGCTCTCCGCCTCTTCCTTCTTGGAATCGCTGCTTTTTTGCTCTGTTTTGTCTTTTTCCTTGAGTTCGCCTGCATCTTTCTTAAACAGCTGATCAACCGTCTGATCGCCGGACTCCTCGGCAAAAGCGAAAGGATGAGGCATTGCGAAACAAAGCAGAAGGCAAATGCCGGCTGTGATAATAAAAGATTTCTTCAACAAGTTGTACACCCTTTAGCTCAGCGTTTTATTGATCGCTTCCATCACGCGGTCAGCCTGGAACGGTTTGACGATAAAGTCTTTCGCCCCCGCCTGGATGGCGTCGATAACCATTGATTGCTGACCCATTGCAGAACACATGATGATTTTTGCCTGAGGATCGATTTCCTTGATTTCTTTCAGAGCGGTGATTCCGTCTTTTTCCGGCATGGTGATATCCATTGTCACCAAATCCGGCGTATGCTCTTTATATTTTTCTACGGCCTGCGCTCCGTCTTGAGCTTCGGCGACCACTTCAAACCCGTTTTTCACCAAAATATCTTTAATCATCATTCTCATAAATGCTGCATCATCAACTACTAAAATCTTGTAAGCCATCTTAATCTCTCCTTCATTCAATCTGTTGTTATCTTAATTTATTGATTCGTTCCGCCTGACTTAAAATGTCTGTCACCCTGACACCGAAGTTCTCATCGATGACAACGACTTCCCCTTTGGCGACAACACGCTGGTTGACGAGGATGTCAACCGGTTCTCCGGCCAGCTTGTCAAGCTCAATGATGCTGCCGGTTGACAGCTCCAGCACCTCTTTGACGCTGCGGCTTGTTCTGCCAAGCTCGACCGTCACGGATAAAGGAATGTCCATGAGCATGTCAAGGTTGTTGAGGTGCGGCTGTGCTTCAGGCTGGGAATCAAATGAAGCAAACTCAGCCGGTGTGACCTGAACAGGTTCGGATACTTTCGCCGTACCCTGCCGTTTAGGAGCGGGTTCTTTTTTCGGAGCCGGCGAAGGCTGAGGCGCGGCTGAATCCTGTACAGGCGGTGCCTGCTCCGGCACTACCTGTTCCTCTACAGGCTGCTCACCGCTTTCCTGATTCGTCAATTCGTCAATCAGATCTTTTGCAAAGGTGAGCGGATAAAGCTGCATAATGTGCGAGTCAATCAGATCTCCGACTTTCAATCTGAAGGATACTTTGACAAGTGGATCCTCTTTAGGAATATGGTCTGTTCCTTCCCCTTCCTTTACATCAAGAAGATCAACCTCAGGCGGCGAAATATCAATCTTCTTGCTGAACACGGTTGACATCGAAGTCGCCGCTGAGCCCATCATTTGGTTCATCGCTTCCTGGACGGCGCTTAAATGAATCTCGCCAAGAGACGGATCAGCATTCGCCCCGTCTCCGCCCATCATCAAGTCGGCGATGACGGCTGCGTCTTCCTGTTTGATGACGAGAAGATTGTTGCCTGAAAAGCCTTCCGTATAGCTCACACCGATCGATACATAGGGGTGCGGAAACTCATCGTTCAAATGGCTTTTTTCGATCACCGATACGGTCGGTGTCGTGATTTCGACTTTTTGGTTCAACAAAGTGGACAAAGCTGTTGCAGAGCTCCCAAAGGAAATATTTCCGATTTCCCCGATCGTATCTTGTTCCATCAGGGACAATCCTGATTCCGGCTGCTCCCCATTATTGTCATCGCCGCCTTTAAGCAGCGCATCAATTTCATCCTGTGATAACTTATTGTTATTCTCCATATTCTTCACCTCTTATGTCGTGATCTAGAATTTGAATCGCAGTTTTTCGATTCATTCGGCCGGCTTGTCCTAGAAATTTCGGTTTATCTCCGACCAAAACAGTAAGAGGTTCTGCTACTGATTTGTCCAAAGTGATACAATCTCCAATTTCTAAACTCAAAAACTCTTCAATGGTTAGTTCCGATGATCCGAGTTCTGCGACAATTGGGATCCGGGCCGTCATGATCCGCTTTTCAATCGACTTTGTTTCCTCCGGCTTTGGTTCAATTCTGTCTGATTGCATCCAATAATGGACGGAAAGCTTCGGAATGATCGGTTCAAGAACGACATGCGGGATACACAGGTTGATGACCCCGCTAATATCTCCAATTTGTGTATTCAGCGAAATGACAACGACCGTCTCATTAGGCGAGACCATTTGCACAAACTGCGGATTCACTTCAAAATCGGACATTTCCGGCTCAATTTCCGCAATCGACTCCCACGCATCTTTATAATTCGTGAGGCAGCTTTCAAACAAATTGGACATGATCTTCGTCTCGATTTCCGTCATGTTGTCGATTTTGTTATGACTCGTTCCGATCCCGCCCATCACCCGGTCCATCATCGCATAGGCGATGGTCGGGTTGATCTCCATCATGATCCTTCCTTCAAGAGGATGAACCTCAAAAAGATTGAGGATCGTCATGTTTGGAATCGATCTGATGAACTCCTCGTAAGGGACCTGATCAACCGAGCTGACGGAAATCTGGATATAGGTTCTCAGCTGCGCCGAAAAGTAGGTCGTTAAAAGCCTTGCAAAGTTATCATGAATCCTCGTCAGACTGCGGATCTGATCCTTCGAAAAGCGGAGGGCCCGTTTAAAATCATATACTTTGACTTTTTTGGCGGCCTCTTCTTTCTTCAGCTCATCGGCATCCATTTCTCCGGTCGATATCGCTGACAGCAATGCATCGATTTCATTTTGGGAGAGCACTTCTCCTGCCATCTGATTTTCACCTCCATGGTTCTGTCAAATCTCTTTCCTACTGCAGATTAAAGGAGGTAATGTATACTTCTTTCACTTTGCCCTCTTTCATATATTCCGAGTTCATTTTTTGTTTGAGCTTTTCTTTAAAATGCTCTTTTCCTTTTGTTCCTTCAAGGTCATCCGCATTTGTATTCGCCAAAAGGGAGATCACCGTATCTTTGATTTGGAAATCCCGTTTTTCAAGCTCTTCCTTTGCCTTTTTGGAATCGGCTTCAAGCTTGATGGACAGGCGGACAACATTGTCAGATTTTAAGTTCGTGGTGATTTCATCGATTTCCACTGAAGATTCCACCACTTCATCGATCGATGGTTCCTGCTTTTCATCCTTTCCGCTTGCGTTTCCTTTGATGACAAAGAAAGCAACGGCTCCCAGCACAGTGATGGTCAAAATAATAATCAGCATGATTCCTAGAAGTTTTTTATTCATTCAGATTCCTCAATTCTTTGGTCACAAGAAAGTATTTGGATTTTTTGATAGAAAGAGACAATGTTTTCTACAACGGTATCTTCGTCTTCTTTGACAACAAATTTTTTTCCGTTTGACAAGGTGATGGTCGTATCCGGAAAACATTCAATTTGTTCAATAAAAATCGCATTCAGAATAAAGGGCTGTCCGTTTAATCGCGTCACTTTGATCATGGTTTATTGAAAGGCGCCGTCAGAGAGGCGCCCTCTCCCTCCTTATCGCTTCAGATTCACAAGTTCCTGAAGAATTTCATCAGAGGTTGTAATGATTTTCGCATTGGATTGAAAACCGCGCTGTGAAATAATCATTTCGGAAAATTCTTCTGAAAGGTCAACGTTTGACATTTCAAGCGCACTTGTTTGCAGTTCGCCTGATGTGCCTTCCCCCGGCGCAACGATTTGCGGAGCTCCGGAGCTCAAGCTTTCGCGGTATAAGTTGTCGCCCGCTTTAGTCAACCCTGACGCATTGCTGAACGTCGCCAAAGAAATCTGTCCGGCTGTCACGTTGTTGTTATTCTGATCGACATAAGTCACCGTTCCGTCGGTTCCGATGCTAAATGATTTAGCCTCATCAGGCGGGATATTGATTTTCTGATCGTCTGCTGTCAATACGAACAATCCATCTGCAGTCGTCAAATCGCCTTGATCAGTCAATGTGAAGTTGCCGTATCTTGTATAGTACGTCTCATCCCCTGTTCCGACGCGGAAGTAGCCGTCCTTGGTAATCGCCAAGTCAAGTTTGCGGCCTGTTGTTGCAGGTGCGGCATTTGTATGAATGACATCAATCGATCCGATCGTGGAACCGAGCCCGATTTGCTGGCCGTTCACAGAGCCTCTGTTCGCAGTCGAAGCAGTCGCTCCTGAAAGCTCCTGACTGACAATATCTTTAAATGTAACCCTGCTTTTCTTATACCCATAAGTATTGATGTTAGAGATGTTGTTGGCGATGACATCAAGCTTTGTTTGAAAGTTTTTCATCCCGCTGATTCCTGAGTATAGTGAACGTAACATGATTATTCCTCCCTGTATACTTTGTTTTTATTTGTCAGAACTTCCTACCGCTGTCACATTCCATGGGCTGACTTCGGTTCCGTCGTCAAGCACGAGCACGTATTGCCCGTCAGAACTTTTGACAGATTGAACAAGCGCTGTTTTTTCCTCGTGGCTGTCACCTTCAAATGTGACTTCTTTGCCAATCCAGCCGACATACATGGACATCGGATCTTGAAGCCCGACGAACGTTGACATCGTTGAGTTTAAATTTGTCAGCTGCTCAAGGCTTGAAAAAGTCGCCATCTGCGAGATAAATTCGCGGTCATCCATCGGATTTGTCGGGTCTTGATTTTGCAATTGCGTGACCAAAAGCTGTAAAAAAGCATCCTTGTCCAAACTGGTTCCGATTGATGATTCCGTCGTTTTTTTGGAACTGGACGACGTCGAATTTGCAATTGTACTGCTGACCTGAGTTCTAGCATCAACCGCTGTTTCAGACATTAGATCTCCTCCTCGTTATCCTGGCTCGGGGTTTCGATTAACTCATCCAAAAACTCTCTGAAATCTTCGTTATCTTGGCTTTTCTGCTGATCTTGCTTCTGCTGCTGCTGACCTTTTTGATCATCAGCCGGCTGTCCGAAGGTCTGATCCGCGCTTTGGTGTGCCACGGCAAAGCGGTCGATGTGCACCGACATGTTTGGCAGCGCCTGTTTGAGATGCGAGAGATTGTGTTCCAAAAGCTCTTTCGCTGAATCGGTTGAGGCGATGATTTTGCTGGAAAACATCCCGTGCTGTTTGACCAGTTTAATCGTGATAAAACCAAGATTTTCAGGATTCAGACGGATCGTAAAACTGCCGGTCGATCTCCCGAACGGGGTAAACTTCATTTGTTTCCACGAGCTTAAAATTTGCTCTGAAACACTTTTCGGCTGAGATTGAGATGCTTCATCAGCAGTCTGTGTCATTTGCAGCCCCTGAAGCAAGGTCTGGCTTGTCCGGTGCTGGCTGCTGAGTAGTCCGTTTGAATGGACCGGCTGATCGCGGATAACCGCTTTTTCATCCGCTTGGACGTCTTTCGCTTTAACCATGAACGACAACCGCTGATCCGCTTGCGGAGCGTCGGTTTTTTTGCCCATCAGCATCGCTTTCAGCTCACTTTCGGCCAGCTTCCAATCTTTTTGCCCCGTTTCAGAGTTTGCGGACATCATCTGCTCCATAATGCTTTTCAGACCTTTCAGTTCAGCGCTTGACATGGACAGGACCTTTGACTGAGCCGGATCTGTTGTGAAAAACTGGCGTTTGAGCTTGCCGACGAGCTCTTCCGAACCCGGTTTTGACTGCAGGATGGCAAGAAACTCCGGCGCCTTTTCAACGATGTCGGCCACAAGTGCTGTTTTTTGCGACGGCTGGTTGTCCTGGATGATCTGAGTAAGCAGATGCTGAACTTGGTGCAGCACATGGCTGTCAGGCAACTTAAGCTCTATTGTTTCAGGTTTTTCCTCGCCGGGTAATGCCGCTTCGGCCTCGTCTGTTTCACCGGTGTTCTCAAGCAGTGTCTTTATTTTATGTAAAAGCTGTTCGACAGCTGCCAGCTCCTCTTCGGAAGCGGTCACGCCGCCGTGCGGAGGAAGGGAACTGAGCGATTCTTCGTCCAGAGCGCCATCTGTCTTTTGTGAAAGCCAGTTTTCAAGCTCCTGTAACAGCTGTTCCAATTGACTACCTGAAGACGTTTCTCCTCCATTTTCACTTGCGGAAAGGCTCCCGTTTTCTTTCTGCAACACATTTTGAAAGATGGTTCCTGCCAATGGCTGCCTTGCTGATTGTGCAGATGCGGCATCCGCCTTCGGCGCGGCATTAAAAGAGAGCATATCAAGAAGCTTCAATCTATTCCCCCCCTTCATTTTTTTCTTCATTTTCCGCAAGCTTCTCGGTGAAGAGAGCCGCTTTATCAGGAGCCATTTTTGAGAGAATTTCCGTCACTTGCTTTTTGTTTAATGCGTCTAAAATCTTTATGGCTTCCTGCTCTTTTAATTCGGTTAATATCTTTGCAGCTTTATTGCTCGGCATGCTCTGATAGATTTTGACGACCTTGCTGTCCTTTTGGTCATCAGCGCTGTTTTTATCATCTTCGGCTGCGTCTTTCTCCGTTTTTTCCAGCGAGCTGATCTTTTGTTTGAGCCGTTTGATCTCTTCATCGCTCGTTTTCAAGTCGCTTGTCAATGTTTGAATTTCGCTTTTTTGTTCATCAATCGTCTTTTGGAGCTTTTCCTCTTTATTTTCCTTCTGCTTTGCCGCGCTGTCTTTCTCCTTATTCCCATCGTCGCTTTTAACAAGCTCTTTTACGACCGGAATTTTGGAGGCCACATCCTGGACGTTCACTCCCAAGAGCCACATCCCGACGAACCCTACAACGACTAAAAAGATGAGCGGAATGACGACGACAAACAAAAACGTCTGAAATTTACCGGCTTTTTTTTCTTCGGCCATCGCTTTTTACCCCTGGTTTCCTTGACTCATGAATTGGGCAATGGAGATGTCGTCCATTTCTTTCAATTCATTTGCTTTGTTTTGTATTGCATACATTTCAAACTGTTTTTCTTTCATTTTTTCAAATTTTTTAAGTTCAATGTTTTTTTCCGTCAAATCGTTTTGCTTCTCATACATTTCGTTTCGCTTCATCATCACAAGCTTTTGATAATGGTAAATGGTCGTTTCTAGATTTGTGACAAACTGCTGATAATGTCTCATTTCCTGAACGCTCATCCCTGTCTGCAGCTTGATTTCTTTGTTTTTCTCAAGCGTTTCCTTTTGGTTCATGCTTTCATAGAGCTTTTCCGCTACCTTTTCAAATTCGGAGACAGAATGTTGATATTCAGCGAATGATTGGTCTTTTTCATTTTCTTTAAGCTCCAACAGCTTTTGAAATTTAAATGAATAAGCCATTCCTAATCCTCACTTCCTAAAAGACTCTTTAATAAGGAGATGCTGTCTTCCTGGGATGCCGCTTCATCGACTTCCTGCTTCAGAAAGCTGATCAGCTTTGGATAAAACTGTATGGCTTCATCAATATCGCGGGAAGATCCTTTTTTATAGGCGCCTATGTTGATGAGATCCTCCGAATTTTGATAGGTTGACAGCAGCTCCCTGAATCGGTTCGCCGCTCTGATGTGATCCTTTTCAGCGATGTTGGCCATGACCCTGCTGATGCTTTTTAAAATATTCACTGCAGGAAACTGGCCTTTATTCGCCAGATTCCGGTCAAGGACGATATGGCCGTCCAAAATCCCTCTGACGGTGTCGGCGATCGGTTCGTTCATGTCGTCACCATCGACAAGAACTGTATAAAAAGCCGTGATCGATCCCTTTTCGGTCGTCCCTGTTCTCTCTAAGAGCTTAGGTAAAATAGCGAACACCGAAGGCGTATAACCTTTCGTCGTCGGCGGTTCGCCCGTGGCTAAGCCGATCTCTCTCTGAGCCATGGCGACCCTTGTCACCGAATCCATCATAAACATGACGTTTTGCCCTTTGTCGCGGAAATACTCGGCGATTGCCGTTGCGGTATATGCCGCTTTCAGCCTCATGAGTGCGGGCTGGTCAGAAGTCGCCACAACGACGATCGAACGCTTCAATCCTTCTTCTCCAAGGTCTTTTTCAATAAACTCCCTGACTTCCCGGCCCCGCTCTCCTACAAGGGCGATCACATTCAGGTCCGCAGCCGTCTGCCTTGCAATCATTCCCATCAGGGTGCTTTTTCCGACGCCGCTTCCTGCGAAGATGCCGACGCGCTGTCCCTTGCCGACGGTCAAAAGACTGTCAATCGATCTGACGCCAACCGCCATTTTTTCTCTGATCGGCGGCCGTTTCATCGGATTTGGCGGAGCCTGGTCTGTTGAAACAGGTGCCAGACCTTTCGGCAAGGCGCTTCCGTCGAGCGGGGTGCCGAATGCATCGACAACCTGGCCGATCAGCCCGGAGCCGACCTTGACCTTTAATGATTCGCCGGTCGCTTCGACAATGCTGCCGGGAGCGATGTTTGATGCTTCAAGATATGGCATGAGAAGTATGTTTTGATCCTTGAACCCGACAACTTCAGCTTTTATGGCTTTCGGTCCGTCTCCTTTTGTATAGATCTTGCAGACGTCGCCGATCGAGCATTCCGGCCCCTTTGATTCGATCATTAAGCCGACGGCCTGTTTGACTTTTCCGTAGCGTTTGTATGAATCGGCCGTTTCGATTGCTTCAAGCAAAGGCATGAGCTTCACCGGCTTTCACCCGCCGTTTCAAGCAGCGTGTTCAGTTTCTGTTTCAGCTGCTCCAATTGCGTATCGATGCTTGCATCGACTCTTCCGAAGGCCGTTTCTACGTAGCAGGTCCCTTTTGCCGCTTTATCATCGGCATAAATCGCGAGATGGGAACCGTATTGAAGAAGCGCATCGAGTTCGTTTTTATGGCTTTGAACTTCTGTGTAATAGTCCGGGTCGACATAAATCGAAATGTCATCAAACTCTTTCATTTCGGACAGCACCTGTTTGACAAGGTCGGTGAAAGCTTCCTTGTCATCGGGCTTTTGATTCCATACTTTTTTGGCCAGAGAAACGGCAAGCGTGACGATTTCTTCTGCAGATTGCTCAATTTTTTCTTCGTAGTCCCGCCTTGCTGCCCTGACGATGGCATTGGCTTCTTCCAAATAGGATTCATAAGCTTTTTGCGCCTCTTGTTTTCCCATTTCGAGCCCCGCCTCAAAGCCTTCTTTTTTCGCTTGTTCAATCAAGGCTTCCCGCTCTGCCTCCCAGCCGGCTCTTTCCTCTTCAATCTGCCTGCGGATTTGTTCATGTTCGGCGTTCGCCTTTTCATATATTTTGCTTGCTTCCTGCCGGGCATGATGAAGAAGGAGTTCCGGATCGGGTTCGGCGGCGGCAAGGTCAGCCTCGTTTACAGGGCGTTTGACTTCCTTTAACGTAATCGTCCGCCTTTTCTGTTCCGGGACCGATGATAATCGTTGTTTAATAATTTTAGACAATGATATCATCTCCTCCGCCCCTGGCGATGACGATCTCACCCGCTTCTTCAAGTCTGCGGATGACGCTTACGATTCTGGACTGTGCTTCTTCAACATCACGGAGACGAACAGGTCCCATGAATTCCATTTCTTCCTTAAATGTCTCAGCCATACGCTGTGACATGTTGCTGAAGACAATGTCTTTGACCTCTTCGCTGGCCACTTTCAGGGACAGGAGCAGATCGTCGTTTTCAACATCGCGGATAACCCTCTGAATCGCACGGTTATCAAGCGTAACAATATCTTCAAAGACAAACATCCGTTTCTTGATTTCATCCGCCAGTTCCGGATCCTGAATCTCGAGGGCGTCGAGAATCGTTTTCTCCGTTCCCCTGTCAACACCGTTCAACACTTCAACCACGGCTTCTATGCCGCCGGTCTGTGTGTAATCTTGAGTGAAGGTGGATGAGAGCTTCTGTTCTAAAATTTGTTCGACTTCATTGATGATTTCCGGCGAAGTCCGGTCCATCACAGCAATCCGCCTCGCCACCTCCGCCTGCACATCCTGGTTCAGTTCTGATAAAATCTGTCCGGATTGTACAGGGTCCAGGTAGGATAGGATCAGCGCGATCGTTTGCGGATGCTCATGCTGGATAAAATTCAGAATTTGCTCGGGATCGGCTTTTCTGGCAAAATCAAACGGCCTGACTTGAAGCGACGATGTCAGCCGGTTGATGATGCTGGCCGCTTTGTCTTCGCCAAGCGCTTTATCGAGCACCTGCTTAGCGTAGTGAATACCGCCTTGGGAAATATATTCCTGAGCAATAGCCGTTTCATGAAATTCTTGGATGATTTCATCTTTTTTCTCAGGAGATACAGATCTGACATTTGAGATTTCAAGCGTCAGTCTTTCAATCTCTTCATCTGTTAAATGCTTGTATACCGAAGCTGACACATCAAGTCCTAAGGATATCATGAGAATGGCCGCTTTTTGTTTGCCTGTTAGCCTGTCTTGTTTCATTTTTGCCATTTCAATACTCCTCCTAATCCTCAGTCAGCCAACTGCGCAGTAATTTGGCGAATTCTTCAGGCTTGTCTTTCGCCATTTTTTCAAGCTGTTTACGTCTGACGCTTTCTTCCGTCTCTTTCTCATTGTTTACATCTGCCACTCTGATCGGTTCCTGAGGCGTTTCATACCATTCTTCCTCATACTCTTCATCAGCATTTTTGCGCCGTCTGATGAGCCAGATGATAAGGCCGATCGCCGCAACCAGACCGGCTCCGCCTGCAATATAAGCCCAAAGCGGTATGCCGCCTGTCGCCTCTTCCGTGTCCATTGTCTGTTTGCCGTCAAACGATGAAACAGAAACGACGATTTTGCTTTGCAGATCTTCGTCTGTGAGCTGTTCATTCTCCGACTTGTCAAGCGATGTCCGGACGATCGTAGACAGAATGTTTTTAATATCGTCCTGTCTCTCTTGTGTCAAAGAAGCCGGGTTTTTCGCATTTGGCGGTTCGACTAACACTTGAATCCCTAAATCCCTGACTTTATACGGGCTTTCTGCGATTTCTTTATGAATCCGGTTGACTTCATAATTGAGACGGTCTTCGCTTTTTTCATAATCTCCGTTATTATTGCCGTCTTCCGTTTCGGCGTAATTTGTGACGTCTTCGTCACCGGTGCCGTTGACTCCGCCTGCCTGTGCCCCGTTTCCGGAGTACGTTTCGCTGATTTTTTCCGAGCTTACGACGATGCCTTCCATATTTTCTTTGTCGACGGGTTCAACCAGGTCTTCTGTTCGTTTTTCCTGCGTAAAGTCGATGTCCGTCGTGACGGATACCGCGACTTTATCCTGCCCCATCATCGTGCCCAACAGGCTTTGAACCTGTCTTTGAAGATCTTTTTCGATCTGCGCTTTGACCTCGCGCTGTGAAGCGTAGGAATTTCCGGACGAATTGCCGATGCCCTCGCTGTTTTGATCATAGTAGTTCGAATTTTGATCCATAATCACGATATTTTTCTGATCAAGATTTGGCACACTTTTCGATACGAGGTGATACAGGCCGTTGATTTCACTTTGGTCAAGCGTATGGCCCGGTTTGACTTGAAGGACGATTGAAGCAGAAGCTTCCGGCTTTTCTTCTCCGACAAAAACGGAATCCTTCGGAAGGTTGATCATGACTTTTGCATCTTTAATGCCGTCGATGCCTTTGATGAGATTTGTCAGCTCGGTTTGGGTCGCTTTCACTTTCAAAACATCAAACTCGTTGTCTGTCATCCCAAAGCCGGCATTTTCACCAAAGAACGAATAATCGATGCTTCCGCTTTTCGGAAGGCCTTCTGCGGCCAGATCCACTTTCAGCGAATCGACATTTTCTTCCGGAACTTTGATGATGGAACCGTCGGATGCGACTTCTGAAGGTATTCCTTTTTCATCAAGGACCTGTTTAATTTGACCCGCTTCTTCGGCTGACAGATCCTTATAGAGCGGAACCATCTTATTTGTTGAGGCCAAAATACCTATGACGATAGAAAGAATGACTGCTGCAGCAAAAACGCTGATCATCAGTATTTTCTGCCACTTCGATCGATTTTTCCAAAAATCAGTTATTTTCGTTTTGATTTGCAATAAAGTACGATTCATCTTACTCCCCCGGTAGTTACACTAATTCTCTTCGCTTTCAGACTCCTTTCCTTACACTTGCATTCTCATGATTTCCTGATAAGCTTCGACCGCTTTGTTGCGGAACTCTGTCGCTGCGGTTAGTGTAACATTTGCCTTCTGAGCTGCGACCATGACTTCGTCAAGATTGACATCCTGGCCGAGCGCCAGCGCGTTTGTCAGTTTATCAGATTCGTTTTGAGACTGGTTCAAAGCATTGATAGAATCTTTCAGCACCTTTGAAAAGCTGACTTGATCACCGGAACCGGCCGGCTGTGTTTTGATTTCGTTTGTTGTTGCCGCCTGTGCGGACTGCACCTGAAACGGAGAAACTCCATTGATCATCAGTGTTTTCACCCTACTTTCCGATTTCTAATGCTTTCATGAGCATTCCTTTTGTTGCATTCATCGCTGTTACGTTCGCCTCATATGACCTTGTGCTGCTCATTAAGTCGACCATTTCTTTCAGAGGATCGACATTTGGCATCTGAACATAACCGTCTTCGTTCGCGTCGGGATGTGTGGGATCATAAACGAGTTTAAACGGTGTTTGGTCTTCGCTGATCTTTGTCACTTTCACTCCCTCGCCCACTCTGCTTGACGCATTCATCGATGATTGAAGAACGGATGAAAAAGATTCGCCTTTCGGAGCCGTTGATACGAGCTTTCTTCTGTATGGCTGCCATTCTCCGTCAACCTGTTTTGCTCTTGTTGTATCCATGTTCGCCAAGTTGGAAGAAACGGTATCCATTCTGACTCTTTGTGCAGTCAAAGCCGAAGCTGAGATGTTGATGCTATTGAATACCCCCATCATTTACCCCCCGTAATTACGGTTTTGAGCGAGTTGAATTTTCCGCTTATCCGCTCAACCACTGCCTGGTATTGAATCTGGTTTTTCGCCATTTCACTCATTTCCTGGTCAATGTCGACGTTGTTTCCGTTCTGTTGATATGATGTCTGTTTGCTCGACACAACTGAATAATTTGACTCATTGCCTTTAAAGTCAATGTGCCTATAGTCTGTTTTTATGGAATCAAGACGGGAAGACTCTTCATTCAGCACGTTTTTAAATGACACTTTTTTCGCCTTGTAGTTCGGTGTATCTACATTGGCGAGATTATTGGTTATGACTTTTTGCTTAACGTTCGCTCGTTCCAAGGCTCCCTCTAGTCTATGTATTGTTCCTGAAAATAAATCCAACGCCAAATACCTCCAATCTCTTTCCATCTGTCATAAAATCTTGTCGAGAATTGTAAAAACCATAAGCCTATTGTAAGAAATAATAGGCTTAAAGTCTATGATCTGGGAGTAAAAAAAAATCGTAATATATATCTATTTTACGAATAGGTATTTTGACCTAGATTATAAGAACTATGTAATGTTACAGTCGGTTTACCTTTTTTAAAGTTATACCAATATATTTTCTGTTTCACTAACGAATTGCTTCATTACTGTCATTAACTTATTTCTTCCCTTTCAAAAAACTACAGCGATATACTTAAAAACATGAAATAAAAAAAGCCGCAGAACATGTCGTTCTGCGGCTTTCCCAGTGCTTAATGCGATTTTAATTTTTCTAATTCCATCAGGAATTTGTTGTTTAGGACTTTTATATATGTGCCCTTCATCCCCAGTGACCTCGACTCGATGACACCCGCGCTTTCCAGCTTGCGGAGTGCGTTTACGATAACCGAGCGCGTGATGCCGACGCGGTCGGCAATTTTGCTTGCAACAAGAAGGCCTTCGTTGCCGTCAAGTTCTTCAAAAATATGTTCGATCGCTTCAAGCTCACTGTATGATAATGAGCTGATGGCCATTTGTACGACTGCCTTGCTGCGGGCTTCCTCTTCGATTTCTTCGGCTTTCTCTCTCAGAATCTCCATTCCGACAACCGTTGCCCCGTATTCGGCAAGAATGAGATCGTCATCTTCAAACTTTTCCTGAAGACGGGAAAGAATTAAGGTTCCCAATCTCTCGCCTCCGCCGATAATCGGAACGATGGTCGTCAGACCCGCTTGGAAAAGGTCGCGGTTTTCTACAGGGAATGCCGTGTATTCACTGTTGATGTCCAGGTTGGATGATGTTTCCGGAATGTTGAATAGGCTTTTCGTATAATCTTCAGGAAATTGGCGCTCCTCAAGCATTTTTTTCATTCGGTCGTTTTCAATTTGCTGATTAATGGAGAAGCCGAGCAGTTTTCCTCTCCGGCTGACAACGAAAATGTTTGAATCGATCACATCGCGAAGCGTTTCGGCCATTTCTTTGAAATTAACCGGCTTCCCTGCCGCGTTTTGCAGCATTGCATTAATCTTTCTCGTTTTTTGTAATAAAGCCATAATAAATGATCCTCCTAAATTACTCTTATTTAATTGTTTTATAAAATAAACTGGCTTAAATCCTTGTTCTTGGCGATCGAACCGAGCTTTTCTTCGACATACTGAGGTGTGATGACGACTTTTTCCATCGTCACATCCGGCGCCTCGAATGACAGTTCTTCCAAAAGGCGTTCCAAAATGGTATGGAGCCTTCTTGCCCCGATATTATCTGTGTCTTGATTGACATGATATGCCACTTCTGCAATCTTACGAATAGCATCGTCAGAAAATTCAAGAGATATACCTTCCGTCTGCAATAAAGCTTTGTATTGTTTCAAAAGGGCATTATCCGGTTCAATTAAAATTTTGACAAAATCATCGATGCTAAGCTTTTTCAATTCGACCCTGATCGGGAAACGGCCCTGGAGCTCAGGGATTAAATCTGACGGCTTCGCCATATGGAATGCACCTGCTGCAATGAACAGCATGTGGTCTGTTTTGACCGCTCCGTATTTGGTCATGACTGTCGAGCCTTCGACAATCGGCAGGATATCTCGCTGCACACCTTCCCTGGAGACATCCGCTGAAGAAGATGCTCCGCTTTTTTTGGCGATTTTATCGATTTCATCGATGAAGATGATCCCTGATTGCTCAGCTCTTAACACAGCTTCCTGCGCCGCTTCATCCATGTCGATAAGCTTTGCCGCTTCTTCATTTGTCAGCACTTTTCTCGCTTCCCTGACCGTGAGCTTGCGGCGCTTTTTCTTTTTCGGCATCAGGCTGCTGAGCGCATCCTGCATGTTCATTCCCATCTGTTCCATACCCGAGCCTTGAAGCATATCAAACATCGACGGCTGCTGTTCCTCAACCTCGACGGTGACGTAGTGGTCCTCAAGTTCGCCGAGGGCGAGCTGATGAGCGATCCGCTTTCTGCTGTGTTCAATATCGGATTCTTCCTGGCTTTCCGCGTCATGCTCCTGCTCCTGATTTCCGCCGAACAGCATTTCAAACGGGTTTTTCGCGCCGGACTGTTTTTTTCTTCCCGGGACGAGCAGGCGCACAAGCCGTTTATTCGCGTTTTCTTCAGCGATGGTTTTCACTTCGTTCATTTTTTCTTCTTTGACAAGGCGGACAGATGTTTCCACAAGGTCTCTGACCATTGATTCAACATCTCTTCCTACATAGCCGACTTCCGTAAACTTCGTCGCTTCAATTTTCACAAACGGAGCGCCGACGAGTTTGGCGATCCGCCGGGCAATTTCGGTTTTTCCCACACCTGTCGGACCCATCATCAGGATGTTTTTCGGAACGATTTCTTCGCGCAGCTTTTCATCAAGAAGACTTCTTCTATAGCGGTTTCGCAAAGCGACGGCAACCGCTTTTTTCGCATCGAGCTGGCCGATGATGTACTGGTCAAGACGTTCGACAATCTGCCTCGGAGTCAGCGGCTTTTTTTCCATTTGCCTCAAATCCTTTCTATTCGAGTTCTTCTACAATGATCTGATCATTCGTGTATACGCAAATTTCGCCCGCAGTTTCAAGGGCGGCTCTGGCGATTTCTTTCGCTTCAAGCCGCCCGCCGGCATGACGTTTCAGCGCTCTGCCCGCAGCAAGAGCGTAATTCCCTCCAGAGCCGATCGCGAGGATCCCGTCATCGGGTTCTATCACTTCCCCTGTTCCGGAAACGAGCAGAAGGCTGTCGGCATTCATGACGATCAGCATCGCTTCAAGCTTTCTGAGAATTTTATCGCTGCGCCACTCTTTCGCCAGCTCGACAGCCGCCCGCTGCAGATTGCCGTTGTACTCCTCAAGCTTGGCTTCAAACATTTCAAATAGTGTGAAAGCGTCCGCAACAGAGCCCGCAAAGCCGGCAATCACTTTTCCGTTAAACAGCTTTCTGACTTTCCTTGCCGTATGCTTCATGACAACGGCCTGCCCGAATGTGACCTGGCCGTCTCCCGCCATCGCGCTTTTTCCGTTGTGGCGGACGGCAAATATCGTTGTTGCGTGAAATGATGACATAAAAGAACCTCCTTTATTTCCCTTTATGTGCCCGAGGGTGATGGGACATATACGTCTTTCTGAGCATATCTTTAGATACATGCGTATACACCTGGGTTGAAGAAAGATTCGAATGTCCGAGCAGTTCCTGTACGCTTCTGAGATCCGCCCCCTCATTTAATAAATGGGTCGCAAACGTATGGCGGAGCATGTGCGGATGAATATGTAATGTACCCGATGTCTTCTTGACCAGCTCTCCCAAAATATAACGGACCCCCCTCGGGGTTAAAGGCCCGCCCCTTTGATTCAAAAAGACAAAAGGAACGGGCTCTTTTGCTTTTGATTGAAGGATTCGTCTTCCATTTTGAAAATACAGATCCAAAGACTCCCGGGCAAAAGACCCGAATGGAACATACCTCTGCTTTTTGCCCTTCCCGTGAACAAGCACCGTATCCAAAAACAGATCGACTTCGGATTCCTTCAGACTGCAAAGTTCGCTCACCCGCATGCCTGTCGCATACAGAAGCTCCAGCAGCGCCTGATTTCTTTGTCCCAGCGGAGTGCTCAAATCAGAAATCCCGAACAGTTCTTCAAGTTCTCTTTCATATAAAAACTGCGGAATCCGTTTATCCTGCTTCGGAAGACTGACAAGCTGAAACGGGTTTTCTTTTACCAGTTTTTCCCTTAACAAAAATTTATAGAAGCTTCGCAGAGCCGAGATCTTTTTGCTGATCGTTCTGCGAGTGAGCCCCTTTTCATGGGCTTCCGTCAAGAAAATCCTCACGTCGGTATAAGTCGTGTCCTCAAAGCCCTTTATTCCCTGAGCTTGTAAAAAGCGCTCAAACTCTTCAATAGAAGAAATGTAACCCACAATTGTATATTTTGAATAATTCTTTTCTATTTGTAAATATTCAATGAATAAAGTTAAAAAATTCTTAACATTTGCCATCACTACACCTCTTCAAAAAGGGCTTCTAAATGTTATCACATAACAAGTTGATCTGGCAATGAATAACTATATCGTTTTCGCAATATTTCGAATTGTTTCCAATGCGCGCGAAGCGTACTGTTCATTCCGCTCCTGCTTGTTTTTAATTTTAACCCCTAATTCCTTGAAAAGACCGAAATTCGCATTCATCGGCTGAAAGTTTTTCTTGTTCGTTTCCGTGATGTAGTGGGCCATGCTGCCGATTGCCGTCTCATTTGGGAACGTAACCGGTTCTTTTCCTAAAACAAGGCGGGCCGCATTGATTCCTGCAGCAAGACCTGAAGCTGCTGATTCAACATAGCCTTCAACCCCTGTCATCTGTCCGGCGAAAAACAGATCGTTCCGCTTTTTAAACTGGTAGGTTGCATGTAAAAGGCTCGGCGAGTTGATGAATGTATTTCTGTGCATAACGCCGTAGCGGACGATTTCAGCCTGCTCCAATCCAGGTATGAGACGAAGGACTTCCTTTTGATCCCCCCATTTCAGATGGGTTTGAAAACCGACGATATTGTAAAGAGTGCCTGCGGCATCATCCTGTCTCAGCTGGACGACCGCATATGGGCGCTTTCCTGTTTTCGGATCTTCCAGTCCTACCGGTTTCATCGGGCCGAACAGCATCGTTTTTTTGCCGCGCTTGGCCATGACTTCGATCGGCATGCAGCCTTCAAAAAAGATTTCTTTTTCAAATTCTTTCAATGGAACGGTTTCCGCAGACACAAGGGCGTCATAAAACCTGTCAAACTCTTCTTCTGTCATCGGACAGTTCAAATACGCTGCCTCCCCTTTGTCATAGCGGGATTTCAAATAGACTTTATCCATGTCAAGGCTGTCCTTTTCAACAATCGGGGCAGCGGCGTCATAAAAATACAGATAGTCTTCGCCTGTCAGCTCCCGCAGCTGCTCAGAAAGCGATTCAGAAGTGAGCGGACCTGTGGCGATGATTGTCGGTCCTTCCGGAATTTCCTTGACTTCCTCATTGACAACTGTGACATTCGGATGGTTTTTTACTTTTTCGGTTACATTTGCGGCAAATTCATGCCTGTCAACAGCAAGCGCTCCGCCGGCCGGTACTGAGCATTCATCCGCGGCTGCGATAATCGCAGAATCAAGAATCCGCATTTCTTCCTTTAATACACCTACAGCATTCGTTAAAGAATTGGCGCGAAGCGAGTTGCTGCAGACAAGCTCTGCGAATTTATCCGTGTGGTGTGCCGGCGTTTGTTTAACAGGCCTCATTTCGTATAATCGGACATTGATTCCGCGTTTGGCAAGCTGCCATGCCGCTTCGCTTCCGGCAAGTCCTGCACCGATGACATTCACTGTTTGGTTCATATTTACATCTCCTAATATTATGAATTGAATTGTTCTTTTAACACAACAAAGAAGGTGAGCAAAGCCCTGCTCACCGCTACTTTTGTTGTTCTTCCTTATAATCGCAACCCACGCATTGCACCTGAACGCCTTTTTTCAGCTTTTTCTCAACAAGCATGTCCTCACACTTCGGACATTTTCGTTCCAGCGGTTTATCCCAGGATACGAATTCGCATTCAGGATAGCGATCACATCCGTAAAAAATGCGGCGTTTTTTCGATTTGCGTTCGACAATGTTGCCGGTTTTGCAGGATGGACATTTGACACCGATCTCTTTGACGATCGGCTTAGTGTTTCTGCAGTCCGGAAAATTGGAGCAAGCCATGAATTTTCCGTAACGGCCCATTTTATACACCATCGGATGGCCGCATTCTTCACAATCGACTCCGGCGTATTCGGGTTCGATTTCGATCTTCTCCATCTCGGCTTCCGCTTTTTTCAACCGTTTCTCAAAATCCTTGTAAAAGGAATGAATAATTTGCACCCATTCGACGTTCCCGTCTTCGACATCGTCAAGTTCTTTTTCCATTTTGGCCGTAAACTCGATGTTAATGATTTCAGGGAAAAATTCCATCATTGATTTCATCACGATTTCACCGAGTTCCGTCGGGATAAAGCGTTTGTTGTCAAGGGCGACATATCCCCGTTTTTGAATGGTGTCAACCGTCGGGGCATATGTGGACGGACGCCCGATCCCCAGCTCTTCGAGCGTTTTGACAAGCCTTGCTTCCGTATACCGCGGAGGCGGCTGTGTGAAGTGCTGCTCTGGTTCAATATCCTTTGAAAGAACAGTATCTCCTTCCTGCAAATCAGGGAGCATTTTGTTCTTCTCTTCCAGCTGGTCGTCTTTGCCTTCAACATAAACTTTCATAAAGCCTGAAAACTTGACTTTACTTCCGTTTGCGCGAAATGTCAACCCGTTGTTTTCGAGGTCAACGCTCATCGTATCAAGTGTGGCCGGAGCCATTTGGCTCGCGACAAAGCGTTCCCAGATCAGCTTGTAAAGGCGGAGCTGATCTCTTCCCAATACAGCCTTCAGATCAGCGGGCCTTCTCATCACAGATGTCGGTCTGATCGCTTCGTGGGCATCCTGGGCGTTTTCGTTCTTTTTGGCAGGCTTTCTTTTGCTTCCTAAAAATTCTTTACCGTACTGTTCGCCGATAAAGGATGATGCTTCTTCTTGCGCCGTGTTTGAGATTCTCGTTGAATCCGTTCTCATATAGGTGATTAACCCGACTGTTCCTTCTTTTCCGAGATCGATCCCTTCATAGAGCTGCTGGGCGATCATCATCGTTTTCTTTGCCCGGAAATTTAATTTTCGCGCCGCTTCCTGCTGAAGCGTTGATGTTGTAAACGGCAGAGCCGGGTTCCGTTTCCGTTCTTT
The DNA here is from genome assembly GCF_029537375.1 of Bacillus sp. HSf4. NCBI lineage: Bacteria > Bacillati > Bacillota > Bacilli > Caryophanales > Bacillaceae > Bacillus > Bacillus sp. HSf4. The sequence goes on along the minus strand of NZ_CP120679.1, from coordinate 1,798,171 downwards.
TTTCGTAACCTTTTTGACGTTGAACTTATTGCCTTTGATCTGAGAAAGAATTTGTTTGACGTCTTCTTCGCTTTTCAGCGGATGCTTTTCACCATTTATACCGAAAAAGGCGGCTTCAAACGTTTCTTTTCCCTTTAAGAAAGAGCCTTCAATCGTCCAGTATTCTTCCGGCTTGAATTCGTTGATTTCTTTTTCGCGGTCAATGATCAGACGGAGCGCAACAGATTGTACGCGGCCGGCGCTTAATCCTTTTTTGACTTTCTTCCATAAAATCGGGCTGATTTTATAGCCGACAAGACGGTCAAGCACCCTTCTCGCCTGCTGGGCATCGACCAGATCCATATTGATCATGCGCGGGTGCTTAAATGAATCTTTGATTGCATCTTTTGTGATTTCATTAAACACGACGCGGCAGTCCGAGTTCAGGTCCAGGTCAAGGCTGTGCGCCAAATGCCATGCAATCGCCTCTCCTTCCCTGTCGGGGTCGGCTGCAAGGTAGACTTTCTTCGCCTTTTTCGCGGCCGTTTTTAATTCCTTCAATATCGGCCCTTTCCCGCGGATCGTAATGTATTTCGGTTCAAAGTTCTGCTCGATGTCGACGCCCATCTGGCTTTTCGGCAAGTCTATGACATGCCCCATCGATGCTTTGACTTTATACTTTTTTCCTAAGTATCGCTCAATCGTTTTCGCCTTGGCAGGCGATTCCACGATGACTAAGTATTCGGACATACACATAATCCCCCTCAAGAGGTGTTCTCTCTCTTTTCAATTTTGCCTTTTTATTGTATTCAGCATAATCGTCGTTTAGATAGTCATTAGTTAATTAAAAGTGTCTGAATTTCATCTTTTATATAATGAACGCCGATTAAAGCGTTTAAACTTGAAATCCTCACTATTATTAAATATTCGAATACAGTTTGTCAAACGATAATTCCAAACGGATACCGCTTATTGAACATTGGAAGGCGGAAGTTCGCTCAAAATATCGTCGATATCGAATGCCAGTTTTGCCCCTTCCTGGATCAGCCTTGCGGGTCCGAGCGAATTCGCATCAAAGATGGAACCGGGCACTGCAAACACTTCCCGCCCTTCTTCAAGCGCTTGATAGGCGGTGATGAGCGAGCCGCTTCTTTCCTTTCCTTGAACGATGATAACGCCTTCAGTCAATCCGCTGATCAGCCGATTTCGCATCGGAAAGTGCCATTTTTGGGGTCTTGTCTCGGGAGGGTGCTCAGACACCAGGAGATGGTCTGCCGCCATCTGGTCGGCAAGAAAACGGTTTTCACGGGGGTAGATATGGCTGAATCCGCCTGCAATGACGCCGATGGTCGCCCCGTTTGAACGGATGCTCTCATGGTGAGATAGTCCGTCAATTCCTTTTGCAAGCCCGCTGACGATCGTCCAGCCTTTTTTACTTAGTTCCTTCACATAATAAATTGCGGCTCTTTTCCCATATAAAGTTGGTCTGCGGGTTCCGACAATGCCGATTCGCCGATGGACACGAAGAAGCTGTTGATTTCCTTTCAGAAAAAGGACGGGGGGCGGATCATGGATCGTCTTTAGAGAAGGCGGATACTCAGGGGATGATATGGCAAGCATATCCACTCCTGCTGCTTGATAGGACTTGATGAGGTGTTTGACATTCGGGAGTTCTTGTTCAACAAGCTTTCGAATCGGAGATAAATCTAATGCTTTTCCTGAAAGCCGTGTTAAAGGATGGTTTTTTTTGTCTGAAAGAGATAAAGAGGGGTCTGTTCTCCACCATTTGGAAAGCAGTGAAGGAGAGAGCGCGCCGCGCAGGCGGAGCAAAATCAAAAGTTCGCTGCTGACAGTCATTCAAGAGTCCTCCATATATTGATTTTTCCGAAAACATAAATCATCAGGATAAAAAGGAGGGATAGACCGTTTGGCCTATTCCCTCAAGTCATGAAGATCAATGTGTTTTACATGCTTCATAAAGACCTTTTTCTTTTAAAACTTTGATAAGGGTTTCCCCCATCACTGAAGGTGTTTCTGCGACTTCGATTCCGCAGGCGTTCATCGTTTTAATTTTTTCCTCAGCCGTGCCTTTTCCTCCGGAAATGATGGCGCCGGCGTGGCCCATACGTTTCCCTGGAGGCGCCGTTTTTCCGCCGATGAAGCCGACGACAGGCTTGGTCATATTCGCTTTGATCCATTCCGCCGCTTCCTCTTCAGCCGTTCCGCCGATTTCGCCGATCATGATGACGGCATGCGTCTCAGGATCTTCATTAAACGCTTTTAACACATCGATGAAGTTCGTTCCGTTCACAGGGTCTCCGCCGATGCCGACTGCCGTCGATTGCCCGACTCCAGCCTCAGAAAGCTGATGAACCGCTTCATATGTAAGGGTTCCTGACCGCGACACAACACCGACATGACCTTTTTTATGGATGTAGCCCGGCATGATGCCGATTTTGCATTCCTCAGGCGTGATGACCCCAGGACAGTTCGGACCGACAAGACGCGTTTTCTTGCCTTCCATATATCTTTTTACTTTTACCATGTCAAGCACCGGAATATGCTCGGTAATGCAGATGACGAGATCAAGCTCTGCATCTGTCGCCTCCATGATCGCATCTGCCGCAAAAGCTGCCGGCACATAAATAACAGATGCATTCGCTCCCGTCGCTTTCACCGCGTCTTCCACCGTATTGAACACAGGAACACCTTCAACCTCTGTTCCTCCTTTTCCAGGTGTCACGCCGCCGACGATTTTCGTGCCGTATTCAAGCATCTGCTTTGTATGAAACAAAGCTGTTGAACCTGTTATCCCCTGAACAATGACTTTTGTGTCTTTATTAATAAATACGCTCATTTTGGTCCCCTGCCTTTCTTACTTCACTAAGGATACGATTTTCTGCGCGCCGTCAGCCATTGATTCCGCAGACGTAATATTGAGCCCTGAATCATCGAGGATCTTTTTGCCGAGATCGACATTTGTTCCTTCCAAACGAACGACAAGCGGCAGTGTCAGACCGACTTGTTTCGTCGCTTCAACAACACCTTCGGCAATGACGTCACACTTCATGATGCCTCCGAAAATATTGACAAAGATCCCTTTGACGTTTTGATCGGATAAAATGATCTTGAACGCTTCCGTTACCTTTTCAGCTGTTGCGCCGCCTCCAACGTCAAGGAAGTTGGCCGGTTCCCCTCCGTAATGTTTAATAATGTCCATGGTCGACATCGCAAGTCCCGCTCCGTTTACCATGCAGCCGATGTTTCCATCGAGTGAAATATAGCTTAAATCATACTTGGATGCTTCAATTTCCTTAGGATCTTCTTCATCAAGATCTCTGAATTCCAGGATGTCTTTCTGTCTGTATAACGCATTGCTGTCAAAGTTCAGCTTGGCGTCGAGCGCCATCACTTTCCCGTCCCCTGTGACGACGAGCGGGTTGATTTCAGCAATGGAACAGTCTTTTTCAACAAAGGCATTGTATAAGCCCATCATAAATTTAACGGCTTGGCCGATCAGTTCTTTTGGAATATTGATGGCGAAAGCGATTTTTCTCGCTTGATAGCTTTGCAGCCCGACAGCCGGGTCGATTACTTCTTTGACGATTTTTTCCGGCGTCTTGGCGGCGACTTCTTCAATCTCTGTTCCGCCTTCTTCAGAAGCCATCAGCACGATCCGGGAAGTCGCTCTGTCGAGGACAAGACCGACATAGTATTCCTTTTTAATATCGCAGCCTTCTTCAATAAGTAAGCGTTTAATTTCTCGGCCTTCAGGACCCGTCTGATGTGTGACGAGCGTTTTCCCCAGCAGTTCTTCCGCATAGGCTTTCACTTCGTCTTTTGATTTTGCAATTTTTACCCCGCCTGCTTTGCCTCGGCCGCCCGCGTGAATTTGAGCTTTCACGACAAAAACCGAGCTTGACAGCGCTTCCGCCGCCTTGACCGCTTCATCTGCTGTAAAAGCCACTTTACCTTCCGGAACAGCCACTCCGTACTTTCTGAGGACCTCTTTCCCTTGGTACTCATGGATATTCATTTCCCATCCTCCTAACTTATGTAGCAAAAATAAAAATAGACTGCGCTTTCATTTTATATAATCATAGATCGATTGTCTAGGTTTCGATGAGAAATCGTAAAATCCTTCTAAACATTCAAACTTTTATTTTATTAAAAATATAAAATTAATAAAGAGAATGCCTTTTTTAAAAGGTCATTCTCTGTTTTTCATCCTATCATCAAGTGTATAGATAAATGAAAAAATCTCGGCGACGATCTCATACAGCTCTTCTGGAATATGATCGTCAAGCTCCAGATGGCGCATCAATTCGACAAGAGTCGGGTCTTCCTGTATCGGGACTCCCGCTTTCTGCGCCTCTTCAATGATCTTTTCAGCTGTATAGCCGGAGCCTTTGGCCACCACTTTCGGCGCTTTGTCTTTCATTTCGTCATAGTGCAGGGCAACGGCTTTTCTTAATGGAGCGGATTCCTTCATATTTTTACATCCACCGCGCTTTCTGCCGCTTGTTCAAACTGGCTTTCCAAAAACGGAGCGATCTCGATCGCCTCCCGCTTTTTCGCGGTGACGCCTGTCAGGCTGTAGCCAAGGTTTTTCAGGTTTTCTTTTAATGAGGGAACGAGCGGCTCGACAAGAGGGCCGATATCAAAGCCGGTCTCAACCGTAAGCGTCATGACGTTTTTTTGAATAAAGCAATCGACTATCGTCTCCTCCAGCGCCTCCAATTGAAGGTAAAACATGAGACGGCATTGGGACGGGTCGATTTTCCCATCTTCTTTCTTCTTCCCTTTCAAGAATACCGTTAAATCTTGTACACCGTTTTTTGAAAACAGCGGATATGAAAGAAAAAGCTGGCTTTGAGCGGGCTGCTCGTTCTGTAAAATCAGCTGCCCGTTTAAGCGGTGAAACATTTGCTCAGCCTCCTGTTTGACGGGTGCCGGAAGGTCTGTCGAGTGCCTGATTTCATTGAGTACAAGCTTAAGGGAATGCAGCCCTTGATCTTTTGGCGCGCCTCCGTTTTCGATCGCTTTTACAAAAGACAGCTCGTCTTTGACACCCAAAAGGGTTTTCATCTTGAGCAGAACGGCGAGTGCATCTGCTTTCGTTGTCATGAGGGGTGCTGATTCTCTGACGATCTGCTTGAGCGCTTCTGTTTCTTTTTTCGTTAAAACTTCCAAACCGGCTTGAGCCGGCACAGGCTCCCGCGTTTCCAGCGATTTGATCCAGCTGGCCGCCTCTTTGACCGGAAGTGTGCCGTTTCGTTCTGCTAAAGAGGCCAATTTTGCAAGCAGCTCTTTTGCAGCCTCCGGTTCGATCACCTGCGCTTTCGGCAGGGCTCCTTTCGTTTCGTATCCGGAGGCGCCCGGATGGATCTTGATTTCGGCTGCCGGTTTCGGCTGGGAAAACCCCAGCTCTGCCGATTCTTGCTTCCTGAGTGGCTGAAGCGTCTGCTGCTCTTTTCCGGCTTGTTCGACCTGTCCGCTGAGCATCTGAATCAGCTTTTCGGCATGCACTTCAGTCTCGGCATTTAAAATCGGCAAAAGCGCCTGTTTCAGCTTTTCCATACTTGCCGATGACGCAGGGTCGTTATTGATCATTTGCAGCGTCTTGGCAATCTGCTGATTGAACGGAACGGGGCTTTTGACGGCCAAAATCGAATCAAGGACGCCCGGATGGACGGGAAGCTCGCGCTTGAGCGCAAACATGACGGCATCGGTTCCTTTTTGGGCGTCTGACTTCGGCAGATGTTCAAGCCATTTGATGGCAGCCTTCACATCGTTTTCTTTAATCGGCTGCTGCTCTTTTAACAGAGCCGAGATCAAAAATACTGCTTCTTTTGTTTTTTTCAAAGAGAGCCCGTTTAACAGCTTGAGGGCGGCATCCTGCACCGTCTTCGGATTTTTGTCAAACGCTTCTACAACCTGAAGACGGCCGGTCGGATCGCCCGATTTTTTTTCGTATGAAAACCAGTAGTGTGCACCCGCTTTAAGCGGCGCTTCAAGTTTTCCCTGCCATTTCGCATCGCCGATTTGGATTTCGGCGAACTGCTCGCTGATGAAGCGGAGCACTTTGCCGAGTACCAGCCTTTTCTGGTTCGTCTCTGTTCCGCTGATCCGCTGGAGAGATTCCGATTGTTCCAATTGTTTGGCCAGGCTGTTTTGTATATCATTCAGCATCATCAAAGTCCTTCTCCCCCCGGGAACTTATTGATAGTCTTTAACAGGGGCGAACGATCTTCGGTGAATCGGTGACGGTCCGTATTTGGCAAGGGCTGCGAGATGCTCCTTTGTCCCGTAGCCTTTATGCTTGTCAAACCCGTAGAGCGGATACTTTTCAGCATATTCATCCATCAGCCTGTCTCTCGTCACTTTGGCGATGCATGCACCCGCTGCGATCGATGCGCTCTTTGCATCTCCTTTGATGATCGATGACTGTTTTGTATGTATAGGAAGCGACATGGCGTCAATCAGAAGATAATCAGGTGTGGCGGTGGCGGCAAGCGCCTCGACCGCTTTGACCATCGCCGCTTTAGACGCCTCATAAATATTCAGCTCATCGATCTCTCCAGCATCCGCAATTCCGATGCCGACAGCGAGCGCTTCTTCCATAATATATGAATAGTAGTCTTCTCTTTTTTGCTTTGACAGCTTTTTCGAATCCGTCAGTCCCAACATTTCACAGTCTTCTTTTAAGATGACGGCGGCGGCGACGACCGGCCCCGCCAGCGGGCCTCTTCCGGCTTCGTCGATTCCGGCGATCCATTGAAAGCCGCGTTCTCTGAGCGATCTTTCAAAAGACGTCATCATCCGCCACTCTTCCCGCATGGCCAAAAGTCTCTCATTTTTCTTCAGCCATGCGGTAATAAGCGTTTGTACGCTCTTCCGCTCATCCTTTTTACACTGCTCGATAAAAGGGTCTTTTTCATCTTTCACCGTTTGAAGATGTTCTTTTATTTCTTTTACGGTTAATGGTTTCACTATCTCTTCTCCCCTAGTTTTCTTATCGGCGCTTCCGCTTCAAAAATAAAGACCCGCTTCCGAGGAAAGCGCGCCTTTACATGTCTTCCGGCTTTTCAAAAGAAAGCGGGCCGAACTTCTCCGTGCGGATATCGCGAATGATCACTTCTGTCGTTTTGTCATAATCAATGGCGCCTCCCGCCATCAGACAGCCGCGTTTTTTTCCGATCTCATCAAAAAGCGCTGCGATCTCCTCGGGAATTTCCTCCAAGTCATAACGCTTTTTTAAGCGCTCGGGATAGTTCCCTTCCAAAAAGCGCAAACCGTAGACGGCGACATCCTGCAAGTTGATAATCGAATCTTTTATCGCGCCTGTTGCCGCAAGCCTCAGCCCGACAAGCTCGTCCTCAAACTTCGGCCATAAAATCCCCGGCGTGTCGAGAAGCTCAAGCTCTTTTCCGACTTTCACCCATTGCTGCGCCGTTGTGATCCCGGGTCTGTCGCCGGTTTTGGCGATGTTTTTTTTCGCGAGCCGATTGATTAAGGTTGATTTGCCGACGTTTGGAATACCGACGATCAATGCTCTGATCGCGCGCGGTTTTACACCTTTTGCCTTCATTTTATCAAACTTTTCTTTCAGCAGCTCTTTTGATGCAGGAAGAATTTGATTGAGTCCCTGTCCGTTGACCGAGTTGATGGCGAGGGAAGGAATTCCGTCTTTTTCAAAGTGCTGCTTCCAAGCCTTTGTCACGGAGGAGTCCGCTTTATCCGCTTTGTTGAGGAGCATGATTCTCGGCTTGTTTTTCAATATGTCTTCGATCATCGGATTTCTGGAAGACATCGGAATTCTGGCATCGACCAGTTCGTACACAATGTCGATCAGCTTGAGTTTTTCCGTCACTTCCCGCCTTGCTTTGGCCATATGCCCGGGAAACCATTGGATTACCATGTGATGGACACCTTCTTTCTGTTATTGCTATTCTTTTAATGGTTTGCTGCAATTATTCTTCTTTTACAAAAAAAGAGCTTGTTATGGCTAACAAGCTCTTTTCGTTCGCTATCATTATCGTCTGATTTCTTTAATACGAGCCGCTTTTCCGCGAAGCTCACGCAAGTAATAAAGTTTCGCACGGCGTACTTTACCATGACGGACAACTTCGATCTTTGCGATTTTTGGTGTGTGCAATGGGAATGTACGCTCAACTCCGACACCGTAAGAAATCTTACGAACTGTGAAAGTCTCGCTGATTCCGCCACCACGACGCTTAATCACAACGCCTTCAAAAACCTGAATACGCTCGCGGTTACCCTCGACAACTTTAACGTGTACACGTAAAGTATCACCAGGACGGAACGCAGGCAAATCAGTGCGCAATTGTTCTTTTGTGATATCTTCAATCAATTTTTGCATCGTCTTCAACTCCTTCCAACAGATGCTCATGGGCGAACAGCCGCCACAGCGGAACATCGTTTTCAAACTTGAACAGGCAGACCTGTTCAAGTCACAAGTAGTATCATATCATACCTTTAGGCCATGTGCAATAGAATCTATCGGTTTTCCCATTCAGAAATCCATTTTCTTTCTTCATCTGTTAAAGGATAGTTTTCCAGAAGGTCGGGCCGCCTGAAGAAGGTCCGTTTGAGCGACTCTTTCCGTCTCCATTCGTTGATCTTCGCATGGTTTCCGGATGTCAGCACTTCCGGCACCTTCAAGCCTTTATAATCCGCAGGCCGCGTGTAGTGAGGATGTTCGAGCAGTCCGGTGCTGAAGGAATCTTCTAGGTGTGATTCTTCCTTGCCGAGAACACCCGGTAACAGTCTCACAACGCTGTCGGCAATCATCATCGCCGGGAGCTCTCCGCCTGTCAGCACAAAGTCTCCGATGGAAATCTCATCTGTTGAAAGGTGTTCTCTGATCCGTTCGTCATATCCTTCATAATGGCCGCAAATAAACATTATATGGTCTTCTTTTGCGAGCTCTTCCGCTTTCCTTTGCGTATAGCGCTCCCCTTGAGGGCAGACAAGAATGATCCTTGGAGATCCCCCGGCTTCAGCGGTCAGTTTTTCAACCGCATCAAAGACAGGCTGCGGCTTCAATACCATGCCCGCACCCCCGCCGTACGGATAATCATCCACTGTCTGATGCTTATTGTCGGAATACGCCCGGAAGTTGACCACGCGAAAACGGACGGCGTTCTTGTCCTGGGCCTTCTGCAGAATGGATGAGCCGAGGACACCTTCAAACATTTCCGGAAAAAGCGTTAAAAAATCAATTCTCATTCGTCAAGTAGTCCTTCCATGATATGAATCTTGATCGTTTTATCTTCCACGTTAATGTCTTTGACGACGGCATCGATATAAGGGATGAGCACGTCTTTTTTCCCCGGTCTGCCCACCACCCAGACATCATTGGCGCCCGGCGTTAAAATTTCTTTGACCTTGCCGATTTCGTCCCCGTCTTCTGAAAAAACGTCACAGCCGATGATTTCATGAAAGTAGAACTCGTCTTTCGCCAATTGGCCTAATTGGTCTTCGGGAACTTTAATCAGGGCATTTTTGAGCTTTTCCGCTTCCGTTAGTGTCTCGACTTCTTTAAATTGCAAGAGATGAAATTGTTTATGAAGCCTGTGTGCGCTCACCGTTGCCTGAACGGGTTCCTCTTTTCCCTCCATGAACAGGTAAAGCGTGTTTCCGGACTTGTACCGTTCCTCCGGAAAATCGGTTCTGGAAATGACGCGGACTTCCCCTTTTACTCCATGAGTATTGACAATTTTCCCTACATTAAACCATCGTTTTTCCATGTCTTCACCTCGGACGAATTTCAATGACGATCCCGTCTTTAATCACGATTGTTTTTCCTGCTGTCATATCATGCCAATTGTCACCGACTTCAATGTCGAGCAGAGCATCGATTTCTTTCTCTTTTACTTCACTGCCCAACGGGAGCGTGTGAATTTGATTGATTTGAAAAACGATCATTTTGATTTTGTCCTGGCGTTTTTCAATTTCTTTTTTAAATGATTCAGCTGCTGCCGGGTTGTGATGTTCCTTTTCGTGTTTTCTCAGCTGGAAATAAAGCTGGTTGCATTCGCGCTCAAGCATTTCCTTTCTTTCTTCAAAAGCAGTCAGCAGTTTTTTCTTGCTGTTTTCGGTTAAAACCTGCATGACGGTAACACGTTGGATAATTTGCATGGCATCATCACCTACTGTCCCGTGATTTTTCCTTCCCGCTTGAAGAATTGGAATCGTTCATTTGTTTCTCATTTTCTCTCATGATAAAAAAGGGGGAGGTTTTCACCCTCTCCCCTTAGTCTGCGATCTCAAGTTGAACTTTCTTAGAAGACTGTGCGCCGGCCGCAAATACGACGGAGCGTATCGCTCTTGCAGTCCGCCCTTTTTTTCCGATGATCTTGCCGGTATCCTCTTTGTTGACGGAAAGGCGGAACATGATCCGATCGGAACTTTCGTCTCTGAATACCTGAATCTCATCCGGGTGATCCACAAGCGGCTTGACCAATGATACAATCAGCTCTTCCAAGTGCAGATCACTCATTACTTGCTTTGTTTAGCGTTGTGGAATTTTTCCATAATGCCTTCTTTAGAGAAAAGGTTGCGAACCGTGTCAGACGGTTTAGCTCCTGTTTGAAGCCATTTCAGTGCAAGCTCTTCATCGATTTTAACTTCCGCCGGTTTCGCTACCGGGTTGTACGTTCCGACTGTTTCGATGAAACGGCCGTCACGCGGTGAACGAGAATCTGCTACAACAATACGATAGAAAGGAGATTTTTTAGCTCCCATACGTTTTAAACGAATTTTTACTGCCATTTTACTAGCACCTCCGAAAATATTTCAACAAGATAGTATATTAACAATGATAAAAGTGTTTGTAAAGTGTTTTTTCTTAACAACCTTTTTTATCATCTGAAAACAGGTTTACATAAAGGGCAGTTTAAACCCTTTTTTCTTCCCTTTTGACATGTTTGTCATTTGTTTCATCATTTTTTTCATTTCTTCAAATTGCTTTAAAAGACGGTTGACTTCCTGAACGGATGTGCCGCTTCCTTTGGCAATTCGTTTGCGCCTGCTTGCGTTGATGATCTCAGGCTGCGCTTTTTCTTTCCCGGTCATCGACTTGATGATCGCTTCAACGTGGATGAGCTGTTTTTCGTCCACTTTGACGTTTTTCAAGCCTTTCATTTTGCCTGCGCCGGGCATCATTTGAATCAGATCTTCAAGCGGTCCCATATTGCGGACCTGTCCGAGCTGTTCTAAAAAGTCATCAAGCGTAAAGCTCATATTTTTCATTTTTTGCTCGAGCTCTTTCGCCTTTTCTTCATCTACGTTGGCCTGGGCTTTTTCGATCAGGGTCAGCACGTCACCCATGCCGAGAATCCGCGAAGCCATCCGTTCAGGATGAAACGGTTCAAGCGCATCAAGCTTTTCGCCCATTCCGGCGAATTTGATCGGCGTGTTTGTCACCGCGCGGATGGACAGAGCCGCACCGCCTCTTGTGTCACCGTCAAGCTTTGTCAGGATGACGCCTGTCACGCCGAGCTGTTCATTAAAGCTTTTGGCGACATTTACGGCGTCTTGCCCTGTCATCGAATCGACGACAAGAAAGATTTCTTCCGGCTGAGCTGTTTCTTTTACCTTTTCCAGCTCATCCATCAACTGCTCATCAATATGCAGACGACCCGCCGTATCGATGATCACATAGTCGTGATGGTCTTCTTTCGCCTTTTCGATCGCCTGTTTGGCAATATCGACAGGGCTCACCTGATCTCCCAGTGAAAACACCGGCATGTCAAGCTGCTTCCCGAGCGTTTCCAGCTGTTTGATCGCAGCCGGACGGTAAATATCTGCCGCAACAAGCAGCGGATTGCGGTTATGTTTTTTGCGAAGCAGGTTGGCAAGCTTGCCCGTCGTCGTCGTTTTACCGGCCCCTTGCAGACCGACCATCATGATGACGGTTGGCGGACGTTTGGCCGCGGCGATTTTGCTTTCTTCACCGCCCATCAGCTCCGTCAGTTCTTCTTTGACGACTTTAATGACCTGCTGCCCCGGTGTCAGGCTTTTCATAACGTCCTGACCGACGGCGCGTTCGCTCACCTTTTTCACAAAATCTTTGACGACTTTAAAGTTGACATCCGCTTCAAGGAGCGCTAAACGGACTTCGCGCATCATCTCTTTGACGTCTTGCTCCGTTACCTTCCCTTTTCCGCGGATCTTGGAAATCGTTTGCTGCAGTCGGTCGGCTAATCCTTCGAATGCCATATTAAGTGCCGCCTCCTAATCTAATTTCTCAAGCGCATCGATCAAGGAAGCCGCTTCAGGCTGACCGTCCGTCAGCTCTCTCAGCTCTTCAAAAATCTTTTTGCGCTCTTGAAATTTTTTAAACAAAAGTAGCTTTTCTTCATACTGCTCAAGCATCGCTTCGGTCCGTTTAATGTTATCATAGACCGCCTGTCTTGAGACATGATATTCTTCAGCTATTTCGCCAAGGGAGAAATCGTCTAGGTAGTAAAGCGACATGTAGCTTTTTTGTTTTGATGTCAACAACGACTGATAGAAATCAAATAAGTAATTCATTCTCGTTGTTTTTTCAAGCGTCATGAGACTCTCCCCTTTGTTAAGTCAAATCCCTTTACGATACATTAGTTTACGCTAAAAACATTCCATCTGTCAAGTTTTTATCTTGTCATGATCAAATGATAAAGAACCCCCGGAAAAAAGGGGGCTCTAAGGCCTTCGTTATTCCTCTTTCTCAATCAAGTCGGAGAACAAGCCGTACACATAAGATTCGGCTTCAAACGGCTGCAGGTCGTCCATTTTTTCGCCGAGGCCGACAAGCTTGACGGGAATCTTCAATTCGTGGCGGATGGCCAGGACGATGCCGCCTTTTGCCGTTCCGTCAAGCTTCGTCAGAGCGATTCCGGAAACATCGGTCGCTTTGGAAAATTCCCGCGCCTGTGTCATCGCATTTTGGCCTGTTGTGGCGTCTAATACAAGGAGCACTTCATGGGGGGCATCAGGGACTTCGCGCTGGATGACGCGCTTGACTTTTTCAAGCTCCTTCATCAGGTTCACCTTGTTTTGCAGACGGCCTGCCGTATCGCAAAGCAGAACATCGGCGCCGCGCGCTTTTGCGGCTTGAACGGCATCATAGATGACAGCGGCGGGATCTGAACCTTCCGCCTGTTTGACCACATGGGCGCCGACGCGCTCCCCCCACACTTCCAGCTGATCGATCGCTCCGGCGCGGAACGTGTCCCCCGCCGCGAGGACGACGTTTTTGCCTTCCGTGATAAACTTATGGGCGAGCTTGCCAATCGTCGTTGTTTTTCCGACACCGTTGACTCCGACGAATAAAATGATGTTTAAGCGGCCGTCCTCAACGCGGAGTTCTGACGCTTCATCCTCTCCGCCTTGATATATCTCGACGAGCTTTTCAGAAATGACGGATTGAACTTCTTTTGGATCTTTAATATTCTTCCGTTTGACTTCGCTCTTCAGTTCATCGATCAGCTCCATCACGGTAGAAACGCCGACATCCGCTCCGATCAGCACCTCTTCAAGCTCTTCAAAAAAATCTTCGTCGACTTTCCTGTAGCGGGAGATCAGATCATTGACCCGCTCCTGAAAAGAATGTCTCGTTTTGGCCAGGCCTTCTTTAAACTTGCCTGAGACAGAATCGGTCTGCTTTGTGATTTTTTCTTTCAGTTTTTTAAAAAAGCTCATGACTGGTAACCTCGCTTTATTGAACTAATTCTTTTGTTTCTTCAAGCTTGACGGAAACAAGCTTGGAAACGCCTGATTCCTGCATCGTCACACCGTAGAGAACATCGGCTTCTTCCATTGTCCCTTTTCTGTGTGTAATGACGATAAACTGGGTTTCATGGCTGTATTTTTTCAAGTATTGTGCAAAGCGGAACACATTTGCCTCATCAAGCGCCGCCTCGACCTCATCAAGGACACAGAACGGGACGGGCCTCACTTTGAGGATCGAAAACAATAGGGCGATCGCCGTCAGAGCCCGCTCCCCTCCTGAAAGGAGGCTTAAGTTTTGCAGCTTCTTCCCCGGCGGCTGCGCGATGATATCGACGCCGGATTGGAGCAGGTCATCCGGGTCTGTGAGCTTCAGTTCGGCTCTTCCTCCGCCGAACAGCGCCCGAAAGACGTCTTCAAAATGGGCGCGGATTTGCGAAAATGTCTCTTTAAACCGTTTCGTCATTTCCTCATCCATTTCTTCAATCACCTGAAAGAGCGTATTTTTCGCTTCAATCAAATCGTCTTTCTGTTCTGAGAGAAACACGTAGCGCTCATTGACCCGTTCATATTCTTCAATGCTTCCAAGATTGACGGTTCCGAGCTCTTCGATCGCCAGCTTGATCAGCTTGACGCGCTTTCTCGCTTCATCGGCTGAAAGCTCCAACGGATATTTTTCTTTGGCTCCTTCAAATGACAGGCTGTATTCCTCGCGCAGGAATGACAAGAGGTTGTCCAGCTCCACTTCCATGCGGCCGAGCTTGACTTCTTCATCTTTCAAGAGTTCGGCCATTTGTTTGTACTGACGCTTCATTTCTTTCAGCTCAAGCTCTTCTGTTTCAAGGCCTTTTTGCAGCTTCATCCGCTGCTCTCTTCTTGAGGCGATAAGCTCGGCGGTTTTATTTTTGTCATTCAGCTTCTTTTTCGCCGCTTCTTCAAGCTTCTCTTCACCGGACGAATTGGATGTCATTTCCGTCGTCAAAAGCGACAGGTCTTCCTTTGCCACTTTTAATGCTTCCTCATTCTCAGCATATTCCTCTTCGAGCCTTTCGAGCTTTTCACGCTCGTTTGCACACGCCTGCTCAGTTTTGGCAAGCACCACTTTCAGATCGGTCAGCTCGCTTTGCAGCGTTTCCTTTGTCGACGTCTGTGTTTGTTTTCTTTCAGACAGGCTTTCGATTTCCGCGTCGAGGCGCTTGAGGTTTTCGGAAATGGCATCAAGCTTTTTCTCAAGCTCTTTTTTCCGCGCTTGCTTTTCTCCGTCTTCTGCAATAAGCGCTGATTTTTCCTGATCATAAAGCTCCAAATGGCTGTTGACGTTTTTCTCGGCGATTTCGAGCTCGTACAGACGCCCTTTTATCTCCTGCTGTTCAGCTCTGAGGCGCTCTCCATCCTCGCGAAGGGCTTGAAGTTTAGCGTCCAGCTTCTGAATTGTCTGCTTCAAGCCTTTCACATCGTGTTCAAGCGTTTCCGTTTTTTCTTCCATTTCGCCCAGGCGCTTTGTGATCGCTTCTAGTTCTCTCGTGCGGCCTAAAAGAGAGCTGTTCTTTTTCTTGACGGCACCGCCGGTCATCGAACCTCCCGGGTTGACGACATCCCCCTCAAGGGTGACGATGCGGTATCTGTGGCCGAGCCTTTTAGCAAGCTCATTCGCTCCTTTTAAATGCTCTGTGACGAGCACTGTGCCGAGCAGGTTTTGCACGGCTGAGCGGTAAGCGGGGTCATATGACACAAGATCGCCGGCGATTCCGATAAAGGACGGGATGGCCTTTGCCGCTTCAATGTCGCGCGGCTGAATGCTGCGCTCTTTGATCACGGAGAGCGGAAGAAAAGTCGCCCGGCCGAATGAATGTTTTTTCAAATATTGGATCGCCCGTCTTGCGGCCCCTTCATCTTCTGTGACGATGTGCTGGGCTGATGCCCCTAAAGCGATTTCGACAGCCGTTTCATATCGCTCGTCCGTCTTGATCAGTTCGGCGATTGCCCCGTGGATGTCCGGCAGTTCGCCGCGGGCCTTCAGGACTTCTTTGACACCTTGATAAAATCCGGAAAAATCCTCCTGCATCGCCTCCAGCATTTCTTTTTTGGAGCGGGCTTGCTGGAGGTACTGATACGCCTGGTAGAGCGCGGACTCCTTTTTTTCATACTCGCTTTTTTTCTGTTCATGCTGTTTTTGCGCATCCCGATAAGCCTTGATCTGGCTGTGGAGGCGCTCATCAAGGAGAGTGAATTCGTGTTCTGTTTTCGCTTTTTGTTCGGCGAGCTCGCGGCGCTCGCTTAAATATTTCTCATTGTTTTCCGCAAGCCGTTTTTGCTGGCTGGCCGATTGGGACATTTGCTCTTCTAAAAACTGAATCTCGTTTCGAACCGATGCCTGTTCATTCAACAATTCGAAATAGTCGCTTTTGAGCTGTTCGATTTCTTCTTCGACATTTTCGCTGTAAACGGAAAGGGCCTGTTTCTTTTCCTTCACCTGCTTTGCCAGCTCTTTCACTTCGGCTTGGAGCTTCTCAAATGCCAGCTTCTGCCCGGCCATTTTTTCTTTCAGGCTTCGGTCTTTCTCCCCGTGCTGAACGATGGCCTCTTCAAGCTGGGCTCTGTTTTGGGTGGCGTTCTTTTTTCGCTCTTTCAGGACTTCTTTTCTGCCTTCGAGCTTTTCAAGCTCCTCACTTGTCAACAGCAGCACCTGCTGAAGTTCGTCAACCGATTCGTCGAGCGCCTGTATTTTGTCTCGCGCCTCTTCAATCTTAGCTTCTTTTGTCTGAATAGCTGCCGAAGCGGACATTTCTTCATCCTTCGCCTTTTCGACTTTTCCCTGAAGCGCCTCCCATTTTTGATGAAGCTCCTCGATGTCAAACACCGTCAAAGCGATTTCAATTTTTTCGAGCTCGTCCTTTTTTTCCAGGTAATCCTTGGCGATCGATGCCTGCAGCTTTAACGGCTCGACCTGCCCTTCAAGCTCGTGAAGGATGTCTTCGACCCGGTTCAGATTGTCCTGGGTTTCAAACAGCTTGTTTTCCGCTTTTTTCTTTCTTGTTTTATATTTTAAAACACCGGCCGCTTCTTCAAATATGCTTCTCCGCTCTTCAGCCTTGCTGCTTAAAATCTCTTCGACCTTTCCTTGGCTGATGATCGAAAACGCTTCTTTGCCGAGACCCGAGTCCATAAAAAGATCGATGATATCTTTCAGGCGGCACGATTGATTGTTGATGAGAAACTCGCTTTCTCCTGATCTGTACACCCGTCTCGTTACGCTGATTTCATGAAAATCGATCGGCAAAAAGCGGTCGTCATTATCAAGCGTCAGCGTCACTTCGGCAAGGTTCAGCTTTTTGCGCGAGTCGCTTCCGGCAAAAATGATATCTTCCATTTTGCCGCCCCTGAGCGATTTCGCGGACTGTTCCCCGAGCACCCAGCGGATCGCATCGGTGATGTTGCTTTTGCCGCTTCCGTTTGGGCCGACGACAGCTGTCACGCCTTTAACAAAATCTACAGAAATTCGTTCTGCAAACGATTTAAAACCTATCACGTCTAAACGTTTGAGGAACATTCTGATCCTCCTTATGTATTAAAGTATTACAATTCTATCACACCCGAAGGTAAAAGGTGCAAATATATGAAATCCCCCTAAAAGTTAAGCAAAGGGGGATTTATTGTTTCATATGGTGTTTTTGCAGCTTTTCAAGCGCTTCTTGAGCGGCGTGCTGTTCAGCTTCTTTTTTGGAACGGCCGCTTCCCACCCCAAGCACTTCTCCTTTCAGCGATACGTTTGCTTCAAACTCGCGGTTGTGCGCCGGACCTTTTTCTTGAAGAATCCTGTACTCCAAAATGCCGCGTCCGTCGCGCTGTACAAATTCCTGCAGCTGGCTTTTAAAATCCATCACATGAGAAAAAGCACCATCATCGATTTTAGGGAAAACGTACGCTTTCAGAAAGTCCACGACGGAATCAAGCCCCTGATCAAGATAAAGCGCGCCGATAAAGGCTTCAAACACGTCGGCTAAAAGCGCCGGCCGCTTTCTGCCGCCCGTCATTTCCTCTCCTTTTCCAAGAAGAACAAGCTCTCCGAAAGAAAGTTCATGGGCCAGGGAAACAAGGGAAGGCTCGCAAACAATCGCCGCTCTCAACTTCGTCAAATCGCCCTCGCTCATCGCCGGGTATTTGGCGTATAAAAATTGAGAAATCGTCAGTTCCAAAACAGCGTCTCCTAAAAATTCAAGCCTTTCATTATCTTCATACGGCTTCTTCCGATGCTCATTCACATAGGATGAATGTGTAAATGCTTGATACAAAAGCTTTTCATTTTGAAATTGTACCGAAATCCGTTCTTGAAACTTTTTAAACTGCTCCGCTTTTTTTAGAAACATTTTTCTGTCTCTGTAATGTGAATGTTTTGACATAGCAACCTCCATATGGGCACATCAAGTTCACCTCACCTCCTGTATCAAAAGGCAGGTTCCGTGTATCATTCGGCAAAACATGAAAATCTAAAGCCGCATTTATAAAGGGATAAAGCCCCGTCTTTAAACGGGACTTTAAATGAGCTTACTGCTTACTATTTATGTAGTTCACAGCGTCACCGACTGTTGCAATCTTTTCAGCATCTTCGTCAGAAATCTCCATATCAAACTCGTCTTCAAGTTCCATGACAAGCTCAACTACATCCAGGGAATCAGCGCCTAAATCCTCTTTAAAAGAAGCTTCAAGAGTGACGTCAGCTTCATCTACGCCAAGGCGGTCTACGATGATTTTTGTTACACGCTCTAATGCGTCTGCCATAGCTATTCACCTCCCCTCAAGTATTATAGTTGATTCGTTTTTAAAAAACCAGAGATAATTCAACTTTTTGCTATGTTTACAACATGACCATTCCGCCGTCGATATTCAGTGTCTGACCGGTCATGTAACGCGACTGATCAGAAGCAAGGAACACGACGACACTGCTGATGTCTGCCGGCTCACCGAAGCGGGCAAGCGGAATCTGTTTCAGCATTTCATCCTGAATGTCTTTGGTCAGCTTGTCCGTCATTTCCGTTGCAATAAATCCAGGAGCGATCGCATTGACGGTAATGTTTCGTGAAGCAAGCTCTTTGGCCAGCGTTTTCGTCAGGCCGATGACGCCCGATTTCGCCGCGACATAGTTCGCCTGTCCGGCGTTTCCGATGACGCCGACAACAGAGGCAACATTGATGATCCGGCCGCTTCTTTGCTTCATCATTTGTCTTGTCACGGCTTTTGAGCAGTTGAATACGCCTTTTAAGTTTATGTTAATGACGTCATCCCATTCATTTTCCTTCATTCTCATGAATAAGTTGTCCTTTGTAATGCCGGCGTTATTCACAAGAATATCGAGCGAGCCGAAGCGTTCAATCGTCTCTTTCATCATCGCTTGGACTTCCTCGGCATTGGAGACGTCCGCTTTGACGGCAAACGCATCGCGGCCGAGCGCTTTGATTTCGTCGACGACTTCATTCGCTTTCGCTTCATTCCCCGCATAATTGACGGCGACGTTTGCACCGTTTTTAGCGAGATCCAGTGCGATCGCACGTCCGATTCCTCTTGAGGCACCGGTGACAACAGCTGTTTTATTCTCCAGCATTTTCGTTTTCCTCCTTCAGCGTTTGAACGGCGAGTTCAATCGTATTCGTATCTGATACAGCAATCGTTTTGACCCTGCGGTTCACTTTTTTCACAAGCCCTGACAACACCTTGCCAGGCCCGATTTCGATGAAAGTCGTGACCCCTTCGTCAAGCAGCCTGTTGATCGTTTCTTCAAAGCGGACCGGTGAATAGAGCTGTTCGATCAGCTTATTCTTAATGTCATCCTTGTCTGTCACAACATCGGCCGTCACATTTGAAATCACGGGGGTTGAGGCATTGCTGATCGTGCATGCATCCAGGACTTCGCGCAGTTTTTCAGCTGCCGGCTTCATCAGGTCTGAGTGAAACGGCCCGCTGACTTCGAGCGGAATCGCGCGTTTTGCGCCGTTTTCCTTGGCAAGCTCTGAGGCGAGCTCAACCCCTTTGGCGGTTCCTGAGATGACGATTTGTCCAGGACAGTTCAGATTGGCCAGCTGAACGAGGTTTCCTTCTTCAGTCACCTTGTCCGTTACTTGTTTCAATGCTTCACCGTTCATGCCGAGAATAGCGGCCATTGCGCCTTCTCCGGCCGGCACGGCTTCATTCATAAATTCCCCGCGCTTTCTGACGGCGTAGACGGCGTCTTTAAATGACATCGCGCCGCCGGCCACTAAAGCGGTGTATTCGCCAAGGCTGTGCCCCGCTGCAAAATCGGCTTTGATGCCGTATTCCTTTAATTTTTCAAGCGCGGCGATGCTCGCTGTCAAAAGGCTTGGCTGCGCGTTGTATGTAAGGGTTAATTCTTTCGCGTCACCTTCAAACATGAGCGAGCTCAAATTTGTTTCCAGCGTTTGATCCGCTTCTTCAAAGATCTTTCTTGCTTTCGGTTCTTTTTCGTATAAGTCGTATCCCATGCCGATATGCTGCGATCCTTGGCCCGGGAAAAGAAAAGCAATCTTACCCATTTGTTAAAACCTCCAGACTATTCATCTGCTTTATGTTGGATTTTTTCTTCGATAAATGCGGCGACATTTTGGCTGACCATCTCCCTCGCCTGGCGGATGGCATGGTAAACGGCCCTTCCGTCAGAGGAGCCGTGCGCTTTGATGACCGGCGCCTTCAAGCCGAAGAGTCCGGCACCGCCGTACTCCGAGTAGTCCATTTTTGTTTTCATCTCTTTCAGCTTCGGTTTCAGTGCGGAAGCAGCGAGCTTCGCCGTAAAGCTTGAGGTCAGCGTGCTTTTCAGCATTTTAAAAATGGACAGGGCCGCACCCTCGACCGTTTTTAAGGCGACGTTCCCCGTAAATCCGTCCGTCACGATGACGTCCGCGACTCCGTCGAGCATGTCGCGCGCTTCCACATTGCCGATGAAATTCAAATCGGTTTCCTTCAATTTTTGAAAGGTCTGTTTGGCAAGTTCATTGCCTTTTTTATCTTCTGTGCCGACGTTTAAAAGCCCGATTCTCGGATTTTCGATGCCGAGAACCTGCTCTCCGTAGACAGAGCCCATAATCGCGTATTGGACGAGATGTTCGGGTTTGGCATCCACATTCGCTCCGACATCGAGAAGGAGAAAGCCGTCTCCTGAAACCGTCGGCAAGGTCGGCGCCAAAGCCGGTCTTTCAATCCCTTCAATTCTGCCGACGATGAATAACCCGGCCGTCATTAAAGCGCCGGTGTTGCCGGCGGAAATGCAGGCATCCGCTCTGCCTTCGGCAACTTCTCCGGCCATTAAAACCATCGACGAATTTTTCTTTCTTCTCACGGCCCGGACAGGTTCGTCGGTCGCTTCAATGATTTCTTCAGCGTGCTTGACGGTGATCCGCCCGTGCTCTGTCAAATGGGCGGCTATTTTTTCTTGATCTCCGATGAGAGTGACTTCAAGATCTTCGAAGTTCTCGACGGCTTTCATCACTCCGTCGATGACCGCTTGGGGAGCATTGTCCCCTCCCATAGCATCTACAGCAATTCTCATGACTTACGCGCCACCTTCTATGATTGTTTTGAACGATACATGACAAATTCGCCCGAAAAAACGGGCTCTTCGGCAACATAGCTGTTGACATCAACAACCGTTCTGCCTTTTTCTTTATCAAGCTTGACGACTTTTGCTTTTGCAACGACCCGTTCGCCTTGTTTGACCTGCCTTGTAAAACGGATATCCGCTTTGGCTGTTAATGCAAGCTCATCATCGATGACGGCGACGGCGAGCGAGTTCGCCTGGGCAAACAGATGATGCCCCCTGGCGATTTGATTGCGGCTGAAAACATGCTCCCTTCTGATTTCAAGAATGGAAATCGCCTGTTCATCAAGCTCAAGGTCAATGATCTCGCCGATCACCTCATCAAGCGGAAGGGATTTGACTTCATCTTCAAGAGATTTCTCAGCAACGCTTTTGATTCTTTCTCTCAGTTCGGGTATGGATAGTTCCAAACGGTCTAAACGAATCGTCTGAATGCTGACGTTAAATTTCTCCGCAAGCTCCTCGTCTGTAATAAACGGGGTCGCTTTAATCGTCTGCTGCAGCAATTCTTGGCGTTCTCTTTTACTTTTTCTCATGTTTTTAAACACCATCCGCGCATTTATGACTAGGTACTAATAGTAGTATATAATTTCATAGATTGGAATGCAATCATTCTTTGCTGCACCGATCCTAATTTTTTGAAGGAACAGGTCAGCTCAGTTTTTCTCCGTCCATGACTCCGCTTTTTTGCAAATGTTCCCTTAACCCCGCATATTCGGCATCGGTCCAGAATGCATGTGAGGAGACGAGTTCTGCGGCGTCTTTTCTCGCCGTCTCAAGAGCGCGGTAATCATGAACCATATCGGCAACTTTAAATTCGGGCATTCCGCTTTGTTTCTTGCCGAAAAAGTCGCCGGGCCCCCTTAATTCCAGATCTTTTTCCGAAAGCTCAAAGCCGTCCGTCGTTTCCGACATGATGCCCATCCGTTCCTTGCCCGTTTCGGATTTGGGATCTGCCATGAGAATGCAATACGATTGATGATCCCCCCGTCCGACGCGCCCGCGGAGCTGGTGAAGCTGGGAAAGGCCGAACCGGTCGGCATCATAGATCAGCATCACGGTCGCGTTTGGAACGTTGACACCGACTTCAACAACGGTTGTCGAGACGAGAACCTGACACTCGTTTTTGCTGAACTGCCTCATCACCTGCTCTTTTTCATCATTGGAGAGCTTCCCGTGCATGAGGCCGACTTGCCATCTTCCATGAAAAGCATGGATCAGCATGCTGTGCACATCGATCGCATTCTGCACATCGAGCTTGTCCGACTCTTCGATCAGCGGGCATATCACATACGCCTGTCTGCCTTTTCTCAACTCTTTTTCAATGAAAGCGAGAATCCGTTCCAGCATGTCGTGCTTGACCCAATATGTTTCGATCCTTTTCCGCCCGGCCGGCATTTCGTCGATGATCGATACATCCATTTCGCCGAATACCGTAATCGCGAGTGTCCGCGGTATCGGCGTTGCCGTCATAAACAGGACGTCCGGATCCTTTCCTTTGCTTCTTAATTTTTGCCTCTGCTCAACGCCAAAGCGGTGCTGTTCATCCGTAATGACGAGGCCGAGCTGTTGAAAATGCACATCATCCTGGATCAGGGCATGGGTGCCGACCAGGATATCAATGTCCCCGTCTTGCAGTCTTTCGAGCAGTTCTCTTCTCCTTTTTCCTTTGACAGAGCTTGTTAACAGCGCGACATTGACATCGTGGTTTGCAAACAGAGAAACGAGTGAATCCGCATGCTGTTCGGCCAATATTTCAGTAGGCACCATCATCGCCCCCTGAAAGCCGGACAGGATCGAAGCGTATAAAGCGATCGTGGCGACGGCGGTTTTGCCTGAGCCGACGTCGCCTTGCAGCAGACG
Organism: Bacillus sp. HSf4; assembly: GCF_029537375.1. Lineage (NCBI taxonomy): Bacteria > Bacillati > Bacillota > Bacilli > Caryophanales > Bacillaceae > Bacillus > Bacillus sp. HSf4. The sequence continues at coordinate 1,774,989 of NZ_CP120679.1, read as the reverse complement.
GTTCATTTTATATTCTGACGTCATGTCCTTTAAAATCTCGTCGAGCGCTTTCGCCTGCGCGTTCGTCAAAGAAAACGGCAGACTGTTGACAAACGCATCGACCTCCCCGCGTTTAAAGCTGTGTCTGATTCCGTCGGAATGCTCCCGTTCAAACTTCCGCAGCGCCTGCATTTTCAGCTGAAACAGCAGAAATTCTTCATAAACAAACCGGCGCCGCGCCTGTTTTAACGTCTCCCTTGACTCAGGCTTGTGGATCGCCCTTACCGCATCCTGGTAGGAAAGCAGCTTATAGGTACTCCGGAGCTTTTCAGGCAGGGGATCTTCCGCAAATGGCAAATAGCTCTGGACGGCTTCCTGGATCAATTTCCGCATCGTTTTCACCGTCATATGTTCTTTTACGGAATAGACGGGTTCTATCGACTGGTCGCTTTGATGCGGGCCGTTTTTCAGCTCCTGCACCATCACCGACTGCCTGTGCTTGTCCCATTTTCCCGAAATGGTGACAACCGAACCGATGGCCAGTTTCTTTTTCAAATACGGACGGTTAAAGCAGACCGCCGTGATCAAGTAGTTTCCGACGAGAAGGCGAAACGTCAGGCGGCTCCGCTTTTTTCCGTAATAGGTAAGAGAAGGTTCGCTGTGAACCTTCCCTTCAACCGTCACTCTTTCCTCGTGTGCCACTCCTTCCAAATCGCGCAGTTCATAATCGTCATAGCGGTACGGGAAGTAGTTCAAAAGGTCGGAAACATCATAGATTCCAAGCTCGTTTAATGTTTTTTCCGTTTCCGTCCCGACTCCTTTGACAACAGATACACTATTTTGCAGATTGTTCTTCACGTGCGTTCGACGCCCCTCCGAATATTTTTTTCTCCAGTTCTTTCCCGGTTGGGGTTGCGGCGAGACCGCCCCGCCCTGTTTCTCTCAAGGCGGTCGGCATCGTCTGGCCGATTTTATACATCGCATCAATCACCTCATCGCACGGAATGCGGCTTGTGATGCCGGCAAGCGCCATATCGGCCGCCACCATCGCATTGGCGGCACCCATCGCATTTCGTTTGACACACGGAACTTCGACAAGCCCTGCGACAGGGTCGCAAACAAGACCGAGGACGTTTTTCAAGGCGATCGCCATCGCTTCGGCGCACTGCTCAGGCGTCCCTCCAGCCATTTCCACGATCGCCGCTGCCGCCATCCCGGAAGCTGAACCGACTTCAGCCTGGCATCCGCCCGCAGCACCTGAGATGCTGGCATTGTTGGCGACGACAAAGCCGAACGCCCCTGATGTGAATAAAAAGCGGACCATCTGCTCTTTGGTCGGATGAAGTTTGTCTTTAACGGCAAATAAAGTGCCGGGAACAACGCCGGCCGAACCGGCTGTCGGAGTTGCGCAAATCGTTCCCATCGCAGCGTTGACTTCATTGGTGGCAACCGCCTTGCTGACGGCGTCTAAGATGACATCTCCGGAAAGCCCTTTTCCCGCTTTAAGATAGGCCTGCAGCTTGACGGCGTCACCGCCCGTCAGTCCGGAGTGTGACACAACACCGTTGATTCCCTTTTGAACAGCGTCTTCCATGACGGTTAAGTTGGCTTCCATCTGCTTGAAGATTTCCTCCCGCGTCCGGCCTGACACCTCGATTTCCTGGGTGATCATGATTTCAGATATGGACACGTTTTTCTCTTTTGTCAGCTCAATCAATTCTTTCACATTTCGAAACATTTAATCTCCCTCTTCCATATCCTTTAGTCAGCGATCTGTGTCACTTCAATGATATTCGGCAGCGCTCTCAATTCCTCAAACACGGACGGATCAATCGTTTGATCGACCTCTATCGTCATCAGCGCTTCCTGTCCGACATCTTTGCGCGCCACTTCCATGTGGCCGATGTTGATCGCAAATTTCGCCAGCACATTGGCAACACCCGCAATCGTTCCGTAGCGATCGTTGTGGACGACTAAAATGGCGGGGTGATTACCCGACAGTCTAAGTCTAAAGCCGTTTAACTCGATGATTTCGATTTTTCCTCCGCCGATTGATATGCCTGCAAGCTCAAGCGTTCCTTCATCATCAGAAATGAGGACGCGGGCGGTATTCGGGTGCTTCGGCACCGCATCTTCTTCACGGAATTCGATGTCAATCCCCTTTGCTTCGGCAATGCGGATCGAGTCTTTAATTCTTTCATCAAATGTATCAAAGTCTAAAAGACCGCCGATGATCGCCACATCTGTTCCGTGTCCTTTATAGGTCTCGGCAAAAGAACCGTAGAAGGAAACAATGATTTTCTTCGGCTCTCTCCCAAACACGCTTCTGGCGACCCTGCCGATTCTGGCTGCGCCGGCCGTATGGGAGCTTGACGGTCCGATCATGACGGGCCCTATAATATCAAATACGCTTCTGTACTTCATCCTGATCCCCTTCCCTCTTGTTTTTCGCGGGAAAAAACAGCCGTTTTTTTTAGACTAATTGATCAAACACGAATTGGCAAGCGGACATAAAAAAAGCCAAAAGAAGAGAAGGGCTTTGTTAAACACCCTTCTGCTTCGATCATTATTCCACAGCCAGAATGTATGAATACAGCGGCTGTTTTCCGTCGTGAACTTCAACTTCGACTTCTTCGTATGTGTCGCCGATATAGCCGGCGAGTTCTTCGACTTCTTCTTCTGACGCATCTTGACCTTTAATCACCGTGACGATTTCACTGTCTTCATCGATCATTTTTGCAATCAGCTTTTTCGCCGCTTCGATTTGGACTGACGCGGTTTCCACGATTTTTCCATTTAAAATGCCCATAAAATCGCCTTTTTTGATGTCGATGCCGTCGATGTTCGTGTCTCTGACAGCGTATGTGACCTGCCCGCTTTTGACATCATCGATCGCTTCAAGCATATTCGCCCTGTTTTCTTCCGCATCCAACGCCGGATTAAACGCCACCAATGCAGCCATCCCCTGCGGGACGGTTTTTGTCGGGATGACGATGACGTTTTGCTCCGCAACATCTGCAGCCTGGTTTGCCGCCATGACAATGTTTGAATTGTTCGGCAGGATCACGACGGTGTCCGCATTGGCCTCGCGTATCGCTTGAACGATGTCTTCCGTGCTCGGGTTCATCGTTTGCCCGCCTTCAATGACAGATGTCGCACCGATGCTGCGGAAAAGCTCGGAAATTCCTTCCCCCATCGCTACGGTAACCACACCGTACGGCTGTTTTTCAGCCGGGACCTCGGGCGCCTGGGCCTCGCTTTTGTTTTGGCTGAGGATCGCGCTGTGCTGTTCTCTCATGTTTTCAATTTTCATATTGATCAAGCTGCCATACTTTTGCGCATAGGTCATGACTTCTCCGGGATATTCGGCATGGATGTGCACCTTGGCGAGATTTTCGTCTGATACGACGAGCAGAGAATCGCCGAACCGGCTTAAATCCTGGCGGAACACATCTTCGTTGAAGCTTCTTTTCCCTTGGTTAAGTTTGACCATAAATTCCGTGCAATAGCCGAATTCGATGTCTTCGGTATTCATATGGCTTTGCGCGTTTTTATGGTGCTCAGCGCTGACAAGATCATCCAATGACGGCAGAGCGGCTTTTTGATCGGAAAGCTTTTCTCCTTTCAAAGAAGCGAGAAACCCTTCATATACGCAAAGAAGCCCTTTTCCGCCGCTGTCAACAACCCCGACTTCCTTTAAAACAGGGAGAAGTTCAGGCGTCCTGTCCAATGAGGCTGCCGCTTCACTGACAACCGCTTCCATGACGCTTGTGACATCGTTTTCAGTTTGAGCGGTGAGGACGGCTTTTTTAGCCGCATCTTTGGCAACCGTCAAAATCGTGCCTTCCACCGGTTTCATGACGGCTTTATAGGCAGTGTCGACACCTGCCTGAAACGCAGCGGCAAATTCCTTGGCATTGATTTCGCTCTTTTGTTCAATCGACTTCCCAAATCCCCGGAACAGCTGGGACAAAATAACGCCCGAGTTGCCGCGCGCTCCCATCAAAAGTCCTTTTGAAAGGCCCGCTGCCACTTTTCCGATATGGGCGGTATCGATTTGCTCGACTTCTTTCGCACCTGAAGTCATCGATAAATTCATGTTTGTTCCTGTGTCTCCATCCGGAACCGGAAACACGTTTAACGCATCAACTACGCTTGCGTTTTGAGACAGATGGTGCGCACCGTACAGAACCATGTCTGCAAAAGCTTTCCCATCTAAAGTTCGTATAGACACTCTTGTTTTCCTCCTAACTACGGGTTCGTCACTCGTACTCCTTGAACGTAAATATTGACGGAATCAACCGCAAGACCTACCGTATGGTCCAGCGTATATTTGACTTTTGTTTGAACATTGTGTGCCACTTCAGAAATTTTCGTTCCGTAGCTGACAATGATGTACATGTCAATATGAATGCGATCTTCTTCCTGACGGACGATCACGCCGCGGCTGAAATTTTCTTTTCTGAGGATCTCAGTCAGCCCGTCTTTGATCTGGTTCTTAGATGCCATACCTACGATCCCGTAGCAGTCAATCGCCGCACCTCCGGCAACCGTGGCGACGACTTCATTTGATATATCTATCTGTCCGTATTTTGTTCGGAATTCAATGGACACGTCGGTTCCTCCTTTTTGAGTCACTTTGACCGAGTTATCATCATTCTACTATAAGGACCTTCTTTTTAAAAGAACAGGCATGCTTCTGTCTAAACCTAACCCTACTTATACTACAGCGCGTTCATTTTTTCAAGATGTCAAGTGATTATTCTTGAAAGGATAGCAAACAATAGTTGCAAACGGTTTTCAGCTGTGGTAAATTATTAAAGTATCTGAAGCATCACAGGTGATCAAATCGATAAAGAATGATGATGTTTTTTTGAGAGTTAGGAGGGAAACAAATGGCACGTAAATGCGTTATTACAGGCAGAAAATCACGTTCTGGCAATTCTCGTTCTCACGCAATGAACGCTTCTAAACGCACATGGGGCGCAAACGTTCAAAAAGTGCGTATCCTTGTGAACGGCAAGCCTAAAAAAGTATATGTATCTGCTCGAGCTTTGAAATCTGGAAAAGTTGAGCGTGTATAAGAAAAAATAAACGCCTGCCTATAGCGACCGTGTCCTAAAGGCAGGCGTTTTTTACATTCTTTTTCTTCGTCCGGGAAGGAGCAGTCCGTTTCAAAAGCGGACCGGCGCTTTTAATCTTTGCGAAACGAACCAAGCATTGCCCGGACGATCCCCCCCAAAAACTTCGGTAATTTAATGGTGTAAAATTTCATTCCGTTCCCTCCTCAAGAGTCCCGCAGCCGCATGTATCGCCAGTCTTTTTTAGACAGGCGTAAAGAGCCAGGATATTTTAATCAGTGCTTCTTATCATTATTAATATGCCTTCTGTAAACGAAAAAGCACCTTGTGAATGGATGAGTTCGTTACTAATACATAGTGTAGAACCAAGAGCAATATGACACTTATTTAAAGAATACTTAAATCCTTCGAGAGATAGGTTTTTCACCGTTTCTGTAAACGGGAGGAATGAAACATACGGCTTCGTTTGATCACGCATGACAGTATATGTACCAGGGGAATGCATGGTGATCGCATTTTGCTTGTCGATCATGACAGCGCTCACCTTTTGTTGGAGAGCTTGATAAAGAAGCTGCAGATTCCCGAGAAAATGATCCGCTCTCCCGCCTGAGATGCCGAACATCCTGATCAAGGAAGGCTGCTCTTTGACAGCCCAGCTGAGCGCGAGATCCAAATCTGTTTGATCTTTTTCCGCCTGGTAGATATGCAGACGGGGGGCGGCTTTTTCAAGCGCTTCCTTTTGTTCTGCCGTGATGCTGTCAAAGTCTCCGAACGCTTCATCGGGTATGATTCCCGCTTCCAGAAGCGCCGCCGCTCCTCTGTCGACGCCGACCCAGAGGGCTTGATCGTCACGGTACTGCGATAGATCAGGAATGAGATGGCCGGGTCCTCCGGCGACAATATTGATCGTTTTCATCACTTATCCTTTCTGCACCCCCTTTAAAAAAGAGCACAGCACAGGCTGGCTCTTTTTTAAGAGGAGCACGCCCAAACCGTTTGATTCAGAGGGCTCCTTTAATATTGGAAATGGCTTTTTTGCGGTCTTTTTCATTATAGACGGCAGATCCGGCGACAAGCAGATTCGCTCCCGCTTCAATGCACTGTGCTGCGGTCTCTCTGTTCACGCCTCCGTCCACTTCGATCAGCAAATCTGAAAGTCCTTTTTGCTCAGCAAGCTCTTTGACCCGGCTGATTTTCGGAACAACGGAAGAAATAAACGATTGTCCGCCGAAACCCGGATTCACCGTCATCAAAAGGACAAGATCAAGGTCTTCCAGCACATGTTCGATCTGCTCAACCGGTGTATGCGGATTTAGAACAACACCCGCCTTGATCCCCTGTTCCTTGATCAGCTGGATCGTCCGATGGAGATGCGGACAAGCTTCGACATGGACGGAAAGAATGTCCGCTCCCGCTTTTGCAAATGCAGGTATATAGCGATCCGGGTCCTCGATCATCAAATGGACGTCAAGCGGCAGTTTGGTGATCGGGCGGACGGCTTCGACAACAAGCGGTCCGATGGTGATGTTGGGAACGAAATGCCCGTCCATCACATCAATGTGGATGAAATCGGCTCCGCCCTGTTCTACATCTTTGATCTCTTCTCCCAAACGGGCAAAGTCGGCTGAAAGAATCGAAGGAGCAACATATACCATATTTAATACCTCGGCTTTCTATCTTTAATCTCTTTTAAAAATTCAACATAATGGTCGTATCGATATGAAGCGATGTCCCCGCTTTCCACCGCTTTTTTGACGGCGCAGCTCGGCTCTTTTAGATGCAGGCATCCGCGGAATTTGCATTCTCTGCTTTTTTCACCGATCTCCAAAAAGGTATATCCTAAATCTTCGGCTTCGATGCCGGTGAATTCCAGCGAGCTAAAACCCGGTGTATCGGCCACGAGCCCACCGCCCACATCAATCAGTTCGACATGGCGCGTTGTATGCTTGCCTCTCCCTAAATGGGCGGAAATGCCATCGGTTTTTAGTTCCAGGTCAGGGCTTATCGCATTTAACAGGGAAGACTTCCCCACACCGGATTGACCGGCGAACACGGTGATTCGGTCTCTAAAATGGGCCGTTACTTCTTTTGCGCCGCCCTCTTTGATTGAGGTCAAATAGACGGGGTACCCGATTTTCCGGTAGTCTTCGGCATATTGATGAATGTCTTCTTTTACATCCTCCGCCAGATCCATCTTCGTGATGCAAATGATCGGTTTGATGTCGTTTGCTTCAACAAGCGCTAAAAAACGGTCCAAAAGCGAAGTGCTAAAAGCCGGCTCTTTCGCTGAAAACACCAGAACGGCCTGATCGACATTGCTGATCGGGGGCCTGATTAATTCATTGAGCCTTTCCTTGATTTCAAGAAGGTAGCCTTCCTTATCATTGTCGGCCTGATAGACGACATCATCGCCGACAAGAGGGGTTACTTTGTTCTTTCGGAAAACCCCTCTTCCCCTGCATTGAATCACTTTCCCGCCATCCAATACATAGTAAAAGCCGCTTAAAGCTTTAATGATTTTGCCCTCAGGCATACTGCACCTCCTTTATTCATCCTCAGGATATTCAATCGTTTTGGTCCTGACCACTTTATTGTTGACGGTTACTTGATAATACCCTTTTTGGCCGGGGGCAATCCTGAACTTGATCGTTCTTTCGGTCGGCGCCGTGATTTTAAAATTTTCATAGACGTCGGAAATGCTGTGGTCTTCGTCATCAATCGAAATCTGGACGGTCTGCTCTTCCCCCTCCGTTTCCGGCTCATAAGGGATCTCGATTTTTTCGGTCACCGTTTTGACCGGCTTTTGTTCGGGTCCGAGTGAAAATGTAACCTCAACCTTATCTCCCGGTTTGACGGTCGACCCGGCTGCAGGCTTTTGTTTGATGACCTGGCCTTCCGGAACGTCATCAGAGTGCGCTTCTTTTTCCACCAGTACGAGCTGGTGATCATCCAGATAGCCTGAAGCTGCCTGTTTGCTGTATGTTTTTAAATCTCTCAATGTGATGTCTTCCGGTCCGAGGCTGACCGTCAACTTGACCTCGTCGTCGCCGGGCACGATTTCCGTTCCTGCCGTCGGCTTCTGTTCGATGACAGTGCCGGCTTCTTCTTCATCATGAACCTCTTCCGTCTTGATATGTTTAAAGCCTTTTTGTTCAAGCAGCTTTTGTGCGGCATCGGCTTTTTGGCCGACGACATCTTCCACTTCCTTTTTCGCCTTGCCGGAGCTTTTGTACAGCTTGACTGTCGCACCTTCCTTGACGACATCGCCTGCTGCCGGGTCTGTTTTGACAATCAGCCCTTCCGCAATTTTTTCGTCGGCGATGTCTTCCGCATTTGGATCGACTTCAAACCCTTCTCCTTCCAACGCTGTGACGGCTTCTTCATATTCGAGGCCGCTAACGTTCGGAACCTCTACATCCTTAGGGAAGAAGAGTGACGGAAACACCGTTAAAGCGAGTACGGCAGAAGTGATCAAAATGAAAAGCAGGGTCAGCACGATGAGCGGCCATTTTTTTCTTTTTTTCTTTTTGCCCGCTTTAGCCTGCTTCTTTTTTTCTTTTTTTGATAAAACAGGTGCCTCCTCCGCAACATCAGCGGCATCCCCTTGTCCATCCGCGTCAGACGGAAGGTCTTTGATGACCGGGACCGCTTTCGTCATCTCATCGTCAGACGGAATGGCGAATTTCGCTTCATCGATTCTGTCCGGATCAAAAGCCGTCTGCAAATCGCTTTCCATCTCTTCAGCGGAATCGTACCGGTGAAACGGATCTTTGGCCGTGGCCTTGAGCACGACGTTTTCTAAACTTTGCGGCACGGCGGGATTCCACCTTTTCACTGTAGGGGTTTCCGTTTGCAGATGTTTGAGTGCGATTGAGACCGCTGATTCGCCTTCAAATGGCGTGCGTGATGTCAGCAGCTCGAACAGCACAATACCGAGTGAATAAATGTCGGATTTCTTCGTAGACAGGCCGCCTCTTGCCTGTTCAGGCGACAAATAATGGACAGAGCCCAATACCGAGTTGGTGTGCGTAATGGTTGTTGAGCTTAAAGCCATGGCAATGCCGAAATCGGTGACTTTAATGTGTCCCATATGGTCGATTAAAATATTGTGCGGTTTAATATCCCGGTGTACGATTTGATTTTCATGGGCGTGAGCGATGGCGGAGATGATCTGCTCCATGATTTGGACCGCTTCTTTTGGATGGAGGGGACCGGTTCGGTTTATGTATTCTTTCAGGGTCATCCCCTCTACATACTCCATGACGATATAGTAGATGTCATCTTCTTCTCCGACATCATAAATGCTGACGATATTCGGATGATCGAGGCTTGCTGCGGACTGGGCTTCCCGTCTGAACCGCCTGATGAAATCGGCGTCGTGAACGAAGTCAAATCGCAGCACTTTAATCGCGACTTCCCGATCGAGTATGATGTCTTCAGCCAAATAGACGTTAGCCATTCCCCCTCCGCCGATAGCGCGCAGGATTTGGTAGCGTCCGCTGATCCTTTTGCCGATTAGCACTTGTCTTCACCTTCTTCAGTTTGAAAAGGAAGCTCCAATATCGCGACGGTAATGTTGTCTTCGCCGCCGTTGTCATTGGCCGCCTGAACAAGCCGCTCAGCTTTTTCCTCCGGAGAAGATGAAGCCTCAAGCATTTCCTGCAATGTTTGATCATCCACTTTGTTCGTCAGACCGTCAGAGCATAACAGAACTTGATCGCCGGGTTCGATTTCAAAGGTGTGGGCCTCGACCTGTACATCAGGATCTGTACCGAGCGCTTTTGTCAGCACGTTTTTCCGCGGATGGTGTTCAGCGTCTTCCTTTGAAATCCCTCCGGTTTTGACCAGTTCATTGACAAGCGAATGGTCTTCGGTCAGCTGAGTCAAGCTGTCTTGATGCAGAAGATAGCAGCGGCTGTCGCCGATATGGGCGACCGTCAACGTTTTCCCCTCATATAAAGCGCAGACGACCGTCGTCCCCATTCCCTGGCATTCTTCGTGCGCTCTTGCATGGTCGTATAGTTTTTGATTGACGGCCGAAATCTGCTCTTTCAGCCATGCTTCGCTCTCAGCGGGAGAAGCCGGAATGTCTTCGGTTTGCTCCCAGATGTCCCGAAGGGATGAGACGGCCATCTTGCTAGCAACATCGCCGGCAAGATGACCTCCCATACCGTCGCAGACAACGGCAAAAACATATCCTTCTTTTTCAGTAAAAATGTCCGCAGCATCTTCATTGTGCGGCCGTATTTTTCCCCTGTCCGTCTTTAAGGCTGTCTTCAACCTTGATTCACCTCGTCTCTTCTTTTCGCTCCTTCGCACGCAGCTGTCCGCAGGCAGCGTCAATATCATGGCCTTGCTCTCTTCTGATCGTGACATTTACTCCGTGAGACTTTAATGTTTTTTCAAAGGCGAAAATCTGTTCTTTAGGTGTTCTGACATAGTCTCGTTCAGGTACATAATTGACGGGAATCAAATTGACGTGGCATTTGATTCCTTTTAATAATGCAGCCAATTCTTCCGCGTGCTCTACCTGATCGTTGACACCGCCGAAAAGGCCGTACTCAAACGTGACCCTTCTGCCGGTTTTTTTAATGTAGTATTCGACTGCTTTCATCAGCTCTGGAAGCTTGTACGCTCTGTTGATCGGCATCAGCCGGCTTCTGATTTCCGTGTTTGGCGCGTGCAGAGAAATCGCAAAATTGATTTGCAGCTTTTCATCGGCAAACTCATAGATTTTCGGGATGATGCCGCTCGTTGATACCGTGATGTGGCGCGCACCGATATTCAGCCCTTGATCATGGTTGACGATTTTCAAGAAAGCAAGCATTTCCTGAAAGTTGTCGAACGGTTCGCCGATTCCCATAATCACGATCGAGCTGACGCGCTCGTCTGTTTCATCGAGCGCCTGCTGCACTTTGACCACCTGTGCGACGATCTCGCCTGCTTCAAGGTTCCGCTTCAGCCCTCCGAGTGTTGAAGCGCAGAACGTACAGCCGATCCGGCATCCCACCTGTGTCGTGACACAAACAGAATTGCCATATTCATGCCGCATTAATACGGTTTCGATCGTATATCCGTCATGAAGCTCAAATAAAAACTTCATCGTTCCGTCCTGAGATGTCTGCTTGACGGCCGTTTTCAGCGTTGTTAAGACAAATTGGTCTTTCAGCTTGGCGCGGAGCTCCTTTGAAAGGTTTGTCATCTCATCAAACGATGCGACTCGTTTTTCATAGAGCCACTCGAAAATCTGTGTGGCGCGGAAAGGCTTTTCTCCGTTTTCTTTAAGCCAGCTTTTGATATCCTCTATTTCAAAAGAATAAATGGACGGTTTCTCTGTCCGCAATTCTTTTCTGATCTTTTGTTTCGTTTCAATCATTGTGATCCCTTCTTTCTCATGCTGCAAATAAAGAAGCCGTCTGTACCAAAGTAGTGAGGGAGGATTTGAATGCTCCCATCCTTGACATACGGCGCCGCTTTTTCGGGCAGCCGCTCGACGAGGGTGGGGTCCGCTTCAAATTCGTCGTGTTCTTCCAAAAAAGCATGCATGACTTGTTCATTTTCTGTCCGGTCCATCGTACACGTACTGTAGACCAGTGTTCCGCCGTTTTTCAAAAGCGGTGCGATTTCCCTTAAAATGGCGAGCTGAATCCCGGCAAGACGAGAGGAATCTTCAGGCGATTTGCTGTATTTAAGATCCGGCTTTCTCCGGATGACACCAAAGCCGGAGCACGGAGCATCGACGAGAATCCGGTCAAAAGTTTCCGGCTCGAAAGCTGCACCGGCCTTTCTGGCGTCCAGCGCCCGGGCTTCGATGTTTGACAGGCCGAGCCGGCCGGCCGCTTCCTTGATCAGCTTGACTTTATGCTGATGAAGGTCAAGGGAGACAATCTTCCCCGTATTTTCAAGAAGCTCGCCGATATGGGTCGATTTTCCTCCCGGGGCGGCGCAGGCGTCAAGAATCGTTTCTCCTGGTACCGGGCCGACCGCTCTTCCCACGAGCATTGAGCTTTCATCCTGAATGGTCACATCGCCTTCTTTGAAAAACGGACTCGCTGCGATCGTTCCTTTTAACAGCTTTACAGCATCTTCGGACAAATCGCCTTCCTCCGCCTCAAATCCTGCTTCACTGAGGCGTTTAAGCAGTGTGTCTCTGTCGTTTTTCAGCGTATTGACCCGGAGCGTTTGCTTCGGCGGAATCATATGGATTCTGCACACTTGTTCAGCAGCCTCAAATCCGTAAGCCTCCGTCCATTCTCTGACAAGCCACTCCGGATGGCTCGTTTCAACCGCCAGGCGCTCAATCGGATCGCTGATATCAGCAAATGAAGGAACGCCTTCCCTCTGAATCGAACGCAAAACCCCGTTAACGAATGAAGAAATGCCTTTGTGCCCGCGTTTTTTCGCGATCTCAACCGCTTCAAACAGTGCGGCGCGGTCAGGTATTTTCTCCAAGTATTCCATTTGGTACAGCGACATTCTTAAAAGGTGAATCACCCATAGTTTCACCTTTTCCGGCTTTTTAATAAACGGCTTCAGCATATAATCGAGAGCGAGCCTGTTTTGAAGGGTTCCGTAAACGAGTTCTGTCAGCAACCCTCTGTCCTTGTCGTTTAAATCGCTTGCTTTCATGACAGACTGGAGCAGGAGATTGCTGTATGCCTGATTTTGATCGAGCTTAATCAGCGCATCAAGCGCCACTTCCCTGACATTACTTTTCTTCATCGACATAACCTAATTTCATTCCGGTTTGAAGACCCGCTCCCCTTACGAAGTCTTCGCCCCTCATTCTTTTTTTGCCCGCCGGCTGCACTTCCGTCAGTTTCAGCGCGGTGCTGTTTCCAGTCGCAACGACAATCCCGTCCTTTTCAACGGCGATGATCTCTCCCGGCTCTCCCTGTTTTCCTGCCGAAGTCTTTTTCGCCGCCCAGACTTTCAAGGTCTTTCCGCCGAGCATCGTGTAGGCGACAGGCCAAGGATTTAGACCGCGCACCTGGTTGTACAGAACTTCACCAGGTTTTGACCAGTCGATCCGTTCCTGCTCACGTTTAATGTTTGGCGCATATGTCGCTTTTTCTTCATCCTGTTTTTCCGGTGACACCGAACCGTTGATGACTTTCGGAACCGTTTCGGAAAGAAGCGCGGCTCCCGCCTGGCTCAGTTTATCATGAAGGGTGCCGACATTATCATCTTCTTCGATGTCCACTTCCACTTTTGACAGCATGTCCCCCGCATCGAGCTTTTCGACCATGTACATAATCGTCACACCCGTTTTCTGTTTGCCTTCAAGGATTGCGTAGTGGATCGGCGCTCCTCCGCGAAGCTCGGGCAAGAGGGAAGCGTGGACATTGATGCAGCCGTATTTCGGATAATCCAAAAGCTTTTTCGGCAGGATTTGGCCAAATGCCGCCGTTACGATTAGGTCGGGCTCAAGCTGAAGAATCCTGTCGGTCTCCTCCTCTACCCGCACCCTTTCAGGCTGAAGCACGGGAATGCCGTGCCGCAGCGCTTCTTCTTTGACCGGAGGCGGTGTCATGACCTTTTTTCGCCCCTTTGGACGATCGGGCTGAGTGACGACACCCACCACATCATAGCCGTCTTTGATCAGTGTATTCAGCACCGGAACCGAAAAATCCGGCGTCCCCATAAAAACGATCCTTGTCATCCAATCATCCTTCCATTTCCTCAAGTTCTTCCGCTTCAATGTAGCGCGTTACTTTTGACGTAAATAAAACGCCGTCCAGGTGGTCGATTTCGTGCAGCAGCGCTCTCGCCAAAAAACCCTCCGCTTCAATTGTGAACGGTTTTCCGCGGCGGTCGCATGCCTTCACCTTGACATAGTCAGACCGCGTCACTTCGCCGTATAAACCCGGAAAGCTCAAGCACCCTTCAGGTCCTGTCTGTTCGCCGCGTTCCTCGATGATCTCCGGATTGATCAGCTCGATCCTCCCTGTCTCATCACCGATATCGACGACGGCCGCCCTTTTGGAGACGCCGATCTGCGGAGCGGCGAGGCCGACTCCATCCAGTTCGAGCATCGTGTCATACATGTTATCAAGTAGTTTTTTTAATGATTTATCAAAAGCCGCAACGGGCTCGGCAGGGGTTTCAAGCACTTCTGCCGGGTACGTTACGATCGGTTTTACTGCCAACGATAAGCCCTCCATCTGCTATGTCTTACATCATCATATAAGGATTCATATCTACCGAAATCGACAATTGTTTTTGTTCAATATCCCGCTTATAATGATCCATCACTTTTTTGAGTAAAGATGTAAGCATTTTTTCCTGTTTGTATTTTATCACGCATTGATAGCGATATCTATCTTTGATCCTGGCAATCGGCGATGCGACCGGCCCGAGAATTTTAGCGTCGCCGGAAATGTTCGCTTTTAAAAAGCCGGCGATTTTTTCCGTGACGATGGCCGCTTTTGTCACCTCTTCGTGTGAGACGGTGACGAGCGCCAAATAATAATACGGCGGGTATGCCTGCTCTCTTCTGTGAAGCATTTCCTGCCGGAAAAATGTTTCATAGTCATGCGTTTTCGTGAGCTCAATGCTGTAGTGGGACGGGGTATAAGTTTGAATGATGACCCTGCCCGGCTTTTCGTGACGTCCGGCTCTTCCGCTGACCTGCGTCATCAGCTGAAACGTTTTTTCCGCTGCTCTGAAATCGGGGATGTGAAGCATCGTATCGGCGCTCAGCACCCCGACAAGTGTGACGTTTTCAAAATCGAGCCCTTTGGCGATCATCTGCGTGCCGAGCAGGATATCGGCTTCCCCTCTCCCAAAGGATGTGAGCAGTTTTTCATGGGCTCCTTTTCTTGAAGTTGTATCCACGTCCATGCGGATGACTCTGGCAGCAGGCAAAATTTTCGCCAACTCCTCTTCGACCCGCTGTGTTCCTGTTCCAAAATAGCGGATATGTTCGCTTCCGCATTCGGGACAGCTTGACGGCATCCCGGTTTCATAGCCGCAATAGTGGCATTTGAGGCGCTGGCCGAATCTATGGTATGTGAGGGAAATTTCGCAGTGCGGACATTGGATGACATATCCGCAGTCCCTGCACATCACAAACGAGGAATAGCCCCTTTTATTTAAAAACAGGACGGCCTGCTCGCCTTTTTCAAGCGTCTCTTCAAGAGCTGCCATTAAATCTCTGGAAAACATCGAACGGTTTCCGTTTCTCAGTTCTTCCCTCATATCGACGAGGGAAACGTCAGGCATAACCTGATGGTTGACACGGTGCTTGAGGGTAAGCAGCTTGTAGACGCCTTTTTTTGCGCGGGCAAACGATTCAAGCGTCGGAGTCGCGCTGCCGAGGACGACCGGACACCGATGGTATTCGGCCCGTTTAATCGCCGCTTCTTTCGCGTGGTATCTCGGCATTTCCTCCTGTTTGTAAGATGTTTCATGCTCTTCATCAATAATGATCATACCGAGATTTTCAAACGGGGCGAAAATCGCGGAGCGCGCCCCCACGACAAGCCGGACTTCTTTGCGGTGGATTTTCCGCCATTCATCATATTTTTCTCCTGTTGAAAGCCCGCTGTGCAAGACGGCAACCTGTGAGCCGAAACGGCCTTTGAAACGGTTGACCATTTGCGGTGTGAGCGAGATTTCCGGAACGAGGACGATCGCTTCCTTGCCGGCTTTCAGCACCTTTTCAATCGATTGCAAATAAATTTCTGTTTTACCGCTGCCGGTGACGCCGTGAAGAAGGAATACGTCATGCCGCTTTTCTTCAATCGCTTCTGCCACCGCTTCAAATGCTCGGGCCTGTTCTTCAGTCAAAGCAAGCGGCTCGGTTTTTTTGAACATTCTGTCCTGATAAGGGTCTCTGTAAACCTCCTGCTCGCTCTCCTTCAGCAGGCCTTTTTGAATCAGCGCTTTTAAGGATGCGGAGGACCCGCCGGTCTTTTCGAGAAGATCCTTTGCCGGCACCGAGAGCCCCTCATCGGATGCAATGAAAAACTGAAGAATTGCTGTTTGTTTGACAGCCTGGGCAGAAAGCTCGTCCAGCGCCTCATTCAATTTCGTCCTCGAACAGAGGGGCGCGATCATTCTCTGCGTCTTTTTGTTTGTTTTCTGCTTGACCTTGTAGGCCACTTCAAGGTTTCCTTCTTGAACCTGGCGCTGGATGAGCTTCAATATCCCGTGGTCTTCTATATCTGAATAGGAGAGTGACATCTTTTCGGAAAACAATCGTTTCAGCCTATCTGGAAGCCGCTCTTCTCTGATCACGTTGATTTCTTTGCCGTACTTCGCTTTCATCGCAGCCGGCAGCATCGCCTGCAAAGCCGTAATTTTATAAGAAAGCGTTTTTTCTGTCAGCCAGTCGGACAAATCGAGCAGCTCTTCGGTTAAAACAGGCGTCAGGTCAAGGATTTCCTCGATCTCCTTGACCGCGCGCACGGCGAGTTCTGATGTGTCCTTCACACCGATAACAAACCCTTGTATTTTGCGGGCGCCAAAGGGAACGATCACCCGCATCCCTTTTTGAATCATCCCTTTCCATTTTTCCGGGATGCGGTAGTCAAACGGTCTGTCGATATTTTTCGTGGTGACATCGACGATCACTTCTGCAAAGTTCATGAAGAGGTCCCGCTCCGATCAAAAAGCAGGGCGGCTTCCTTTAAGACTTGAGCGGCAACCTCCCGCTTTGTCATCAGAGGGTGTGCTGTCTTTTTCCCGTCTTTATGATAAACCGTGACAATGTTGGTCTCCGTTCCAAAACCGGCGCCTTCAGCGGTGACATTGTTGGCGACAATCATGTCGGCGTTTTTAGAGTCCAGCTTTTTTCGGGCGTATTCTTCAATACTTTCGGTTTCCGCTGCAAAACCGATCAGGATTTGCTTTGTTTTCCTCTGGCCCAGCTCTTTTAAAATATCTTTTGTCCGTTCAAGCTCAATCACCAGGCTGCCGTCTTTTTTCTTCATTTTTTGGTCATGAATATGCTTCGGCCGATAATCGGCGACAGCTGCGGTTTTAATGACGATGTCGCTCTCATCGAATACAGACAGAACCGCTTGATACATCTCTTCGGCAGATTGGACGCGAACGACGTCAACCCCCGGCGGTTCATCAAGCGACGTGGGGCCGCTGATCAGCGTCACACGCGCTCCCAGCTTTGCCGCTTCCTCACTAAAGGCATAGCCCATTTTCCCTGTCGAACGGTTTGAGAAAAAGCGGACGGGGTCGACTTTTTCCCTTGTCGGGCCCGCTGTGACCACAACGTGTTTTCCCGCTAATAGACCGGTCTTTCCACCTGTGAAATGCTCTTCTGCCAATTGGACGATCCGTTCCGGTTCCTCAAGCCGGCCTTTACCGACATACCCGCAGGCAAGATAGCCTTCGCTCGGCTCAATAAACCGGTAGCCGTCCTTGTAGAGAACATCGATATTCCGTTTGACGGCCGGGTGGTCATACATGTGGACATTCATGGCCGGAGCGATCCACACCGGCGCCGTCGTCGCCAAAAGCGTCGTCGTCAGCATGTCGTCGGCCAGCCCTGAGGCGAGTTTTCCGATAATGTTGGCTGTTGCAGGTGCAACAATCACAAGATCAGCCCAATCCGCAGCGTCGATGTGGGCGATCACGCGCGGATTCGGCTCTTCAAATGTATCGGTATAAACGTGGTGACGCGAAAGCGCCTGGAAAGTGAGCGGTGAGACAAATTCGCAGGCGGATTTTGTCATGATGACTTTGACATTGGCCCCTGCCTGTACAAGCTTGCTCGTCAGTGCGGCTGCTTTGTACACCGCAATTCCTCCGCTTACACACAGCAGAATGTTGCGATCTTTCAGCATCGTTTTCTCCCCCTTATGTTCTGTTGGATGGTTCCCTGAAAAAAATAACAACCTAATGGATAGGTTGCTATTTTTAAGGCTATTAGCGATTTTCCTTTTCAAATGTCAAAAGGCCGGCATCGATTTCCTCCAGCGCTTTGCCGACATATTTATGCGACTTCGGGTTTTCGATCTGTGCGTCTTTGTTGATCTGCATTTCACGGGCGCGTCTTGCCGACACAGTCACAAGCGTGTATTTTGAATCGAGTTTATTCATTAAAGAGTCAATTGACGGATCTAGCATAAGTTATTCAACCTCCAGCATTTTCTTATATCTTGGGGCAACGCGGTCACGCCGCAAATGCTCGGCGAGAACGATTGCTTTGATTCTTTCGCAGGCAAGCTCAATACTGTCATTTTCGACAACATAGTCATAGGCGTCCATCAGTTCGATTTCTTCCTTCGCCGCTTTCATCCGGTTTTCAATCAGGGTTTCAGATTCAGTCCCTCTTGTTGTAATCCGGTTTTTCAGCTCGGCAAGGCTCGGCGGCGCCAAAAAGATAAACAGGCCTTCGGGAAACGCCTTTCTGACTTGGAGCGCCCCCTGCACCTCAATTTCAAGGAAAACATCCTTTCCTTCTTCAAGGGTCTTCTCCACGTAATCGACGGGTGTCCCGTAATAGTTGCCGACATACTCGGCCCATTCGAGCAGCTTGTCGTTTTCAATCATTTCTTCAAATTGTTCACGCGTTTTGAAAAAGTAATCGACGCCGTCTCTCTCACCTTGTCGCGGCTGCCTCGTCGTTACCGAAATCGAATATTCAAACTTTGTGTCCTCCTGAGCAAACAGCGCCTGCCTGACCGTTCCTTTACCGACGCCGGAAGGGCCGGAGAGAACGATTAATAATCCTCTTTCTTTCATAAGGCCAATTATCCCTGCCCTTCATCGATGATTTCTTCTTTAGCGGAAAGCCTTTGTGCTACTGTCTCAGGCTGGACGGCAGATAAGATGATATGGTCACTGTCCATAATGACAACCGCTCGCGTTCTTCTTCCGTATGTAGCATCTATAAGCATACCGCGGTCTCTCGCATCCTGGATCATCCGTTTGATAGGCGCGGACTCCGGACTCACAATCGAGATGAGCCGATTCGCGGATATGATATTTCCAAAGCCGATATTAATCAGTTTAATCGTCATCTTCTACGTTCCCCCTGTATTGGACGTCTCTAGTTTAACCTGGAGAGAACATCCCTAAACAATACGCACAATCGCTATTCTATATTTTGCACTTGTTCTTTTATTTTTTCAATAGAGCTTTTCATTTCGACTACATGTTTTGTGATCTTATGATCATTTGCCTTTGAGCCGATCGTATTCGCTTCCCGGTTGAGCTCCTGCACGAGAAAATCAAGCTTTCTCCCCGCCGGCCCGCCTGAATCGCAAATATCGCGGAACTGGCGGAAATGGCTTTTCAGCCTTGTCACTTCCTCCGTGATATCGGAGCGGTCAGCAAACAAAGCGACTTCGGTCAAGAGCCGGCTTTCGTCGAGGCGGTCCGCCGACCATTCTTCAAGCCTTGCCTCAAGGCGCTCCCTATAGTGGTCAACGACGCGGGGAGCAAGCTTTGCGACATCGTCTGTCAGCTTCTCAAGCCTTTCGATTTGCAGAAGGCAGTCTTCCTTAAGCCTCAGCCCTTCTGCTTCGCGCATGCTGCACAGTTCAAGGATGGCTTCCTCAACCGCTTCGAGAAGAACACCTTCAAGCTGCTCGTTGCGGACAGGCTCCTCCTCAACCTGAACGACATGTTCAAACTGAAAGGCGTCATGAACCGTGACATCTCCCGAAAGCTGACAGCGGTCTTTCATCTCGCCTGCGGCTTTGAGATACTCTTCAAGCAGCGGCCAGTCAACCTGGATTTTCCGGCTGACCAGAGCCTCGCCATCAACCGAAACGAACAGCTCCAGTCTTCCTCTTTGTATATGCTTAAAAATCGTTTGCTTTATTTTGTCTTCTAAATAGAGCAAAGGCCTTGGCATGCGGGCGTTCACTTCTTTAAACCGATAGTTGACAGATTTCAGCTCAACAGCTGCTGTCAGCCCATCCTTCGTTTTGCTCGCGCTGCCGAAACCGGTCATACTCCGTATCATAAAACACACCCAATTCTGTATAAGTAAAAAGGCAATAGAAACCTCTATTACCTTTAAGATTATATCATACAAGCCTATTTTTTTCTTGTCAAAAGTGACCCGGCTAGCAAAAAAGTTGGGATGGCCGACATGCCGATAATCAAGAGCCAGTCTACCATTAAAATCGGGACGGTATGGAAGATCGGCTGCAGCGGCGGATAATAAATGACAACCAGCATCAGCAAAATCGAAGACAAGACGGCCCCGAGCAAGTAAAGGTTCTCAAACGGATTGCGGTCAAAAATAGAACGTTCGCTGCGGCAGTCAAACACATGAATCAGCTGGGCCAGCACCAATGTCGCAAAGGCGACGGTCTGGGCATATGCAAGCTCTTCAGGATTTCGGTGGTAAATGAACATAAAGGCCCCGAGCGTAGCAGCGCCGATTAAAAACCCGCGCGAGACCACTTTCCAGCCAAGTCCCCTCGCAAACACGCCCTCTTTCGGATTGCGCGGTTTTCTCTTCATGACATCGCCCTCAGGCTGATCCATTCCGAGTGCCATGGCCGGGAGCCCGTCTGTCACAAGGTTGACCCAAAGAATTTGAATCGGCACGAGCGGCAAAGGGAGGGCTAGCAGCATCGCAAACAGCATGACAAGAATCTCGCCTACATTGGATGCTAAAAGATATCTGATGAACTTTCTAATATTTTCATAGATGTTCCGCCCTTCCTTGATCGCCGATTTAATCGTGGCAAAATTATCATCGACGAGAATCAATGATGAAGCTTCTTTGGCGACATCCGTCCCGGTGATCCCCATGGCGATCCCGATATCAGCTTGTTTGATGGCGGGCGCGTCATTGACGCCGTCTCCGGTCATGGCGACGATATGTCCGTTTTCCTGGTATGCGGTGACGATTTTCAGCTTGTGTTCCGGCGATACTCTGGCAAACACGTAAACATTTTCCGCGGTTTCTGCCAGCTCTTCCTGTGAAAGCTCGTTCAGCATCTGCCCGTCCATGACTTTTCCGCCCGGCGGCAAAAGACCCAGCTGTTTTGCGATCGCCGTTGCCGTCGTCACATGATCCCCGGTGATCATCACTGTTTTGATCCCCGCTTCCCGGCACTCTTTGATCGCTTTTTTCACTTCCGGACGCGGCGGATCAATCATTCCGAAAAGACCGATAAACGTTAAACCGGATTCCGCTTTTTCGAGCGGCGGATTCTCCGTTTCCTTCAGCGGTTTATATGCGACGGCGATCGTCCGCAGCGCCTGTGAGGCAAGCCGTTCCAGGGCGGCGCTTGTCTCTGTGAGCCGTTCTTTCGTAAACGCTTCCCGGCTTCCTTCTTTCAGCGTGTGTGACGACCGCTTCATCAAGACATCGGGGGCGCCCTTTGTAATCACAAACCGCTTTCCGCTTTTGTCTTCGACGATGACGGACATCATCTTACGCGTCGAATCAAAGGGAAACTCCTCGACGACTTTAAAATGCTCGCCAACATACCGGTCAGTAAACCCCGCTTTTTTGGCCGCCGTTAGCAATGCCCCTTCTGTCGGATCCCCGTCAAGACGAAAATCGCCGTCTTCTTCGATGATGGAGGATGAATTGCAGAGTGCGCCAAACAGCAGAACCTGCTGCAATGATTTGTGGTTTTTGATCTGAATGTCGCGACCATCCATGCTGAAAGAGCCTTTCGGGTCATAGCCGATGCCTGACACGTTCCACGTTTTCCCCCCTGACCAGACATGGGTGACCGTCATTTTGTTCTGTGTCATCGTTCCCGTTTTATCAGAGCAAATAATCGAGGCGCATCCCAGCGTTTCCACCGCAGGCAGCTTCCTGACAATCGATTTTTGCTTGATCATCCGCTGTACACCGAGGGACAAAGCGACTGTCACAATCGCCGGCAGTCCTTCAGGTATAGCGGCAACGGCCAGTGAAACGCCCGCCAAAAACATGCTGTAGATGTCATGCCCTTGAATGACGCCGGCGATAACAACAAGCAGCGTCAGGAAGAGGGCGGCCACGATCAGAATTTTGCCGAGCTCTTCCAGCCTTCTTTGCAGCGGAGTCGAAGCATTCCCGGCCGATTCAAGCATATCGGCGATTTTTCCCATCGCAGAGTTCATTCCTGTGCCAATGACAACGCCCATGCCGCTTCCCCTTGTGACAAGCGTTCCCATAAAGGCCATATTTGTTAAGTCGCCTAAAGAAACATCAGAGGCTTGAAACACATCAGCGTGCTTAGACACAGGAAGCGATTCCCCGGTGAGAGCCGACTCTTCTATTTCCAGGCTCTTTGCCTCGACGACTCGAAGATCGGCGCCGATCCTGTCGCCGCTTGAAAAGCGCACCACATCACCCGGCACAAGCTCTTTTGAAGGAACTTTGATCCAGCTCCCTTCCCTTAGCACTGTCACCTGGGGAGCCGACAGTTCCTTCAATGCCTCAAGCGACCGTTCCGCCCGCCTCTCCTGAAAAAATCCGAGAATGCCATTTACAAAGATAATCGCAATGATGGCGATCGCATCGATGTACTCCCCCAAAAAACCGGAAATCAGCGTCGCCGCTACTAGCACAAGAACCATAAAGTCTTTAAACTGGGAAAAAAACAAGGCGAGCGCCGATGTCCTTTCCCCTTCCTGAAGCTCGTTTGCTCCGTGTCTTTCCAGGCGTTTTTGAACCTCTTTTTCTGTTAAACCATTGTTTATGGACGTTTTTGTTATATTCAACAATTCGGTTTGTCCCATCTCGTGCCATTTCATTGATTCGTCCACTCCTCCTGCCCTAAGTGCTTTAAGACTCCGTCTCTACAAGTCAATTTATTCAGACTCGTCCAAAATCATGCTATAATTATTGAATGGCAATTTAGTTAGAGGAATAACGAGAAAAGGGTGTTATCAACATGTCTTTTGACGGCATTTTTACATACGGAATGACAGAGGAACTGAACAAAGTCATCCAAGGCGGACGGATTGCAAAAATCCATCAGCCGTTTAAGCACGAACTTATTTTTCATATCAGAGCGAACGGGAAGAACGTTAAATTGCTGCTTTCCGCCCATCCAAGCTACGCACGGGTGCATCTCACAAATGAAACATATGATAACCCGAGCGCTCCGCCGATGTTTTGCATGCTGCTCCGCAAGCATCTGGAAGGCGGATTTATCGAGCAGATTGAACAAATCGGAATGGACAGAATGATGGTCTTCCACATCCGAAGCCGCAACGAAATCGGCGATATGCTCGTCAGAAAACTTTTCGTTGAAATCATGGGAAGGCACAGCAACATCGTCTTGACAGATGGAGAAAAAGACGTGATCATCGACAGCTTAAAACACCTTCCCCCTGCCGTGAACAGCTACCGGACCGTTCTCCCCGGCTACGACTATGTTCTGCCTCCAGCGCAGAACAAGCTGTCTCCGCTGGAAACCGGGAAAGAGGACATTCTCCGCCACCTGAACTTTCAGGAAGGAAAATTGGATAAGCAGATTGTCAACACCTTCTCCGGCGTCTCTCCGCTGTTTGCTAAAGAAGCCGTGTTTCGCGCAGGGCTCGCCAACAGGGCGACACTCCCGAATGAGCTTGTGGAGATGTTCGCCGCCGTCAAAGACCGGCGCTTCGCTCCGCAGCTTGTGTCACAAGAGGGAAAAGAATATTTTTACCTGCTTGATTTGACGCATCTAAAAGGCGAAAAGCGTGTGTTTGACAGCTTGAGCGGACTTCTGGATCGCTACTATTTCGGAAAAGCGGAACGCGACCGCGTCAAACAGCAGGCTCATGATTTAGAACGGTTCGTCGTCAATGAAAAGAAAAAAAACGAAAATAAAATCAAAAAGCTCGAAAAAACGCTCGAGCAATCGAAGCACGCGAAGGATTTTCAGCTTTACGGAGAGCTTTTGACAGCGAACCTCTACCAGCTGAAAAAAGGCGATCAATCGGCGACGGTGATCAACTATTATGATGAAGACGGCGGAGAGGTCACCATTCCGCTCGACCCGAATAAAACACCGTCGGAAAACGCGCAAAGCTATTTTACAAAATACCAAAAGGCGAAAAATTCCGTGGATGTCGTCAAGGAGCAGATCAGACTGGCCGAAGAGGAAATCGCGTATTTCGACCAGCTCATTCAGCAGCTCACATCAGCCTCGCCGAAGGATTTAAATGAAATCCGCGAAGAGCTTGCAGAAGGAAAGTATTTGCGCATCAAACAGCCTAAGGGTCAGAAAAAGCAGAAAAAACAGGCGCCAACCCTTGAAACATACGAATCGACAGCAGGAGAAACCATTCTTGTCGGCAAAAACAATAAACAGAATGAGTATTTGACGATGAGGCTTGCTGCCCGCGACGATATTTGGCTTCACACAAAGGACATCCCGGGCTCGCATGTCGTCATTAGAACGAGTGATCCGGATGAGAAAACGATTCTTGAAGCGGCTCAGATCGCGGCCTACTACAGCAAAGCGAAAAATTCGGCTTCGGTCCCTGTCGACTATACGAAAATACGCTATGTGAAAAAACCGAACGGCGCAAAACCGGGATTTGTCACGTATGACCGCCAGCAAACCGTTTTTGTCACCCCTGATGAAGACCTTGTCATCAAGCTGAAAAAAACGCGCTGACTAAAAAAGGCCCGAACCTATTGGTTCGGGCCCCTTCTTTTATGAAAAAGCGTTTCGATTTCCCGTACAAGCCGATCATCGATCAATTCTTCGATCTTCCCGGCCAGTTCGATCGTGTGGCGCGGACTGGCGCCGTTGGTTGAGACAGAGATTGTCACGTTTCCTTTATGAATGATTTTTGGAACGTAGACGTTTCCGCGTTCGGCTTCACTCGCGACATTGACCAGCTGAGACGCTGAAGCCGATTCGGCAATCCGCCTGTTCGTCTCAGGGTCATCAGTGGCGAGAATCATTAAAAAGGCTTCCTTGAAATCGGCAGGCTCCGCTTTTTTTCTTTTCCAGCTGACACCGTAATGTTCAATCAGCTCAAGCATTTCAGCTGATACTTCAGGACTGACGACGGTCGCGGCTGCCCCTTCATCAATGACCGTTTTCAGCCTTCTTGCGGCAATCCGCCCTCCCCCTGCAATGACGACCGCCTTGCCGCTGATCTTAATGTGCAGAGGCAGCATCGGCTGCTCCTTTAAAATCAAACCGGCCGGACTCGTTTAAAACGGTCTCTTCAACACGATGTAAAAAGGCTTGTTTAATATGGGGGTGGAAGCCGAGATATTCGGTCAGCACAACGTCACGATTGGATTCCTTCAGTTTGGCGGTCTCCCTTTCGATCTCATTCATCAGCATGCCGGTAAACAGCAGATAAGGAACGATGAATGTCGTTTTTCCGCCGGATTCGGTCAGATCTGCCAAAACATCTTGATAATGCGGACGGCAAGCCGTCATAAAGCAGGGAATGACCGTCTCGACGGGGGCGAGTTCCTCTAGGCGCGCCGCAATTTCACTCACATCGCGTTTGACATCCGGATCTGAGCTGCCTCTGCCGATCAATACGACTCTTGCGTTTTCATAAGGTGTCCCCGTTTCCTCAATCCGCGTTAAAACAGCTTTGACGACTTCCTCGTCGACACCAATCGGCTTGCCGTAAGTGACGCGGACGGAAGGATATTGCGAAGAAACGCGGGCGAGTTCCTGAGGGATATCCCTTTTGGCGTGCGCGGCGGTCAAAAGCAGAAGCGGAACAGCGGCAATATGTGTCGCCCCGTTTTGTACACAGGCTTTAAAGCCCGTTTCGATATCGGGCTCCGCAAGTTCCAAAAAAGAGATTTCCTGAATCGGTGCCGCCATATGTTTTTGGCAGTCTTCCAGAAAAGCGGCCGCTTCTTTCTCCGCTTTTTTCAGCCGGCTGCCGTGTCCGATATATAAAATCGCTTGTTTCATATTAAAGCGCCTCGCTTAATGCCGTATTTTTCAGCTCGTTTTCAAACCAGTCGATTTTCGAGCGGAAATGGACCACATCGCCGATCACAATCAGGCTCGGATTCGTGATATTTTCAGTTTTAACGGTTTCGGCCAGCGTGTCCACCGTGCACAGCACCGTTTTTTGTTTGTCCGTCGTGCCCCAGTGAATGAAAGCGGCTGGTGTAGACGGATCTCTGCCGTTTTCGATCAGCAGCCTTTCAATTTGTGTGATGTTTTTGATTCCCATATAGATCACAAGAGTATCGATCCCCGTCGCCAGCGCTTTCCATTTTTCTTCAAAGACTTCTTCTTTTTTGTAATGGCCCGTCACGAAAGCGACGTTTGAGCTTGCCTCCCGGTGTGTTACAGGAATGCCGGCATAAGCGGCCGCGGCTATCCCCGATGTGATGCCGGGAATAATTTCAAAAGAAATCCCGTTTTCAGCAAGGCTTTCCGCTTCTTCTCCACCTCTGCCGAAGACGAACGGATCTCCTCCCTTCAGCCTGACAACGGTTTTGCCTTTTTTCGCATACTTGACGAGAAAATGGTTGATCGTTTCCTGCTTCATCATGTGATAGTCAGGCAGCTTTCCGCAGAAGATCAAATCCGCTCCCGCTTTGGCATGCTGTAAAATCTGTTTATTGACAAGCCTGTCATATAAAATGACATCGGCTTGTTGGATGGCTTTTAAAGCTTTGATCGTCAGTAAATCGGGGTCTCCAGGACCTGCCCCAACGATATATACTTTCCCCATCTTCTTTTCTCCCCCCGATCTGATCTCGATCTTCTCCAAACTCATTATAAATCATAAAGAAAGCGTTCGGTGCCCGAAAATATCACAAAAACCAAACGTTTTCTTTATGAAATAGGAAAGTGCATCAGCTGCACTTTCCTATTGTTCCCGTTTTTAGTTTCCGGATGGTTTCGCAATGGTTTTGACATATTCGACAAGCTGCTCCCTGCATGCGTTTCGGTCGTTTTGACCCGTATCAAGGACAAGCTCCGGCGCTTCGGGTTCTTCATAAGGCGAATCGATTCCGGTGAAAAACGGAATCTCCCCGTTTCTCGCTTTTTTGTACAGGCCTTTCGGGTCCCGCTCTTCACACGTTTCTAAATCGCATTTGACATATACTTCGTGAAATTCATTTTCCTCAACAAGCTGTCTGATGAGGTCGCGGTCTTCTTTAAATGGAGAAATAAATGCCGTAATCACGATCGTCCCCTGTTCGACAAACAGTTTTGCAACTTCGCCGATCCGGCGGATATTCTCTTTTCGGTCCTCATCGGAAAACCCGAGATCTTTGTTCAGCCCGTGTCTGACATTGTCCCCGTCAAGGACCGTCACCTGGTAGCCTTCTTCAAACAATTTGCGTGCGGCTGCGTTGGCAATCGTAGATTTTCCTGAGCCGCTTAAACCCGTCAGCCAAATGATCGAGCTTTTGTGTTTGTTTTTTTCATGGTATTCCTGCTTTGTAATGGATGCCTGATGCCAGACGATATCT
Organism: Bacillus sp. HSf4; assembly: GCF_029537375.1. Classification (NCBI taxonomy): domain Bacteria; kingdom Bacillati; phylum Bacillota; class Bacilli; order Caryophanales; family Bacillaceae; genus Bacillus; species Bacillus sp. HSf4. The sequence continues at coordinate 1,747,590 of NZ_CP120679.1, read as the reverse complement.
TGATTTACCAATTGTTAGCCCCCCTTTTAAGAAACCCCGGCCGCCAAGCCTTTTATCAATGTTTGAATGACTTCAGGGCGGCTGAATGTGCTAGGCGGGAATTCGCCGTTTCTCAGCATGGCCCTCACCTTTGTGCCGGACAAAATGACATGATGTTCTTTGCCGTGAGGACACGTTTTCGCCGTTGCCATTGAACCGCAGACATTGCAGTAAAAGCTGTGTTCAAATTTCAGCGGCGTGATCCCGATCTCTTCCGGTTTAAACTGATCAAACAGCTCCTGCGCCTCATATGTTCCATAGTAATCGCCGACTCCGGCATGGTCTCTTCCGACGATAAAGTGTGTGCAGCCGTAGTTTTTTCTGACAAGCGCGTGGAAGATCGCCTCTTTCGGTCCCGCATAGCGCATCGCTGCCGGGAAGACCCCGAGGAAGACGCGGTCTTTCGGATAATACCCGTCAAGCAGCACCTGATAGCTTTCCATGCGGACATCCGCCGGAATGTCGTCTGATTTCGTTTCCCCGACCAATGGATTGAGGAACAGTCCGTCTACCGTTTCGAGCGCTGTTTTTTGGATGTATTCGTGTGCTCTGTGCACCGGGTTTCTCGTTTGGAAGCCGACGATCGTTTTCCAGCCATTCTCTGCGAATTTTTGTCTCGTTTCCGCAGGTTCAAACGTATGTGCCGGGAATTGCTTTTCACTTCGCTTGATGAGAGTGATCGGCCCGCCGACATAAACATTCCCGCGTTCAAACAGTTTTTTGACGCCCGGATGCTCAATCTCGTCGGTTTTATAGATGCGGACGGCTTCCGTCTTTTTATCCGGCGTATAGATATCTTCGATGTCAATGACGCCGTATGTTTCTCCGTTGTATGTGAGACGGACGGTATCTCCGACTTTCAATTGAACCGCTTTTTGTTCATCAACAGGAAGTGTAATCGGAAGCGTCCATACATGGCCTGCGGCAAGCCTCATGTTTTCCACAACCGAAAGATAGTCTTTCTCTGTTAAAAACCCTTCTAACGGGCTGTATGCTCCGATTCCGATCAGCTCAAGATCGGCAAAAGCGATCACATCCAGTGCAATTTCCTGTGCGATTTGCTCGAAATCAAATTCTTCATTTACGCGGTTTACCAAAACACCGCCGTGTGGTGCTAAACTCATGACTCTGTTTCCCCCTACTTTAAATTCCTCCGCCCTGTTCATGGACGGAGCTGTGTTCTTTTTTGACCGCCCTCATCAGGCTGATCGTTCCGACTGACGCCAGAAGAACGCTCGTGATGACAATGAGAGCGTAATAGTCTCCCTTTAATAAAAGGCTGACTAGCGTATAGGAAAGACTTAATGAAAGAAACGGCGATACGATCCATACTTTCAGCATCGTTTTGACCACCTGTTTATGAAAAACATTGCCGCCGTTTTTTGCCATTCCCATTCCTATTATAGAAGATGATGTCACCTGCGCGAGCGGAACCGGAAGACCGAAAATTGAGCTGATCATCACAAGCCCGGCTCCGGTGCTTGACAGAAGGATCCCCTCTCCTTTTGAGAATCTGGTGATCTTTTTGCCGTTTGTTTCAAGTACGCGCCGGCCCAATAATAGGGCGCCCAGTGCGACGAACAGCCCGCCGTACAGCGTTCCTTCGCCAACTGTCAAAACATGCGCCGCCACCAGAGGGCCGACAGCGTTTGCGACATTGTTCATTCCCGCTGAGAAGGCCTCAAAAAATCCGCTGATGAGCAGAAGGACCGCCAAAATTTTCGCTTTGTTCCCTGAAGCGGGACGCTTTATCGCTTTTTTCATGATCTTTGCCATGGCAAATGTAAAAGTAAAAGCGGCGATTGGAACGATAACCCAAAACATGACGATGACAAGCAAAGATTTGACATATAAAATTTGATAGGCGACACCGACGCCGACGACAGATCCGACTGTCACCTCACTTGTCGAAAGCGGAATGCCGAGAACGTTTGCGATAAAGAGCGACAAAGCGGCTGATCCGATGATAATGCAGACGATTTCCAGCGTGATCACCTGTTCGGGAATAATACCCGAGCTGATCGTCTTCACGACGTTTCCGCCGCCGATGACGGCACCTGAGAGAACGCCGGCCGCACAGATCAAAAGCGCGTGAAGCTTCTTTTTGACCGCTTCCGATCCGTAGGCGATGCCCATTGAAGCGGCGGCCCCGCTTGCTCCAATGTTCATCGCAAAAAACATGCTAAATAAAATGGCGGCAAGTTCCATAACTCATCTCCTTACTCGTGCAGTCCGCATTCGGTTTTGTTTAAGCCGTTCCATCGTCCGGAGCGGAGATCGTCCATCGTAAAGGCAGGAGAGGTGCACGGCGCACAGCCTATGCTCGGATAGCCTTGGTCGTGAAGCGGATTATACGGCAGATCGTGTTTTGTGACATATCTCCAAATATCCTTCCACGTCCAATGGATGAGCGGACATACTTTGATGGACTTGAATTTCTCGTCTTTGTTTAAGAAGTTCGTCTTTCTGCGTCCTTCGGATTGTTCGCGGCGAAGGCCAGACAGCCATGCCGGATAGCCGGAAAGCACCTCGCGGAGAGGAATGATCTTCCGCATTTCACAGCAGGAATTCGGGGCGGTCTTCCAAAGTTCATCCCCGTATTGTTCAGCTTGCTGTGCGACGGTAAGCTCCGGTTTTTTCATCACAATCTGGAGGCCGGGATATCGTTCTTTGACAGCGTCTATCGTTTCATACGTTTCTTTAAAATGAAGGCCTGTATCAAGGAAGACGATGACAGCGTCTTTTTTCACCTTGTAAATCAAATCGATCAGGACAATTCCCTCAATTCCGAAGCTGCATGCATATACGAGCTGATCTCCGTAATGGCCGTACGCCCATTTCAGGACGGACAGTGCTCCTTTATATGAATCATCTTCTTGAAAAGAGATGGTCGGTTCTTCCCATGTACTGTAAGTAAAAATTGTCGGTTCCCCCTTTTTTCGCCAACAAAAAAACGGCTTCCAGCAGAAAAAAACTGTGAAAACCGCCTCTAGTTTGTCTAGTCAGCTATTTCAATCTTATTTTTTCATTTTTTTCAATTTGAATGACCTTGCCGTCTTGAACAACGAATGTGATCGATCCGTAATTCATGTCCTTCAGCATGTCTTTCATTTTGATGATCGCTTTTTCGAGCTGCTCATCTGTTTTCACTCCTAGCTCCTCCTCTGCCCCGTAAAAATTAAAATCTTTCTTCCAAATTTGAAAGAAAGATGAGGAACTTCTCATATTCCTTATCTCTCAAAATGAGGGCATTTTGCTGGAAGTAGCACCTTACGTCTGCACGCAGGTTGCCGGGTTTCATCGGACCAGTCCCTCCACCGCTCTTGATAAGTTTGCTTTTGTTATTTTAAAATTTTAGCACAATTCGAATAAAAGTCAACCCGACTTTTTTGATAGGATTAATAAAAATAAAAAATGATACGTTTTTCCTATTTCTGAATCTGAAAAAAGAAACAAAAAAACCGTTCCCCATTTCAGGGGACACGGCATCGGTCACATTTCCATCCAGGATGTTGATTCAGGATTGACTTTCCATTCTTTCAGCTTGACGGCATCCGCTTCTTTGATCATACCTTCGGCAAGCGCAGCTTCCGTCAAGGTGTCATAATCGGTGAGTGTATAATAGGCGATACCTGCCTCACCAAAAGCGGCGGCGGCTTTGTCGAGGCCGTATGTGAAGATCGCGGCGACGCCGAGCACCTCACATCCGGCTTCTTTCAGCGCGGCGGCGGCTTCAAGCACACTTCCTCCTGTTGAAATCAAATCTTCGATCACAACGACTTTTTGGCCATTACTTACGGCCCCTTCGATTTGATTTCCTTTTCCGTGCGCCTTCGGCTTGCTTCTGACATAGCACATCGGCAGCTGCAGCCTGTCAGCGGCCAGCGCAGCATGCGGAATACCCGCTGTCGCCGTTCCGGCGATCATTTCCGCTTCGGGAAATTTGTCTTGTATCAATTCGGCAAGGCCGGAAGCGATGGTGTCGCGCACTTCGGGGTATGAAAGTGTCAATCGGTTGTCGCAATAGATCGGCGACAGGATGCCGCTTGCCCATGTGAACGGCTCATTCGGCCTCAGGAAAACCGCTTTGATTTTTAATAGATGGTTGGCTATCTCTGTTTTCATGCCTTGATTCCCTCCCATTGAAACGCTATTTTCTGATAGGCTGCGACCGGATCCGGCGCCTTTGTGATCGACCGGCCGACAACGATCGCCGAAACGCCTTTTTCCCTTGCGTATTCCGGCGTCGCTACTCTGACTTGGTCATTGGTATTGTCATCTGCCAGGCGGATTCCCGGTGTGACGGTCAGAAAATCAGGAGCTGCAGCCTGATAAATGCGCTCAGCTTCATGTACGGAGCAGACGACCCCGTCGAGCCCGCTTTGTGCAGCCAATCTGCTGTAGTGAAGCACAGCCTCCTCAAGCGGCGCTTCGATCAAGAGTTCGCTTGTCAGTATGTCTTGGGACGTGCTGGTCAGCTGGGTCACCGCGATTAATGACGGCCGTTTTTCTCCGGCAGGGGTTCCGGCTTCAAGGCCTTCCACCGCAGCTTCCATCATCTGCTTTCCGCCGGCGGCGTGCACATTGACAAGGTTAACGCCGAATCCCGCCAGCCTTTTCATCGCTTTATATACCGTTGTCGGGATGTCATGGCATTTCAAATCAAGGAAAATGCGGCAGTCCCGCTGCTTCAGTTCTTCAAGAATGGAAGGGCCTTCTTGATAAAAAAGCTCCATTCCAACTTTGACAAAAAGCTTCTCCCCTTGAAAACGGTCCAAAAACGCAAATGTTTCGCGCGCTGATGCAAAATCAAGCGCGATGATGGGCTGCGTATGCTTCATCCTTCCAGCTCCTTCCGATACACTCTTCTAAGGAGTGATATCCGTATTTTTCTAAAACGCGCGGCAGCTCGTTAATGATGTCCGGGCAGGCAAACGGGTTGACGAAGTTAGCTGTGCCGACGGCGACAGCGCTAGCTCCGGCCAGGAAAAATTCGAGGGCGTCTTCGGCAGACTGGACACCGCCCATGCCGATGATCGGAATGTTAACCTTCTGGCTGACTTCATACACCATCCGGATCGCTACAGGCTTCACGGCAGGGCCGGATAATCCTCCTGTTTTGTTGGCGAGGATCGGTTTTCCCGTTTTTAAGTCGAGTCTCATCCCGATCAGCGTGTTAATCATCGTTAAACCGTCTGCTCCCGCCTCTTCAATGGCAAGAGCGATTTCTGTCACATTCGCGACATTCGGCGACAGCTTGACATAGATGGGAACGCTCGACACTTCTTTCACCGCTTTCGTCAGTTCACCCGCCATCCCCGGGTCTGTCCCGAAGGCGATGCCTCCGGTTTTGACATTCGGGCAGGAAATATTGAGCTCAAGCGCGTGCACGTTCGGCGCCTTGCTGACGGCTTCGGCCACTTCGACATAGTCTTCAAGCTGTGATCCGGCGACATTGGCGATGATCGGTGTGTCAAACTGTTCAAGCCATGGCAGCTCGTTTTCCATGACAGATGCAAGACCCGGATTCTGCAGTCCGATCGCATTGAGCATGCCGGCCTGCGTCTCGGCGACCCGCGGTGTCGGATTTCCGAAGCGGGGCTCGCTCGTTGTCGCTTTAATCATGATGGCGCCAAGACAGGAAAGATCGTAAAAGTTAGCAAACTCTTTTCCAAAGCCAAAACATCCGGAAGCCGGCATGATCGGGTTTTTTAATTTAAGGCCTGGCAAATTCACATCAAGCATTACAAAAGCACCTCCTGCGCTTTAAAAACGGGGCCGTCAAGACATACCTTCACATACGATGTTTCGCTTTCTTCCGTATGGCATACACAGGCAAAACAGGCGCCGATTCCGCAGCCCATCCGTTCTTCCATTGAAAGGTAAACCTCTTTGTCAGGATAGCGCTGTTTCAAAGCTTTCAGCATCGGTGTCGGACCGCAGGCCAGAAGATAATCGAACTGAAGCCCGCGGGCTTCGATGACATCTGTTACAAATCCTTTTGATCCGTGAGTGCCGTCCGCTGTCGCGATAAACACCGGTCCGAAGGCGCTAAATTCCCGCTCATAAAAGACATCCTTTGCAGATCCGAATCCTAATACACTTATGACGTTGACCCCTTTTTTTGTCAGCTGTTTGGCGAGCTCGTACAGGGGCGGGACCCCGATTCCGCCTCCGACCAACAGAGCCGTTTTTCCGCTTGCGAGCGATTCGGCCGGAAACCCGTTTCCAAGCGGACCAAGGACATCGACTTGATCCCCTTTTTGCTTTAAAGAAAGAAGGCTTGTGCCTTCTCCCTCTTTACGGTAAATGATCGTAATCTCCCGCTTGTCCTTGTCGACCTCGGCGATGCTGATCGGTCTTCTCAATAAAGGAGCCACAGATTCCGATACTTTTATATGAAGGAACTGGCCGGGAGTGCTGCACGCCTCGGCAAGCTCTCCTTCCAGCACCATTTGATAAATACTGTCTGCTATACACTCGTTTGCGCGAACCGTCATATTCCCTTTTTTCATTGGACAACAGCTCTCTCTTGCTTGATTTTCACAGCAGGCATATGGTCGGCGCGGAAGCTCATGCTTTCAAGCACCCGGAGGATTGCTTCAGCCGTATCTAACGATGTCAGGCAGGCTACGCCGTTTTCAACAGATTCACGTCTGATTCTAAAGCCGTCTCTCGCCGGCTGTTTTCCTTTTGTCAGCGTGTTGACCACAAACTGCGCTTCTCCGTTGCGGATGACATCGAGCAGATTTTTCCCTTCTTCACCGATTTTCCCGACGGTTTTAGCCGGTACGGATGCTTCGCGCAAGTACTCGGCGGTTCCTTCTGTAGCCAGGATGTTGTAGCCGATTGAATGGAACCGCTTGGCGATCGCAAGCCCTTCCTCTTTATCTTTGTCAGCAACAGTCAGGAGCACGGACCCGTAATTTGGAATTTGAATACCTGATGCAATCAGCCCTTTGTAGAGCGCCTTTTCCAATGTGCTGTCCTTGCCCATCACTTCTCCGGTCGATTTCATTTCCGGTCCGAGAGTGATATCCACTCTTCTGAGCTTCGCGAAGGAGAAGACAGGAACTTTGACATAGACGCCTTCCTGTTCTTTTTGCAGGCCTTCCGCATAGCCCATGCCGGCCAGCTTCTGCCCGAGAATCACTTTTGTCGCAATGTTTGCCATCGGAATTCCGGTGATTTTGCTGAGGAACGGCACCGTGCGGCTTGAGCGCGGATTCACCTCAAGGACGTAGACCTCATCTTTAGAAAGGACAAACTGAATGTTGAGCAGTCCGATGATGTTCAAGCCTTTCGCAAGCTCGATCGTATATTGTTCAATCTTTTTCTTGATCCCTTCAGAGAGCGATTGCGGCGGATAGACGGCAATCGAGTCTCCGGAGTGGACGCCGGCCCGTTCGATATGTTCCATAATCCCCGGAATCACGACCGTGTCGCCGTCAGAGATCGCATCGACTTCAATTTCTTTTCCGATCAAATATTTATCGATTAAGACAGGATGCTGCGGATTCACTTTCACCGCATGTTCCATGTAATGGAGAAGCTCTGTTTCATTGTAGACGATCTCCATGGCCCGTCCCCCGAGTACATATGATGGACGGACAAGAACCGGATAGCCGATATTGGCCGCGATTTTGACGGCGCCTTCTACAGATGTTGCCGTTTTCCCCAGCGGCTGCGGAACATTCAGCGCCTCAAGCGCCTGTTCAAACTTGTCGCGGTCTTCGGCTCTGTCCAAATCTTCAAGCGATGTACCGAGAATCGCAACGCCGCGGTCTGCAAGTTCATCGGCAAGATTGATCGCCGTTTGTCCGCCAAACTGGACGACAACGCCTTTCGGCTGCTCCAAATCGATAATATGCATCACATCTTCAACTGTCAGCGGTTCAAAATACAGCTTGTCGGAGATGCTGAAGTCTGTCGAAACCGTTTCCGGATTGTTGTTGATAATAATCGCTTCATAGCCCGCTTCTTTAATGGCCCAGACCGAGTGAACGGTTGCATAGTCAAATTCAACTCCCTGGCCGATCCGGATCGGTCCTGATCCGAGAACAATGACACTGTCTCTCTCTGTTCTTTCCGATTCGTTTTCTTCTTCATATGTGCTGTAGAAGTAAGGCGTTTCTGATTCAAACTCGGCCGCACACGTATCGACCATTTTATAGACAGGTGTGATGTTCGCTTCTTTCCTGAGCTCATACACTTTTCGTTCAGGCATATCCCACAGGCGGCTGATGAAGCGGTCGGAAAAGCCGAGCTCTTTCGCTTCCTGCAGCAGTGCGAGATCACCGCGACCCGCTTTCAGCACCTCTTCAAAGCGAATGATCCCCTCGAGCTTATGAAGGAAGAAAAGGTCAATCGCGGAAAACGCGTGGAGATCTTCCACAGTGTAGCCTCGTCTGAATGCATCAGCCAAATAAAAGAGCCGTTCGTCGCCTGCTTTTTTAATCCGTTTTTCCAAAGTTTCGTTTGAAATGGTTTGCGCATCTTTCAGTTCCAGATGGTAAACATCTGCTTCAAGCGAACGAACCGCTTTCAGAAGCGATTCCTCCCATGTTCGGCCGATCGCCATCACCTCGCCCGTCGCTTTCATCTGTGTGCCGAGCTTGCGGTTTGCCGATTCAAACTTGTCAAACGGCCAGCGCGGGATTTTCGAGACGACATAGTCAAGGGCCGGTTCAAAGGAAGCGTATGTTTTTCCTGTCACAGGGTTCATCATTTCATCTAAGGACAGGCCGACAGCGATTTTGGCAGCCAGCTTTGCGATCGGATACCCGGTCGCCTTTGAAGCGAGCGCTGATGAACGGCTGACCCGCGGATTGACCTCAATGATGTAGTATTGGAAACTGTCCGGGTCAAGCGCCAGCTGGACATTGCATCCGCCTTCGATTTCAAGCGCGCGGATGATTTTTAAGGATACATTGCGAAGCATTTGATATTCGCGGTCGCTTAACGTCTGGCTCGGTGCGACAACAATGCTGTCTCCGGTATGAATGCCGACCGGATCGATGTTTTCCATATTGCAGACGACAATGGCGTGGTCGCTCGAATCCCGCATCACTTCGTATTCAATTTCTTTGAAGCCGGCAATGCTCTTTTCCAAGAGACACTGGTGAACCGGGCTCATTTTCAAGCCGTTTTCAACGATTTCTGAAAGCTCCGCTTCATTTGAACAGATCCCTCCGCCTGTTCCGCCAAGCGTGTAAGCGGGTCTGACGATGACCGGAAACCCGATTCGCTCGACAAACGCGCGGGCTTCATCCAAAGAATGGATGATCTCGCTTTCCGGCACAGGCTCGTTCAGCTCATTCATCAAGCTTCTGAACAGATCGCGGTCTTCCGCCTTTTGAATGGCAGACAATTTCGTGCCGAGGACTTCAACACCGCATTCGGCCAAAATTCCTTGCTCTGACAATTCAACCGCCAAGTTCAGTCCGGTCTGGCCGCCAAGGGTAGGCAAAATCGCATCTGGACGCTCCTTGCGGATAATCCGTGTCAAAAACTCAAGCGTCAGCGGCTCGATATAAACCCGGTCTGCCATCTCAGTATCCGTCATGATCGTTGCCGGATTGGAATTGACAAGAATGACTTCATAGCCTTCTTCTTTTAAAGCGAGACACGCTTGTGTGCCCGCATAATCAAATTCCGCCGCCTGGCCGATGATAATCGGCCCTGATCCGATCACCAATATCTTTTGAATATCTACGCGTTTAGGCATACCGCTTCCCCTTCTTTCTCTGTGGTTTCAATCATGGCTAGAAATTGATCAAACAAATGGTTGGCATCCTCAGGACCCGGTGAAGCTTCCGGATGATACTGAACCGTGAAAGCCGGTTCGTATTGATGCTTCAGCCCTTCAATCGTGTTGTCGTTGATGGCCACATGTGTGACTTCAAGAGGCGTATTGTCCACAGATGATACCGTATAGCCGTGGTTTTGCGCCGTGATCGACACCCTGCCTGTTTTCAGCTCTTTGACCGGATGGTTGGAACCGCGGTGGCCGAACTTCATTTTGACGGTTTCCGCCCCGCAGGCGAGTGCAAACAGCTGATGGCCGAGGCAGATGCCGAATAACGGCACTTTGCCGAGAATGTTTTGAATCATTTCAATCGCTTCAGGCACATCCTTCGGATCTCCTGGTCCGTTTGACAGCATGACACCGTCCGGCTTCAGCTGCATGACTTCTTCAGCCGTGACATTGTGGGGAACGACAATGACATCGCATTTGCGTTTGTTCAGTTCTCGCAAAATACCGTGTTTCATGCCGAAATCAACGAGCACGATCCGCTTTCCTCTTCCAGGGCTCGGATAGGCGGTTTTTGTTGAGACTTGGCTGACCTGGTCTGTCGGAAGGCTTGTATCTTTCATTTTTCTGATCAAAGCGTCCGCATCCTCATCAGAGCCGGCAAACATTCCTTTCAGCGTTCCTGCCGTGCGGATCATTCTTGTCAGCTTCCTCGTATCAATTCCGGACAAACCAGGGATGTTTTTCATTTTCAAGTATTCATCTAGCGTATAGGCTGAGCGCCAGTTTGATGGGAGTTGACATAACTCTTTTACGATAAACCCTTTCACATACGGTGTAATCGATTCGAAATCGTCTCTGTTGATGCCGTAGTTTCCGATCAGCGGGTAGGTCAGGGTGACGATTTGTCCGCAGTATGACGGATCTGAAAGGATTTCCTGATAGCCTGTCATCCCTGTGTTAAAAACGACTTCTCCCATGCTGTTGTCCAGACTGCCGAACGCTTTCCCTTCAAATATCGCTCCGTTTTCTAATATAAGACGTCTTTTCATTTTACAAGCCTCCCCTTTTCGTAAACGAGTTTTCCACCGGCCATTGTCAAGACCGGCCAGCCGAAGCAGCTGATGCCGTTAAACGGCGTGTTTCTTCCTTTGGAAAGGAAGCTCGTTTTATCAATCGCTTCTTCTTTCTCAAGATCGATCAATGTGATGTCCGCCGGCCGTCCAACTTCAAGTCTTCCGTATGGCAGTCCGAACGCTTCACAAGGTTTGACCGTCATATAATCAAGCAGTTGTTTTAATGTCCATGCACCGTTTTTGACAAAGTGTGTGTAAAGCAGCGGAAAAGCCGTTTCCAATCCGACGATTCCAAATGGGGCGAGGCTCATCGTCTGCTGTTTTTCCGCTTCTGTATGCGGCGCATGGTCTGTAGCGATGAAATCGATCGTTCCATCAAGAAGGCCTTCAAGCAGTGCTTCCTTGTCATCTTGGCCTCTGAGCGGCGGATTCATTTTGTAGTTTGTATCAAGCCCGGGGATGTCGCTGTCAGAAAGCAGCAAGTGATGCGGTGTCACCTCGGCTGTCACGCGGATACCCGCTTTTTTTGCATCGCGGACGACTCTGACCGATTCCTTCGTACTGATATGACAGACGTGGTAATGGCAGCCCGCCGCTTCCGCCAGGAGAACGTCCCTGGCGATATGAACCGCTTCACATACGGAAGGAATCCCGTTTAAACCGTGAGCTTTTGCAAAATCACCGTCATGGACGCTGCCGCCGTAGATTAAAGTATTGTCTTCACAATGGGCAACGATTGCTTTATTGATAGAAGCCGCTTTTTTCATCGCTTCAAACATCATACCCGCGTTCTGGACGCCGACACCGTCATCGGTAAAGGCAAATGCGCCCGCAGCTGAAAGCCCTGCAAAATCGGTCATGTCCTCGCCGACTTGTCTAACCGTGATGGATGCGTATGGAAGGACCCTGACGGCAGACGTTTCGTGAATGCGGCTTGTCAGCCACTCCATTTGTTCCGTCGTGTCGGGGACGGGGCGTGTGTTCGGCATGGCGGCGACTGTCGTAAATCCGCCTCTTGCCGCCGCTTTTGAACCCGTTTCGATCGTCTCCTTTTTTTCCCCGCCGGGCTCTCTGAAGTGGACGTGAAGATCGACAAGCCCCGGGGAAACGAGGAGCCCCTCCGCATCAATGACCGCTTCGCCGGGTGCAGCCTCAAGGCTTCCGAGTTCGCTTATGGCTTCACCAGTGACCCTGATATCGCGCTTGACCTTTTCTCCTTTTTCGTTGAGCATAAAGCCGTTTTTAATTAAATAAGACATAAGCTTGATCTCCCCTTTTTTCATTTTCGCCTAGTTCGAGCGCCCGTTTTAAAACCGCCATTCTGATGTAGACGCCGTTTTCCATTTGCTTGAAAATCCTTGATTGAGCGGATTCCACCAGCGCACTGTCAATTTCGACACCGCGGTTGACCGGAGCCGGATGCATGATGATCGCATCCTTTTTCAAACGCTTTGCCCGTTCAGTCGACAATCCGAATGTCTGCAAATAATCGCTGGCATCTGCTTTTGCTTGATGGCGTTCATGCTGGATTCTCAGCAGCATCACGACATCCGAATCGGCAACAGCTTCATCTGCCGCAACATACGTTCCGTAAGGATTATCCTCATCCCTCCACTCAGCAGGTCCTGAGAAGAGAACCGTTGCCCCGAGCCTTGTCAGCACTTCGGCGTTTGATCTGGCCACTCTGCTGTGCTTGATATCGCCGTGAATGGAGACGGTTAATCCGTCAAATTTGCCCCATTCCTCATAGATCGTCATTAAGTCGAGCAAAGATTGTGTAGGATGCTGACCGCAGCCGTCACCTGCGTTGACAACCGGGATGCCGACACGGCCGACCAATTCCTTGTAGTAATGATCTTCCGAGTGCCTGATGACACAAACGTCGGCGCCGATGGATTCAAGCGTCCGCACCGTATCGTACAAAGATTCCCCTTTTTGAACACTTGTCGATACACCGTCAAGATTCAACACATTCATGCCAAGCTTCTTTTCTGCGACTTCGAAGCTGAAACGGGTTCTTGTACTCGGCTCAAAGAACAAGTTGGCGGCAAATTTTCCGGAGAGAACGTGATCTGATTTGCCTTTTTTGAGCTCCTCCGCCTCTTGAATCAACCCAAAAATGTCCTCGATACTCAACTCGTTCATTGCGGTCAAATGTTTCATTTGTTTTCCCCTCCGCTTTCATCGGATTTTCCGTAAAAAAAACCCCAAGCCATGGGAGCTTGGGGTACAGTAAATCAGAGAATGTGACAGCACTTCTCTTGTTAACAACCCTTCCAAGCCTCTCTGGACTTCAATTAAAAGGTCTTCATATTTGCTTTTTACACTTCTGTCGCATCCTGCTCTTCCTTGGATTCAGGCAGGACAAGGTTCAATATGACGCCGACGATAGCCGCCAGCGCCATGCTGGACAGTTCGAATCCGGAGATTTTGATAAATGCGCCGCCGACTCCAATGACGAGGATGACGGATGAAATGATCAGGTTTCGCTTATTTTCCAAATCGATTTTATTGTCAATCAGCATCCGCAGTCCGCTAGAAGCGATGATGCCGAAGAGCAGGAAGGATACACCGCCCATGACAGCAGACGGAACTGAGCTGATCAGCGCCGACACCTTGCCGATAAACCCGAAGCAAAGTGCGATGACGGCCGCTCCTCCGATGACAAACACGCTGAATACCCGTGTGATCGCCAGGACACCGATATTTTCGCCGTACGTTGTTGTCGGCGGTCCGCCCAAGCATGAAGCAAGCATTGTGGCCACACTGTCACCGAAGATGGAGCGGTGAAGCCCCGGCTTGTTGATGAAATCGCGGCCAACCACTTTGCTTAACACCATCTGGTGGCCGATATGTTCCGACATGGTGACGAATGCGACAGGAACCATCGCAAGACCGGTGACAATAGCGGCTATACCCGGCGTATAATCGACAAACGGGAGAACAAAATCAGGAACCGCAAACCATTTGGCATCAGCCACGATTTGAAAGTCGACAATCCCTTGGGTGAGCGCGTACAAGTATCCGCAAATAATTCCGATCAACACCGGGATCAGGCTGAAGAATCCGCGCAAGAAAATGGCACAGATGATGGTCACTGCCAGCGTAAACCCGGCTACGCCAAAGTGTTTGGCGCTGTAGACAAGCGTTTCGGCGTTCGGATTTTCATACATTGCCATATTGACCGCTGTACTCGCCAGTCCGAGTCCGATGACGATGATAACCGGTCCGATGACGACCGGCGGAAGAAGCTTCATCAGCCAGCCCGTTCCCAGCCGCTGAATGAAAAGGGCAATCAATCCGTAGACGATTCCGGCCATAAAGGCCCCGATCATGGCAGCTGCCGGCCCGCCGGCCGCTTTGGCTGCAAGAATCGGCGAGATAAAGGCGAACGATGAACCTAGGTAGGCGGGAATCTGCCCTTTCGTGATCAACAGGTAGGCAAGTGTTCCGAGTCCACTCGTAATCAGCGCCACTCCCGGGCTTAAGCCGACAAGCTTCGGCACAAGGATGGTCGCGCCAAACATGGCGAACAGATGCTGAAGGCTGAAGGATAGCCAATTCAGCGGTTTTGGCACATCTCTTACATCTAAGTTCATATTTTTCATGCTCATAATTTTCCTCCTGATGTTCGATTCGTAATCTATGATGTCTTCTTATGTTGTCAAGATAACGCCATAAAAAAAGCCTCTTTGCATATGTGCGCAAAGAGGCAGACAAAAACCGTCACTGCTGGCGGTGACTTTAAGTTAGTGTCTAGATCCCTCTTTGCAAACTCACTGGAATGCATTTAAAAAAGGATATATCATTTATTTTTTGTAGATTGCGGCAAGGTCGCGCCCGTCCACTTCCTGAAGCTCAACCATAACCTTTTCGGCTTTGGATGTCGGAATGTTTTTCCCGATAAAGTCAGCCCTGATCGGAAGCTCTCTGTGGCCTCTGTCAACCAGTACAGCAAGCTGAATCGCAGATGGACGTCCGACATCGACGAGGGCATCCATCGCCGCTCTGACCGTCCGTCCTGTGAAAAGCACATCATCCACGAGTATGACTTTTTGGTCATTAATGTCAACCGGGATGTCCGCGCCTTTGACAAGCGGTTCTTCATTGGACGTTTTTTTGGACAAATCGTCTCTGTACAGCGTAATATCGAGTTCTCCCACCGTCACGCTGTTTCCTTCAATTTGTTCGATCCGTTCGGCGAGTCGTTTGGCCAAGTAGATGCCTCGCGTCTTGATGCCGACAAGGATACAGTTGTTCATTCCTTTGTTTCGCTCGATCATTTCGTGGGCGATTCTTGTCAGCGCCCTTCTGATCGCCTGTTCGTCAAGTACAACAGCCTTTTCTTGTTCGTGCATGGCTTAAAGCACCCCGTCTCTTTCTAAGGATAAAACAAGAACCCCTTCCGCTAAAAGGCAGAGAGGGGTTCTGTAAGCGAATGGTATCATTCACTTGTCCGCTATCCTTCTCAGCCTCTCTGGACTGTGTTAAAGAATCTGATGTAACTGCATTTATTATTTCAAAAAAGAAACCGCATGTCAATGATTATTTCGAAGATTGTCGATGAGCGTTTTCATATCTTCAGGCAATGGAGCCGCAAATTCGATATATTCCCCTGTGCGCGGATGATCAAATCCCAACACTCCGGCATGAAGCGCCTGGCCGTTGAAATCGATCGTTTTTTTCGGACCGTATTTAGGATCCCCGGCCAGAGGAAAACCGATGTATTTCATATGAACGCGAATTTGATGGGTCCTCCCGGTTTCCAGACGGCACTCAACAACGGAAAAATGATCGAACCGTTCTTTCACTTCAAAGTGAGTGACGGCGTGCTTGCCGTTTTCTCTTGTAACCGTCATGCTTTGCCTGTCCTTTTTATCCCGGCCGATCGGTGCATCGATTGTCCCGTGGTCATGCGGGATGACACCATGGACAAGCGCCGTGTATTTTCTCGTCACCGTTTTATCGACGAGCTGGTTGACAAGCGATTCATGAGCCAGATCGTTTTTGGCAACCATCAGCAGGCCTGAGGTGTCTTTATCGATGCGGTGGACGATCCCGGGACGCATGACACCGTTGATGCCGGACAAATCATTGCAGTGCGCCATCAAGCCGTTGACAAGCGTTCCCGTCAGATGGCCGGGAGCAGGGTGGACTACCATTCCGCGCGGTTTATTGACGACAAGGACATCCTGATCCTCATAATAAATATCCAGATCCATCGGTTCCGGTTCGACATCGAGCGGCTCCGGTTCAGGAACATCGACTTTCACAACATCTCCCGGCTGCACTTTGTGATTGGCTTTGACAGCCTTTTCGTTTACCTGTACGCGTTCTTCCTTGATCCATTGCTGTACTTGAGTCCGCGACCAGTCTGATTCGACCGCGGTCAAGTATTTATCAATCCGTTCACTTTTATGGGCTTCCGGAACGGTCATTTCATATTGCTCCATGTTACAGCTCCTTCTTCTTCTTTCCGTCTAGCAGCATTTGCACAAATAAAAGCAGGACGCCGATGCATAATGATGAATCAGCGATGTTGAAAATCGGGTAATGATAGTTGACGATCGTGACATGAATAAAGTCGACAACCTCTTGTCTGGCGGCTCGGTCGATAAAATTGCCGACAGCCCCGCCAAGCATCAGGCCGAGTGCGGTCCCGAGCAGCATTTGCCCTTTTGCATGCTTTTGGATGTAGTAGACAAGACCGATGATGACGACCGTTGTGATGATGTAAAAAAACCACATCTGCCCTTCAAGAATGCCCCAGGCAGCGCCTGTATTCCGGTGGGAGGTGATCTGAAAGAAGCCGTCGATGACAGGGATGCTTTCTCCGTATTCCATCCTGCTGACGACAAGCCATTTTGTAAATTGGTCGATACCGATGATTATCAGTGCAATTATGTAATAAGGCACACACTGTTCCTCCAGTTTCTGTTTCTCTTCATTTAAGCATTTTACCAAGAAAAAGAATCGGAGTAAAGGAATATTCATTGACATCCTTAAAGAGGAAAGCGAAGCTTCCCCCTTTAAGGCATTTAAGAAAACAGTGCTTGACTGTAGGTTTCATCTGTTTCGGCCCAAATGGGCAGCGTCTTTTTCTCAAACTGAATGTGGTACAAAAAATCGTTCGCCGTTCTCGCAGTCGGCAGAACAGCAAGTTTTGCAAGCGGAATCGCCTGACCCGTTTCTTCACAGATCCCGTATGTTCCGTTTTCTATTTTGGAAAGGGCCAAAAGCACATCCTGCAGTTCTTCTTTTACATGGTACATCAAAGTTGCCTGCTGATATGAATTGATTGTCGGTGAATCTTGTTGAAAAAAGGAATACTCAAATAATCTTGACTCCAGTTCCTCCTTCATTTGAAGAAGCTCTGTATGGATGTTCGCCAGCTGGTCATTCACTCCTGAATCAACTCCTGCTTTTAGCGTTGTGCCTTTAGTGTTACCGACAATTTCGATCTCCAAGCCCATAAGATTTTTCCTGACGTACAAAACGATGTCAGTTCCTGAAAAAAGCTGTTTTTTAAGTAAAAAAACAGCGGCTCGGAAAACCGAACCGCTGTTGCGTTCATTTTAATAATATGTTTTGACAATCCCTGCGCAGCGAGGGCAAAGTTCAGGGTGGTCAGGATCCTGGCCGATTTCTTTTGAGACCATGCGGCATCGTTCACAAGTCTCTCCGTCCGCTTGGGCGACGACGATTTTTCCTGTTTCAAACGATTGCGCCTCTTCCGGAGCTTCCGCTTCAGTTCCGCCGATTGCGAACTCGGAAACGATGAAGAGCTGTTTGACATCCTCATTGATGGAAGCTAATAATGCCTTGGATTGTTCGTTCGGATAAAGCGTCAGGCTCGCAACGGAAGATTTTCCGATGATCTTATCATTACGGGCATTTTCCAGCGCTTTTAAGACATCATCGCGGAGCGTCATGAAACGGTCGAATTTCTCTTCCGTCTCTTTTGCGTTCGGAATGTCCTTCGTCTCCGGCATATCGCTGAGCTGGACGCTTTGTTCCGATACGAATGTAAAGTGGCTCCACATTTCATCTGCTGTATGCGGCAGGATCGGCGCGATCAGCTTGACGAGGGCAAGCAGCGTTTCATAAAAAACAGTCTGCATGCTGCGGCGGTCTTTGTGATCAGCATGTTCAATATAGACGACGTCTTTTGCGAAATCCATATAGAACGAGCTGAGTTCGATTGCACAGAAGTTATGAACCGCATGATAAATTACCGCAAAATCATATTCTTCATACGCTTTTTTCACTTTTTCAATCAGGTTGTTCAGCTTGATCAAAATATATTGATCCACTTCACGAAGATCGTTTGCAGAGACAGCATCTTTCGCCGGGTCAAAATCGCTGATATTTCCGTGAAGGAAACGGAACGTGTTGCGGATTTTCCGGTATACTTCTGCGACCTGTTTTAAAATCGCGTCAGATACGCGGACGTCCGCTTGATAATCGACAGATGCAACCCACAGCCTGAGAATATCGGCGCCAAACTGGTTCATGATTTTTGCCGGTACGACGACATTGCCGAGCGATTTGCTCATTTTCCGGCCTTCGCCGTCAAGCGCAAAACCGTGTGAAAGGACGCCTTTATACGGCGCTTTTCCCGTTACGGCGACAGCCGTTGAAATCGATGAGTTGAACCAGCCGCGATATTGGTCAGACCCTTCAAGATAAAGGTCAGCAGGTCTTACCAAATCATCGCGCTCTTCCAAGACGGCCTGGTGGGATGAACCTGAATCAAACCAGACATCCATGATGTCCTGCTCTTTCGTAAACTTGCCGTTCGGGCTTCCAGGATGTGTAAATCCTTCAGGAAGCAGCTCATTCGCTTCTTTTTCAAACCAGATGTTTGATCCGTGCTCCCTGAACAAAGCGGAGACGTGTTCAATCGTTTCATCGGTGATAATCGGTTCACCGTTTTCCGCATAAAATACCGGAATCGGCACGCCCCATGCCCGCTGTCTTGAAATACACCAGTCGCCGCGGTCGCGAATCATGTTGTAAAGGCGGGTTTCACCCCATTCAGGCACCCACTTCGTTTCTTTAACAGCCTCAAGCAGCTCGTTTCTGAAATCTTTGATGGAAGCGAACCACTGAGCAGTCGCGCGGAAAATCGTCGGCTTTTTCGTTCTCCAGTCGTGCGGATAAGAGTGGGTGATAAAATCCAGCTTCATGAGCGCGCCTTTTTCTTCAAGCTTTTCGGTAATCGGTTTGTTGGCCTGATCGTAAAACAGTCCTTCAAATCCAGGCGCTTCGCTTGTCATATTCCCTTTTTCATCAACTGGGCAAAGGACATCAAGCCCGTATTTCTGGCCGATGATAAAGTCGTCTTCACCGTGTCCCGGTGCTGTATGAACACAGCCTGTGCCCGCGTCTGTTGTGACGTGTTCGCCGAGCATCACAAGCGAATCTCTGCCGTATAAAGGATGAGCGGCCACGATGTGCTCCAAGTCTTTTCCTTTAACCGTTTGAACGATTTCATGATCTTCAAATCCGATCGCTTTTGCTACGCTTTCCACCAATGCGCTGGCGATCACATAGCGTGAGCCTCCCGCAGCAACGACGCTGTATTCCAGCTCAGGATGTACCGCGATTCCAAGGTTCGCCGGGATCGTCCATGGCGTTGTCGTCCAGATGATGAATTTTTCGCCGTTTGTTAAAACCCCTTTGCCATCCTTCACATCAAACGCGACATAAATGGATGGTGAGCGCTTGTCATGATACTCGATCTCCGCTTCCGCTAAAGCCGATTCGCTCGAAGGAGACCAGTACACAGGCTTCAGCCCTTTGTAGATATAGCCTTTTTTTGCCATCTCGCCAAACACTTTGATTTGCTGTGCTTCAAACTCAGGCTTCAGCGTGACATATGGATTTTCCCAATCTCCTCTGACGCCCAGGCGTTTAAACTGCTCCTTTTGGCCTTCGATCTGCTGCCATGCATATTCCTCGCAAAGCTTGCGGAATTCGGCGACCGTCATTTCTTTGCGTTTGACTTTTTTATTTTTTGTCAGCGCCGTTTCAATCGGCAGTCCGTGAGTATCCCAGCCAGGTACATACGGCGCGTGGTAGCCGCTCATTGATCTTGAACGGACGATGAAGTCTTTTAAAATTTTGTTCAGCGCATGACCCATATGGATGTCGCCGTTTGCATATGGCGGCCCATCGTGCAATACGAACATCGGCCTGCCCGCCGTCCGTTCCTGCACAAGGCTGTAGATATCCATGTCCTCCCATTTCCCCTGAATTTCCGGCTCCCGTTTCGGCAGGTTTCCTCTCATTGGAAAATCCGTTTTCGGCATTAAGAGCGTGTCTTTGTAATCCATTATCATTCCTCCAAAACATCTTTTCTAAAACAAAAAAAGCCTCTTCATCCCATAAGGGACGAGAAGGCTTTGATCTCGCGGTACCACCCTTTTAGATAAGCTGCAGCTTATCCGCTCAAACATCGTAACGTGATGGGACGTCCTTTCCTACTGCGCGGTTCAGAAAGGAAACTTAAGGGCTGATCCACATGAATCCCAACAATCCCGGGCTCACACCGCCCCCGGGTCGCTTCGATTGCTGATTTAGGAATTATGTCGGTCCCTCTCAAACGTTTTTCACTCGATTTTATGAACGTATTATATGCGAACGCATGACAACATGTCAAGAATGAATGAAAAATCTATTCTTTTTCATCCATGACCGCGTCGACTTCGTATTCAAGCAGATGATCCCAATCGTCATTCTTCAGCAGGTCAAGCTGTGCTTCAATCAGCATTTGGAATCGGGTTCTGAACACTTTTGATTGCTTTTTGAGCTCTTCGATTTCCATCGCGATTTTTCTTGATTTAGAGAGCGATTCGTTAATAATCCGGTCCGCGTTTTTTTCAGCCTCGCGGATGATGAGCTTCGCTTCTTTCTCCGAATTGCGCTTTACGTCCTCCGCCGCTTCCTGTGCGACAAGAATCGATTTATTCAATGTTTCTTCAATCGTTGAGAAATGGCCGAGACGCTCGTCCAGCTCATTCACCTTTGCTTCAAGCTCGCTTTTTTTGCGCAGCACGATCTCATAATCTTTTCTCACCTGGGCCAGAAATTCGTTTACTTCATCTTCATCATAGCCGCGGAACGCTTTCGTAAATGTTTTATTATGAATATCATTTGGCGTCAAAGGCATGCTGCCCACCTCCATTATTTTCTTTATGTACAATTGTCCTTGTTCACATTATAAAGCAAAATTCGACCGGACGGAGAAAAAACTGTGAAATTGGCTTATTTTTGCAGTTCAAACGACAATCTCCATTTGCCCTTTTTCGTTTTGCCGTCAATGTTTTTCAGCCTGAAGCGGCCAAAACCGCGCACGGACAGCATATCCCCTTCGAGAAGTGTATAAGAAGGGTCTTCGATAACCTTCCAATTCACTTTGACGAGTCCGTTTTTAACAAGAACCTGCGCCTTTTGCCGGGATTGTCTGCTCACTGCCGAGCAAACCGCATCAAGCCTTAAAGATGAAACAGTGTCATCCCTTATTTCGACAGCTTGCTCCGGTACTTTAAGTTTTGACAGCGGAATTTTTTCCAGTGATACTTTCACCTTGCCGATTTGCCCAAGTTGGGAAAATACAAAATCAGCGACCTCTTCCGAACAAACAAACTGCCATGTCCCGTCCGCAAAGATCAAGTCACCGAACTTTTGCCGCTTCAGCCCGATCCCCATTAAAGATCCGAGAAGCTCGCGATGTTCGATGGAGGCGAACTTCTGCGGATACAGCACTTCATAGGCCTGAAGCTGAAAATCTTCCGCGGACGGCTCGACGTATTCCGGATAAAAAACGGCCCTTTTCCGTTCGGCTTCAGGAAAGCCGCCGAAAAAGGCGAGCTTCACCTCATCCGACTGGCCGACGAGAGAATTCAAAATCACCTGCTCCCGCGGGTCCAAAAAATCGGTGAGTTTCATCCGATATTGATCGGCCGCTGTTTGTTTCCATTCAAGAGCCTTGTCAATAAACGGCTCCTCATCTTTTCTGAAATGCTGGTAAATATCGCTCATTGTCTATCCTTTCCAAGTAAACAGGCTTGGCTGTAAGCCAAGCCAAAACTTGCCCTAAAACATTTGAAGGCGGCGCTTTGCCGCGTTCTTCGGCAAGCCCTTCCCTCCTTAAAGGGGCGATGTCTTAAAAAGCGCCGAGCATTCTGAAGACCGCGATCAGCCCCATATCTGCGAACCGCAGGACGAAGATCGCCACAATCGGCGAAATGTCAATCATGCCAAGCGGGGGAATGATTCTTCTGAACGGCTCCAGATACGGCTCACACACGGACGCCAAAACCCTGCCGAATGATGTTGCTCTTGCATTCGGCACCCAAGACATAAAAATGTAAATAATCAGCGCAAAGGAATACACGGTTAGAAGCATGCTTAAAACTTTGTAAATATAAAATAGGATCATCTGCGATTTACCACCTCTGATGTTCTTCTTCAATGAGCTCGGAAATTGTGCCGGAGACATCGACGTTTTCAGGCGTGCATAAGAAGATGTCCGCACCGATCCGCTGAATATCGCCGCCGAGGGCATATACCGTTCCGCTTAAGAAATCGACGATTCTTTTCGCCTGATCATGCTGGATGCGCTGCAAGTTGACGACAACCGCGCGGCGGTTTTTGATATGATCGGCGATCTCCTGGGCTTCCGCGTATACACGGGGCTCACTTAACACCACTTTAGAAGATTTCTGCACGCTTTGCAAACTGACAACATTCTGCTTCCCGGCCGCTTTTGACTGGTAGGCGGCTTTGTCTTTCGGCTCGTGCTCTTCAGGGATTTCTTCCCTGTCCGTTTCAATATATTCGTATTCATATTCCTCGTCATCCAAGGAAAAAAAGTTTTTAAACTTGTTTTTAAGACTCATGTTTGTCCACCTCCAGTTTCATTTCCGACTAAGGAAGAACCGATTCTGACGAATGTTGCGCCTTCCTCTACGGCGATTGTAAAGTCGTTTGACATGCCCATTGAAAGCTCATCGCACGGGGCATTCCATTGATCAAGCCGCCGCACCTCGCCTGCGAGCTCTCTCAGCTGGCGGAAACAGCTTCTGATTGCCTCCTCATCATCCGTAAAAGGAGCCATCGTCATTAATCCCGCAATCCGAATGTTTTCGTAGGCAGACAGTTTTTTTACAAAAGGAAGAACTTCTTCTTTTGTCATGCCGTGTTTTGAAGATTCAAGGGAAGTGTTGACCTGAACAAAACAGTCAACCGGCTTTTTCGCCCTCTTTTGAATCTCGTCGGCCAGTGAAAGCCTGTCTAAAGAATGGATATATGAGACATGATCGATAATGGCCTTTACCTTTCTCGTCTGCAAGGTTCCGATAAAATGCCATACCGGTTCGCTGTCTTTCAAAGCATCGAGCTTGTGAAGCAGCCCGGTATCACGGTTTTCACCCAAATGCCTGATTCCCGCATCAAGCGCTTCCTGCGCCCGTTCCGGGGAAACATATTTCGTGACAGCGATGACGGATATTTCATCGGGGGTTCTGCCCGCTTTGATACACCCTTCGTTGATTCTGTCATTTATATGTCGTAAATTGCTTTTTACATCCAACTGTAAGCTATACCTCCTTTAAACCGATGAAGGACATCATCCGTCCCGTCTTTCCCTGATCTCTGCGGTGGGAGAAAAACAGCGAACGCTCGCAGCTCGTACACAGTGAACTGACCTTGATCTGATCATTCGGAATTCCCGCATGAATGAGAAGCTGTCTGTTCACCTCTTTTAATTCAAGACGGTACTCCCCTTCTTTTATCGGCAAAAAAGCTTTGTCTTCTTGCTGAAGAGGAAGGCTTCTGACTTTGTTCATCACATGGTCATCGACAATGTAGCAGCATGATCCGATCGCAGGCCCGATAACCGCCTGGATGTCGCGGGGATTAGATCCTTCCTGTCTGACCCAGGTTTCAATCATTTTGCCGGCGATTCCTTTGACGGTTCCTTTCCATCCGGCGTGAGCAATTCCGACAAGCGAGCGGACCGGATCATAAAAATAAACGGGAACACAGTCCGCAAAACAGAGTGCCAAAAATACATTTGGCTCGTTTGTATAAAGCCCGTCTGTTCCCCGGAGAGCCGTTTCATATTGTAATGCGCCGCTGCCGCGGTGTTCGTGTGTCACTTTTTGAATCCGGTCTTCATGGGTCTGATCGGCAAACACCCAATGATCGAGGTCTGTCTCTAAAATATCGGCAATTTTTTTTCGGTTGTTTGCAACATGCCGCCGATCATCCTGCACGTGCAGTCCTGTATTTAATGTTTGAAAAGGCGGCTTGCTTTCCCCGCCGTTTTTTGTCGTAAATCCGGCTGTAATCGCTCCGCCGTTTTTCGCCGTCCAATCCTCTATCAAAAGCATTGACGGAGCATCAAGACGAAAGGGTTTATATGTACTCATGGTGATCAGCCTTTCGACAAGCATCGTAGTCTTTCATCATATCGCTCCTATTTTAACACATCTTGATGCATTCGTTTAGTTTCGTTTCAAAAAACTAAACGAAATGTATTTTTTGAAACAATATTCACCTTTTTTCTGTTCAGCTTAAACGGACGAGAATGACATCTTCTCCAATTTTGACTATATTTCGCCACGGAATGACGATTTCCTCTTCTTTTCCGAAAAATCCAAAAACTTTACCTGATCCGCCGATGACGATCGCCTGTATTTTACCCGTCGTTACATTTATATCAATATCACCGATGCTGCCCAGTTTCTTGCCGTTTGACACATTGACAACGTCCTTCACCTGGAAATCGGAAATGTTCATCATATAAGCCGCACGCCTCCTCTGATCGTGTATCCTTTAAAATTATATGAAAGGCAGTCTTTCATTTAGACTGCCTTTCCGCCTTTTTATTCCGCTTTTTTGACGCCGATTAAAACATCGAGATCAACCGTGATCGAAGCGGCTTGGTTCCGATTCAAAAAGTCCGCAATCCGATCATCCTTTACGCGCCATGACAAAGGGGTCATCCGGAGCAGCCGGCTGAGCTCCTCCCGGTTCAGGACGCAGCTGTATGAAAGCTCTATCCTGTCTATCAGCGCAAATTGCGCGAGGAAGCGACCGGCCGTATCGTGATTGGAATAAACGGACTTTTCCGGCCCATCATAGAAAGCTTCCCTTAATTCCTGCAGATAGCCGGCCTTTGGCATCACTTTAATCACCATGCCATCGGCAGATATCAGCCTTTTGAACTCCGCATAGTTGGAAGGTGATAAAATGTTCAAAATCACATGAAATGATCGGCGCTGAAAAGGAGCGTTCGCCAAATCAGCGACAAACCAGATTAGTTCGGCATCACGCCTTGCCGCCGTCAAAATCCCCGCTTTTGACAAATCGATTCCAGCTCCGAACACCCTGCCGCCAATCTCGGCTTTAAGATCTTCTGTGATCCTGATCAGATGGGACCCTTCACCACAGCCCGCATCAAGAATCCCGATCGGCTTCTGCCTCAGCGGCAATGCTTGCTTGAGTAGGCTCGTCAGCACTTTATACAAGGGCTCGAAAAATCCGCTGTCAGCTATCATTTTTCGGGCCTCGAACAGCTCTTGATCATATTTTCCGGCCTTTGTATTCGCCGCAACATTCACATATCCTTGTTTGGCTAAATCAAATGTATGATGATTGACACAAGCGAGGCTTTTGAAGCCCGCCACTTTCATGTCCGCAGCGCAGAGCGGGCATTGAAGCACTTTTTCAAACCTCTTCATCAGCACTGCGCTTCTCATCTTGTTATTCATGACAGCACCTCTTTCATTCACAAATGGAGATAAATGAAAAAGGCATAGACAAATAAACCCGCTCCATCAGCGTTTTTAAAACCTGACGGTGTGGATTT
Source organism: Bacillus sp. HSf4 (assembly GCF_029537375.1). Classification (NCBI taxonomy): domain Bacteria; kingdom Bacillati; phylum Bacillota; class Bacilli; order Caryophanales; family Bacillaceae; genus Bacillus; species Bacillus sp. HSf4. The sequence goes on along the minus strand of NZ_CP120679.1, from coordinate 1,721,840 downwards.
GCTTTAAGTTTGTCTATACCTTGCATTTATCTATAGCGAATGAATTGGATGATCATGAAAGAAAAACTCCTTTTATGGGAAATCAATGACATCTTAACATTGAAATGACGTCTTTGGAAGAGAAGTGCGGCGAATGGTCAAGCCGGCCAGACTGTTTTTACACAGCAAAACAGCCGGGCCAAAAATGGGCTAGCCGTTTACACAAACGGGCTTTTTCTTGGACAAGTACGGCCTTCCATCCGTCCAAACGGCTTTGACCGGCATGCCGAAAAAAGCGGAGAGCGTGTCATCTGCCATCATATCCTTCGTTTCCCCCTTGGCAAATACTTCACCCTTCCTTAAGAGAAGCGTTTTTTTAAAGGCCGGGAGAATTTCTTCGGCATGGTGTGTGACATACAGCATGGATGGCGCTTCCTCTTTCTGGGCGATGTGCTCAATTGTTTCAAGCACCTGTTCCCTGGCGATGAAATCGAGGCCTGTGACAGGCTCGTCAAGGATCAACAGTTCCGGATCGGCCATTAAGGCCCTGGAAATCAGGACTTTTTGCTTTTCTCCTTGTGAAAGTGTTTCATATCTTCTGTCGGCATAGCTGATTGATCCGAACTCTTCCAGGAAGGCGATCGCTTTTTCCCTCATATGCTGTGACGGCGTCTCATAAAGGCCGATTGAAGCGAATGCGCCGCTCAGCACAATTTCAAAAGCGCTGTCTTCCGGATAAAATTTTTGCTGCAATGCTGCGGAGACGAGACCGATTTTACGGCGGAGCTTTTCGCCCAGCTCTGTTTTTCCAAACTCATGACCCAGCACATTCACTCTCCCGGTTGTCGGAAAATAGTAAGCGCACAGCATGTTGAGCAACGCTGTTTTTCCGGCGCCATTTAAGCCGTACAAAGCCCAATGCTCCCCTTTTTTCACCTCCCAGTCAATACATTTAAGTATCTGCTGTCCATTTCGTTTTAGTGTCGCTTGTTCAAGCTTCAATGCCATGATCAGAACTCCTTTCACTTATGTAAATATTCAGAAAATATAATTCTTTTATTATAGCTTATTTGAATGGTAAAGTGAATGAGAGATTTTCCATTTTTAACATATAAAAAGCCGCAGACGATTCTGCGGCTTTAATGGATATTCTTATTCATTTGTTTAATTGCGGCTTTTTCCAGCCGTGATACTTGAGCTTGGGAGATCCCGATCTCATCGGCGACTTCCATTTGCGTCTTGCCTTGAAAAAAGCGTTTTCTGAGAATCATTTTTTCCCGTTCATTCAGCCGCCTCATTCCTTCTTTTAAAGCGAGCTCTTCAATCCATTGCGAATCCTTGTTCCGCTCATCGCTGATTTGGTCCATCACATAAATCGGATCTCCTCCGTCATTGTAGATCGGTTCAAACAGTGAGACTGGATCCTGGATGGCGTCAAGTGCAAAAACGATCTCTTCGTGGGACACTTCAAGCTCTTTCGCGATTTCCTCCGCTGTCGGCTCCCTGCTTGTCTCACTCATAAGACGTTCCCTCACTTGCAGCGCCTTGTATGCGATATCCCTGAGTGACCGCGATACGCGGATCGGATTGTTGTCTCGCAAATATCTGCGGATTTCTCCAATAATCATGGGTACAGCATATGTTGAAAACTTAACATTGTGGCTCAGATCAAAATTATCAATTGATTTCATTAGTCCGATGCAGCCGACTTGGAATAAGTCATCAACATATTCTCCTCTGTTGTTAAACCGTTGAATGACGCTTAAGACAAGGCGCAAATTGCCGTTAACAAGCTGTTCTCTTGCTGAGCGGTCTCCTTCTTCCTGCATTTGCTTGAATAACTTTCTCATCTCTTCATTCTTGAGTACGGGCAGTTTTGATGTATCAACCCCGCAGATTTCGACTTTATTTCTTGACACTTTTTTCCCTCCCTACAGGAGCTGCTGTACAAAGTTCAGTATCTCCTTGGGTGGGAAAAATATGCATCGCTAATTTCCAAAAATAAGAAGTTCGAGGCGAAAACCCTTGTCAGTCAACGCTTCAAATTTCATAAAAAAATTAAACCATTTTGTTGAATTCTTTTCTGAGCCTTTTGATGATTCTTTTTTCAAGCCGTGAAATATAGGACTGCGATATTCCGAGCATATCGGCAACATCTTTCTGTGTTTTTTCTTCTCCCCCGACCAGGCCGAAGCGGAGCTCCATGATTTGTTTTTCTCTGTCATTCAGCTGCTCCAGCGCTTTTTTCAGCAATTTCTTATCGACATTTGCTTCAATATCTTTCGTGATGATGTCATTTTCCGTTCCGAGCACATCTGACAAGAGCAGCTCATTCCCATCCCAGTCGATGTTTAAAGGCTCGTCAAACGATACTTCCGAGCGGATTTTATTGTTCCGTCTTAAATACATTAAAATCTCATTTTCAATACATCTGGAAGCGTATGTAGCCAGCTTGATTTTTTTCTCCGGATTAAAGGTGTTCACCGCTTTAATGAGGCCGATCGTCCCGATGCTGATCAAATCCTCGATGTTGATGCCGGTGTTTTCAAATTTTCTGGCGATGTATACAACAAGTCTCAAATTGCGTTCAATCAAGATGGCCCGCGCAGCCTGATCGCCGTCAGGAAGCTTGTGGAGAAGCACCTGTTCTTCATCTTTCGATAATGGCGGCGGCAACGCCTCACTTCCGCCAATATAATAAATTTCATCGCTTTTTAAACCTAATTTCAGCAAAAGTTTGTACCAGAGATAAGTCAGCCTTAATTTTAGTTTTTTCATCTTCCTCCCCCTTCTAAATAAACATTTTCCGGAGTATGATAATGTAACAGCTCACCAAGTTTAAGAAACGTGTTTGATCGGGTTTCCCGACAGCATTTTCGGATGAACGATCGCATCAAATTCGCCGTCCGCTGACAATGGCGATGTGCTGAGGCCAATCAGGCATTTCGGCGCTTCAATTGCCTCATCTTTCGTAAAAATCAGCACATGATCGGGCTTCAGGCACAGCAAAAACTGATGCTGATGGCCGACGCCTCTGTACGGAATCAGACGGATTCGTCCGATATACGGCAGTGCATCATCAAGAAGGCCGACGGCATCAAGAGGGCTTTTTTCCATGATGACCGCGCTCGCTTCTTCACCCAGCACGCTTTTCAGCTTTTCCATATTGACGATCATGACAGGCATTTTTGAAATGGGATCATACAGCTGGTTTCCCGAATCGATCAATCCATTAAACCGGAGCGTCTGATCTTCCACATCCACTTGAAGCTGAACCCGCTCCTCGTATTGAATCTTTTTCGCCTCGACGTCCTCAAAGCGTTTTTTTGAAAACAGCCAGACGGCGGGAAATCCCGCGCCGACAAACAGCCAGCTGACGGGGTCACCGAAGCCCGACCAATTTGTCATAAAGACTCCGTGTTTCATAATCGAATCCGTTTCCAGCAAAGAATGCGCGCCGATAATCCCTCCCCCCATTAAAAAAGTGGCAAAATAAAAAGAAAACAAATTTTGCAAAAAAAATCGAAACCGTTTAAAACCAAAAGTGACAAGAATAATCACAACGGAAAAAGAGAGCTTGCCTGCCGGATGAAGAACATATGGCGATAAAGGGGTAAACATCAGCAGGACGATGCTTGAGGCAACCAATGCGCCCAGGAAAAACCGCCGTTTTTTTACCCTTCGCTTTAAAATGAATGCGGTCATCATTAAAAGCAGCAAATCAAAGCAAAAATTTAAAAGCCAAATCACATCTAAATAGATTTCCACATCCGTCCCCCATTTTTAACGCCCGACTGTTTGTTTCCCTAAGTATAAATCAAGCCCAAAGGTAAAGTCTGTCAATTAATGTTTGTCAAAGGGCACATTTTTTGAGAGATTCATACTGAATTTGTCGATGGTCTGACGAAAAAAACGCTGCCTCTAAGAGACAGCGCTTTGTACCTTTATTTCAATTTTTCATTGATAAACAATTTGCCTTTCGCCGTTTTTCTTGTTTCATTGCCGTAATCATCGCGGACGATCACCTCGATTTCCGCTCCTTTCGCTTTCGCGGTGGAAGTCGCGGTCCAATACCCTTCATATTTACCTTTTGACACTTCTCTGATCGGCAGTTCTGTCACGTTTTGCGAAGCCGTTTTAAAATTGGTCAAAGGCATTCTGATGACAAAGACGGCATCCAAATCAGCGTCGCTTTCAAACTCGATTTTCACGGTTTCCCCTGTTTTGAGCTCCAGATCCTCAGCCGGTTTGAGGCCGGAGATTTGCGGCGCTTCAAAATTGACATCAACCGTGACTTTTTTCGTCCGTTTATTGCCGGCCTCGTCAGCCGCTGTCACTTTGATTTCGTTTTTTCCGTTATCAAGCATAATCCGGGCCGAATATTCACCATTGTCAACGGCTGCTTTTTTTCCGTTCACTTTCACCGATTTCAAGTGGTCGTCTGAGACCGTGCCTTTGACTGTGACAGTCTCTTTATTAAGCTTTGAACCGTCTTCCGGCGTATCAATGGAAAGCTTCGGCTTTTCCTGATCAAGGACAATTCGGACCGGATCAGAAACATCCGTTGTCCCTGAATCTGTGGATGCTTTAGCGGTGATGACATTTTCCCCTTTATTTAATTGAATTTCTTTTGAAAATGTGCCGTCCTTTCCGGTTTTGACGGTGCCGATTTCTTCCCCGCCGTTAAAAAGATGGACGGTTGTTGTCGGAGAAGCCGTCCCTTCGATGACCGTTTTCTCTTGGTTGGTGATGAGTCCGTCTTTTGGCGATGTAATCACAGGTGTTGACACTTCGTAGTCGACCAAGGCGCGGATCATGAAGTTTCCTTGGTCTGAAGGCGTTTTTGACCAGGAGCCGTCCGTATACTGCCAGCTGCGTCCGGCATATTCTCCGTCCTCATCGGCCGCAAGAGCCGGGGAGTGGTCCATATCACTCGTTTGGACGTATACAAGATAAAAATCTTTTCCGACCATGATGCCTTCATCGCCGAGATCAATCTTCGTCCATTCACCGTTGCGGAGGGCTTCCCCTTTGAACGGACCGGCGATTTTTTTGCCTGGAGCCCCTTTGTCTCCCGAGGCGTCATAGACTTCAACTTCAAAATCGGTGCCGCCCGGATCAGGAAAATCCTCATCCCAGAACTTGAATAATCCGCCGTTCAGCATCGCCTTTTCCTGGCCGTTTTCCAGCGACATTTTCACAGCCAGCCCGTTGCCCGCTTCATAAAACGCCCATGCGTTTTCACCGGTTCCGTCATCATAGCCGATTTCACCCGGATAGCCGATGAAAGGTTCAAGTTCAATATCCTTTGAGACATCGCCTTTTAAATCAACCGTAAATTCACTGCTGTAATACCCGCTGGCTGCGACCTTTACGGTGTACGAATTTTCATAGGCTGTAATCGAATAGCGGCCGTTTTCATCTGTTTTGACAGGCTCTACGGCAGCATCTTCAAACAAATAGAGCTTCGCATTCCGTACAGGCTCTCCGGTTTTTTTATTTTTGACGGTTCCCGAAAGCGTGCCTTTTTTCAATTCTTTCAAAACAAAGTCGGCGGACGTTGTTTTGTCTGCTTCGATGGTGACACTTTGCGCGCTTGATTCATAACCGTAGGCTTCGGCTTTCATCGTGTAGGTTCCCGGTAAATGGGACAAGCTGTATGCCCCCGTTGCCGCGCTTGAATAAGTCGATTTTCCTGTTTCAAGAACGCTCACCTGCGCCCTGAGCGGCAGAACGGCCGGGGATGCCTTGCCGCGCTCTCTGTTTGCTTGTGCAGCATTTGCCGGTTTCGCTTTTTTAGGGTCGATCATTTGTTTTTTTGTATGTTTGGCTTTCATTTTTCCCTTGCGTTTTTCAACACTGAAATGCTTTTTCTTGGCCGCGCTCTCGGACTGCTTCACAAGCTCCACATCGTCGATATAAAGCCCGTCTCCTCCTATGCTGTCGTCGGATTGAAGGTTAAACATGATCTTAATCTTTTGTCCTTCATATGCCGATAAATCAATTTCACCATCCATCCACTCTGAAGTCGTGCCGGTGTATTGGGCGGCCTGCACCCAATCGCTTTTCCCTTCAGGCTGGATATAGACAAAACCATAGTCAAAATCTTCCTCAATGTCATGCCAATATTTGAACTTCAAGAAAAGCTTTTCGTCTTTTGGAACCTGTACTGTCGGCATCAGAAGATTCATGTTGGCCGACTCCTCGTATGGCCCTGTCAAATTCGTGCCGTAAACCTGTTTACCTGATGCGGCAGATTGCGGCCCTGACTGTGGTGTTCCCTGCTGCCATGAATTTTTTGTACCAGAGCTTGTCCAGCCGCTGGCATGAGTTTCGAAATCTTGCTTGTAGCCTGTGGTGACGGCAGGGGAAATCGGCACTTCATACACTTTGGATTCCGTGGTGTTGCCGCCGTAGTCTGTCACAATCCACTGATAAAAAAGGACTTTGCCGTCTAAAGTCGGAATGACCGCTTCATATGTTCCTTTTTTGTAGTCGCCCCCGGTCAGCTTGGCCGTGATCGTCTGCCAATCGCCATCATCCGTTTTATACTTCAGCTTGACGGATACAACGCTGATGTCGTCTTCTGCTTCAGCTGTGAACGGAATGTTAGTGCCTGCAAACACATCTGTTTTTTCTTCATCTTTTAAAACCGGCGGTGTTTGATCTTCTCCTTCTTTGCCGACCCGTCCTTCTGCTTTGCCCAATCCGCCGCTGACGGCTGCAACAGCATCAAACGCATTGACGAGCCCGTGGCCGTAACCGTTATTTGGTGATTCGGAAAAGGTGCTGTCTGTAAGCGGTATGGCCGTATCGGTTAAAATCTTTTCGATCTCGTCGACAGAAAGCGAGGCATCCGCTTGCTTGATCAGAGCCGCAACCGCTGAGACATGCGGTCCCGCCATGGAAGTGCCGTCCCAGCCGTCCTGATACCCGCTTCCCGGCACAGACGAGCGAATGTTGACACCGGGCGCAGAGATTTCAGGCTTTGTCTCATCATAAGGAGACGGGCCTTGAAGCGAAAAATCTGCCAATTGTTGATTGATATCGGTCGCACCGGTTGCAAATGCTTCCGGGTAATTTGCCGGATTGGCGATTGAACCTGGTCCCCCCGGGTTAGTGAAATCAACATTGCCCGCCGAAAATTCCGGAAAGATATCGGCAGCGCGCCAGGCCTTCACCATGTCCCTGTACCACTCATCAAGACCCGCACCACCTGACCAGGAATTGTTGACAACATCTGGTGCCATTTCAGGGTGAGGATTTCCGTCCTTATCTTTCGGTGCCAATATCCATTCTCCCGCAGCGAGAAGATCTTGATCTGTTCCGCCGTCTTCAGAAAACGCTTTAACTGCGATCCACTTCGCACCCGGGGCCACACCGATTTGGTTTTGACCGTCAGGCTCCGAGCCGACCATCGTGCCTGTCACATGTGTCCCATGCTCTAAGTCATCATATGGCGCGGATTCGCCGGATACAGCGTCAAACCAGTTCATTTCATGATCGGGGTTGTCCGGATCTTCAGGATCATATCCGCGGTATTTTTCTTTTAAAGCCGGGTGATCCCACTGTACGCCGGAATCAATCGATGCCACAACGGTCCCGGTTCCGTCGTATCCCAGATCCCACGCTTTCGGGGCCTCGATCTGGTCAATGTTCCATTCCACACCGTTTTGAGCCTTGAGAGAGGTGTGCTTGCCCGATTGTTTAGCCGGTTTAATCAGCTGCCTTTTTTCATTCGGAAGCACTTTTTCAACCTCCGGAAAAGCCGCAACCTGTTCCATGACATCTTTTGTCGCATGGACGGCCATGCCGTTTACGATGTAAAATGAGCGGATGTCTTCGGCATTTCCCTTCTTCGCTTGCTTTCTCAAATAGGTTTTCAGCTGGCTTTGCGTTTCATCGGCTTTGATTCTTAATGACGATACAACAGCCGAACGCTTTTGATACTCGGTCTTGGCGGAGCTGAGCGATTTCGCTTTCGCCTTTTTTTCCGCTTGTTTTGCTACCTTTTGCGTATCAACCTGATCTTTCAATTTAATCAAAAAGGTGACTTTATCTTCTTTTTTGAAGCGTTTGACAAGCGTTTTCGAGATTTTCCCCTTGGCGGAAACCTGCTGTTTCACTTGTTCTTTCACAGACGTGAGCGCGGGCTTTTGTGCCAGTCCGGAAGAAGCGGGCATGAACATCGAACCGATTAATAGTCCGCTTAAAAGTGTACTGAACGCCTTTCTTTTCAGCTTGCTTTTCAAATCAATTCCCCCTTTTTTCTTGAAATGGCTTCTTTTCATCCGTCCCCCTTTCGTCTCTAAATCTTGTCTGACTCTAGTTGTCTTTTAAATATAGTAAAAATTGGTTGAGATTTTTGTCGTTATTTGTCAAGAAAATGTTTAAAATCAGTTAAAAAAAGGCAAAACCTTTATCGGTTTTGCCTTTTTTCTTGTTTATTTTGATTTTTTCGCTTCATTGAACGCTTTTAAAGCATTGACAAGGCCGTATCCATAACCGTTGTTCGGCGATTTTGTGAACGTTTTGTCGGACAGAGGGGTCGCCGTCTTCAGCAGAATGCGTTCGATTTCATCGACTGAGATATTTGGATTCACTTCTCTCATCAAAGCAACGATGCCGGAAATATGCGGGGTCGCCATTGATGTGCCGTCCATTATTGCATATCTGTGTCCCGGATAAGCGGAGCGGATGCTGACACCTGGAGCCGAAAGATCAGGCTTGATTTCATCATATGGTGAAGGACCTTGCAGTGAAAAGTCAGCCAGTGAATTCTCGCTGTCAACCGCACCGATCGCGAATGACTCCGGATAATTGGAAGGATTCTCAACAGAGCCCGGTCCGCCGGGTTCAAATTCACTTACATTTCCCGCCGCAAACGAAGGAAAGATGTCTGCAGCACGCCATGCCTTGACCATATCGCGATACCATTCATTAAGACCTCGTTCACCCGCCCAGGAATTGTTGACGACATCAGGAGCCTTTTCAGGGTGGGCTTTTCCTTTCGCATCTGTCGGCGCCAATATCCATTCCCCCGCGGCCAAAAGGTCCTTTTCACTACCGCCGTCCTCTGAAAAAGCTTTAACGGCGATCCATTTTGCTGTAGGAGCGACACCGATCTCGTTTTTGCCGCCCGCTTCAGAGCCGACCATCGTGCCTGTGACGTGTGTGCCGTGGCCCAGGTCATCGTAAGGCGTTTTCTTGCTCTTGCTTGTGGCATCAAACCAGTTATATTGATTGTTGGGACTGTTTGGCTTGTCAGGGTTATATCCGCGGTACTTCGTTTTCAGCGCCGGGTGATCCCACTCAACACCGGTGTCAATTGATGCCACGACAGCTCCTTTGCCTTTATAATGTTTTTTCCAGACATCCGGCGCATGTACTTGGCGAATGTTGGATGCGGGATGAGCAGCACTTGATTTTGTTGAATCAATTGTCGCTTTTTCCGTTTCACTCAGCTTGATCTTTTCGTTCGGCAGCACTTTTTCCACCTCTGGATAGGACGCTGCTTTTTCCATGACATCTTTAGTGGCCGTTACGGCCATCCCATTGACGATATAAAATGATTCCAATTGTTTCGCATGGCCTTTCTTCTCTTCTTTTTCCAAAAAGGCTTTCAGATTCTTTTGTGTTCGCTCGGCCTTTGTCCGCAATGAGGTCAAAACGGCTGAACGCTTGAGCTCTTTGACCCTTTTGACCGTCATGACGCTCAGCTTTGCCCTTTTCTCAGCGGCTTCCGCTGTTTGCTGAGGATTGGCTTGATCTTTCATTTTAATTAAAAAGGTGACTTTGTCTTCTTTTGCAAAGCTTTTGTAAAGAGCAGCCGCTATTTTGTTTTGCGTGTCAGCCTTTGCTTTTGTTCCGGATTCTGCATGGACAGCCCCCGGAGTGAGCAGCGAGCCGATGAGTGCTGCACATATGACTGTACGGAATAATGGCTTTTTCTTCAAATGACATCCTCCTCACATGAAGCCGTTCTGTGACGCTTCTTGCATTTTTTTGTCTGGAAAAAGAAGATATTTATACTGTAAAAGAAAAAACCTATAGATTTTGTCGTTTTTTGTCATTCTTTCTGTATTGTTTTGTAAATTCGTTCTTTTGATGGATCAGCTGTTTTCATGTGTAGTTCGTGCGGATCTCAGACCAAAAAGAAAGCCGGCTCAACCGGGAGGAAAGAGAGAGTTTTTGTGCAAGCCTTTCGGTTCAGATGCCTGAAAGATTTGAGAATTGATTCTTTTGCAGGAGGCAGCGGATTTTTTAGGGCAATGTAAAAAAAGCTGCCGACTTGTTAGTCAGCAGCTTTTCCATTGATAAATTAGCGCTTATTCCGGTTTCTCAAGAACGTCGGGATGTCAAGCGTGTCCTCGGCAGGCTGTGAAGGACTGCGGTGCGGCATGCTTGGCTCCTCACGCTGTTTCATCTCCCGTTTCGGAGCTTGCTGATGATGCTGTTTTAACCCCTGATTCAAAGGTCTTTGCGGTTTTGAAGCATCGTGCTCCTGTTCGATGAAGCCGGTCGCAATCACGGTTACGACGATTTCGTCTTTTAAATTTTCATTGATGACAGATCCGAAAATCATGTTGACGTCTTGGTCAGATGCTGCAGCTACGATGTCCGCGGCTTCCTGGACTTCATACAGGCTCAGGTTCGTGCCGCCTGTAATGTTCATGAGAACGCCTTGTGCACCGTCAATCGCCGTTTCAAGCAGCGGGCTGGAAACAGCTTTTTTCGCGGCTTCGGCAGCGCGGTTTTCACCTGTTGCCACACCGATTCCCATCAATGCTGAGCCTTTATTGGACATGATCGTTTTCACATCGGCGAAGTCAAGGTTGATCAGCCCCGGTGTCGCAATCAGGTCTGAAATCCCCTGAACACCCTGACGGAGAACGTTATCCGCTTCACGGAACGCTTCAAGCATCGGTGTGTTTTTGTCAACAATTTCAAGAAGACGGTCATTCGGAATGACGATCAGGGTGTCGACGGCTTCCTTCATGGCTGAAATGCCGCCGGCTGCCTGAAGCTGTCTTTTTCTTCCCTCAAATGTAAACGGCCTTGTCACAACGCCGACAGTCAATGCGCCCAAATCCTTCGCGACCTGTGCGATGACGGGAGCCGCTCCCGTACCTGTTCCGCCGCCCATTCCAGCGGTAACGAACACCATGTCAGCGCCTTTTAAGGCTTCTTCAATCTGTTCTTTGCTTTCTTCAGCCGCTTTTTTCCCGACTTCCGGATTGGCACCGGCGCCAAGTCCGCGCGTCAGCTTCGCACCGATCTGCATTTTCGTTTCCGCTTTTGATAGATTAAGAGCCTGAGCATCCGTGTTGACTGCGATAAACTCAACTCCCTGAACGTCATTTTCAATCATCCGATTGACAGCGTTGTTGCCGCCGCCACCTACTCCAATTACTTTAATCGATGCTAAGCCGTCTATATTTGTTTCAAACTCTAACATGCTAAATCCTCCTAATCCGTCGAATGACTAATCTCTATTCCCAAAAGAAGTTAAATATTTTCTTCATTTTGCTCGGCTTTTTCTCAGCTTGAGCCTGCTGCTTTGATTTTGGTTTCGGACGCTGCTGCACTTCTTTTTGATGGGAAGCCGCGACTTCCTGAACCGCTTCCGTCGGCATTTTAAACCCTACTTTTCTGCCCTGGATTTTTGCGTTGCGGTAAGCGAATTGGATGAGACCTACGCCTGTCATATATTGAGGTTCTCTCACACCGATGTAATTCGGGCTAGCCACTCTGACGTTATTTTGAAGAACATCTTGTGCAAGGCTGAGGACGCCCGGCATTCCCGCCTGTCCGCCTGTGAGCACAAACCCGCCCGGCAATTCTTTAATACCCATGTTCCGCAGCTCGTCTGCAACGAATAAAAAGATCTCCTCGAGTCTGGCTTCAATAATGTCGGCCACTTCCCGCTGAGTGAAGGTCTGCTTTTGGTCTGTCCCGATGACGGCGACTTCGAATGTTTCCTCTTCTGAAGCTTCCTCATAGAAAGCGTGTCCAAACTGCTTTTTGACCCTCTCAGCTTCATCCGTGGATGTGCGGAGACCGATTGAAATGTCTTTGGTGATGTTTTCGCCGCCCAAAGGTACGACACGGGTTGCTAAAAGCTGGCCGTTTTCAAAGACGGCGACGGTCGTTGAGCCTCCTCCGATGTCGATTAAAGCCACCCCGAGGTTCTTTTCATCTTTTGACAGGGCTACAGATCCGGCTGCCAGCGGCTGCAGGCATATATCCGTAATTTCGATTCCCGCCCGTTCCACGCAGCGGAGGAGGTTATGTAAAATCGTCTTTGAGCCGGTGATGAGCGACCCTTCTACTTCAAGCCGGACACCGAGCATCTTTTTCGGATCTGTTATCTCGCCTCTTCCGTCAACAATAAACTGCCTGGGAATCACATCGACGATCAGCTGTTCAGGCGGAATCGAAACAACTTGAGCCGCTTCCATGACCCTGCGCACATCTTCCACTTGTATTTCTTTATTTTCACTGGAAACCGCCACAACACCGTTCGTTTCCTGAATGTGGATGTAGTTCCCATTTACGCCGACAATCGCATGAGTCAGCGGAAAACCTATCATTCTTTCTGCTTGTTCAAACGCTTTTTTTATAGAATGAACAGTTTCATCTATATCAACGATTGACCCTTTTTTCAGCCCCTCTGAGGGAACATTTCCGACTCCGATAATGTTAAGCGATTCGTCTGACATTTCGCCGACGATCACTTTAATATTGGACGTACCGATGTCTAGACTGACGTAAAGTTCATTGTTGTTCATTCTATGGCACCTCCTCACATTTCAGTCAATTCTATTCTATTATTTGCCGAACAACAATACAATGAATCTGGTTTTACAAGTGTGTAACAATCAATAAAAACCAATACGCTTCTTTTTTAGTTTTAGGATTACTGTGAATATTCGTTATATCCTATGTATATCCTCTTTTAAATCTGATTTTTTTTATTTTTTTCTCCTGGAAGCCGTCCATTTGGCAAGAAGTATTCTTCTGATGACTGCGATGTTTTGAAAAAGTCTCACGCCAAATGCAAACATGCCGACTAAATACAAGTCTACACCAAGATGAACGCCCAGAAAAGCCAAACCTATCGCGAGGATGATATTGAAAAAGAAGCCAGTCACAAAAACTAGTTCATCGTATGCACTTTCCAAATGAGCCCTTATGCCTCCGACCAGTGTATCAAGCGAAGCGAGAATCGCTAAGGACAAGTAATTGGAGTACTCTTCCGGAATTGTAAAGTTCGAGCCGAACCCGATGGCAATTCCGAGCAAAAGGCCTAGAACCGGAAGCCACATTAGGAATTCTCTCCTTTTGATTTATCGATCGGTTTCAATGGCGCGGTTTGCATTGAACCTTCGTATGCTTTGATTTTGATTTGTTTCTCAGGCTTTTCTATTTGTAAATCCAGATTTTCTCCGGCAAACAGATCTTGAAGAGTTGAGGCATTCATTCGGCTATATAGTTTATCGGCGTTTTTGCCAATGACTTTTACTGTTATCGGATAGTTGTCCAAAGGATATCCGTCTATTTTCGTCGTTCCGTTGATATCCCTGATCACCGTCGTATTGATAACCCTTCTGTCATTGATGGAAATGTCCTCTGCTTCATACATATTTAATTCATTGATCAGTTTTTTTAAGAGATCAGGAGGCGGATTTTGCATCGGCTCTCCCGTTAGTTCATCTGAGAAGAGCTGAGAAATGCGGATCGTAATCCCCTTGCCGGTGACGTCTGTGAAGCCGGCCTGTTTTTTGAGGCTTTGCAGCGTATCATTCAGCGCTTTAATCCGCGAGTTTTCTTCCTGCTGCTGATATGTATCCAGCATTTTTTCATATTTATCAATCTCGCTGATCAGATTGAGCTGCTTTTTTTGTTCTGCTTTCAAATCTTCCCTGAGGTCCCAGATATCCCTAGTATCCCGGATTTCGGGCTCCTTCAGGGAATTGAACTGCACGGAAAGCATGATTCCGAATATGAGCATCAGCACGCTTAGACTGATGAAACGATTGCTTTTCTTCAAGATTCGCCCACCAACTTTTCATCATTCATTCCCCTGCTTTAAAAGAGGCTCCATCTTGATGTTATCTTTTTTCTCGATGCCGACTGACACATGATCCTGAGTCAGCTGGTCGACAAGTCCTCCGGCGATATTCAGCGCCGGCATGAGCACATCGGCTTCACCGATGGCCGAAATGACGAAAGGAGCAGGATGCTGGCTTCCGTCAATGGTAATGACGGGACCGTTGCAGGATATGTAGGAATGATGCGTCACCCGTTGTCCGTTGATCGATACGGCCGCCGCGCCTGAGATCCACAGTTCATTCAGCAAACGGAAAATATGGCTTTCATGGACGATGTAGTTATTGACATTCTCCCCTTCCGGTATGTATGAAGCATCCTTCAGTGTGACTTCAATCCCTTCGCCCTGAACACCGATTTCGCCGACAAACATTCTGTATCTTTCAACATCTTCCAGAATGTTGTAGTATTCTTTTTTTTCCTTTTTCAGCGCTGCCTCTGTTTTCTGAACTTCCTGCTGCTTCTGATATAATTCCTGTTCCAGCTTTTTGTTTTGCTTTTCCTGCGAAATGAGCCGGTCGCGCAGCACATATTCCTCTTTCCAGTTTTCGGCGGTTTCCTCATGCTCTCTGTTCTCTTGAGCAAATTGATAGGAAAAAGACAATAGAAAACCGAGGACGAGCATGGCCAATGAGAGATTGACTGTATGTCTTTTCAACGTTCGTCTTCCTTTTTGCCGTCCTCAGCCTTTTTCAGGGGTTCAAAGTAAGTCGCAACTTCCAAATGAATGATTCCTTTTTCTCCTTTTGGCAGCTCCTTTACGATCGCCGGATAGCTTTCCATTTTCTTAGCGAACGATTTGATCGAAGCTGTCACAATATAGCCGTCATTCATATACATCCTGATCAGCCAAGAATTTGATTTTTGAGGTGTGTATTCGATCTCGGAAATCGACTGTTTCACTGAGCCGGAAAGTTTGTTCAGCTGTTTTGCCATTTGAACAAGCTTTTCATCTTCGGTCCAGTTGTTCAAGATCGGGCCGTTTTCATTCGGCGTCACTTCATCCGGGAGAACCGTCCCGTTTTCGAGCACCGAGTAATACACATTGTTCTTTTGCAAAAATGCAATGCTTTTATACTCTTCGATAGAGATTGCGATTTTATTGGGCAGTTTTTTGGAGACTTCGGCTTTTTTTATCAATTTATCCTGCTCAATCTTTTGTTCTGTCTTTCCCTTGTTCAGGCTCCAGAATTCCGTCTGCCCTTTATAAATGGAAGACAGGGAAATGATCGTATCCTTGGAAACGTTTTGATTTCCTTTGATCTCAACCGTCGACACTTTGCTGATCGGCGTCTGGAGGTAAATGATGATCAGCATCATCGTAAAAAAGAGGAGAATAAACGTAATCAGCCGGCGGTTTGCCTTCTGTTTTCTCTGTTCTTTGATTTTGGGAATCCGTTCTTCTATATTCACTACTTTTTCTTTATCAATATCGGGTTTCACTAAAGGCTCACCTCAGATCCAATCAAGCAGACAAAGATTTTTATTTGCTTTTTTTCGAAAAAAGACGCGCTCTTACGGCGTCTTTTGAAAAACCTTCCATCAGCGAAACAAACGACATACAAGGATGCCGTTTGCTTTTGTTCATTATATCATAAGGCGATCTGATTTTAGAGGCTGATTATCGTTTTTCTCCGATGATTTCAACCTCGGTGTGCATGTCGATATCATATTTTTCTTTAACCGTTTTTTGAATAAATGCAATTAAATCGAGAACGTCTTTGGCCGTAGCGCCGCCGGCGTTGACAATGAAATTGCCGTGCATCTCGGAAACCTTTGCCCCGCCGATCTGATGGCCTTTCAATCCGGCCTGTTCAACAAGCCGGCCCGCATGCTCGGGCAGCGGGTTTCTGAAGATGCTGCCTGCGCACGGATTGGATACAGGCTGTGTTTCTTTTCGGTAGTCCTTGTTCTTCTGCATCTGCGCGACGATTGCATCGCGTTCTTTTTGCTCCAGCTGGAGGACGGCTTCAAGACAAATGCCCGGCCGCTCGTTTTGAAGGATCGACGTGCGGTAGCTGAACGCCATCTCTTCATTTGTCAGCCATTCAATCGTTCCGTCTTCAAAAAGGATCAATGCTTTCACCAATATCCTGCTGATATCAGAGCCGTGGGCGCCGGCATTCATGTAAACCGCTCCGCCGACCGAACCCGGAATGCCTGCGGCAAATTCGAGGCCGGAAAGCCCCTTTTTGCTGATGCCTGTCGCAAGCCTTACGACAGAGTAGCCGCCGCCGACCGTCACTTGCTCGCCGTCGATTTCCATATGATCGAGCCCAGCGCCAAGCTTAATAACGACGCCTCTGATGCCTTCATCAAGGACAAGGAGGTTGGAGCCTCTGCCAATCGCCGTCCATTTGACGCCGTGTTTTTTGACCACCTTCATCGTATCCCGAATCGCCTCAATGCTTTTCGGCACAACCAGGACATCTGCAGGTCCGCCGATTTTAATCGTTGTATGGTTGCTGAGCGGTTCGTTTTCCAGCACTTTGCCGACTTCAAGCTCTTTTAATTCTTGTATCACCTTATCCATCGAAAACCTCCAAAATCCTTCTGTCTTATCATTTTTCCTTCTTTTGATTCAATTCTGTCAGCACATTGTATAGTCGCTGCGCCGCATCCGGCACGCCGAGAGATTTAGTGCGCTCACTCATCTCTTTTAACGTCTTTTCGTCTTGTAAAATATGATCGATCGCTTCAATTAAGCGCTCACCATTAAGCTCTGATTCTTTTAAAACGACTGCGGCGTTCCGGTCGCCGAGCGAGCTCGCATTCACTTCCTGATGGTTGGCTGTGACATAAGGGCTCGGGATCAGGACGCTTGGAATGCCGAGCGCGGTTATTTCCGCTATCGTCGTCGCGCCTGCCCGCGCTACCACGACATCAAGTGATTTTAAATACTCGGGCATTTGGTGCAAAAACGGCTGAACGACCATATTTGAAGCAGCTCCTTCTTTTTCAAGTGCTGCTGTTACTTTCTCATAGTGAACTTCCCCTGTGACATAAAGAACCTGGTAATCCCGTTTTTTCAATTCGTTTTGCATCGCAATCACAGCCTCATTGATCGGCGCAGCGCCGCGGCTGCCTCCAAAAATCAAGACCGTTTTTTTATCTTCGGAAAGCCCGAGAGCGCCAAGTGAGCGGCCCTCTTCTATAGAGACGACTTCAGAGGCTCTCGGGTTTCCTGTAAACACAACTTTTTCTTTTGGAAAATGAGCTTTAGCCTCTTCAAAACAAATCGCTACCCTATCAACATATTTGGATAAAAACTTATTGGTGAGTCCCGGGAGGCTGTTTTGTTCGTGGATGATCGTCGGGATCCCCAGTTTTGAGGCCGCATAGACGACCGGGCCGCACACATAGCCGCCGGTGCCGATCACCGCGTCCGGTTTGAACCGCTTTAATTCTTTTTTGCACTCTTTAACACCTTTTAAAAAGCGGATGACGGTTTTCACATTTTCAAATGACAGTTTTCGTTTAAAGCCTGTGATTTCAATCGCTTTGAAGGGAATATTTTCCCGTTCGACGATGTTTTTCTCCAGCCCTTTTTCCGTTCCGATATATAAAAATTCCACATCAGGATGATGCTGTCTGACTTCTTTAATAAACGCAAGCGCGGGGTATATGTGGCCCCCCGTGCCGCCTCCGCTTACAACGATCCGCATCTGTTTTCCCCCTTATTTTCATATGTACATGCCGATAACCCTGCTTTTGGCAACAGGGTTATCGGCAAATGGCTTAATGGGACTAATATCTTGAATATCTGCTGACATTGAGCAGCACGCCGACCGCCATCAGCATCAAGGTCAGCGATGACCCTCCATAGCTTAAAAACGGCAGCGTAATGCCCGTTACAGGAATCAGTCCGGTCACGACGCCAATATTGATCATCACCTGGATCGCAATCATTGAAATGACGCCGACGGCGACAAAGCTGCCGTACAAGTCGGGCGCCCCAAGCGCAATTCTGATCCCTCTCCATAAAAGCACGCTGAAGAGCAATAGAATGAGCGATCCTCCGATGAATCCGAGCTCTTCCGATAATATGGCGAAGATAAAGTCCGTCTGCGGCTCAGGCAAATAAAAGAACTTTTGTCTGCTTTGGCCGAGTCCGAGGCCAAAGAGCCCGCCGGGGCCGACTGCATACAGCGACTGGATGATCTGAAAGCCGCTTCCTAAAGGATCTTCCCAAGGATTTAAATATGATGTAATCCGTTTAATCCTGTACGGCGCCGACAGAACGAGGCCGATAAATCCGCTGAGGCCGATCAGACCGAGAAAAACAAAGTGCGAAATTCTCGCCCCCGCCACAAATATCATGATGATGCACGTTCCCACCATCACCGTGCCAGTCCCGAGGTCAGGCTGCATCATGATGATCAAAAAGGCGGAAAAGACAATGCCGAGCGCCGGCATAAAACCTTTTCTGAACGATGTGATATTCTTTTGCTTCTCAGAAAGAAATTTTGCCAAAAAGGCAATCATCGCGAGCTTCATAAACTCGGACGGCTGTATGCTGAAAGCGCCGACACCGATCCAGCTCCGCGAGCCGTTCCGCTCCATTCCGATTCCCGGAATCAGAACGATCGCCAAAAGAAAGAAGCAGACGATGATCAGAATCTTCGCGTAAGTCCTCCATGTCCAGTAGTCGACGGTCATGATAAAAAACATGGCGATGACCCCGATGCCGGCAAACAAAAGCTGCCGTTTGGCAAAGAAAAAGGAGTCATCGTATTTGTGTGTCGCCCATACCGCACTGGCGCTGTATACCATGATCAGTCCGATCGCTAGCAGTAATAACGTAATGATAACCAATAAAAAATCCGGTGACGTTTTTTTTGTTTGCAAAGCCGAACACCCCAAGCTTTATTTCTTAGGGCTTTTACGGTAAAGACAAGCCCTTATTTAAGCATATGCACGGCGTTTACAAACATGTCACCACGTTCTTCAAATGTTTTGTACTGATCCCAGCTTGCACATGCCGGGGAAAGGAGAATGACATCACCTTCGTCTGACAGGCTGAACGCCGCGTATGCTGCCTGTTCAACATTATCGACACGTTTCACCTGTTGTATTCCCATATCTTCCGCCAGCTTTTCAAACTTGGGCGCGGTTTCGCCGAAGGTTATGATCGCTTTGACATAAGACATGTGCGGCTTTAATTCATCAAACTCATTTCCGCGGTCAAGCCCCCCGCAAAGGAGAATCACCGGCTTCTTGAAAGCGGAGAGCGCTTTTTTCGTCGCCAGGATGTTCGTCGCTTTGCTGTCATTGTAAAACATTCTGTTTTTGACCGTTGCCACGTACTGCATTCTATGTTTAACCCCTGTGAAGGTCGTCAGCACTTGGCGGACAGCCTCGTTCGACACCCCTGCCGTCTTTACGATACAAAGGGCTGCCAAAATGTTTTCCAGATTGTGCTCTCCTGGCAAAACAACGTCTTTTAGCGGCATGATTTGTTCATTGTTAAACATGATCATTCCGTCTTTGACACAGGCGCCGCGCTCTACGATTTGCCGGACTGAGAAAAAGATTTTCTTCGCTTGTGAACATTCCGCCAGCCGGACGACTGTATCATCGTCCAAATTAACAACGGCAACATCTGTTTCCGATTGGTTTCGGTAGATCTGCTGTTTGGCAAGCTCGTAATTTTTTCGAGAATGGTGATAATCCAGATGGGCATCAAATACGTTTAACAATAAACCGATTTTCGGCCTGAATTGATACGTCCCCATCAGCTGAAAGGAAGAGAGCTCTGTCACAATCCACTCATCGCCGCGGGTTTGATTTGCCACTTCGCTTGCCGCTGTGCCGATATTTCCCGCAACGAGCGCTTTTTTCGAATCGGCTTTCAGCATTTCATAAACGAGTGTAGTTGTTGTCGTTTTACCATTAGATCCGGTAATCCCGATAAAAGGCGCATCTGTGAGATGATAGGCGAGCTCGACCTCCGTCCAGACGGGAACCCCCCTTTTCAGGGCTTCTTCAACCATCACATTTTCATAGCGGATTCCCGGATTTTTAATGAGAATGTCGATCGAATGGAGGTCGAAAAGCTCTGTCGGATGGGTGCCGCAGACCACCTTAACGCCTTTTTCGGCGAGAATTTGTGCAGGTTCGTTTTCTTCAAAAGGCTTTTGATCGTTGACGACAACGTTGACGCCTTTTTCGTGCAGGATCGAAGCAGCCGCATAACCGCTTTTCGCCAGCCCCAATACAAGCACGTTTTGATTTTGCAATAGATCTTGAGTAACCACTTATAACCACACCTCGATGTAAATTCCTAAGACGGCAAGCAAGAGACCCGCTGTCCAAAATGTCACGACGACTCTCCACTCCGACCAGCCGACAAGCTCATAGTGATGATGAAGAGGGCTCATTTTAAAGATTCTTCTGCCAGTCGTTTTGAAAGAAATCACTTGCAGAATGACAGAAAGGGTTTCAATGACGAATACACCGCCGATGATAACCAAAAGGATTTCCAATTTCGTTAAGATCGCGATCGTCACAATCGCTCCCCCTAAGGCGAGCGAACCCGTATCGCCCATAAAAACCTTTGCGGGATGGGCATTGAAGACAAGAAATCCAAGCACAGCGCCGACAACGGCAACCGAGAAGATCGCGACATCGTATTGCCCTTGATTCCACGCCAAAATCGCAAAGGCGCCGAAAGCGATCGCCGCCGTCCCCGATAAAAGCCCGTCAAGCCCGTCTGTCAAGTTGACAGCGTTTGAGCCGCCAACAAGCATAAAGATGACGAGAATCAGGTAGCCCCAGCCGAAATCAAACGAAGCATCAGTTCCCGGAATGCGGATGGTGGTCGGCATTCCCTGAGCATAGTAGACGGCATAAAACACCGCGGCGATGATGATTTGGCCGATCAGCTTCTGTCTGGATGTCAAGCCGAGATTCCGCTTCATCACCACTTTTATATAATCATCCAAAAAGCCGAGAAGTCCGTAGCCAATCGTGACAAACAGCAGCAGGAACATGTTCATGCTGACTTCGGAAAATTTCATCGTCATCACGATCGTTGTGGCAATGATCGATAAAATGATCATCACACCGCCCATTGTCGGTGTTCCCGATTTTTTTTGGTGGGATTTCGGACCTTCTTCGCGAATGCTTTGGCCAAATTTAAGCCTTCTTAAAAACGGGATGAAGATCGGAGACAAAAGAACGCTGATTAAAAAGCCCATGATAATCGTAAATAAAATCACTTGCTCCAGCATTGTGCTCCTCCCCTTTCCGCGCCATCGCCAGTTTTTAAGAAGCTGCATACGCATCTATCATATTCACTGTTTTTTTTCATATGTTGATTTATTTTGAACGCTTCCATCACTTTAACAACTCTTTCCTGTAATTCTTTTTCTTTTATTTCAGTTCAAGAATGGCCCGTTTCGCCACTTCTGCATCATCAAAATCGAATGTTTGGCCGCCGATCTGCTGATAGGTCTCATGGCCCTTGCCGGCAATCAGGACAACGTCGCCTTTTTTAGCGTTGGCAATCGCAAAAAAGATCGCCTGCTCCCGGTTGACGATGCTGTGATAGTAAGCACCTTTCACGCCTTCTTCCATATCGTTCAAAATGGCGAGCGGGTTTTCACTTCTCGGGTTGTCCGCTGTAAACACCGGCTCATCGGCCAGTTCAGCGGCGATTTTCGCCATTTTCGGGCGCTTTGTCTTATCCCGGTCCCCTCCGCAGCCGACGACGACAAAGAGCTTGCCTTCCGTCATCCCTCTGCATGTGTTGAGGACGTTTTCGAGGCTGTCCGGTGTATGGGCGTAGTCGACGATCACCGGAAAATCCTGGCCGGCGTCCACCAGCTCAAATCTTCCCCTGACACCTCTCAGCCCTTCAATTCCTTTCGTAATCACATCGAATGAAATGTCCGCCGCAATCGCGATAGCCGCCGCAGCCAACACATTATAGACGTTGAACCGGCCGACAAGAGGAATTGTCACCCGTCCCGTTCCTTTTGGTGTCACAAGATCAAAGGTTGTCCCTTTCGGCGCCATCCTGATGTTTTCGGCCTTGATATCGGCATCGTTTTCAATGCCGTAAGTCAAAAGGTGTGCTGCTGTCACCTGGGCAAAATATGCTGAAGCCGGGTCATCTGCGTTTAAAACGGCCCACTTTGGTTTTTCATGGTTAAAGGAGCCGCCCAGCTGGGAGAAAAGCAGGCTTTTCGCATGTTTATATTCTTCCATTGTTTGATGATAATCGAGGTGATCCTGCGTCAGGTTTGTAAATGCGGCGATATCGTAATCACAGCCGTGCACCCGGCCCATATGGAGAGCGTGAGAAGAAACTTCCATGATGGCTGTATCCACATCTTGGTCAACCATTTTTTTAAACGTTTTTTGAAGTGTGACGCTTTCCGGCGTCGTATTTTTCGCATCGAATGTTTCATCGTTGATTTTCGTGTACATCGTCCCGATCAGCCCTGTGCGGCTGCCCGCCTTTCTGAAAATCTCTTCGGCCATATGGGAGGTCGATGTTTTGCCGTTTGTGCCGGTGATGCCGATCAGTCTCAGTTGCTTTGTCGGCTGCCCGTAAAAAGCATCTGATAAAACGGCAAGCGCTCTTTTCGAATGGCGGACGATGATGACGGGAACTGCCGCCTCCACTTGCCTTTCCGCCACTATCGCTTGCGCGCCGTTTTCAACCGCCTGCTTGACATAGTCGTGTCCATCAACTGTATACCCTTTTATACAAACAAAAAGACTCCCTGTTTTGACTTCCCTGGAGTCCATCTCAATTGAAGTTATTTCAGGGTCTTCTTGGCTGTTAAAGGAAGGTTCGTTTTTTAAATATGTAAGTAGCTTTGTTAATTTCATCGTATCAAACCTCTCCTAGTTCTCTTCATTCCAAATTCGTTTTTATATCTTTTATATCGATTGCTGCCTGATTTCCCGCACGGACTTCATGCGGACATACAGTTCATATTTTAGCGTAAAAAAGAGAAGACATCCAGCTAATCCTGTAAAATCTCTATATTTTTTAGCGTGAAACAGGCAGCCGGCCATCTCCGGCCGCCGTTTCGTTTCTATCGCCATGTCAATCCTGGCTTTCTTTTTTATCCTGCTTCCCTTGCTTTTCATCCTGCTCGTCAAGATAGATGCGGATGGTTGAACCTTCTTTTACTTTCTCTCCCGGTTTGGGAGATTGCTGAACTACGACATCGCCTTCTCCGGAAGATTTCAGCTTAAAATCTAAGAGCAAAGGTTCCAGTTCTGTCACAGACAGCCCTATAAGGTTCGGAACCTCGACCATTTTTTTGTCCAGCCATTGATATTTGCGCTCGATCTGGTCTTTTCTCTTTTCGACGCCGAGCTGCGGCAGGCTGTCTCTCATGATATTTCCGACGATCGGGGCCGCAACCGTACCACCGAATTGAATCGTTCCTTTCGGATTATCAACGGCGACGTAGACGACGATGCTCGGATCATCGGAAGGCGCTGTACCGATAAACGAGACGATATGGTTGTTTTTTAAATATTTTCCGTCCTTTACTTTTTGCGCCGTTCCCGTTTTTCCCCCTACCCGGTAGCCCTCGACAAATGCGTTGCGCCCTGTTCCCTGGGCGACGACGCTTTCAAGCGCATAACGGATCTTTTTGGATGTTTCCTCAGAAATCACTTTTCTTTTCGCGACCGGTGTCTGTTTTTTGACCGTTTGTTTTGTGACGGGGTCAATCCACTCTTTGGCGATATACGGCGTATACAAGGTTCCGCCGTTGACCGCGGCGGAAACGGCAGCCACCTGCTGGATCGGCGTCACCGATACCCCCTGTCCAAAAGCGGTTGTCGCCTGCTCTACAGGACCGACACGATCGAGCGGAAATAAAATCCCTGTCCCTTCTCCCTGCAGGTCGATTCCGGTTTTCTTTCCAAAACCGAAATCATCAATGTAGCTGAACAGCTTTTCTTTACCAAGCCGCTGGCCAAGTTCGACAAAGCCGGGGTTGCAGGAATTTTGCACAACCTCAAGAAACGACTGTGAGCCGTGGCCCCCCCGTTTCCAACATTTCAGCCTTGCGCCGTCCACTTCTACAGACCCTTTATCATAAAAATGGTCTTTCTGCAGGTTGACCTTCTCCTCCTCCAAAGCGGCCGCAAGCGTGATGATTTTAAACGTGGATCCCGGCTCATAGGTGCTCCACACAGGCAGATTCCGGTTATAGACTTTTGGATCGATTGATTGATAGTTTGCCGGATCAAAATCCGGTCTGGACACCATGGCAAGGATTTCGCCGTTCTTCGGATTCATCGCCACACCGACCATCCCGTCGGGGTTATACTTCGCTTCGGCGATGTCAAATTCCCGCTCCATGATCGTCTGCACCCTGGTATCGATCGTCAGCTTCATATCAAGGCCGTCTTTTGGCGGTGTATAGTCATCCGCCTCACCGGGCATTCTTTTTCCTTTGGCATCCGAGTAAAACTTCACATACCCTTTTTCGCCTCTGAGTTCTTCATCATAGTAGGCTTCAAGCCCGAGCAAGCCCTGGTTGTCGATCCCGGCGAAGCCGAGCACATGTGACAGATAGCTCCCGAACGGATAGTGCCTGACACTGTCTTCTGCGATATAAACGCCTTTCAAATTCAAATCTCTGACTTCCTTTGCTTTTTCGTGGGAAATTTTCCGGCCTTCGGGATTGATTCTTTCAATCGAGGTTTTCTTTGTGACGTGTTTATACGCTTTTTCTTCCGACATATTCAAGACGCTGGCGAGCAGCTTGCTCGTTTTAATCGGGTTTTCAACCTGCTTGGGGACGACCAAAACGGACGGCGCGCTTTTATTTGTCGCAAGCTTGACCCCGTTTCGGTCAAGGATTTCACCTCTTTCCGGCTCAAAAGGGAGATTCCGGCTCCAGGAGTCCTTTGCTAAATTCGTCAGTTTTTCCCCCATGACAAACTGGACGTAACCGAGCCTTGTATCGATAATCAAAAAGATGATCACACCAAAAAGCAATACAAATATTAACCGTTTTCTGACCGTTACATGAGAAACGCGCAAGAGACCGTTCACTCCTTATTTAGGCTTGTTTTATTTTTATGCCCCGGAGCATTTTAATAGAACGGCAGCGGTTTGTGT
Source organism: Bacillus sp. HSf4 (assembly GCF_029537375.1). Lineage (NCBI taxonomy): Bacteria > Bacillati > Bacillota > Bacilli > Caryophanales > Bacillaceae > Bacillus > Bacillus sp. HSf4. The sequence goes on along the minus strand of NZ_CP120679.1, from coordinate 1,696,648 downwards.
ATTTTCTCACTGCTAGGACAGAAGGCTACCGGCAGCTGCCGATAGCCTTCCTTTTGACACTATGAATTTTTCAAGCCGACTTTAACGACCGTATTCGTTTTCAGTTCCTTGCCTTCCTTTACGCTCTGGCTTGTCACATAGCCCTGCCCGCTAGTTTCGATATGAATGCCGGCCATGGAACCGAAGCGGAGGGCATCTCGTTTCGACCAGCCCGTCATATCCGGCATTTTGATTTTGCCGTCTGTTTTCAGAAAGACCCGTTCATTCGGAAGAATCTCTTCACCGGCTTTCGGATACTGTTCTCTAACAGCGACCCCCTCACCGATCGTGATGGGAGCAAGGCCTTTTTCTTCGGCTTCTTTGACCGCAGATTCCTTGCGCTTTTGCGTCAAGGCAGGCATCTTGACCTGTTTTTCTTCTGTTTTTTCGTCTTCCGTTTTGCTTTCTTTCGGTGAGATATTTAAATAGAGAAGGCTATTTTTCATGACCGGTTTAAAGATTTTCGACACCGGCTCAGAGCCTGTCTCGGTCGCTTTTAGCTTGGGCTGCTGAACGGCGACATAGACGAGAAGCTCAGGGTCGTCTTTCGGCGCCATGCCCATGAAGGAGAACACGTAGTTTTCCCGGCCGGTCAAATATCTGCCGTCCTCTCCGGCAATTTGCGCCGTTCCCGTTTTTCCGGCGACGTCAAACCCTTCGATCTTATACGGCTGCCCCGTTCCTTTTTCAGATGTGACAACTTGTCGCAACAGCTTACGCACTTCTTTTGCCGTATCCGCCGATATCGGCTGGCCGACTTGTTCAGGTTTATTTTGCAGAACCGTTTTCTTTTGATCCGGATCAACGACATGATCGATCACATACGGCTTCATCATCTTCCCGTTGTTAGCGATGGCTGTTGCGGCCTGGAGCTGCTGGATCGGTGTTACCGCAGACGCCTGTCCGTAAGCCGTCGACACTTTATCACGCTCATATTTAAAGTTGATTTTACTTGAAGCTTCGTTTGGCAGATCAATGCCTGTTTTTTCGTAAAAATGGAATTTCCTTAAATATTGGTTAAAACGGTCTGTGCCGAGCTTCTCATTGGCAAGGATGGCAAAGGCGACGTTGGAAGAACGCACGACACCTTCGTCAAATGGAATTGTTCCCCAGCCGTTTCCGTTGTTATGGTCTTTAATCGGTTTGTCTTTTTTGGAGACGGAATAGCTTCCCGATTTATATCGATCCTTTCCATTGTAAACCCCTTCTTCGATCGCCGCCGCCAAGGTAAAGATCTTCATCGTCGATCCCGGCTCGAACGGGTAGGAGACGAGGTCGTTATAATAATTGCTCACATTGCGCTTATTCGGATCAAAGCTCGGTCTTTGCCCCATCGCCAGCACTTTTCCTGTTTTTGGATCAACGACCGCCGCCATGATTTTTTTCGGTTTATACTCTTTTTGCACCGTTGTCATGCTGTCTTCCAGGAAAGCCTGAATTTTTTGGTCGATCGTCAGATACACATCGTCTCCGTTATCCGGCGCTTTGATCTTTTCATCGCTGTTCGGCAGGCGCCAGCCCGTTCTGTCGGTATCGTATGACATGTATCCATCCGTTTCCTTCAGGTATTGATCGAGCGTTTTTTCAAGACCCATCACACCTGACATGACACCCGTTTTTGCATTGACTTGGGAAAAGCCGATCAGGTTGGAAGCGAAAATTCCGTTCGGATAGTATCTCTTCGTATCGCGCTCAAAGGCGATCCCCGGAAGATCGAGCTTTTCGATTTTTTCCTTCTGGGTGTATGTCAAATCCCGTCCTGCTGATCCGAATTCGACTTGAAACGCTCCTTCTGCATCTTTGTTGAGAAGATCGAGTATTTTTCCCTCATCCATGCCGATAATCGGCGCAAGTTTTTCCGCCGTCATTTGCTTATCTTGGACATAATCGGGCTTCATCTTTTTGTTCAAAATCGCAACCAGCTTGTAAGTCGCGGTGTCTTCCGCAAGCACTTTTCCGTTTTGATCCAAAATCGACCCTCTGTGGGCTTCAATCGTCCGTTTTTTTTCATATTGCTCGTTCGCCTTTACGGCAAGCACTTCCCCGTTTACTTTTCCCGTCGCTTGAATAAATGCGAATCTTCCTAAAATGACAAAGAAAAAGAGGGCAAAACAAATACTGAGTATTGCCGCTCCTCTGTTCATAAATTTATTCTTTTTCGGCATCATTTGCATCATTCCTGTATGCTTTTTACTTTTTTGTCGCCTAAGTTAAGGCCTCTTTCACGGGCAATTTTCATGATACGGTCAGGTTCTTTCAGCTCGTCAGCCGTTTTTTCGAGGTCATCGACTTTGTTTTTTTCCGCTTCAACCTTTTTTTCGAGCTTTTGAATTTCAATATTGGTCTGATATGCCGCAAAAGCTTTGGAAATCATAAAGATTGATGCGCTGAGCACCGCCAGGGCAAAAAGGACGATCAGCACTTTCTCCCCCAATGTAATGGATGCTCTTCTTCGGATGATAACGGTTTGTTCTGCACTTTGTGTCTGTCTTTGCTGTTTGTCCACCTTATAAGCCAGATTGCTCATAGACTGATGACCTCCTTTTCATTCGTACAGCTCATTCTCGTGCTTTTTCCGCGACGCGCAGCTTCGCTGAGCGGGCACGGTTATTATGTTCAAGCTCTTCTTTTGAAGCTGTGATCGGCTTCTTGTTGACCAGTTTCAGTTTCGGTTCAAACTCCTTGGGGATCACGGGCAAGCCGTGCGGCAGTTCAGGAAGCGAAGCCATTTCTTTAAATGTCGTCTTGCAAATCCGGTCTTCCAGCGAGTGAAATGTAATGACCGATACCCTTCCGCCTGGCTTCAGCACCTCGATCGCCTGCAAAAGCGCTTCTTCAAATACTTTCAATTCATCATTCACCGCGATCCGAATCGCCTGGAAAATCCGTTTTGCCGGATGCCCGCCGCTTCTTCTCGCCGGTGCGGGAATCGCTTCTTTGATGATATCGACAAGCTGGCCTGTTGTTTCAATAGGCGATTTTTCTCTTGCCTCTTCAATCTTTCTGGCTATTTGCTTGCTGAATTTTTCTTCTCCGTATTTAAAGAAAATTTTCACGAGATCCTCATAACGCCACTCATTGACGACTTCCTTCGCCGTGAGCCGGGCCGATTGGTCCATCCTCATATCAAGAGGAGCGTCATGGTGGTAGCTGAATCCCCTTTCCGGCGTATCCAGCTGAGGAGATGAGACGCCTAAATCAAATAAAACACCGTCCACCTTCGCAATGCCGATTTCGTTTAGACGGTCTTTTAAATACCGAAAATTACTTTTGATGAAAACGACTTGTCCTTCGTATCCCGCCAGCTTTTCCTCGGCATAGCGGAGCGCGGTTTCATCCTGGTCAAAAGCGATCAATCTGCCGTCCTTTGACAGCTGGGAAAGCAAATATTCGCTGTGACCCGCACCGCCTAATGTGCAGTCTACATATGTACCGTCTTCTTTTACATTTAAACCGTCGACTGTTTCTTTTAATAGTACTGTTTTATGCTGAAACATGTTCTTATTTAGTCCCACCTTTTTCAAATGAACGAATTTAGAGAGCGACGCCGCAAAGATTCATTATATATCAAAGCCGATCATGTTTTCAGCAATTTCGGCAAATGAATCTTCCTGCTCTTCTACATATTGTTCCCAAATCTCTTTGCTCCACAATTCAATTCGATTTGAAACTCCGATGACCACACATTCCTTCTCAAGCTTCGCATAGCTTAACAGCGGCGATGCGATGTTGATCCGGCCCTGCTTGTCCAATTCGCATTCTGTGGCTCCGGAGAAAAAAAAGCGGGTGAAAGCGCGTGCGTCTTTCTTTGTGAGAGGAAGAGCTTTCAGTTTTTCCTCGATGAGCTTCCATTCGGACATCGGGTAGCCAAACAGGCACTGATCAAGCCCTCGCGTCAGAACGAACTGTTCGCCGAGGCCTTCCCTGAACTTTGCCGGGACGATCATGCGGCCTTTTGAATCAATCGTATGCTGGTATTCACCCATAAACATGATCTCGGCCCCCACTTTCCATCCTCAACTCACCACTATCCACCACTTCTCTCCACATATTCATTTTACACTGTTTTAGAACAAAAAAAAACCCTGAACTACTCAGGGTTTTTTAAAAAATTATTTCAAAGTTTGACAACTTGATGCATATTTTGAAATGAATATGGCAGTTTTTTGTATTTTTCCAAGAAATCCGGACCGTATTTATTCAAATAATACATGATATTCCAAATTCTCTCCTGCGGAGCGCCTGATGGCCTCAGACTCGTTTGAATTTTGTCAAAATCGCGCAGAATGTTGTTTTCCCTTTCTTCTATCTTTCTCAGCACCGCTTTCTCCAAGAATCCCAGCTGATCTTGAATAAAGGCGGCATTCTTCTTTAACAGCGGCTCAAGGCTCCTGTCGATTTCCAGCGCTTCTTGCACCACTGAAGAATGGATGCCTGCAATTTTGTCTTTCGCGCTTTTGACAGACGCGGTAAATTCGCTTGGCACTCTGCTTTGAAAAAACTGGTCTTTCCTTGCAAGAGCTCCCTGTTCAAGGGATTCCCGGAGTTCTATACCCCGTTCAGACAGCTTTTTTTCAATATGGCGCTCAAGAAAGGTGATTTGCAGCCTCGGTACAACAGGAGGCATTTTAAAACCCATTACCTGAAAAGCGCCCTTCAATTCTCCCCAATAATTGATTTCCCCGGGACCTGCTATAAAGGCCAATGTCGGCAGAAGGAATTCCTGCATCAGCGGCCTTGTCACGACATTATTGCTAAAGGCTTCCGGCGTTTTGTCGATCAAATCGACAAGCTCGGACGGCGTCCATTCAAGGTCAAGTTCTTTTATGAAAAATACATCGTCCTTTTTTTCGATCAAAAACCGCTCTTCCTCATGTTCGTAAAAAAGATTGGCGTGCTGTGCCGCTCCTTCAATGATCGGCGAATAGCCCATTTCCGTCATGAGCGCCTGCTGCCGTTTGACTGACTCAGCGAGCTGATCATTGTTTTTGACCAACTGCTGAAAAAACCCGGCTTCAAGGGCTCTGATTCCCGGATCTCCGGAATTCAGCATAACCAAGCCTTCTTTTTCAAACATATCGGCGACAATGTATTCAAAAAACTCAGTAAAGGAGGATGATTGCCGTAAACATCGCCTTAAATGAGTGAGAAGCCCATTCGTGTATTCCGTCTCTTCAAAAGATGCGAAAATCCCGTTCAGCCATGTTTCGGTTTTGTCTGTGTCAAGCGGGGTGTTGGCAGCCTGGCTTTTTTTCCAGTGGGGCTGGGCCAGCTTATATTTTTTAACATGTCCGCTGTCCGATATAAATAAATGATTGATCTCTTCCAAATCATGGTCTTCTCCCGCGACCCAAAACACCGGGATGACCGGAACGTTCAGTTCTTGTTCTTTTTGCTTTGCTAAAACAAGGATCGAAATGATTTTATGTATGGTATAAAGCGGTCCTGTCAAAAGACCGGCCTGCTGTCCGCCGACAATGACGACGCTTTCGGGATCACGAAGGCGCTCAATCGCTTTGTTCATGTTTTCCGATTGAAATTTGCGATGGTAATCGAGCAGATAATCGACCAGAGCGGCGCGGTTATAAGTCCGGGATGAAAGGTCATTCAGACGGACTTTCCAATCCTCTTTCGTTAAGCCGTAATCAAAAAACGGCCCGATCACGTTGTTTCCATTTATATAGTCTCGTACAAAAGGATTTTGACTTTGTATGGAAAGTTCAGTAAGCTGCATCTTTCGAACTTCCTTTCTCCAATAAATAGTTAGCTTTCCGAAACGAGTATAGCATGTTCAGCGCTTCGGTCAAAAGATTTAGCTTCATCCCTCTTCCGCAGCCTTTATGCTGTCATATAAAAAGGTGAGGTGAGGGGCGTCGCGTCCGGTTTCTTTCGCCCGTTTCAGCAAATAGCCCATAATGGCATCCGCTTCCGTCCGCCTTCTGTTAAGGACATCCGCGAGCATCGAAGAGGTGTTCATTCCTGTCTTCCGGCAGACTGAAAGAACATTTTCCCAAGCCGTCTCCGGGTCGTCAATCGCCAAAATCCGGCTTGCCTCCTCAAACACAAGTTTCATAAATGACAAGTACATCGGCGCCTCTATCAACCTGCCGTTTTTCACCCGCAAAAGAGCTGTCAGCGGATTGATGCAGGCGTTGACAATCAATTTTCCGGCAAGCATTTGATGCCAGTCATCACACCAAGTGAAAGGAAAAGCTTCATGAACGGACGCCAGCTCTTTTTTCAGCCGGTCGGCCGAAAAGGAACGGAATGCGCTCCATTTCACAGCTCCTTTCCCCGTGTGCCGAAATGAACGGTCATCCACCCTGACGGCTCCGTGTTCAACAGCACCGACATAAATCCGGTGGGTCGTACGCCAATTTTCTAGCACTGGAATGTGGGCCATTCCATTTTGCAGAAACACGATATCAAGCGGGGCCGCTTTTTCCAACTCAGGCAAAACAGCAGCCAGCTGATGCTCTTTTACAGCCACGAAAAGAAGGTCATAGCCCGAACCGAGCTCCGCCTTGCCCATGACTTCGGCGGTCTGTTCGTTTCCGTCTTCCACTAGGCGGATTCCCTTTTCCTGAATAGCTTCAGCCTGTTCCCTCCGTCTTGTGATCACCGTCACCTGATGGCGGAAGGAAAAGTAGTATGCAAAAAGAAGGCCGATTGAACCTCCACCAACAACTCCGATTCTCAATTCTCACACCCCGGCTTTTTTCATATACTGTATATCATAGCAGAATTTTAAACAATTGACCCGTAAGTTGTTTCAAATTTTCAGATAACCATTTCCTGTCGTGATATTAGAAAATTTGTATCATTTGGATTTTTGTAAAAAAGCGTTTACAATATAAGTAGATCACTAACAAGGGGGTAACATGATGGTCAAAGTGGAACGTTTGCTGATCAACTATAAAACGCTTGAGGAATTTAAAAAGTTCAGGGAATACGGCCTTCAAGAGCTGTCCATGCTGGAAGACCTTGAAAGCAACATGATTGAAAACGACAGCAATTCACCGTTTTACGGCATCTATTACGGGGATCGGCTCGTGGCGAGAATGAGCCTGTATCAAGTAGATGGAAATTCCAACCAATACTTTGAGGAAGGTGAAGACTACCTGGAGCTTTGGAAGCTTGAAGTTCTGCCCGGATACCAGCGAAACGGATACGGGACGATGCTGGTGGAATTCGCCAAATCATACGGACTGCCGATTCGCACAAGTCCGCGTGTAAAATCATCTGATTTCTGGAGCAAAATGGGCTTTAAACCGGTAAAATACGATATGGCCCGCGACAAAGGGGAAAACCCGCTCGTTTGGCATCCAAACAGCGAAGCAAATCAAAGCTCAGAATCAGCTTAAAACAAAAAAACCGGCCGAAAAGCATAGTGGCCGGTTCTCTATTCCTCCATCCGTTCAAGATTTCCGTTCGGTTCCATTTGAAACTTCACCTTTTTATTTCTCTCATCTTCCTGAAGGACGACCATTTTTCTGGCCCGCTCCATGATTTCAATCAACGCTTTATAATCATCCTCAGTCAATTCCAGCTGTTTCTTCAGCGATTCGTTTTCGCTCCTGAGCTTTTCAACCTCCTGCTTTAATTCATTGACTTCTTCAACGAGCCGTTTTTTCTCTTCGGCGAATTCTTTCTGAGCCGGGGCTTCCTTCAGTTTTTCTAAAAAGCTGATGACATCCTCAATTGTCATGTTTTCCGTTTTGTCTCCAGATATGGTTTTGACGGAGTTCGGCAGATTGGCGGAATGGATGCCGATTTTCTTGCGGAGCTCTTTGCGCTGTTTTTTTGCCAGTTCAATTCCTGATTGATATTGCTTCCTGACAAAGGAATTCCAGCGGAAGCCGCAGGCGGCCGCTGTCCGGCTCAGCGCTTTGCCGACTTCTTCAAACGCCGAAAGCTGTGTGCCCCCTTCCCGAATATGCCTCAATACAACCTCAGCCAGCAATATATCTTCATCTTTTGTCCATGCATCCTGTCTTGTGATTGTCAAAGATATCCCCCTCCATGACTTTATGAATTTACCTCATACATATGCGGCTGATAGAGTAGATAGACTATTTTCTTTTCAGGAAATAAAAGGATGGGGGCGATTTGCATATAAAAAAACACAAGACCTGAAGTCTTGTGTTTTCATCTTGACGAATTAGTTGCTTTTTACGTCTTTTCCTTTGTATGATCCACATGCTTTGCAGACGCGGTGTGAAAGTTTCATCTCACCGCAGTTTGGGCATTCTACCATACCAGGCACTTGCAATTTAAAATGTGTACGACGAAGTCTTTTTTTCGTTTTAGAAGTTCTTCTAAAAGGTACAGCCATTATTCCCACCTCCTTAAAGAGCGTTAAGATTCATCTTCTTGTTTTAAGAGCTTCTCAAGTCCGGCAAGTCTCGGATCGATCCGATTTTTCCGGTCATCTTCTGTAATGACCTGCCAATCCTTGCCTTCTTGGGGAGCACCTTCTTCATTTTGTACAGTTTCACAAAAGATTTGCATAGGGATCTCAAGAAGGATTTCCTCTTTCACGACCGGCGTCAAGTCGATGAGATCGTCTTCCACAATATGAACGTCTTCATCTTCCATCTCATCGGTCTTATGAAATATAAACAGTTCTTTTGTTGAAATACTGAATGGATAACGAACATCAACAAGCGTTCTGGAACAAGGCAAGATCATCTCGCCCGAAATCGTGAAATCAAATGCAGCCTGCTTTGAGCGGATTTCCGCTTTTCCTTTCACCCGAACCGGCGAAATCCGGCGTATATCCGAGTTTTGAGAGAGTTCGCTTAAATCAACTGTTTCATCAAATTCAAAGTCTTTCTTCGGCATTTGATTCAGCTGATGTATCGTCCATTTCATTGTATCACCTCTAAGAGAGCAACAAACATGATTATAGCTTTCATCATGTTTTTTGTCAATATTTTTTCTTTACAGATCACACGCCCGCGTCTTTCGTTCGTTGACATCGCCCGCAACAATTCATACACTTAAAAAAACGCTGCCAAAACAGGCGTCCTAAACACATATGTGTAAATGTATCACATCTATTTCTAGAGATGCAAGAGAGGTGAAAAGATGAAAGCGGTCGGTCTTGTTGTTGAATACAATCCATTTCATAACGGACACTTATTTCATATAAAAGAGGCAAAGGCACAAACGGGAAGCGATGTGGCGGTCGCCGTCATGAGCGGCTCTTTTTTGCAGCGCGGCGAACCCGCCATCGTTTCCAAATGGGCCAGGACAAAAATGGCGCTCATGTCCCATGCTGACATTGTCGTTGAATTGCCGTACGCATTCGCCGTCCAAAAGGCGGAAACGTTTGCGGCAGGAGCTGTCTCCATCTTGAATGAATTAGGGTGCCGCTCATTGTTTTTCGGAAGTGAACACGGCGATATTGACGCGTTCATCCAAACCGTGCGATTCACCGCCGAGCATGGAGATGCGCTTGACGGGGAGGTAAAAAAGCATATTGCGGTTGGACTAAGCTACCCGGCAGCAATGGCAAAGGCTTTTCAAACTGTGGCGGAAAACAGGCCGACACTTGACCTTTCCAAACCGAACAACATTCTCGGGTTCCACTATGTCAAAACGATCTTAGAGAAGCATTTTCAAATGAAGCCTGAGACTGTCAAACGGCGCTCCTCCGGCTATCACGATTCCATTCTTCCTGAAAAAAGCCAAATCGCCAGCGCGACAAGCATCCGCAAATCAATGCTTGAAAACGGGAGCCTTGCCGAAAGCAGCTTCTATCTGCCTGAAGCATCAAAAGATGAGCTGAATGAATATCTGCGGACTTTCGGGCTCTGGCATTCGCCTGAAGATTATTTCCCTTTTTTGAAATACAGTCTGTATACGATGGATACAGAAGAATTGGCCGGGGTGTATGAGGTTGAAGAAGGTCTTGAACACCGGGTGAAAAAAGCCATTCGCAAAGCGGGCTCTTTTATGGAATATATGGAGCTTTTAAAGACGAAACGCTATACATGGACAAGGCTGCAGCGCATGAACACACATATTTTAATGAAAGCGAAAAAATCTGCTGTTCACAGCATCCTTGCCGAAAACCGGCCCGCTTATATCAGGCTGCTCGGCATGACCAAAAAAGGCCAGGCATACCTTGCGTCTCAGAAAAAAAGCTTGTGTGTCCCGCTGATCACCAAGATCGGATCTTTCACACATCCGTCCCTTCAATTGGACATCAGAGCAGGGCGGGTGTACAGCGCACCGCTGAAGGAGCCTGAACAAACGAAGCTGACAGAGCAGGAATATTCGCTTTCACCGATTAGATTTGACGAAGACAGCCGTATATTTTTGCGCAAATGAAAAACACCTTGATCAGGTGTTTTTCACTTTTCTTTCCAAATATTCGATCGCATCATCCATCGTGTCGACCGGGACGATTTTCATGTCGGTGTTGATGTCTTTCGCCGTTTTGACCGCTTCTTCATAATTCGATCCTTTTTTCCCGCCTTCATTGGGTGCGAAAAAGATGTCAGCTCCCGCTTTGTCCGCGGCGACGACTTTCTGGCTGATCCCCCCGATCGGACCGACTTTGCCTTCGTCATCAATCGTTCCTGTTCCCGCGATATGATGCCCTTTTGTCTCATCCTTTTTTGTCAGCTGATTATAGATTTCCATTGACATCATCAGCCCGGCCGAAGGTCCGCCGATATTTTCAATATCAAGTTTGACCTCGGGCTTGACTTTGACATCGCGGTCTGTGATAAGAGATACGCCAAGTCCGGCCCGCTTCGGATCCTCTTTAAAGGTTTTAAGCTTCAAGTCATACGTCTTTTCTTTTTGATCCCTTTCAATAGCGACCTTCACCTGATCCCCGGCTTTTTTCGATTCGATATAGCGGACAAGGCTTTCCGCAGAGCGAAATGTTTGACCGTCCACCGCTTTGATTTTGTCTCCGACCTCAATTTTTCCTTCTGCAGGCATGCCTGAGACGACATACATGGCATAGACGCCGTTAAATGTATAGCTGACATCTTTACCCGCCCGCTTGTATGCTGCGATCATCGCATTCTCTTGGGAGTCTCTCATCATTTGCAGCTGCCTTTTCATATACTCCTCATCAGATTCCCCTTGTTGTTTGAAGTTTTCTTCGGGAAGCACTTCATGGTAAGGGCGGATCTTGGCCCACATGTATGTAATCGGATTGGCAGGACCGACTTTAACTGTCATTAAAGAAAAGCTTCCTTTTTCCGAATAGCCGCCGTCGACTTTAATTAAAGGCTTCAATTCTGTCGCCTCGCCCGGCTCAGTGATGTAATATGGCAGCTTGATAAACGAAAGGGCCGCCCCAATGATTATGATCAATAACGCGATACGGATCAATCTTCTTTTTTGCATCAATATGTAACCCTCCATCTTTTTTTAACGGCCGGCCTTTTTAACATTCACGGCTGACTCAAATACTTTCTGCGCTGCGGCTTTTAGGAGTCCGCCTGTTTTGATTCTCATAATGGTGGTCTAAAATCAGGACCAAGCTTCGTATAATGATAAAGAAGTTTTGGGCAAGCTCCAGTTTATTTTATCATGATCCAGTTTCCAATGTGTATTCACAGCCGTAACGCAAGGGGGGTTAGAAATGGACATGTCAAAGGTAAAGACGTTCATCATTGCCGTTTTGCTGCTTTTGTTTACTGCTGCCGTCATTACCCACCCGCAGGAATCATTCGACGCTTCAAAAAGCGGACTTGCCATGTGGTGGGAGGTCGTATTCCCTTCCCTTTTGCCTTTTTTTATTTTATCAGAGCTCTTAATCGGGTTTGGAATCGTCAGCTTTGTCGGGCTGCTTCTGGAGCCTTTCATGCGGCCCGTGTTCCGCGTGCCCGGTGTCGGGGGATTCGTGCTTGCCATGGGTATGGCTTCAGGCAATCCGGCCGGTGCAAAGCTGACGTCACGGCTTAGACAAGAGCGACAGATTTCCAGGGTTGAAGCAGAGCGGCTTGCTTCATTCACCAATTCATCTAACCCGCTGTTTATTTTTGGAGCAGTCGCGGTTGGCTTTTTTCATAATCCGGCACTCGGAGTCGTTCTTGCAGCAGCGCACTATTTAGGCAACTTCGCGGTCGGACTGACGATGCGCTCCTATGGAAGAAAAGAAGAAAACCGCACCGCAAGAAAAAAGAAGCTCCCCCTGCCTTCAATTAAAGAAGCATTCAAAGCGCTTCACCAAGCCCGGCTTAAAGAAAAACGGCCGCTCGGCAAGCTGCTGAGTGATGCTGTCATTTCCTCCGTGCAAACCTTGCTGATGGTAGGCGGTTTTATCATTCTTTTTTCTGTCTTTAATAACATTCTCTCCGTCATTCATATAACGGACATTCTTTCCAAAGGCACAAGAATGATTTTGACTGCGCTTCAGTTCCCGGCTGCTTTTGACAAACCTCTATTATCGGGAGTGTTTGAGATAACGCTTGGCAGCAAACTGGTCAGCGCGACGGATGCATCATTGCTTGAAAAAGCCGTGATCGTCAGCTTCATTCTCGGATTCAGCGGTTTTTGCGTACAAGCTCAAGTGGCCGGGATTCTCGCAGAAACGGATATTCGCTTCAAACCGTTTTTTATCGCCCGCTTCCTCCAGGGCATTTATGCAGCTGTATTTGTGCTGATCTTGTGGAAGCCGCTTTATACTTCCTTCCATACGCCGGCAGAGCCCGTCTTTTTCCTGATTCCGGACGGGAAAACGGAATCTTTTTTGGCCCAGATGTTAAGCACCATGGCAGAGGCCGGACCGCTTCTGACGATCGGCACCCTTCTGCTGTATGTCATTCTTTACGCAAAAACGTGTGCACCTGCTAAAAAATGAGCAGCCGGATAAGGCCGCTCATTTTTTGGCAAACTTTTGTTCAAGCGCAGATTCGACCGCTTCCGGAACGAGCTCTGCAACAGATCCTTTGTATTTTGCCACCTCTTTGACAATGCTTGAACTTAAGAACGAGTATTGATTGTTCGTCATCATAAAAAATGTCTCAATGTCCTCGTCAAGCACTTTATTCATCGAGGTTCCCTGCATCTCATATTCAAAATCAGAGACAGCCCGCAAGCCGCGCAGGATGACATTGGCCTGCTTGCTTTTGGCATAGTCAATCAAAAGCCCCTGAAAAGATTCAACACGAACATTCTGGATATCCCGCGTGACTTCACGCAGCAGCTCACAGCGCTCTTCCACCGTAAACAGCGGCTTTTTCGCAGAGTTATTCAGAACGCATACATACACTTGATCAAACACTTTCGCCCCGCGCCTGATAATATCCAAATGTCCAAACGTCACCGGGTCGAAACTTCCGGGACATACGGCAATGTTAGCCATCCCCATTCCCTCTCTTTCTGTATATCGTTACACCTGTTAAACCGTATATTTCCTGCCTCGTCATCAGTAGTTTTCCTACGGCTTCCGGAAGTGCGACTTCCTTCGCATGCTCAGTGACAATAAACCCTGTATCGGTCAGCAAATCCGCTTCATCAATCACCGATAAAAGCGCTTCCAGTTTCTGTTCCCGATACGGCGGATCCAAAAACACCGCATCAAAGGTGATGCCCCTTTTCACCAATGCATGCAAGGCTCTTTCAGCATCGTTTCTGTAAACCTCTGCACGCTTTTCTAAACTGAGTGTTCTCAAGTTTCCTTTTACGGTTTGCACAGCTTTAAAATCCCGGTCTACAAAAATGAAGCGGTCAAAACCCCTGGACAGCGTTTCAATGCCCAACCCTCCGCTTCCAGCGTATAGATCAAGGCCGCTTCCTCCGTCAAAATACGGGCCGACCATATTAAATATGGACTCTTTAACCTTGTCAGTCGTCGGCCTTGTTGACGTTCCAGGCACCGCTTTCAAAACACGTCCCTTATACGTTCCAGAAATCACTCTCATACTTCCACCACTTTTTCTTGAAAAAAATCATCACTATCTTATCACAAAGTGTTTTTTGGCACAAACACCCAAAGTGCAAATTCATATGTATAGCGGCCGGACCTCATGGTGATAATAATAGCAACAGCATCGATTGATGTTGTTGCCAACCGCGGAGAAGACTTACGTTTCCCCATAAGTTCTTCCTCCGGTTTCTCCTCTCCCTTTGCCTTCTCCTTAAATCTTTAAGGAATAGAAGGACCCCGCAGGGTTTTTTCTGCGGGGATTTTTTTAAAATGAACCGTGTTAGATTCCTGCTTTATAGTCATATTCCTTTGCTTTGTCCAGCTTGGATTCAAATTCCATTTTCAAAAACGGCTTATAGGATAGGTCCACCTGTTTGACAAAAGAATAAGAGCGAATCTTGGCCATGATGCTCTCGGCCTCTTCCATATTGCAATACACCACCACATATTTCAGCCGTTTTGAAACGTAATGAACATTTCCGAATTTCCTGAGCATTTTCGCCTGCTTCAGCGAATGAAGCCAAACGATCAATCCTTGACGCCTGATATCCAAAATGATCACCTGCCTGTCGCTTCTATTACCTTATGTTCTATGAAAAAGACGAGACTAACAAGGTCTCGTCAGGAAACTTTACAGCCGCAGCTGCCGCCTGATCCGCAGCCGCCGCCGCAAGATGAAAGATTATCAAAATAAGGGTTCCCAGTCGGCACTTTAATATGTTTTGACACCGCCTGGCCAATCTCCACGCTGACCTCATCTAAAATGCTTTGGAGCTCGGTTTCGGCTCTTTTAAATTCGGCCACCGTATCATGCAGGTCCAGCTTCCGTTTAATATCCCTCATTTTTTTTGAAATCTCTTTATAATCAGGATGATACTTTCCAAAACGCTGTACATCCTCATATTGTTCTTTTATTTTGTTAAACAAAGCGATGATGCGCCCAGCCTCTTCATCTTCCCGGAGACGCTTGTAGCACTTTCTGTAATGTTCAGCCGCCTCTGATTGAAGAATCATGCCGGCCAACACATCTGCTTCATTTTGAATCCTGAGCGATTCCATCGTGGCATACATTGACATGCACCTCCAGCTATTAGTGTATCACAAAACAGCCGTTTTCAAAATGTATATGTCAATGCCATACTTTTTTAAATCAACCGAAGGCTTTAGAGGGGTTCATCTTGCTCGAGTCCAGTGATCTGCTCCGACTCTGAGCTCCCCTTTGGCTTCGGTTTATAGGTTGTGCAGCCCGCCAGCAGTATGCACAAACAAAAAATCAGCCAGCATTTCTTCATCTGAATCAACTCCCTCAGCCCTATCTTTTACGAATCGTGACGTTTTTATAATCACAAAAAAAGACTCAGGCTCGGTTAATCCTGAGTGCGCATCGCTTGAAACATCTGCATCATCATGTTAGCCATCTGAATCCCGTTTGAAAACTGGTTGACACGGTGGGGAATCGTTTTTTCATAAAAATTCATCATATCCAGCTGAAAGGAAGACAGATCATTCGGTCTCCGCGAAAGCCTGCGGTACCAGATCGGCTGCTCGCGGATAAACCGGCGGCGCTCCTCATCGGCGAATACAAACTCCTGTACTTCTTTGCGCATACGAATCTCCTTTGCTAATCTTTTCGGAAAGAAAACGGATGCTCGCCGCCACCATGGTTTTCCTGTTTTCCACTTCCGGCCGAAAACTGGTTGAGCAAGCTTTGCAGCGAAGAAATAGACTGGCTCATTTTATTGATCTGCTCATTCATTTGGTTAGCGTCCATCTTCTTTACAGCCTTGACCATTTTCGAAATAAAATCGTTTTTGCCGCCGTCTCCCGATGGTGTTTCTGTTGATGTTTCATGTTCTCTGTACGGCTCCCATATGTCGTCATCTTCCCCTAGCAAAACCCAGTTTTCATACACTTCCTGCCAGCTCTTTTGCTCTTTTCGAACTTCGGAAATCAGCTTAGGATGCCGTTTGATAAACCGTTTAAACTCTTCAATAGAAGATTGCGCGTTTTGATTTGCCAAGTCTACACCCCCTCCGAAAACAAGTGCCTACTATAATGTATCCGTTCCGCGCAGATTTTGTTCGCCTAAATTTTTTCTGTCATTCAAACATAAATCTCTTCCCTGGAGAGCGGCGATGTTGAACGGTGGATGCCTTCTCCCATTTTCCTGCATTCAGAAACAGCAATCGGAACCGTCTTGATTTCATTTTTAACTCCATCACCCTCGGTAAACATGCCTAACTGTTAATCAGGGCCGTTGCGCTCCATTGCAAATAAGACAAGCCCGGGATACTCCCGGGCTTGTCAAGGTTATTGCCATTGTTTAATAAAGTTTTGCGTATAATATTTCTCATCCACCCCGACACCGAGATGGGTATATTCCGCGTTCAGCAGAGCTTTTCTGTGTCCTTCGCTGTTCATCCAGCCTTCTACGGCAGCAGGCCCGTCGACATAGTTGAGCGCGATGTTTTCCCCCGCCTGTTCAAAGTTCACCTTTCCTTTTTCCAGGCGGTCTTTTAATGTTCCATCCGTTTCTGACACATGGGAAAAATATTGATGTTCCTTCATATCGCTGCTGTGGCCGTATGCAACCTTTGAAACGGCTTCATCCCAGTCCAGCCGGGAGAGGCCGCGCCTTTGTCGGATCACATTGGTCAAGTCGAAAATCTGTCTTTCGTTCGCCCTCTCAATTTTCTTCCAATCCGCTTCAGTGAGGGTTTTCGGCTCAATCAGCGCTCCTCTGTATACGACCTCATACGGCCTTTGTTTAATCAATGTCGCTGCGTCAAATGCCCTGACGCTCGACAAAGTGCCGTCAAATTTGTCCATATAAAGCTGAACATAACGGTTGCCCGCTTTCACGGTCGGCCTCGTGTTCATATCCTCTTCGGAAAACTCAAACCGGTATGAATTGCCGTCGTATTTGACATTGACATAAGGTGCAATCTGGGTCGTTTTAAAGACGTCTCTTGACGGCTGACCAATTTTAAATGGCGATACATTGATTCCGTCGCCTGTCGCAAAAAGCGTCACAGCCTTATGATTCTGAATGCCGATTTGCACATACTGCTTTTTCCCTTGATTATAGACCCACCAATCATAATCATATGCTGAAGGGTCCACTCTGTCGGGCTTTCCCAATTTCTTTTCAATCGTTTCGGATGATTTTCCGATAAATGACAGCAAACCAGACGAAGGAATGTTTAACGATTTCTCCTTTTTCGCATCATTGCTGGAAACCTGTGGCTTGTCTTCTTTGACGATCTTCTCGGGATTTGATCCGTATTGAATGAAAAGGGCGTATGAAGCTGCGACGATTAGAAGAATCACAAAAACTCTCAATACATTTTTCAAATTTTCACCTCCGGCTAATCGGTCTGTCTATCCATAAAAAGGATCCGGTCGGTTCCGTCCAAATGGTCTTTAGTGTCATTTAAACAGAACTGACGCGAATTTTCAATGATATTACAGACTATTACCATGTGGAATCAAATATGTTTTTAATGAAGAAAATCTCCGGACCTCTCTTCATTTTCCGAAATAAACGTCAGCGCGTCCCCTGCCTGACGATTCGATTTTTCATAAGTTGAGACATCTCCGAGGGTGATGATGCCCGCCAGCGTTTTTCCGTTTGTGACCGGAATCCTTCTGATCTGATAATCTCCCATGAGGTCGACTGCTTTTTCAATTGTATCATCTTCACTTAATGTGATAAGCTCTGTTGTCATCACATTTGTCACCTTTTGTGAATTCGGTTTTTTTGCGGCTATTCCGCGCAATACCAAATCCCTGTCTGTTACGATCCCGACGAGTTCAAGATGTTCGTCAAGCACGACCGGAATCGCTCCGACATTTCCGTCTTTCATTTTCACGGCTGCCTCATATACATTGTCGAGAACGGTACAATATAAAATGTCCTTTGTCATGATGTCTTTCACACGCGTCAACAAAAAGACCTCCCTCTTGTCTTTAGACTTTGTTCATATTGTCGTCAAGCCATGCGCGATTCATACTTTTCACAAAAATATTTATATATCGCTCCTGCCAGGATTGAAAGTTTAACCCTTTCATACTATGATTGTCAGTAAAGGTAATTTTTTAAAAAGGGGGCTTTAAGGGATGAAATTTGAAGAATCCGGTATTGAAGGGCTGACTGCTGATCTTAATCGACTGGACGATATCATGGAAAATGAGGGGTTTGTCAGGGCCGGCCAATGGGATTATGAACGGGTGACCTATGACCGCAAATTTGACATGGTGGAAGGAAGATATTATCTGCGGGTTTTCGGATATGCGATTGAAGGCGATGTCGGCGCAAAACGCGCAGTGATTAAGCTGATGACGCCGCTTTTAGGAAAATATTATTATCCGCATGGGGTTGAATACGGAGAAAATGAGCATTTTCCAAAGCAGCTGCTTCAAACAAGCCGCTCTGTTTTAAAAGCCGTCAAGGAAAAAGTTTCCGCGCTCGAAGTGTAACAAGCCTTACATAAAAAGGGTACAGCCGGTTAGGGGCTGTACCCTTTTTCATCTCAATGGACCGTTGATGGAGAGTAATCTTCCAATTCTTCTTCATCCTTTGCCCTTTCCTTTTTAGCCCAGCTGAAGAAGACGATCGCCAAAAATGTTCCATACACAATTTCCTGGATAATTTTCATCACGATTGCTCCGAGCTGCTGATCTTCCAAAACCGGCATGCTGCTGAACATTTCCGGACCTGTGAGAGACATGCCGCTCAGCATATCAAGAGGTACACACAATTTCATCGCTTCCACCCAAGCGGATGGATCAGAGTATGTCGCATACAGAGGCGTACCGCTGAACATAATCAAAGCACAGGCAGGTGTGAGCAATATTCCGTCAGCCATAATGTAACCCATTTTCAAAAGTCCGTTCATTTGCGGAAGCCCCTCGATCCGATGAATCAGCGGCCACCACATGAAAAACCCGGCAATAAAAAGCAAAACCGTTACCGCCGCATGGTAAACAGTATCTGTCTTAATAAAATCAAACACAAGCGGAACATGATACATCGAAAATAAGCCGTTAAACACGATAATGGCAATCAAAGGCTTTGTCAAAAACCGAAAGAGCGGTTTAACAACCGGCCGAAAAATGAATTTCTTCCATAACCATGCCGGCACCCCAAGGATGATGAGCGGCGGCACCACCAAGTATAAAATCGCCATCTGTGCCATATGTGCGCTGAACATGATATGTCCAAGCAAATCAAGCGGACTGCCTTTTGACATATAGACAAGAACCATGGCGGACAGAAACAAACTGATTTCTTTTCTTGAAGCCCGTTCGTTTTCAGATCCTAAACGAGTGACCAGAAAAAAATAAAGAGCCGTGACGACAAGGACAGCCCCTAGGAAATAGGGGCTCCAAAGCGCACGAAAACCGAAGATCTCAAGGCTGCCCATCGTGAGCATCCTCCTTTCTGAATTACAACCAGATCAGCGTCATAAAGGCCAAAACGGTAACAAACGCGACCAAAACTCCTGAATAGAGGAATAAAGAAGGCGCTTCATGCCCCCGCTGACTCATATGCATAAAATAATAGAGCTGAAACGCAACCTGAATGATCGCCAGCAGCAAAATGAACGGAACCGTAAACCATATGCCGGCATCTGAAGCCACCGTCAAAAAAGCGACAATGGTCAGACCGATCATCAAACCAAAAGAAATGAGCTGGTATTTCATGTCCTCCGCGTTTTTCTTTCTGCGGTAAGCAAGATCTGTTTTGGGGTTTCCTCTGTTTTCATTATTCACCATTCTATCCCACCATCCCCATCAAGTATACAACGGTAAAGATAAACACCCAGACAACGTCGATAAAGTGCCAGTAAAGACTCGCAACAAAAAATTTCGGGGCGTTGTACAGGCTCAAGCCGCGTCCCATGTTGCGGATCATCAATGTGATGATCCAGAGAAGCCCGAAGGTAACGTGTGCTCCGTGTGTACCGACGAGCGTGTAAAAAGCCGATCCGAGAGCGGAGCTTGTAATGGTAAAGTCATATTCGTGCACGTAATGGTTGAATTCGTAAATCTCCAGTGCAAGGAAGCCGGCGCCGAGCAAAACGGTAATTCCCAGCCAGATCTGCATCTTTTTAAAAGCGAAGTTCTTCATGTGATGCATCGCATAAACGCTCGTCAAACTGCTTGTGAGCAGGAGCATCGTCGCCGCAAACACAAGGCTGATGTCGAACATGTCGCTCGTTTTCGGCCCGCCTGCATTTGACCCTTTTAGCGCGAGATAAGTCGCGAAGAGAGACGCGAACAGTACGGTCTCTCCTCCGAGAAATAGCCAAAATCCGATAAACTTATTTTTTCCTTCTAAAGTTGCTTTTTCAGGAGAAGCCGGGAAGGTTTCAGCCGTTAATTTCTCTTCTGTATGCATTATGCCTTCACCCCTTTGTCATCGTCATCCATCAGATCTTCTTTATGAATATGGTATCCGTGATCATCAATCACAGATCTCAGGAGCATCGACAGGAATGTGATTCCCAGCCCGATCAGGATGACAGGCAGCCCCCAGGCAAACTCCGTCCGATACATAAAGCCAAACGCCGAAACAAACAGCCCAAAGGACATAATGAGAGGAAGAATCGAGCCGTTCGGCATATGAACATCCTGAAGAGGCTCGGCAGCCGTCATCGTTTGCTTGCCGGCTCTTTTCTCAATCCATAAAGCATCAAGACCCCTGACAAGCGGCAGCTGCTTAAAGTTGTATTCCGGAGGCGGAGATGAAACGGCCCATTCGAGCGTTCTTCCGTCTCCCCAAGGGTCGCTTCCGACTTTCTTCCCTTTGGCTGCCGTCACTATGATATTGAACACCAGTATAATGACAGCGGCCGCCATAAACAATGCCCCAATTGAGCTGACCAGGTTCGCCGCGTCAAGGCCCTGATTCGGCAAGTACGTGAATACGCGTCTCGGCATCCCCCACAATCCAAGCCAATGCTGGATGAAGAATGTCAGGTGGAAGCCGATGAAAAAGAGCACAAAAGTGATTTTCCCTAAAGATTCGCTGAGCATTTTGCCGAACATTTTCGGCCACCAGTAATGGGCGCCTGCCAACAGGGCCAAAACGACACCGCCAATGATGACGTAATGGAAATGGGCAACGACAAAGTACGTATCATGGAATTGATAGTCGGCAGGTGCAGCGGCCAGCATAACCCCTGTCACCCCGCCCATGACAAAAGACGGAATAAACGATACCGCATAAAGCATCGGTGTCGTGAACTTAATGCTTCCGCCCCAGGCCGTCAAAAGCCAGTTGAAGACTTTGATCCCCGTCGGAACGGCGATGGCCATCGTTGCCACTGCAAATATCGCGTTTGCCACAGGTCCGAGGCCTGTCGTAAACATGTGGTGAGCCCATACCATGAAGCCTAAAAAGCCGATCAGCACGGTCGCAAAAACCATAGATGAATAGCCAAACAGCCTTTTTCTGGAGAAAACCGGTATGATCTCTGAAAAGATTCCGAACGACGGCAAAATGAGAATATAAACTTCAGGATGACCGAAAATCCAAAACAGATGTTCCCAAATGATCGTATTACCGCCTAATTCAGGATTAAAAAAGCTTGTGCCGAACAATCTGTCAAACATCAATAGCGCAATTCCGACCGTTAAAGGAGGAAAAGCGAACAGAATGAGTGCGGAAGCCACAAACGTCGTCCATGTGAAAAGCGGCAGTCTCATATAGGTCATTCCCGGCGCCCTCATGTTAATGATCGTCGCCAAAAAGTTGATCCCCGCAATCAGTGTACCGATCCCCGATATTTGCAGACCGAGCACAAAGAAGTCGATCCCGTGCCCTTCCGAATTAAGAGAAAGCGAAGCATAAGACGTCCAGCCGGCATCGGGCGCCCCTCCCAGAAACCAGCTTAAGTTCAGGAAAATGCCGCCGAAAAAGAACAGCCAGAACCCAAGTGAATTCAAGAATGGAAATGCGACATCACGCGCTCCGATCTGCAGCGGAACAACGGCGTTCATCAAGGCAAACAGAAGCGGCATGGCCGCCAGGAAAATCATCGTTGTGCCGTGCATTGTCATAATCTCATTATAGACGCCGGCGCTTACGATATCGTTCTGCGGGAACATCAGCTGAATCCGGATCAGCATCGCTTCAATGCCTCCGAGGATAAAGAAAAACCCGCCGGCAACTAAATAAAGTATGGCAATCTTTTTATGATCGACAGTTGTTAAGTAATCCCATAATACAGCCCCAAAACCTTGCTTTTGTTTAAGCGTACTCACAATGTAACCTCCCTCATTCTCCCTTTGAAGCGTTAGTCTTCGGTTTTTAACCCCTTCAAGTATTCAGTCAGTGCATCGAGTTCCCTGTCGTTTAAATCAGGGTATGTTCCGGTCATTTTGTTGCCCGGCTTGATGCTTTCAGGGTCCTTGAGCCATGCTCTCAGGTTTTCATCGTTAAACTCCTTGACACCGGCTATTTTGGACCTTTCTCCAAAGGTCGCGAGATTCGGTGCGGTTCTAGCCGCTTCAGCCCTTTGGTCTTTCGTATCTGTCGCATGACAGCTCAGGCAGTTTTTCTGTTTGAAAACCTTTTCACCTTCGATAGCAAGGTCTGTTGTCGGCTTTGCATCATAGTTTTCCATTTTGCTCATCCACTTTTTGAAATCATCCTTCGAAACCGCTTTAACCTTAAAGTCCATCAAAGCGTGTGAAGGTCCGCAAAGCTCGGCGCACTTGCCGTAAAAATATTCCCCCGCCTTTTTGGCCCGCTCTGAATCGAACGTTAAATAAAATTCGTTTTCATTTTCAGTATTCGTATCAACTTTTCCGCCAACGGCAGGAACCCAGAATGAATGCTTGACATCGGAAGCCTTCAGTTTGAAATAAACCCGTTCATCTGTCGGCACAACCAGCTCCTGGCTTGTCACAACACCGTAGTCCGGATACTCAAATTCCCACCAGTACAGGTTTGCCCGGACATTGACGACCAGCGCTTTTTCCGGGTCTCTGTTTTTCTTATCCATCGGCTTCGTATCAGCTAAATCAAATGTTTGCGCGACAACAGGTACGACAAGGATGAGAAGAAGAAGAATCGGAATAACAGTCCATAAAATTTCTAAATTTCGGTTTCCTTCAACCTGTTTCGGAATGTGGTCTTCACCTAGACGAGACCTTCTGTATTTGACGATGACAAACACGAAGATGAAGCTTACCACGACAACGACAACCACCATGATCAGCGTGCTGAGAACCATCAGGTCATATTGCTTATCCGCCACTTCCCCAGCGGGCGTCAGCGTAGATAAAAACGGTTCTCCACACCCTGTTAAAACGAGCGCCAAAACAGCAAACAGCGAAATCAGACGCCACTTTTTAAACATTCAACCCAACCCCTTTTCAATCAATCCTTTTGGAACTTCCTGCTTAAGCTTTTATAGGACACTCATTCATCCATCTGACTCTACACTTAAAATAAAGCACTTACATTTCCTCTTTTCTTAAATAATGAGTTTTTTTACTCAAAATACCATCTATGTATGAACGTAAAGCCGCCCATATAACATAATCGAAAAATCGATAAGGCGGCTTTTACATGATTGTTGTCTGCTTGAAGTGTTAAGTGACAGCCTTCAATGTGATGAATATAGAGTTTTACTTTATCCAATTTTAAAAAGTGTAAAAACGACCATGGCCACGAAGAAGATGGTCAAGTAATTTAATGAATATACAAACATGAGTGTTGCCCACTTCATGACATCCTTGCTTCTAAATCCGATAAGGCCGCAAACGAGCCAGCCTATATTTAATACTGTTCCCAGAATGACGATCGGCAAACCTAGTCCGCCCAGGAAAAACGGCAGCGGCATCAAGCAGGCGATCCAAATGATGATTTGCCTTTTTGTGATATCAAAACCGTGTACGACAGGCAGCATCGGAATGTTTGCCGCTCTGTATTCCTCCGTTTTCTTAATCGCAAGCGCGAGAAAGTGGGGAATCTGCCAAATAAACATGATTAAAAACAGCACCCATGCCTCAACACCGATCGTGCCTTGGACAGCGGTCCACCCGATCAGAGGAGGAACGGCTCCCGAAATGCTTCCGACAATCGTATTGATCGTATAGCGGCGCTTCGACCACATCGTATAGAGAAAAACATACGTAAAAACACCGACAAATCCTACTAACGCAGCCGTCAATGTGGTCATAAGCAACATGATAAAACCGAGTGCAATCAGCAAAATGCCAAACCATAACGCCTGGGAAGGCTGGATTTTGCCAGTCACAGTCGGCCTTGTTTTCGTCCGCTGCATGAGCTGGTCAATATCGCGGTCATAGTAGTTGTTGATGACGCATGATCCCGCGATAATCAGCGAGGATCCGGCTAAAGTAAACAGCACGGTATCCAGGTTTCCTAAAAAGCTCAGGTTTGATAAATAAAAAGCGAGCCACATACCCGTAAAAGTTGTTATCAGGTTTGAGTAAACAATCCCGACTTTGATAAGGGCGAGGAAATCCTTCCACGCTGTCGTTTCTTCTATTTGTCCATTCATTGCTGTATCAGCTGTAATTCTGGATTCAGCCATAATGTTACCCCCCTTACTCAAACCTTCATCACGTGAAGAGAAGCGGTATATTCATAAAAAACCTACAACTCTATCATACAAGATTACCGGTTGGAAAAAAACAGCCTATTAAATATTAATCGACAAACCGGTTTATATTTGTGAACTTTTTATGACTTTCATTACAGATGAAGGAAATAATGTGAACAAGAGCAGAAAAACATCCTCATTCTAATATAGTTCTATCAAACGACACCAGAATAATCAAGACTTCAAATCCAAGAAAAATGTGAACGCCGTCTATTGCATTTTTGTGAACATTCATGATAATGAATTGCAGAAAGAACACCAATTCGCTTAAACTTGAAGATGGATCATTATTTTAATTAGTCAGTTTGTATTAAAAGGAGAATTAAATGTATGAATAAAGCATTAAAAGGGTTGGGAATTATTACGACCATCGCCATGCTCTTCGTGCTGATCGGCGGCGCCCTCGTCACGAAGACGGGATCCGGAATGGGATGCGGCAGGTCATGGCCGCTGTGCAACGGAAGCATATTTCCCGCCCTCAATCTGGAATCGATCATCGAATGGAGCCACAGGTTTGTCAGCGGAACATCCGGGATACTCGTGCTCGCTCTCGCCATTTGGTCCTGGAGAAAAATCGGCCATGTCAAGGAAACAAAATTTCTCGCGGTTATGTCGGTTGTCTTTCTTATTCTTCAGGCGCTGTTGGGAGCTGCCGCCGTCGTATTCGGATCCTCGGCATTAATCATGGCTCTGCACTTCGGGATTTCGCTCATTTCCTTCGCATCGGTTCTGCTTCTGACATTTCTCATTTTCGAAGCAGACAAAAGCGAAAAAGCCGAGTCTTTTTATATAGGAAAAACCATGCAGTTTCATATGATAGGAACCATTATATACACATATCTCGTTGTTTATACAGGAGCCTATGTCCGCCACACGACATCGAGCCTTGCCTGCCTTGACTTTCCGATGTGCAGCACGGCGAACGGCTGGTTTCCGTCGACCTTTCATGAATGGGTGCAGATGGGCCACAGAGCAGCAGCACTCCTTCTTTTCGCATGGATTGTCGTCGCCATGATCCACGCTGTCAGACATTATCACAATCAGAAGCGGATATTCTGGGGCTGGATCGCATCTCTGATCCTGATCACACTTCAGGCGGTGTCAGGCATTTTGGTCGTCATGACCCGGTTGGATCTGAGTTTTGCGCTTGCACACGCATTCTTTATTTCAGGTGTGTTCGGCATTTTATGCTATTTCCTGCTGCTCGTTGTCCGCTACCGCCGGCAGGCAAAAACTCAAAAATAAACGCTATGGCCCCTGCTTTCATGCAGGGGTTTTTTGATGAAAAAAGCCGCCGACAAAATGTCAGCGGCCTGAAATATCATATTTTTTTCATTTCAATGAGAAGATCACCGGTTTGAATCGCTTCTCCGTTTGCGACATGGATGCTTTCAACCGTCCCTGTAAACGGAGCCTGGACCGTCGTCTCCATTTTCATCGCTTCATTGATCATCAAATGATCGCCTTTATTGACTTTATCGCCTTTTCCGACAAGAAGCTTAATGACCGTACCCGGCATGGAAGCCGCGATATGGTTCGGGTTTGAACGGTCGGCTTTCACCTTTTGGTGAACGGACGATTTAATGCTTTCATCTTTGATGACCACTTCACGAGGCTGTCCGTTCAGTTCAAAATAGACGACCCTTGTCGCATCGGGACGAGGTTCTCCGATTGAGACAAGCTTCACGATCAGCGTTTTTCCTCGTTCAATTTCGACTTCGATTTCTTCTCCGAGCGTCATGCCGTAGAAAAAGGTCGGTGTATCGAGCACAGAGATGTCCCCGTACAGCTCCGACGTTTTAACGTACTCCGTAAAGACTTTCGGATAAAGCGCATATGCGACGACATCCTGATCAGTCAGCTCCACACCGTGGTTTTCCAAGAACTCGGCTTTCAAATCAGCGAAAGAAACCGGTTCAAGCAGCTCTCCGGGGCGGACGGTAATCGGCTCCTGCCCTTTTAAAATCAGCTTTTGCAGCTTCTCCGGGAAGCCGCCGTGCGGCTGGCCGAGATAGCCTTTGAAAAGCTCGACGACTGAATCCGGAAAATCCAGGGATTCTCCCCGTTCAAAAATATCTTTTTCAGTCAGTTTATTTTGTACCATATATAGCGCCATATCGCCAACCACTTTGGAAGACGGCGTAACTTTTACGATATCTCCAAACAGATGATTGACCCGGCTGTACATATCTTTTACTTCATTCCAGCGGTCGCCAAGGCCGACTCCTTTAGCCTGCTGCTGAAGGTTGCTGTACTGTCCGCCAGGCATTTCATGTTTATAAATTTCGGTATGAGGTGCGTTCATTCCGCTCTCAAACTCATTGTAATACTTTCTTACAGACTCCCAATATTGGGACAAAGACTCGACTGCATCGACATTTAAACGCGGACGGCGCTCATCGCCTTCAAGCGCGTGATAAAGCGAGCTTGCACTTGGCTGTGACGTTAATCCGGCCATCGAGCTGACCGCTACATCGACGATATCGACGCCAGCTTCAATCGCCTTTGCATACATATAGATTCCGTTTCCGCTCGTGTCATGCGTGTGCAGATGGATCGGGATGTCGATTGTCTCTTTCAATGCGGACACCAGTTCATAAGCCGCCTGAGGCCTCAATAGTCCGGCCATGTCTTTAATGCCGAGAATATGGGCTCCGGCCGCTTCAAGCTCTTTGGCCAGCGAAGTGTAATAGTCAAGGTTATACTTTGTTCTGTTCGGATCAAGGATGTCACCCGTGTAACAGATTGCCGCTTCAGCGAGCTTACCTGAATCGCGCACCGCGTCTATCGCAAGCGTCATGCCTTTCACCCAGTTCAGACTGTCAAAAATACGGAATACATCGATTCCGGCTGCCGCCGATTCGCTGACGAACTTTTTAATCAGATTGTCCGGGTAGTTTTTATAGCCGACAGCGTTTGATGACCTCAGGAGCATTTGAAACATCGTGTTCGGAATCTCTTTCCGCAGCTCCTCAAGCCTTTTCCAAGGGTCTTCTTTTAAGAAACGGTATGCCACGTCAAACGTAGCCCCGCCCCACATTTCGAGGCTGAACAGTTCAGGCCAGACCGCTGCTGTCGGATTGGCGATTTTCTTCAGATCATTCGTCCTCACCCTTGTGGCGAGCAATGACTGGTGGGCATCGCGGAATGTCGTATCGGTAAGAAGCACTTCTTTTTGCTCCTGAACCCATTTGACAAGACCTTCAGCTCCCCGCTCGTCAAGGATCTGTTTTGTTCCGGAGGCAATCGGCTGATCGACATCCGTTTTGATGATCTGCGGCTTGTCAAATTCAGGCTTCTTCCCTTTATCGATTCCAGGAAAGCCGTTTACCGTGACATTGCCGATGTACGTCAGCATTTTGGTGCCGCGGTCTTTTTGTTTCGGAAACACAAAAAGCTCTGGCGTTGTATCGATAAAGGATGTATCGTATTGTCCGGTCAAGAATTTTTCATGTTTGGCGACATTTTCGAGAAACGGAATGTTGGTCTTAATGCCTCTAATCCGGAATTCCTGAAGATTTCGCACCATTTTAGCCGCGGCCTGTTCGAACGTCAGCGCCCATGTTGACAGCTTCACGAGCAGTGAATCGTAGTAAGGCGTAATCACGGCCCCCTGAAAACTGTTCCCCGTATCAAGGCGAACCCCGAATCCCCCTCCGGAGCGGTAAGCCATAATTTTTCCGGTATCAGGCATGAAGTTGTTTGACGGATCTTCTGTCGTGACCCTCGACTGGATCGCATATCCGTGGAGCGTGATGGCATCCTGGTTCGGAATGCTGATCTCACTGCTTTTCAGACTGAATCCCGCGGCTATCAGAATCTGTGTCTGCACGATATCAACACCTGTCACCATTTCCGTGATGGTATGTTCAACCTGAACGCGCGGATTGACTTCAATAAAGAAAAATTCATCGTTTGCAACTAAAAATTCGACCGTTCCGGCATTGATATAATTGACGTTTTTCGCAAGCTTGACGGCGGCTTCGCAAATTTCTTCCCTGAGTGAATCGGAAAGTGAAACGCTCGGCGCTATTTCAATGACCTTTTGATGACGCCTTTGCACAGAGCAGTCCCGATCATATAAGTGCACCACATGGCCTTCTTTGTCTCCGATCACCTGAACTTCGATATGCTTCGGCTTTTCGATCAGCTTTTCAACATAGACTTCATCATTTCCAAAAGCGGCTTTCGCCTCTGATTTCGCACGGTTATAGGATTCCTGAAGCTCAGACTCTTCTCTGACAATCCGCATGCCGCGGCCTCCGCCGCCAAGGGACGCTTTAATAATGAACGGATAGCCGTATTCTTCGGCAAAGCGTTTGACATCCTCTATTCCCGCTACAGGTCCGTCGCTTCCCGGTATGACAGGGATTCCGGCTTTTTCAGCCTGCTCGCGGGCTTTGACTTTGTCTCCGAACATATCCAAGTGCTTTGAAGTCGGTCCGATAAAAATGATCCCTTCTTCTTCACAGCGCCTGGCAAACTGTATGTTTTCAGATAGAAAGCCGTATCCGGGATGGATGGCGTCAACATGGTTGCGCTTGGCAATCTCAATAATCCCTTCAATATCGAGATACGCATCGATCGGTTTTTTCCCTTCGCCGATCAAATATGCTTCATCCGCTTTATATCTGTGATACGACCCGCTGTCTTCTTTAGAATAGACCGCAACCGTGCGGATATTCAGTTCTGTACATGCGCGAAAAACGCGGATGGCGATTTCCCCTCTGTTCGCGACAAGTACTTTTTGTATAGACTGCTGTGACATGTCGTTCCCCCTTATCCGCTTGTTTTAAGTATGTATCTATTCTAAATGAATCCAGCATCACTGTACACGCTTAGTTTTTTAAAAATTTATACTTTTTTTATATTGATTTTCTTTCGTTTTTGTAGTATTAACAGGCTGTTTTCGTTTGTACCGGTCAAAATAGTCGTTGAACATGCTGATATTGACCAATATCCCCGCGCTTGCCATGAGGACAACAAGAGATGAACCTCCATAGCTGATGAATGGAAGCGTTACACCTGTCAAAGGAATCAGGCCGGAGATGCCGCCCAAGTTGATAAATGACTGAATGGCGATCATGCTCGATATTCCGATCGCCAGCAGGCTGCCGAACGGATCATCGCATTTCCTGGCAATATAAAAGCCTTTCAGGACGATGAAGCCGAGCAGCAGCACGACAAACAAGACACCAAAAATCCCGAGCTCCTCGGCGATGATCGCCATAATAAAGTCGGTGTGTGATTCAGGCAAATATCCATACTTTTGCACACTCTCGCCGAGACCGAGGCCAAACAGCCCTCCGGAACCGATCGCAAGGTAGGAATTTACGACCTGAAACCCTGAGCCTTTTGAATCTAAGAACGGGTTTTGGTAGCTTTCAAACCGGTTCATCCGCCCTTCCGTTAAAATGTCATCCAGATTTAAAAGAATCAGCGGACTGACCAGCACAAGAACAATACCTGTCAATAGGACGAGCTTAAGCAATGTTTTTCCGCTGAATCCCGAACACAGAATGATGCACAAAGCGATCAGTGCGATGATGGAAGCCGTCCCGAAATCGGGCTGAACGGCAACCAAAGCGCAAATGACGAGCGTGATGATCGCAGGGGGGGCGATTCCCGCTCCCAAGTTGTCAATATAGCTTTGTTTTTTGGCATAGACGGAAGAAAGATACAAGATGACGGTCAGCTTGACAAACTCCCCCGGCTGGATCCCGTAATCGGAAATCCTGAACCAGCTCTGGGCATTCCCGGCCACATGACCGACAACAAACAGCCCGAACAAGGCGATGACGGAAACAAGCAGTAACATCTTTTGGAATTTTTGATTGGCGAACGCCTTATACGGAAATATGGCCGCGAACAAAAAGATGACCGTTGCGAACGCCAGGAACATGAGCTGCCTGTCAAAAAAGAAATCGCTGTCCTTTCCATATCTTGTTACCGCTGTGATCATGCTTGAGCTGTATACCATGACGAGGCCGAAACCGCAGAGAAGGAATACAGCAAAGATTAGTGAATAATCATAGGATTTGAGCATTCTTTTTAACATATTATCCTCTTCCTTACTTGCCTTTCAAAATAGTTGTGATGGCTCCTTCGTTATTTTACTACACTTTCTTAAAAAGAACGAAGGATACCCTTTTATTAAAACTTCGAGCTTCCCGGAAAAGAAAAGTCCGTCTTTTTCGAATTAAAGCTTTAGTTTTTTTATCGGCTAAGTATGTGTCTTCGTTTATTCGTCATGAACAATGCTCATTCCTCCAAAAAACGTAAAATGAATGCATTGATAGTGCCGAATATAATAAAAAAAGCCTGCCGGCAGTCTGCTTTCACAGACACATCATCGACAAGCTGACTCAGGCTACAGTAGATCCTGAGTATTCATTTATTTTTTTGTAAATGCATCATGCAATGCAGACAATTCTCGCTCCAGCCTGTAAAGCAGTTCTTTTCCCTCTTCTTCGTCTACTAATCCAAGGCGGACAGCAAAGTCAATTTCACGAGAGAGTCCGAACATTTGTGTATCTAAAACCTCTTCATAAAGAGGACATTGAGGCATCGTTAAGTTGTCCATTTGCACTTGAATCAGCTTTAAAATTTTATCCGCATCACGTTTTAACAGGGCAAGTGCTTTTTCACGATGGTCGACTACAATCTCAGACGCCAAAAGTATCCCTCCGTTCCCCAGGCGAGTACCTAATTCTTCTATTTATAATAAAGCCTAAGCGGAAAAAAAGCAAGCTATTTCTGTCGTTTCACTGTATTGTTTCTGAGGCGAAAGCCTCTCAAAAAATGCTTAAGCTGTAATTCGCGGACAGAAGTTCGAGCAGCCGGATTCCGGCAATGCTGTTTCCTTTTTCATCCAAAGCCGGACCGAATATGCCGATGCCAAAGCGGTATGGGGACAGTCCCATGATTCCTCCTGACACACCGCTTTTCGCCGGTATTCCGATTTTTATCGCAAATTCTCCGCTGGCATTGTACATACCGCAAGTCACCATGAATGTTTTGCAGATTCTCGCGATATCTTTCGGAATGATCTGCTTCCCCGTTTCGGGATGCTTGCCGTTCAAGGCAAAGACACAGCCGATTTTCGCCAGGTCAAGGCTGTTCATTTCAATGGCGCATTGCTTTGTATAAACATCCATGACATCTTC
This sequence comes from Bacillus sp. HSf4, assembly GCF_029537375.1. NCBI lineage: Bacteria > Bacillati > Bacillota > Bacilli > Caryophanales > Bacillaceae > Bacillus > Bacillus sp. HSf4. The sequence goes on along the minus strand of NZ_CP120679.1, from coordinate 1,664,900 downwards.
GACTTCCGCCTGAAAAATGCCGTGCTCTTTCATATAGTAGCACATCGCCCGATTGACCATCGACGTTCGAAACTCCGATTCTGCGACCTTCTCGCAAATGGTAATGCCCCTGTTGTTGGCAAGCGTTTTGACAAAGCCGAGGAGATGCCCGATTTTTTCGGATGCTGTCGCTCCTTTAATCATGCTTGTCACCACTAATGCACCGGCGTTTATCATCGGATTCAGCGGCTTTCCCGGGTTGACGGTTTCAAGTTTGATGATGGAATTAAACGGGTCACCTGTCGGCTCCTGCCCCACGTAGTGAAACACTTTTTCCGGGCCGTGGTCCATCAGCACAAGAGCGAGGGACAGCACTTTTGATATACTTTGGAGCGTGAATTTTTTTTCTACATCTCCCGCCGATACACACGTCCCGTCAGTAAAATAGACAGCTGCTGACAAATCATCTTCAGATATTTCAGCCAAAGCCGGGATGTAAGATGCCACTTTCCCTTTTTCAGTTACTTTTTTTGCTTCCGCGACAAAATATTCGAGCTCCTCATTATGCCGGCAATTCACGTTCTTTCCCTCCATCCCAGGCGTCTTTTCTTTAGCTTTCCCTGCAATAGGCGCTGTTATGAGAAGTGACAATTCCAAAGAAAGCGCTTATAATTTCTGTGAGGGAGTGGTAGAGAAATGAATATCGTGACGATTACAGGGAAAGTCAAATACCCGATTACACTCGATCCAAGCGTTTGGATTTTTGATGACCGAAAATTTGAGCTGGATCAATTTTTTTCACATCTCGGAGCGGTTCCTGAGGAAACCAGCGACCTGGAGATTGACCGGGAACGCCTGATCAGGGAGGGAGCGGTCTCACCTCCGACATTAAAATCAGAGAAAAAATATGAAAAGGAAAAGCTGCTTGACGGGACATTCGCGATCAAGCTTGAACCGTTTTTAAAAAACGCGGAAGCGTCCGACTCCGCCAGTGAGTGCGTCTTTGTCACAGAAAACGATGAGGTTTCCATCCCGATTAGCGAAGCTTACGAAGCGCTTCTCTGTTTCAGTAAAAAAGGAAAACCTCTGACGGAAGACGGGCCTGTACACGTTTATTTTGCGGACGGATCAAACCGTGCGAATCCGATTAAACATGTCAAAAAAATCCGCATCAACTAATCGAAAAAAACCCCCGCCAATTACCGGTGAACGCAGGGGACAAGCCACAAAAACCTGGACGCTATTCCAGGTTTTTTTCGTTACAGCAAATCAGCCGCAAGCCTTGCCAGTCCGGAACGCTCCCCTTTTAACAGCTTCACATTCCCGGAAATTTTTTGCTCTTTAAAGCGCTCTACAACATAAGCCAAGCCGTTATTCATCGCATCCAGGTACGGATGATCAATTTGTTCGGTATCGCCCATTAAGACGATTTTGCTCCCCTCCCCGACTCTGGTTAAAAGCGTCTTTACCTCATGCTTGGTCAGGTTTTGGGCCTCATCGATGATGATGAACTGATCAGGAATGCTTCTCCCCCGAATATATGTGAGCGCCTCAACTTGAATGGAGCCCATCCCCGCTAAAATATCGTCAAGCTCTCCCGGCTTTTTGGCGTTGAACAAATATTCCAGGTTGTCAAAAATCGGCTGCACCCAAGGCCGAAGCTTTTCTTCTTTTTCCCCCGGGAGATAGCCGATATCCTTTCCGACAGGTACAATCGGCCTTGTGACGACCAGCTTTTTAAAATGGCCCAAGTCCTCCGTCTGCAAAAGACCTGCTGCCAGGGCCAACAGCGTTTTTCCCGTTCCGGCTTTCCCGATGAGCGTCACAAGCGATATGTCTTGTCTTAAAAGAAGCTCAAGCGCCATCGTCTGCTGCACATTCCTCGATCGGATGCCCCAGACCTGTTCCTGATCAAAAATCAGCTTTTTAACGGCTTTTCCGTTTTGATCAACGATGCCGAGCGCAGAGGAAGAACCGCCGAGCGCATCCTTCATGACGACGAACTGATTGGGGCAAAGCGGCTCACGGCTGATCTCTTCAAGGGGCAAGCAGTTGTTTTCATAAAATGCATTCATCTGGTCGGCATTGATAAACAATTCGGTAAATCCGCTGTATATATCATCATGATCAACCACCCTGTCATGCAGAAAGTCTTCGGACAATAAACCGATCGCATCGGCTTTGACGCGGATCAGCATGTCTTTTGAGACAAGGATGACCGGGCGCCCGCCTTCTTTCGTTTCTTCTTCAAGGCTCAGGTTTTTCGCCACGGCCAAAATACGGTTGTCGTTTGTTTTTTCAATGAAAATTTCCTGAAGCTGCTGAAATGAGCGGTGGTTGAGCTCGATTCTGAGGCTTCCTCCGTTTGGAAGAGGCACGTTTTCATACAGCCTTCCTTTTAAACGTAAATCATCTATCAGTTTAGATACGCGCCTTGCATTCCTCCCAATTTCATCCATATAGCGTTTCTTTGAATCGACTTCCTCCAATGCGACAGCGGGGATGACAACCTCATTATCCTCGAAAGAAAAGATTGAATTCGGATCCTGCAATAACACATTCGTATCTAGCACATAAATTTTACTCAATCTTTCGCCTCCTGATCAGGATTTTTAGCCTTTTATTCTTATGCGGGTTAAAAGCTGATGGAGCGCCCGCTAAAATATATGTTTTTGTGAATAAAGATAGAAGGTTAATTCAACAATAAAAATAATGAAAGCATTTCTAAGGAGGCAACCTCAAGTGCGAATTTTCTTTTTGATCTTCATTCAAACCGTTATGCTGCTTTCAGCCTGCGGCATTCAAAATAATGCTCAAAACGAGGCAAATGAACTGCCGGGCAACAAACCGATTCATGTGAAAAACACCGCCCAGGAGCCTGTGAACAGGGAAGACGGACAAGCGATTTCAAAGCGTCTCGTCAAAATCACCGAGCGTGTTCCAGGTGTCAATGACGCGACAGCCATCGTCCTCGGGAGGCTCGCCGTCGTCGGCATTGATGTCGAAGATAATTTGGAGCGCAGCAAGGTCGAATCGATCAAATACTCTGTCGCCGAAGCTTTGCAAAATGATCCTTACGGCGCAAACGCGGCCGTTGTCGCAGACCCCGACACCGTGAACCGCCTCAGGACAATAGGAAAAGAAATTCAGGCGGGCAGACCTGTGAAAGGCATCCTTGATGAGCTGGCGGCAATTGTCGGACGCGTTATGCCGGAAGCACCGAATGATGCAACAGATGATCAAAAAACAAATCCGACAAAGTCAAACAATGACCAGCTGAACGGCAACCGGCAAAAACAGCTTGAAAAAGAGCAGAATGATCAATCAAACAAACATATGAAAAACAGACAGTAAAAGCCATAAAAAGCTTGTGCCTTTACCTTTCTTGACGGCATGAGCTTTTTCCTTTGTTTCGCCTTAAGAAAATGTAATTGTACCTTTCATTCGTGATATAATGATCTTTAAGCGAGGTGAACGATGTGAGGGTAAAATGTTCATTGTGCGACAAAATCGACAAAATCGATGATGACACACTCATTGCCAAACGGCTTCGAAACCGGCCCATACATACGTATTTGTGCAACGACTGTTACGAACGCATCAAAGTCAAAACCGAGAATCGGATCAAAACGGGCCGTTTCAAACTATATCCACACAGAAAAGATAAAGAGCAGGTCAAAACATAAAAAAGACATGGACAAACGTTCCATGTCTTTTTTATGTTTTTTGTTACAAACGAAACAAAATATTGAAATTTTATTGATAAAAGTTATCATTTATAGTATTTTTAAATTGTTTCATATGCAACAAAAAAGGAGTGATTTGTAATGGATTTTGATGTTATGATCGTTGGAGGCGGCCCGGTCGGTCTGATGACGGCTTGCGAATTGGCGCTGGCCGGCGTGCGTACGTGCATCGTTGAACGCCTGAGGCAGCCTTCTCCCCATTCAAAAGCGCTGACGCTTCATCCGCGGTCAATCGAAATTTTGGAGATGCGCGGCCTGTTTGATCTGTTTAAAGAGCGGGGGAAACCGCTGCCGTACGGACATTTCGCAGGTCTTGACACGGCATTGGACTTTTCTGCACTTGACACCGGCACCAGCTATACGCTGTTTCTTCCTCAGACCGATACCGAGGAATTGCTTGAAAAGCATGCGTACAGCTTAGGCGTCTCTATTCTTCGCGGTCATGATGTCCTGGCCGTCCGGCAAAACGATGACCATGCAGAGCTCGTCGTCCAAGGCCCTGACGGCATGTCCTTTTTAACGGCAGCCTACATTGTCGGTGCCGACGGAGCGGGAAGCACCGTCCGCAAACAGACGGGAATCGCGTTTCACGGAAGCGATGCAAGCCTGACCGCCGTGCTTGGGGATGTAGCCCTTCACTCTCCGCCTAACTCCAGTTTTTATACGTGTATGAATGAAGAAGGCGCCGTCGTCATCGTTCCTTTGTCACCCGGTGTTTACCGCGTGCTCATCGTGTCGCCGCACAAACCTCAGCGCCTATTGCATGAACCGGTGACATTGGAAGAAATACAAAAAGGCCTGATACAGGTTTGCGGCACCGATTTCGGCACATACGATCCGGTTTGGATGTCCCGGTTCGGCAATGCGAGCCGATTGGCGGAACGCTACAGATCGAAAAGAATCTTCCTGGCGGGGGATGCAGCGCACATTCATTTTCCTGCCGGCGGACAAGGGTTAAATGTCGGTCTTCAGGATGCGATGAACCTCGGCTGGAAGCTTGCTTCAGCCGTCAAAGGCAGGGCTTCCGAATGGCTCCTGGACAGCTATCACACGGAAAGGCATCCCGTCGGCAAAGAACTTCTCCGCAATACGCAAATCCAGACAAAGCTGTTTGATTTTACCCGGGAGGGACTGTATTTGCGCGAGCTGCTTTCAGACCTTCTCACATTCCCTGAGGTCAATCGCTATCTCGCAGAGCAAATCGCCGCCCTGAGCATCAACTATCCGGCAGATGAAACGATGCCGAAGCACCAACTGAATGGAAAGCGGCTGCCCGACCTGGAGATTACGCTGAAAGACGGCTCAGCTAAGCAGCTCTATTCGTTTCTTCATTCCGCAAGCTTTTTATACATCGCATTTGAGGAAGAGCAAACATCCCCCCATTGCCATCCGCATCTGAAAACGGTAAAAGCAAAAGCTGTGCCGGAGCGGCCGGAATGGGACGATGTCAAAGCAGCATTGATCCGTCCGGACGGCCATGTTGCCTGGGCCGTCAGCAAATCGCACCAAGACCCGGAAGCGCTCATATCACAAGGCATTCGCCGCTGGTGCGGAAATGTTCAAATGCCCTCCTTATAATCATTTTGTTTCAACTGAAACAAAATGATATAATAAAGCAGGAAATCGACCAAAAGGAGACTGTTTTCTGCATGGAACATTTGACATACGCCAAACATGAGATTTTTGACATGTACATTGCACTCATCCATCAGCAAGAACAGCAGGAAAGCGCGATGAAGGAGCGAATATCGGCCGAAATCGAGATCATGGAGCAGGAATTGGGCTCAGAGCTGAATTTGACCATGTCTGACATTCATACCATCGCCTGCATTGGGGATCACGAACCGATTAATGTCACATCAATCGCAGGGAAGATGAACCTGTCAAAAGCGACCGTGTCAAGAATCACAGCGAAGCTGATCAAAAAAAACCTCACCGGCAAAACCCAGCTTAGCGACAATAAGAAAGAGATCTATTTTCGCTTAACAGGGAAAGGAAAAACCGTCTATGCCATTCATCAGCGGGAACACGAAAAAATTGAAAGACGTTTTAAAGCATTTTTAGACCGCTACTCAGCGGAGGAAATCCTTTTTGCCAGACGGCTGTTCAACGACTTGCTCATGAATGACTTTTTGGCGGAACCGTAAAAAAGACACAGCTAAGGCTGTGTCTTTCAGATTATTGACAAAATCGTAAAACGGTTTAAAGTTTTACGATTTTGTCATCCTTTCAGCGTGATTGAAAACCCTTGCAGTCTAGGAAGACCGAGCATCGGAGCACAGCGAATGTTGCAATTCGTGAGCACCGAAGCGCAGGCCTGACAACGAATGCGAAGGTTTGTCGACACGCTGAAAGACACAGCTAAAGCTGTGTCTTTTTACGTACCGAACCGATTATGTTCCGGTCTCCTGTCCTTTTTTAGAGCGGTGCAGCCGGATCTTGTAGATCGTCAAAATAAGGACCGCGACGATCAACCCTTCCCCGACCGGCAGAAACACCCCGAAAAACGTCAGAAATGTACATCCCAAAGCGAGAAAGAAATAAATAATCGCACTTTTTAACATCGGCAGCCGTTTGGCAAACCCCAGTTTAAAAACGATGGCAGACAGAAGCAAGATGGTGGCATAAAGCCACCACATTCCCGCTTCGGGATGCTGATCCACTTTATAAAGAGCGGCAAAAAATGAAAGCCGTTCACTTACATCAGGCAAAAAGATCCCCCTCCCCTTTATCTAGTTGGGTTGCTCTTTTTTAAGTTCTGCAAACTTTACGACAATCCTGCCAACTTCTTCTTTTTCGCTGCTTTTTCGCGTTCGTTTTTATCAAGAATTTTCTTTCTCAGCCTGATCGATTCAGGCGTTACTTCGCAATATTCATCTTCGTTCAAGTATTCAAGCGACTCTTCAAGCGACATGATGCGCGGTTTTTTCATGCTGACCGTTTGATCTTTTGTCGCTGAACGGACGTTTGTTTGCTGCTTCATTTTGTTGATGTTGACGACAAGATCGTTTTCGCGGTTGTGTTCGCCGACGATCATGCCTTCATACACTTCTGTCCCCGGCTCAACAAAAATGACGCCTCGTTCCTCAACGCCTTGAATACCGTAAGCTGAAGCTTTTCCTGTATCCATTGAGACGAGGACCCCTTGACGGCGGCCGCCGACTTGCCCAGGCTCAACCGGCTGATAGCTGTCAAACGTGTGATTCAAAATACCGAATCCGCGTGTAAGGGAAAGAAACTCTGTTGAGTAGCCGATTAAACCGCGAGAAGGTACATTGAAAATCAAGCGGACTTGCCCGTTTCCGCTGTTGATCATGTCGATCATCTCGCCTTTGCGCGCACCCATCGATTCCATGACAGATCCAGTATGCTCCTCAGGCACATCGATTTGAACACGCTCGACAGGTTCACAGCGGACACCGTCGATTTCTTTGATGATGACTTCAGGTTTTGACACTTGTAATTCAAAGCCCTCGCGGCGCATGTTTTCAATTAAAATCGACAAATGAAGCTCACCGCGCCCTGAAACGATCCAAGCATCCGGAGACGGCGTCGGGTCGACCCGCAGACTCACATCGGTCTGCAGCTGCTGTTCAAGACGTTCTTCGATCTTTCTTGCCGTCACATATTTGCCTTCGCGTCCTGCAAACGGGCTGTTATTCACGGCAAATGTCATCTGAAGCGTCGGCTCATCAATACGAAGCACAGGGAGCGCTTCCTGATGATCGATCGGACAGACCGTTTCGCCGACATTGATGTCTTCCATTCCGGACACCGCGACGAGATCCCCTGCTTTTGCTTCTTCAATCTCGACTCTTTTCAATCCTTGGAAGCCGAAGATTTTTGTGACGCGGAACGGTTTGGCGGAGCCGTCTAGCTTCATTAAAGCTACTTGCTGTCCGACCTGCATCGTTCCCCTGAATACGCGGCCGATCCCGATACGTCCGACATAGTCGTTGTAATCAAGCAGTGCCACCTGGAACTGAAGCGGCTCTTCACGGTTGTCGACAGGACTTGGGATATGGTTGACGATCGCTTCAAATAAAGCCTCCATATTTTCATCCTGCTGCTTTGGATCCGCTGATGCCGTGCCATTGATCGCTGAAGCATAGACCACCGGGAATTCCAGCTGTTCTTCATTTGCATCAAGCTCAATGAAAAGATCGAGCACTTCATCGACGACTTCTTCGGGACGGGCGAAATCGCGGTCGATCTTATTGACGACAACGATCGGCGTCAAATTTTGCTCAAGCGCTTTTTTCAATACAAACCGCGTCTGCGGCATGCAGCCTTCATAGGCGTCAACGACAAGCAGAACGCCGTCAACCATCTTCATGATCCGCTCTACTTCACCGCCAAAATCTGCGTGTCCTGGAGTATCCAAAATATTAATGCGTGTATCTTTATAGTTAATCGCTGTGTTTTTCGCTAAAATCGTAATGCCGCGCTCTCTTTCCAAATCGTTGGAATCCATGGCGCGTTCCGCCACATTTTCATTGGCACGGAATGTACCGGCCTGATGGAGAAGCTGATCCACAAGCGTCGTTTTTCCATGGTCAACGTGGGCGATAATAGCGATATTGCGAAGATCTTCTCGAAGTTTCACGTTTTCATCTCCTAAAAAATTTAGATAATCTTTCATATTATAACTGAGGAATGAAGTTATTTCAATTTGTTTCCGCATTTCAAGCTGTGAAAGCCCTTTATCTTCCCGGCGTTTTTCTGTAAACTAACAGTAGACTGAAAAAGGGGATGTCAGACGAATGAAACAAATCAAATGGATGTTCTTATTGCTCGCATTAGCCGCGGTTATCAGCATCATGATGGTCGGAGTGGCCATCGCCGAAAAAAGCCTGCTCGGGGTCGGGCTCGCCTTTGCGATTCTCATTGTTATCATGGGAACCGGATTCACCCTCAAAAAACGAATGCGCGAAAAAGGCGTACTTTAGTAAACGCGAAGCTCCTTTACGGCTAAAGGAGCTTTTTTCCTGACGAAAAACCGACCATTTTTTAGCCTGATGATAAAATGATTAGAACAAACGGTAGCCCGTTTTTATCTTTTTGCCCAGCCGGCCCGGCAAGCACTATCGGATCATGGTATCACTCTTCCTTTCCCCTATTTTTTCTCGAATTTTCTCTCGTTATCATTAAACTGCAGCAAAAAATTCGGAGGGAGAAGCGCGGCCTCAGAACTTGAAATCAGATTAAAAAACCGGCGGCCAAGCCGCCAGTTTTTTTAAAGAAGGAAAAGATAAATGAAAAGCATCAGAAAGTACCCGCCGCCAAACAGTGCAGCCCCGGTGAGGATCAGCCGCCGATAGTATGTCTTCCTAAACTTTTGTTCTTCATCATCCCCTGTCTCCTTCACTACATTACCGTCATCGTGAATCATGATGGGACAGCTGGATATTTAACAACAAGACTATCCTTATAATGAGGATCCAATGCAAAATCATGTAGAAATGGATTCCCAAAAGTATTAGTAATCTGGAGTGCAGCTCCTAACAGCATCGCAAAAAGGAAAAAGATAGCCATATTCTTTTGTTTAAATAGGACGAAAGCATCAATGCCTAAAAGACTAACAAGCGACTTATCCTTCTTCGCTTTCGATGTCGGACAATCTTGGAGTGTCAATGAATACAGCGCAAGTAAAAGTGAAGCACCAGAAGCAACATATAACTGAATGTTGCTCAATTCAAGCTTCAAAAAACTAATCGTCCACATTGCAAGAATAAAACCGACTGTTCCAAAAACACGAACAGGCGGGAAGTCTTTTACTGTATCGAGCCCTGTTTTTTCTAAAGAAACGTAAGAAATGACATTAGATAAAGCAATTGTTGGCATATAAACGATTGCATTAAAAAGCATAACCCAAAACATGATGATAGGATCTGAAATCTGTGCAGCTACAAATAATGCGACAGCTCCAAAAAAGTGGCAAATCCCGTATAATCTATTTGCTTTTATCCAGCGCGATCTGCATGGTTGTCTACAAGCGTATAGCAGTTTGCCAGCTATTCGTGATGAAGTAGTCCGACGAATGAAGCGTGGTCATGTTTCTTTACTTGAAGATAAAATTCATGATGTAGAAGATATAGATTTTCACCATATTTTAAATGGAATAGAGAAAGAAGACCCTCTTTGTCTGGAAGTCGTTAAGGAAGCAGCTTATTTTTTTGGTATCGGTCTTAGTAATTTGATTTTCCTTTTGCGCCCAGATATTGTGATATGTGGAGGAACCTTAGTTCCAAAACCTCTTTTTTATGAAGTAGCCTCTGAAACAGCACAAAAGCGACTCATACACTTTCCAAATAATCATGTTCAGATTGTTAAGTCAACCGCAGCTTACAATATCGTAGCACAGGGAGCGGGATGTATGATACTGGATTATTTCACTGAAGAGAACTTACCATAGGAAGCTGTTCGTATTTGTGACTGACACCATTATAAAACCGGTATAAAACAACGTGTGTCCGTATGTCGTTGATGAACTTGATTTTCCGTCCTCATTTGCACATTATATCCAGATTTTAGTTGGCCGTTTTTCGTATGATCTTCTTTCATTCGCATAAAGCGGCATCATGGGCTGTTTTGGAATAGCTGTTCCTATCGGCAAATATACTGTTTTGTTTCTATAATTTTCTCGAATCAGCTTCAAAGATTTCTTCCATTGACTGCGTTCTTGGCGCTTCTCTTTGCGAATCTTTGTGTCTGTTTCCTCATCTATTTTGTCTGTTAATCGATCTACTTTTTCTTCGATTTGACTCCACTGTCTCCAGGTTTTCTTAAGTCTCTAGATGTTGTGCTTTTTCTTCTGTCCAGATTCTAATTGTGTGAGTTCATGAATGTGCTGAAAGGCTTCCTGAATCCTTTCTTTTAACTTTGCTTCCCATGTCGCAGTAGACTTTTTCCATACGAAAGAATACTTGTTGGCATTGGCTTCGATTTTGGTACCATCTAAAAAGCAGTTTTCCATTGTCACTTATTTTTGTTCGATCAGTTTTAACATCATCGCTTCAAATAACGCATTCATGAGTGCCTTCATTGGTACACCACGGAATTCATTGATTGTGCGAAAATCAGGTTGTTGCAGGGCAGCCAACCATATAGCAGGGATGTTTTCTTTTGTTATTTCTCAATACCTCGGCAAGAATAGACTTTTTGGAAATAACCAAATTTAAGCATCATTTTCGGATGAAAGGAACTTCGGCCTCCACCAGTATGATGAGAAAACAGTTGCTCATCTGGAACAGCTTCGACCATTTCGTCTACCACACGTGCCACATGATGTTCTGGAATGAGTTGTTCAAGGTCATAAATCGCTTGAATTTGACCGATTGTCATAAGGTTTGAACGTAGGGGCCAATTGTCTTTTAGACTTCTATTTTTCCTTTATGTCTGGCAGAAGTGTCATTTGCGTGTTATTTCGTAAATGTGTTCTGGCAACTCCATTTTACTAAAAGGACGATTTTTTGTATTTTTTCAAAAAATAAAAAGGCTATTAGAAAGTCAGCAAAAGCTGACTTTCTGGACAGCCCCCTCTTTCGTATCATTTCCCAGGAGCTAGGGGTAAAACCATAATCAGATATTGTTCCCCCTTCTCATCTTGTTCTGCTTTCAATTGTTCAAATCCTGTACGAGCCAGCATGTTCAGCCATCCGTCCCTCTCATAAGGCACAGCGGCAAAAAGCGCTTTATGTCCCTTTTCATACAAGTGTTCTCCAATTGCTTCAATCACTTCTTTGGCCCGGCCTTTTTGGCGGAAATCGGGATGAACCAGCAATGTTCCAAGCCACGGTTTGCCATTGGAAGGCGCCCAGTCGAGGTGGAAGCTGACAGCCGCCGGGCGGCTGCCCTCTTCCCAAATGAGCCAGTGTCCGCTGTACATCTGATAGGAGCGCATATATTGTTCAACGCTTTGTCCGTTCAGCTCTTCTTCGGCCCATTCCGGACTTTCTTCAATCACCTCTTCAAAAAACGCCGCATCGGCGGGGGAAAACGGCCTGCTATGCATGCGGCAGATAGTCTTTGAAAATCGTTTGGTGACAGACCGGGTTGCCGGCGATGATGCTGTTGTTTTCGAGAAAGTTGATCGGTTTTCCGTCAAGCGTTGTATATGTTCCCCCCACTTCATCAAGCAGGACGCAGCCGGCAGCATAATCCCAAGGGGCAAGTCTCATCGTCACATAGGCATCCATTCTTCCAGCCGCCACATAAGCGAGCTCTAGCGCCGCTGATCCGTATGAGCGCGTCCCTCTGACACGTTTAACGAGCGGAGATAAAACGCTTGGATCAATCCGTCTGTTTTCTGTGATCCAAGTCGCATTGATCGCAAGAATCGCTTCCTCAAGCGGCACGTCTTTCATCTTGCCAAGCTTTGTATCATTCATATAAGCGCCCTCGCCTTGGAACGCATGGTACAGCTCATCATGTGTCACATCATAAATCAGGCCGATTTTGCCTTTCCCGTTTTCAAAAATACCGATCGAAATCGCAAAATTACGTTTTTGGTGAATAAAATTCATGGTTCCGTCGATCGGATCGATGATCCAGACGATCCCGTCCAATGACGTGAGCTTGTCTCCCTGGCCTTCTTCGCCGAGTATACGATGATCAGGAAATACCGATTGGATTTTGTCAATAAAAAAACGCTCTGTCTCTTTATCAATGTTTGTCACAAGGTCATTAGGATTTGATTTTGTTTCAATCGTCATCTTTTCTTTCATCGACTGTTTGATTTTCTCGCCTGCTTCTTTCACCCAGCTTTTCGCCAGGCGGTCGATTTCCTTCCAGTTCGTCATCACACAACCTCTTTTCTATGTATACCTATTGATTTATTCATAGCATACTGATTTTAAACGGGGAAAATCAAGAAAAAAAGCCCAGGACGCTCAGATAAAAACGAACCTGACTGACGGTTCGTTTTTATTATGGTTTCAACCATGTAATCTGATCCATTCTTTTCTTAAGCGTTCCAGCTTGCGTTTACTCAGCTCAATTTGGGTTTCATCGTTTTGTTCCATAGCTTCAAAAAGCGTCGCCAATTCATAATCAACCTCAAGCCTCCAGACAGCGGCCCGATTGTCCTTTTCTTCCTTCATCCCCTGCTTCACGATTGGTTTCATTTGCCTACGCTCCTTCCAGAGAAAATTGATTTTTAGGAGACATCCTTCTGGTCATAGCTCCCCGCGGCATTTATATTAATTTTCTTATTCATATCGTATGAATCGCTAAACCATTCGTAACATCATTCGCAAAATTGTGTGTTTACCTAACGATTCCCGAAAAACCTTATGTTGAAACGTATTTTTTTGTTTAAAAAAGCAACTGTGATAAAATATCATTACTGATCGGATCAAGGAGGAAAAACATGAACAATCTGCGTTTTACTGAAGAAGATTTTAATACATTTACAATAGAAGGTTTAGATGCGCGGATGGAGGTTCTGAAAGAGACGGTACGCCCCAAGCTTCAGGGGCTTGGAGATCATTTTGCGCCTGCTCTGTCCGCTCTGACAGGTGATGAAATGTTCGTTCATGTTGCAAAGCATGCGCGCCGTTCAGTCAATCCGCCAGATGACAGCTGGGTCGCTTTTGCAAACAATAAGCGGGGCTATAAAAAGCTGCCCCATTTCCAAATCGGCTTATGGAAGACCCATGTTTTCGTCTGGTTTGCACTGATTTATGAGTCTCCGCTCAAAACGGACTACGGACGGCTTTTTAAAGAACATCTGGATGACATCAAGAACCGGATTCCTAACAGCTTTGTCTGGTCGCCGGATCATACGAAGCCGGAAGCGCGCAAAGCGTCTGATATGACAGACGAAGACCTAAAACAGCTGTTTGACAGGCTGGTCAATGTCAAAAAAGCCGAAGCGCTCTGTGGAATTCAGCTTTCCAAAGATCAGGTGCTGCAAATGAGTGAAGATGAATTTCTATCAGAAATTGAAGCTTCTTTTGAAAAGCTTGCTTTTCTTTACAGGCTGACGCAAAAAGCAGGAGAATCGGTTTAAAAAGGGATGCGGAGGCATTCCCTTTTTACATTTTAATTTTCTGATCCTCCGCTTGTTCTTTCGCTTTTTTTACGACTTGATACGGAGAATAATGACTCGCTTCTTCAAACTGGCTGCACAGCTTTTTTTCTTCCGCCTTTCCCGGAACAATTTCTTTAAAGCGCCGGTATGCGCTCAATAATACATCGCGTTCAATGCCTTTCTCATATGCCAGTTCAACCGTTTGAAAAAACGAAATGACATCTATCGCTTCCTCTGTCGTCCAGTCTTCATTCATCGGATATTGATATCCTTCCATTTGACTCATCTCCTTGTACGTTCGCCATCAGACGGCTTTTTGTTTAGTATTCGTTTTCTTTTTTTCGTCTATCCCCGGGCGGGAAAGATCATAAATTGTACTTTACATTCTTTCAAGATCATAATATAATTCATTTGTTTTATGCCATCAAGGAAAAACTGAAAAATAACCCGACGAATTTTGATAAACAATAGACATTAACAGGCATTTTAATGAAGGTGGGAAATTAATTGTTGCAGCAGGAAACACCCCTATACACAGGATTAAAGAAGCACGCCGCCCGAAATCCGATTCAATTCCATATTCCCGGCCATAAAAAAGGATCCGGGATGGACCCTGAATTCAGAAGCTTTATCGGAGAAAACGCTCTAAGCATAGATTTGATCAATATTGAGCCGCTTGATGATCTGCATGCTCCAAAAGGAATCATCAAAGAGGCGCAAGACCTGGCTGCCGAAGCGTTCGGAGCCGATTATACGTTTTTTTCCGTCCAAGGAACAAGCGGCGCCATCATGACGATGGTCATGGCTGTCTGCGGGCCTGGAGACAAAATTATCGTACCGAGGAACGTCCATAAATCGGTGATGTCCGCGATCGTCTTTTCAGGAGCCGTTCCCATTTTCATTCATCCGGAAATCGATGATGAACTGGGGATCTCACACGGCATTACGCCCGAATCCGCGAAAAAAGCGCTCGAGGAGCATCCGGATGCCAAAGGTCTTCTCGTCATCAATCCGACTTACTTCGGTATTGCTGCCGATTTAAAAAGCATCGTAGAGCTCGCCCATTCATTTGACGTCCCTGTGCTCGTTGATGAAGCACACGGTGTTCATATCCATTTCCATGAAAAGCTCCCCCTATCAGCCATGCAGGCGGGGGCCGATATGGCGGCAACGAGCGTCCATAAACTCGGAGGTTCGCTTACACAAAGCTCAGTGCTGAATATCAGAGAAGGACTTGTATCAAAAGAGAGGGTTCAATCGATTTTAAGCATGATGACGACAACATCAACATCCTACTTACTTCTCGCTTCCCTCGATGTCGCCAGAAAGCGTTTGGCGACGGAAGGGCACGAATTAATTGAACAGACGATCAAGCTGGCCGAAGAAACAAGGAAGCGCATCAACGGCATCAAAGGCATCTTTTGTGTGGGCAGGGATATTCTCGGCACTAAGGCAGCTTATGATTATGATCCGACAAAGCTGATTATTTCTGTCAAAAATCTTGGTTTGACGGGACACGATGTGGAAAAGTGGCTGCGCGAGTCGTATCATATTGAAGTCGAACTTTCCGATTTATACAACATCCTTTGCATTTTTACGCCGGGAGACCGCAAAGAAGACGCAGACGTACTCGTTCAAGCGCTGACCGATATCGTTCATCAGGCGGTTTCATCTCAAGAAAGTAAACGTACACCGGAGGTGCTGCTGCCGAATATACCGGCGCTCGCCATGACACCCCGTGATGCGTTTTACGCCAACACGGAAGTCGTACCGTTCAAAAAAGCGGCCGGAAGGATTATCGCCGAGTTTGTCATGGTATATCCGCCGGGGATTCCGATTTTCATTCCGGGAGAAATTATTACAGAAGACAATATCAACTACATTGAAAAGAACCTTGAAGCGGGCCTGCCCGTTCAGGGGCCGGAAGATGACACACTGCACATGATTCGCGTCATCAAAGAACAGCAAGCCATCCTTTAAAAATGAAAAGCATGCGGCCGTTTAAAAGCCGCATGCTTTTTTTCTACTCCTTCTCTTCCAAATGGCAGTTGCACTTTCCACACGTACCGTAAAGGATCGTCACTTTCTCATCTTCAAAATGCTGAATCGGCTCATTACAGTCCTGACAAACGATCGTGCCCATTTTTCATTCCCCTTTTCGTTTCAAAATGGAAGCGGTTTATCTCTTTGGTTACTTTTATAATATGATGTCACATTGTCGTTGTCAACGGTAAATTGTATAACACATTTATATTATTTTGCTCATTTTTCAAAAAACGGGCAGACAGGAAAATCGCTCCTTCCCTCAATCAAGTGTATTCAACACATTTTCTTTTAGGAGAGCAATTTTCAGCCGATTTGACGAGTAAGTCTTTATTCCTATAAGCAAACCTCATCTGTGTACGGATCAAGAAAAAACAAGAGTTTTCATTTATGTAACAAATGGGTAACAAGTGATCATTTTTTAGAGGATCAATGATAAAATAGGAATTGTTTACTAATGAATGGAAATAACAGAACCAGGAAAATCGGCTTGCATTTTATAGAGAGGTGAAGAAACGTCATGTTGTTTCGAGCTATTTTCACCGCCATTTGTTTCTTATGTTTCATGAGCGGATGTTCGTTTTCCCAAGACACTGAAGACGAACATCAAAGTGACGAACAGCCTCACGTTAAACTGATCTTTTTTTCCGACGATGAGCATATGGATCGTGAAATTGCTTATTATGATGCACTGATGGATTTAAAAAAAGAATATCCCAAGCAGGTTGCAAATATGGAAATTTTAGAGGAGAAGGGAAAGTGGAAAAAGGACGTTCATATATTTCCATGTTTGCTGCTTGTCAATGATAAAAAAGTACTAGTTAAAATTGAAGGAAAAATCAAAGATAAAGAAAAAATCGTCAAGCTTCTTAAGGAGCAATTAAAACCATAAAAGCGCTGTTCTGTTTCAGGGAATCTCCGGCCTCCGGCGGCACATCTTCTTCAAACAAAAATCCCCCGTTTAACGGGGGATTTTTTGCTGCTTATTTTACGACGTGAATCGGCATTCCAATAGCTACTTCCGCAGCTTCCATTGTGATTTCTCCCAATGTCGGGTGAGCATGGATCGTCATCGCAATGTCTTCTGCAGTCATTCCTGCTTCGATTGCCAAGCTCAGCTCAGAAATCATATCAGAAGCGCTGGCACCGGCGATCTGCGCACCGATGACAAGTCCGTCTTCTTTGCGTGTCACAAGTTTAAGGAAACCGTCAGTTTCATTTAATGACAGCGCACGTCCGTTAGCTGCAAATGGGAATTTGGCAGCTGTCACTTCAAGGCCTTCTTCTTTAGCCTGTGCTTCAGTGTAGCCGACTGATGCCAGCTCAGGCTCAGAGAAGACAACTGCTGGAATTCCGAGATAATCGATTTCCGCAGCTTCTCCGGCAATCGCTTCAGCAGCAATTTTGCCTTCATAAGATGCTTTGTGGGCAAGCGGCGGTCCTTCGATGATATCGCCGATTGCATAAATGTTGGAAACGTTTGAACGGCATTGTTTGTCTGTTTTGATGATGCCGCGGTCTGTCATTTCAATGCCGACTTGCTCAAGACCAAGCTCATCTGTGTTCGGCACGCGTCCGACCGTTACAAGTACGTAGTCAGCATCAACGGTTTTCTCTTCACCTTTGACTTCAAACGTCACGCTTACGCCGTCTGCTTTTTCTTCGACGCCTTTTGCCATCGCATTTGTATGGATCTCAACATTGCCTTTTTTCTTAAGGTTGCGTTTGACAAGAGAGCTCATTTGCTTCTCAAAGCCTGGGAGGATTTCGTCTCCGCCTTCAAGAACAACCACTTCTGTACCGAAGTTGGCATAGGCTGTTCCAAGCTCTGTACCGATGTAGCCGCCTCCGATGACAACGAGCTTTTTAGGAATTTCTTTCAGCGCCAATGCACCGGTTGAATTCAAGACGCGGTCGCTATATTTAAAGTTTGGCAATTCAATAGGACGTGAACCCGTTGCAATGATCGCATTTTTGAATGTGTAGGTTTGAGCTGAATTCTCATCCATCACGCGAACAGAATTGCTGTCTACGAAATATGCTTCACCTTTTACGATATCGACTTTGTTGCCTTTCAGAAGGCCTTCAACACCGCCGGTAAGCTTTTTCACAACAGAGGCTTTCCATTCTTGAACTTTTGTAAAGTCTACTGTTACGTTTTCAGCCGTGATCCCCATATCTTCAGAATGCTTTGCATTCTCATAACGGTGGCCTGCATTGATCAGCGCTTTTGAAGGGATACATCCGACATTCAGACATACGCCTCCAAGATTGCCTTTTTCAACGATGGTTACTTTTTGTCCAAGCTGAGCGGCGCGGATGGCAGCTACATAGCCGCCAGGACCCGCACCAATGACGAGAGTATCTGTTTCAATAGGGAAATCTCCTACTACCATGACATTACGCCTCCATTAAAATTAGTTGTGGATCGTTCAGTAAACGCTTGATGTGATTCAACGCGTTTTGTGCAGTTGCCCCGTCGATCATACGGTGGTCAAAGCTTAGAGAAAGAGCCAGAACAGGTGCAGCGACAATTTCGCCGTCGCGCACAATCGCTTTTTCAGCGATACGGCCGATTCCAAGGATCGCAACCTCAGGATGGTTGATAACCGGTGTGAACCATTGGCCGCCGGCAGAACCGATGTTGGTGATTGTGCAAGAAGCGCCTTTCATTTCAGCAGGAGCAAGCTTGCCTTCGCGCGCTTTTGTCGCAAGTTCGTTGATTTCATTGGAAATCTCAAACACAGCTTTGCGGTCCGCATTTTTAACAACCGGCACAAGCAGTCCTTTGTCGGTGTCTGCTGCAATACCGATGTTGTAGTAGTGCTTCTGAATCACTTCATCTGTATTATCGTCGATTGATGTGTTAAGTACAGGATATTTTTTCAGAGCTGATGTTAAAGCTTTTACCACGTAAGGCAGGTAAGTCAGCTTAATGCCTTGGTCAGCCGCAACTTGTTTAAACTGCTTACGGTGTGCGACAAGGTTTGTTACATCGACTTCATCCATTAGTGTAACGTGTGGAGCGGTATGTTTGGAATTCACCATAGCTTTTGCGATGGCTTTGCGGATTCCGCTCATTTTTTCGCGTGTTTCAGGGAACTCGCCTTCCGGAACTTGTACTGCAGCTTGCGGCTGTTGAGCAGGTTCTGCTTTCTCTTCAGCTTGAGCAGCTGGAGCTTCTACTGCTGCACCTCCGTTTAAGAAGCTGTCGATATCTTCTTTGAGAACCCGTCCGTTTTTGCCGGAACCGGCAACCTTCGCGATATCAACGCCTTTTTCACGAGCATATTTGCGAACGGAAGGCATTGCGATGACGCGTTTATTCGGATCTGCGTCTGCATCATCCTGCTTGGCTGCTGTTTCTTGTGCAGGTGCTTCAGCTTCTTCTGCTTTAGCCTCTTCAGTTTTAGCTTCTGATGATTCGTCGCTACCTTTAAATTGAAGATCTTCGTACCCTGGTGCATCAAATGTAATGATTGTCTGCCCGACGGTTGCGACTGTTCCCTCTTCAACTTTTAATTCTAATACTTTTCCCTTAACAGGTGAAGGAATTTCTACAACAGCTTTATCGTTTTGCACCTCTGCCAAAACGTCATCTTCGTTTACCTCATCGTTTGGCTTGACGAACCATTTTACGATTTCGCCCTCGTGGATTCCTTCCCCGATATCCGGAAGTTTAAATTCAAATGCCACAGTTTTCGACCTCCTAAGATATTTACGTAGTTGTTATTGTTTCACAGACTGTCAGTTATACGGCTGAAAATTCCCGCCTGACTGTGGAAATACATGAAGGGAAAAGACAAACGTCAACTTTCCCCTTCCTTCATATCTGATTAGATTAAAATTCCAATACTTTTTTTGCAGTTTCAAGCACGTCTTTATGGTTTGGAAGCCAAACGCCTTCAGCTTGAGAGAATGGGAATACAGTATCAGGCGCTGCCACGCGAAGCACCGGTGCTTCAAGGCTTAAGATGGCGCGGTCATTGATTTCCGCTACAACGTTCGCTGCAATACCTGCTTGTTTTTGCGCTTCTTGAACAACGATTGCACGGCCTGTTTTCTCAACAGATGCGATGATTGCGTCAATATCAAGCGGGCTGACTGTGCGAAGATCGACAACCTCAGCTGATACGCCTTCTTTTTCAAGTTCTTCAGCTGCTTTTAATGATTCGTGAACCATCGCTCCATACGTGATGATGGAAAGATCTGTACCTTCACGCTTCACATCGGCTTTTCCGATTTCAATTGTGTATTCTTCCTCCGGAACCTCCTGGCGGAATGAACGATAAAGCTTCATATGCTCAAGGAAGACGACCGGATCGTTGTCGCGGATCGCGGAAATCAAAAGTCCTTTTGCATCGTACGGAGTTGAAGGGATCACGACTTTAAGTCCAGGCTGCTGTGCAACAAGTCCTTCCAAGCTGTCCGCGTGAAGCTCTGGTGTATGAACACCGCCGCCAAACGGGGAACGGATTGTAACAGGAGAAGTCCAGCGGCCGCCGGAACGGTAGCGCATCCGCGCCATTTGGCCGGAAACTGAATCCATTACTTCATACACGAATCCGAAAAATTGAATTTCCATTACCGGACGGAAACCTTGTAAGCCCATACCGAGTGCAAGACCGCCGATACCAGATTCGGCAAGAGGAGTGTCAAATACGCGATCCTCACCAAACTCTTTTTGCAATCCTTCAGTCGCACGGAACACGCCGCCGTTAACACCGACGTCTTCTCCGAAAACTAAGACATTTTCGTCATTTTTCAGTTCTGTGCGTAACGCATCAGTGATTGCTTGAATCATTGTCATTTGCGCCATGGCTTACTTCGACTCCTTCTCTTTATAAATTTCCTTTTGTTCTGCAAGGTTGTAAGGAAGCTCTTCATACATGATGTCGATCAGGTCGGTCACTTTTTGCTTCGGCTCTTCGTCGGCTTTCTTGATCGCCTGTTTGATTTCTTCTTTTGCTTCTTCGATTACTTTGTTTTCTTCCTCTTCAGACCAGAGGCCTTTGTTTTCCAAGAACTTGCGGAAACGTACGAGCGGATCTTTCTGCTCCCACTCATTCTCGATTTCTTTCGTGCGGTATTTCGTCGGGTCATCGCCCGCCATTGTATGAGGACCGTAACGGAAGCAAAGCGTCTCAATCAGTGTCGGACCTTCGCCGTTAACAGCGCGCTCACGAGCTTCACGGGTAGCAGCGTACACAGCAAGCGCATCCATTCCGTCAACTTGAATGCCGACGATACCGGCGGCCGCTGCTTTTTGAGCGATGGTTTGTGCTGCTGATTGTTTTTCTACAGGTGTAGAAATCGCATAGCGGTTGTTTTGGACGACGAAGATAGCCGGAGCTTTATAAGCACCCGCAAAGTTGATTCCTTCGTAGAAATCCCCTTGTGAAGCGCCTCCGTCACCTGTATAAGTGATCGCTACTGCTTGTTTGCCGCGTTTTTTCAGACCGAGGGCCACACCGGCTGTCTGAATGTACTGCGCACCGATGATGATTTGCGGTGAAAGCGCATTAACATCATCCGGCATTTGATTTCCCCGGAAATGTCCGCGGGAGAACAAGAACGCCTGATAAAGCGGAAGCCCGTGCCAGATCAGCTGCGGAACGTCACGGTAGCCCGGAAGGACGAAGTCTTCTTTCTCAAGCGCAAAATGCGTTGCTATTTGAGAAGCTTCCTGTCCGGCAGTCGGCGCATAGAATCCGAGGCGGCCTTGTCTGTTCAGAGAAATAGAACGCTGATCCAGAATTCGCGTAAACACCATGCGGCGCATTAATTCTTTTAATTGATCGTCTGATAAATCAGGCATTGCCGTTTCATTTACGACTTCGCCTTCTTCATTCAAAATTTGAAACGTTTCGAACTGCTTTTTAATGGCATCAAATTGCTTTTTGCTATCAACGATTGCTTTTTTCGTTTTTGCAGCCATATTCAAGTCACCTCTTCCTTTCTTTTAACAGTCATAGACGTTTATCCCTTATACATACAAAATTAGGGTGTCCTAAATTGACGGGCGCAACTCATATTTATTTCATATTAGCCGCTTTGATGGTTGTCGAAACTTTTATGTAAGGACAATACAACGCGTTCTAAAACTGTATCATTTATCTTTTGCAACAAACTAATACAACAAGTTCCACCAAGGCTAAGTTTACACCAGCGAATGTGACACGTCAATCGATTTCATTCCCGAATTTCAATAAATGTATTCGCTTTATTCAATTCCCGTTTTAACGGTCTTCAGAACGGGATAAAACTGTGCTAGTATAGATAAGAATCTGTATTACAATAGCAATACAGATTTTGTCAAAAAAAGGAGAGCCGATTCAAATCAGCTCTCCTTCACATTAAATCCTGCCGCCTTGTAAAACTCTTTTTTGGCTTGATTAAAATCTTTTGTATAAGCGTTGAAGTCTTTGCTCCGCTTCAATACATCATCATACGATTTGTTGATTTTCTTCAGCTGGGCTTCGAGTTTGCTCAGTTCGAGATCCTTATTTTGCAGGAGCTTGTACAATTCTTTGTCAAGTCCGATGGCGCTTTTATATGCTGCATAAAGCGTCCCGTACGCCTTGTAGCGCTTCTCCATATAAGAAGCGGCATTCTCCGCTTTTTTCCTCACCTTTTCATCGCCGATCTTTTCGGCGGTCTCTTTATTCGCTTCAAATTCGCGCTTTGCCTTTTCAATGCTTTCCTTTTCCGTTTGTAAATGCGCTTCGCGTTTGTCTGCGTTTTTCAGCGCCTGATTGGAAAGCTTCACAACCTGATCAAAATCATCCATATTCAGCCTGATCATTTCTTCATAAAGCTTCGATTCGTTTTTTTCCAAGCTTTTCAGAGATGCCTGCTCCTTTTTAAACGGCTTTTCCAATTCGACGATCTTTTCCAGAGAGCCGTGCAAAGAACTTACGGGATCTTTCCAAAAGCAGCCCGCCAGTAAAAATATCGCCGCACAAAAAACGGCAAGGACGGCAGGCACACGCAATGTTGATGATTTCACTCTGACTTCCCCCAATCTAGACAAATTCCACTATAAAGTTTATTCGTATGTTTGACAACAAAAAATCCCGGTGTTTTTGGACATGCCGATACAAGATCGGTATGTATGGAGGGACGGTTTTAGAACAAAATCAATTTGGGAAATTTACGTGATGTTGGGCATTCGACTATACAACCATCCGACTTTTACATAATTTATATTAGACGCTATGCCTACTAAAGAAAAAAGGCTTTGCGTAAAACTACGGAGGAGGTCTTCATATGTACGGTTATTGCTGCCCTGGATACGGGTACGGCGGCGGATACGGTGGATATGGCTACGGCCGCACATTCGCTTTGATCGTTGTTCTCTTTATATTGCTGATTATTGTAGGTGCGGCTTATTTAGGCTGCTAGTTCAGTGAAATCAACAAGACCAGCCGCTTTTTTGGCTGGTCATTTATGATGCAGAGACATTGCACGCCGGGGAGAACATCCGCTATACTTTACATATTAATCAGTGGGAGTGAAGAAGTTGATTACAATGGAAAACATTGTCCGCGACGGTCATCCCGCTTTGAGAACCGTCGCCGAAGAAGTGCAATTGCCAGCAAATGAAACGGAGATAAAGCAGCTGACTGAAATGATCGAGTTTGTCAAAAACAGTCAAGACCCCGAGATCGCTCAAAAATACAATCTTCGTCCAGGAGTGGGCCTCGCCGCTCCGCAAATTAATGTCAATAAAAGAATGATCGCCGTCCATGCCGAAGGCGAAGACGGCACATTATACAGCTACGCGCTTTTTAATCCCCGGATTGTCAGCCACTCCGTCCAGAAAAGCTACTTGACAAGCGGTGAAGGCTGCCTGTCGGTTGACGAGCCGATCCCGGGCTTCGTCCCGCGCTATGCGCGGATCAGAGTAAAAGCGACGACGCTTGAAGGCGAAAACATTGACATCCGTTTAAAGGGCTACCCTGCGATCGTCTTCCAGCACGAAATCGATCACTTAAACGGCATTATGTTCTATGACCATATCGACAAAGAAAATCCGCTGAAAGAGCCGGAAAACGCAATACCTGTCGGCAGATAGCGGCAAAAAGCGGATCGAAAGTTCGATCCGCTTCAGCTATTTTAAAAGGCCAAGCGCTTCAACCGCATATGCAATCCCATCTTCATCAACCGGTTTCGTGACGAAGTCGGCGATCTTTTTCAGCTCTTCGACAGCGTTGCCCATCGCAACTCCCGTCCCCGCAAATTCGATCATTTTCAGATCGTTCAGACCGTCTCCAAACGCATATGTATCCTTTCTTGCAAACGGCAGCTTTTCGATGACCTTTTTGATCCCTTCCGCTTTTGAGCCTCCAGCAGGCAGAACATCTGTCGAACGCTCGTGCCAGCGGATGAAATTGAATTCCCGAAACCGGCGGTACTGCTCTTCATCCTTCTCATCACAGAAGAGAAGCACTTGAAAAATGTCCCTTCCTTGATAATAGGAGCGGTCAGGCTGCGGAGGTGCCACTTTTAAGCTGCCGATCCCTTCAAGAATAGAGGGATGATCCCCGATCGAAGCGCGCATTCCCTCTTCTCCCATAAAAACGATCGGGTGGCCGCATTGATCCGAATGTTCCAGCAAACTTTCCAGGGAGGCGGCAGATAGCGGGTTTTTATAGATGACCTCACCTTCGAATACGACATACTGTCCGTTATATGAGACAAATGAATGGATGTCCAGTTCTTCGAGAACTTCACCAACCATGAACGGAGCCCTTCCTGTCGCGATGAAAACATGGTGTCCGTGCGCTTTCAAATCGGAAATGGCCCGTTTTGTACTCGCGGGAATCTTTTTATCATGATCATAAATGGTTCCGTCGATATCAAAAAAAATCAGCTTTTTATCCATGATTGCAGGTCTCCTTAGCTTGTATCATTTATCGTTCTCCTGTTCCATCATACAAAAACTAACGTCCAGAGAAAACCTTTTCACTTGAAAACCAAAACAAAATCCACATGCCAATAATAACCATGTAACAATAGACAAATTCATCATATAATAGAACTAAAGAAACAAGACCGGCATGGGGACAAGTCAGAGAAAGGAGGAAACCGAATGCTTCGCCGTCTGCGGAAGAAATTAAAAAAACAGCTGAATGGTATGATGCGCAGAAAGTCGATTGCTTAAAAAGGACCTTCACACATGTGGAAGGGTCCTTTTTTTCTCAGGCGCTTTTCTTATAAAGCAATTTCGCATATAATAGAAAGATGAGTCTAACAATCGGCAGTTAAGGAGAGATTTGGATGATTTATAAGGTATTTTTTCAGGGCAGTAATGACGAAGTACCTGTTCGTGAAAAAACAGATTCAATTTTTGTGGAAGCTCAATCTGAACGTGAAGTCAGATCTAAATTAAAACAATACAATTACAACATTGAGTTTATACAGGAAGTTGAAGGCGCTTTTTTAGAATACGAAAAGCAAAGCGAAAATTTTAAAGTATTGGAGTTATGAATGAATGAAATTTGTTAAAAATGACCAAACGGCTGTATTTGCCCT
Source organism: Bacillus sp. HSf4 (assembly GCF_029537375.1). Classification (NCBI taxonomy): domain Bacteria; kingdom Bacillati; phylum Bacillota; class Bacilli; order Caryophanales; family Bacillaceae; genus Bacillus; species Bacillus sp. HSf4. Next base: position 1,639,562 of record NZ_CP120679.1, on the reverse strand, counting down.
TGGCGGACTTGGGGAAATCGGCAAAAACACGTACGGTGTACAATTTCAGGACGAGATTGTGCTGATCGATGCAGGCATTAAGTTTCCCGAGGACGAGCTTCTCGGAATCGATTATGTCATCCCAGATTACACTTATTTAGTCAAAAATGAAGAAAAGATCAAAGGCCTTTTCATTACGCACGGACATGAAGACCACATCGGAGGCATCCCATACCTTTTGAAACAGGTCAACATCCCTGTTTACGGCGGACAGCTGGCGATCGGCCTCTTGAGAAAAAAGCTTGAAGAACACGGCCTTCTGCGCCAGACAAAACTTCATATTATTGAAGAGGACGATATTGTCAAATTCAGAAAAACAGCTGTTTCTTTCTTCCGGACGACCCACAGCATTCCTGACTCATACGGGATCGTCGTCAAAACGCCGCAAGGAAACATCGTACATACCGGTGACTTTAAATTTGATTTTACTCCGGTAGGCGAACCAGCCAACTTAACCAAGATGGCCGAAATCGGCAAAGAAGGCGTACTTTGTCTGCTGTCTGACAGCACAAACAGTGAAATCCCTGACTTCACCATGTCAGAACGCAAAGTCGGTGAAAGCATTGATGATATTTTCCGCAAAGTTGAAGGCCGGATCATCTTTGCGACCTTCGCTTCAAACATTCACCGTCTGCAGCAGGTGATCGAATCGGCTGTTGCCAACGGGCGAAAAGTTGCCGTTTTTGGACGAAGCATGGAGAATGCCATTGAAATCGGACAAACACTCGGATATATTAAATGCCCGAAAAACACGTTTATTGAAGGGAATGAAATCAACAGGCTGCCTGCCGGAAAGGTAACGATTCTCTGTACCGGAAGCCAAGGTGAACCGATGGCCGCGCTATCACGGATTGCAAACGGCACCCACCGGCAAATCTCCATCAACCCCGGGGATACGGTCGTATTTTCATCTTCTCCGATCCCGGGCAATACGATCAGTGTCAGCCGCACGATCAATCAGCTTTACCGGGCGGGTGCAGATGTCATCCATGGAGCCGTGACGAATATTCATACGTCCGGACACGGCGGGCAGGAAGAACAAAAGCTGATGCTTCGTTTGATCAAGCCGAAATTCTTCATGCCGATTCACGGTGAATACCGAATGCAGAAAATGCACGTGAAACTGGCGACAGATTGCGGGATTCCGGAGGAAAACTGCTTTATCATGGATAATGGTGAAGTGCTTGCTTTGACAAGTGATGAAGCATCTGTCGCGGGAAAAATCCCTTCCGGCAATGTTTATATTGACGGAAGCGGCATCGGCGATATCGGCAACATTGTGCTTCGCGACCGCCGCATCCTTTCTGAAGAAGGGCTCGTCATTGTCGTAGTCAGCATCAATATGAAAGAATTCAAAGTGTCCGCAGGACCTGACTTAATTTCAAGAGGCTTTGTCTACATGAGGGAATCAGGCGATTTGATTAATGAAGCGCAAGACCTGATCGCAAGCCACCTTCAAAAAGTGATGGAGCGCAAAACAACGCAGTGGTCTGAAATCAAAAACGAAATCACGGACACACTCGCACCTTTCCTATACGAAAAAACGAAGCGCCGCCCAATGATCCTGCCGATCATTATGGAAGTGTAAATAATAACGGATACACCAATAGGTGTATCCGTTTTTTTAGGATTGAATCGGAATATGCTGAAAGGCCTTCACATCAAACAGTCCTTCCGTCGTCATCTTGATATCGGGAATGACGGGAAGCGCCAGAAATGAAAGGGTTAAAAATGGATTAAAATCACCTGAAAACCCGGTTTGCTGCAATGCTTCATGAAGTGACAGCAAGCTTTCATTGACGGTGTCAATCGGCTTGTCGGACAATAGCCCCGCTATTGGCAGGGCGACGGAATGAAGTTCTTTCTCTGCTTTGGCCACGGTCAAACCTCCGCCGATTTCCCCGAGTCGTTCGATCGCTTTCAACAGATCCCGATCGTTTGTCCCGACAGCAATCAGATTATGAGAGTCGTGGGAAATGGTCGTCGCAATCGCCCCTTCTTTTAATCCGAATCCTTTGACAATGCCAAGACCGATTTCCTTTTTGCCGCTGTGACGTTCTATCACCGCGATCTTCAGCAAATCGTTTTCTGTATCGGCCTGAAAATTCGGTTCTTCATCCGGCTTGGTCAAAAAAAGCCTTGTTTCAAGCTGGTTGGGAATAATTTCGATGACACGGATATCCCTGTCTTGAACAATCGGAATCTCAAGGTCGCATAGCTCGAACTTGGGCAGGTGCACGGATTGAAGCAAGGCGGCGTCAAGTTTGCTGCTGGAAAGGCATGTATCGGCTTCTTTATAGATCACACCGCCGATCATCGTCTGTGTGATGTCCACATTTGTTAAGTCGCTGATGAACAGAAGGTCTGCATCATAACCGGGGGCAACAGCTCCCTTCGTTTTCAAGCCGTAGCATTCCGCTGCATGAAGACTTCCCATTTGATATGCGAGAAAAGGATCAAGTCCGGATTGAATGGCCAGTTTAACCTGATGATTGATACTCCCTTCATCAATCAGCTCATCCAAATGTTTGTCATCCGTACAAAAAAAGAAACGCCTTGCATTTTTCTCATTGACCGCAGGCAGTACATGCCGTACATTCTTAGCAACAGACCCCTCTCTGAGCATGACGTACATTCCCCTTCTGATTCTTTCAAGCGCTTCTTCCGGGGTTGTCACCTCATGATCGGTCAGCACGCCTGCGGCCCTGTAGACGTTGACAAGCTTGGGCGGAAGACCGGCCAGGTGCCCGTCGATCCGCTTGCCGGCGAGATGAGCGTCAGCAAGCTTTTGCGTCATATCGCTTTCGGCCGCCTCCACCGCAACATAATCCATCACCTCGGCAAGGCCGAGCACTTCATTGCGGTTGTAAAAAGGCTTCAGATCCTCTGCATTCAACACCGCTCCGGACTTTTCAAACGCTGCAGCAGGAACGCATGAAGGAAGCATAAAATGAATGTTCAGCTTCGTCCGGCGGGCTTGTTCCATCATAAATGTCAGCCCTTTGATTCCTGAGACATTGGCGATTTCGTGGGGGTCTGTGATTACGGTTGTGACACCATGAGGAATCACCGCTTTGGCAAATTCGGCCGGCGGCACCATCGAAGACTCGATATGAACATGTCCGTCAATAAATCCGGGAACAATCATCTGCCCTTTTGCGTCAATGATGTTCTCTCCCTCATAATCGCCTAAACCGACGATGGCTCCGTTTTCAATGGCAATGTCCGTCTCCAACCATTCCTGATTGAAAACATCCATGATTTTTCCGTTTTTGATGACTGTATCAGCTTTTTTGCGATGACTGGCAGCGCCGAGCCGATTGATGAGCACCTCTTTATCCAAAGGTTGATAACCCCTCTCTTTTTCTGATGTATATGGTTCAATATCGTAGCCGAATCGCTCTCAACAGTCAATGAAAAGATAAAAAAAACCGTAAGCGCAAAACGCTTACGGCTTGTTTGATCATCGTTGAAACACCTTTTTTTCAAACCTTTCAATGTCGGGGTTCGAGCCGATGACGATTAAGATATCGTCTTTTTGAATCTCCTCCGTTGCAAGCGGGGAAACAATCACTTCTTTCTCGCGCTTAATCGCGACGATATTAATGCCGTACCTGGCGCGAATATCAAGATCAAGCAGCGTATTTCCGGCCAGTTTGCCGTTCGCCGCGATTTCGACGAGACTGTGTTCATCTGAGAGTTCAAGATAGTCGAGCACATTGTTGGAGACGATATTATGAGCAATTCTTTTGCCCATTTCACGCTCCGGATGAACGATCCGGTCGGCTCCGATTTTGGACAGCACCTTTTCGTGGTAGTCATTTTGCGCTTTCACCGTGATCATTTTAACGCCGAGCTCTTTTAAAATCAGCGTCGTTAAAATGCTCGCCTGAATATTTTCCCCGATTGCCACAATAACATGATCAAAATTGCGGAGTCCGAGGTTTTTAAGCACAGATTCGTCAGTTGTATCTCCTATTACAGCATGTGAAGCGATTTTGGCGTATTCGTTCACCCGATCCTCATCGACATCGATCGCCATCACTTCTAAGCCTTCCTCGCTCAGCGCCTTGCAAATGCTGCCGCCGAACCGGCCGAGTCCAATTACTGCAAATTCTTTTTTCATCGGTTATTCCTCCATCGGTCAATCTTTAACAAATTCTATCATACGACATCATATTTTTCCTCTATTATTTTTACGTCGTGTGACCGCAATATGTTTCCTCAGCATACTGCTTGTCAAGCGGTTCATCTTTATCGATCGGCAGCAGAATGTGGAAGGTGCTCCCCTCACCCAATTTGCTGTCGATCTTCATTTCCCCGTTATGAGCACCGATGATGTTCAGGCAAATTGTCAGACCGAGTCCTGTCCCTTCTTCTTTCGTAGAAAAGAAAGGTTCGCCCAGCTTTGCCAAATCGGCTTGGGAAATGCCGCCGCCCTCATCTTTGATGCTCACCTTTACGAAATCATCTTCCTGTTCAGTGGAAATGGTGATTTTCCCTCCATCAGGCATGGCTTCAATTCCATTTTTGATTAAGTTAATAAACACTTGCTTAATTTGATTTTCATCACCGTTGATTTCCCATTCTTTCCCGTTTTCAAACGTTTTTTCGATTTTGATGCGGGAAAGCACGGCATTGGTTTCAAGCAAGGTCGCGACCTGACGAAGCACTGAATTGATTTTGATTTTCTTAAATTGAACCTGATGGGGTTTGGCCAGCACAAGCAGTTCGCCAAGCACACAGTCGATTCTTTTGATCTCGGAAAAAATAATGTCAAAGTAGCTGGATCTGTCTGGATACTCGGTTTTCATCAATTGCAAAAAACCGTTAACAGAGGTCAGAGGGTTCCTGACTTCATGGGCGATCCCGGCGGCAAGCTGCCCCGCCATCGCAAGCTTTTGCGACTGCATGGCAAGCCGCTGATTTGATTTAAACAGCTCCATTTCGGCTTTTTTCCGCTCTGTAACATCTGTCAGCGTCCCCAGGCTTCCCGTAAATTGGCCGTTTGTATAATATAATTTATAGTGGACTTCGCCCCAAAACTTGCTTCCGTCTTTTCGATGATATAAGACTTCGATTCTTCCTTCATGCTCCTTGTTCTTCAGCTGCTGATTCAGATGATTTGAAATGCGCTCTTCATGATCAAAGTAATCGTTATACATCGTCCCGAGGCTTGATTCGACACTGTAGCCTGTCAGGGTGGTCCACGCCTGGTTCAAAAAGGTGATGATCCCTTTCCGGTCGGTCTGAAAGACGATCTCCTGCAGGTTATCCATGATACGGTTGGTTTCTGCTGATAGCTGTTTGTATTTTTTCTCGCTTTCCTTCAGCTTATAGACGAGCTGATTCGACTCATCGATGTAAAGCGTAAGCCACCATACACTGATTAATGTCACCAGTGTAAACAGCACATCAACCGTCCAGTTAATTTTGTTTCCCAATACTCCGTAAAATAAATAATTCCAAAACATAATGAAAGTCATTGCCAGTACGGTTGAAATGATCCGTCCTTGATACCTTTTCATGCCCCCACCTGCCACTTCTATTTCTCAGTCAATTGTAACATTCTTTACAGCATCTTTGAGAGGATTGTTCGAAGTATTTATCGTCTAAAATTGATGAATCTTTCAGGTGATAGACGGATTCGTTTTGTGAGAGGGCTTTTTTTCGACAATGATGAAAAAAAACCCTTCTGTAAGAAGGGCGCTTGATGTTAAGCTTTCTCCTGATTCAATTTGGTTTTAATTTCCTCCAACAGCAATTCAGCACCCTCAGGGCTGAGCGTAATGTTCCCGTTTCCGTATGCGCGGTTTTCAGAGGTTATCTCACCGGTAATCAAGCAGACGCCGTGCGGTTTATACTTTTGCAGGATGATTTTATCCTGATCGACGAAGAATTCAATGCTGTCCTTGATCGAGATATCAAGAGCCCTTCTCAATTCAATCGGCATCACGATGCGGCCGAGTTCGTCCACTTTTCTTACAACTCCTATTGCTTTCAAAACTTTCGCCTACTTCCTCTTTGTTTCTATTTTTCTAAGATAATGTCTTAGTATAACGATAGACGTACAAAAAGCATGAAAGGTTTCCCTGTTTCACCTTTCTTCAGCAAAAAAATTAGACACAAAAATGAAATAATGTTCTTGTGATGTAAATATGAGGTCATCATTTTACAGGTTGTTTTCAAAACCGTCACAAACCCCCATAAATCGATGATTTCATGAGAAAATTTAAATGAAATTCTTTTTTCAGCACGAAGATTTTCGAAAAAAATTTTAAATAGAGATTGGGTGAAAACATGTTTCAAACGACCGAGATCGGAATTGATCTAGGAACAGCGAACATATTGGTTTACAGCAAAAATAAAGGAATCATTTTAAACGAGCCTTCCGTTGTCGCCGTGGATACGGAAACAAAGAACGTGTTGGCGGTCGGCACCGAGGCTAAAAACATGATCGGAAAAACGCCGGGCAAAATCGTTGCGGTACGCCCAATGAAAGACGGCGTTATTGCCGATTACGACATGACGACAGACCTTCTCAAACAGATCATGAAAAAAGCGGGCAAAAATATCGGCTTTACATTCAGAAAGCCGAGTGTTGTGGTGTGTACGCCATCCGGTTCCACCGCTGTTGAAAGACGGGCCATCAGCGATGCCGTGAAAAATTGCGGAGCCAAGCAGGTGCATTTGATCGAAGAGCCTGTCGCTGCGGCGATCGGCGCTGATCTGCCCGTTGATGAGCCCGTCGCAAATGTCGTCGTCGATATTGGCGGGGGAACGACAGAGGTGGCCATTATTTCTTTCGGAGGCGTGGTATCCTGCCATTCTATCCGGATCGGCGGCGATCAGCTTGACGAAGACATCGTGACATTCGTCAGAAAAAAATACAACCTGCTGATCGGAGAACGGACGGCAGAGGAAATCAAAATTGAGATCGGCTACGCTCTGATCGAGCATGAAACAAAGACGATGGAAGTCAGAGGGCGCGATCTTGTCACAGGCCTGCCGAAAACGATTACCCTTGAATCAAATGAAATCCAGGCTGCCATGCGCGAATCTCTTCTTCACATTATTGAAGCCATCAGAGCTACTCTTGAGGACTGCCCTCCCGAGCTGAGCGGGGACATCGTCGACCGCGGCGTGATTTTAACGGGAGGCGGCGCCCTCTTAAACGGGATCAAAGAATGGCTTTCACAGGAAATCGTCGTACCGGTGCATGTCGCCGCAAATCCGCTTGAATCTGTCGCCATCGGGACAGGACGTTCGCTTGATGTGATTGATAAATTGCAAAAAGCCGCAAAATAATTTTGTTTTCCACGTCTTTTTTGCCGGCTTCCTTCATATCGTGAGGAATGGATAAACGATAAGGAGGAAAAACATGCTCAGAGATTTGGGAAGACGCGTGGCTATTACCGTCATTTTAAGCGGCATCATTCTCGGGGGAATGAGCATTTCGCTCATGCATATGCCATCCCCTCCTGAACAAACAGCCAAATTAAACCGCTAAAAAAATTCGCAGCCCTGCCGCTGCGTCTTTTTTTTCTTTTCAATTCAATTTTTGGTATGATGTTTACGACAATAAAGGAGGTTTTGCCAATGAATTCGTTTACCGATAAACTGAGTAAATACGCACAGCTTGTCACAGAAGTCGGCGTCAATGTCCAAAAGGGCCAAAAGGTCGTGATCAACGCTTCGACGGAAGTCCGCGATTTTGCCCGTCTGCTTGTGAAAAGCGCCTATGAGCGAGGTGCAAAGCATGTGACAGTCCGCTGGCAGGATGATGAAGTCACAAGGCTGAAATACGAGCTCGCCCCTTTCGAAGCGTTTGCAGAGTATCCGGAATGGGAAGCCAAAGGGGTGGAGACGATGGCTAAGGAAGGCGCTGCCTTTATTTCGATTGTCTCATCAAGCCCGGACCTCTTAAAAGGAATCGATTCGAAGCGAATTGCAGCACAGCAGAAAGCGGCCGGAAAAGCTTTGCATACATACAGGCAAATGATTCAGTCCGATAAAGTCAGCTGGACCGTTGTGGCTGCCCCTTCACCAGCTTGGGCGCAAAAAGTATTTTCGGACATGAGCGAAGAAGAAGCGGTTCAAAAGCTATGGAATGAAATTTTCAAGACGACGCGGGTCGACCGCGATGACCCTGTTCAGGCGTGGAAAGACCATGACCAGATGCTCCGCGAAAAAGTAAGTGTTTTAAATGACAAACACTATAAGGCCCTTCACTATCAAGCCGACGGGACCGATTTGACCATTGAGCTTCCTGAAAAACATCTGTGGGTCGGAGCCGGCAGTGTAAACGAACAAGGCGATGAGTTTATGGCCAACATGCCGACGGAGGAAGTCTTTACCGCACCGAAAAAAGACGGTGTGAACGGAACCGTTTCCAGCACGAAACCGTTAAGCTATGGCGGCAATCTCATCGACGGTTTTACACTGACATTTGAAAACGGCCGGATCACCGATGTAACTGCCGAACAAGGCGAAGAGATTTTAAAAGAGCTGATCGAAACGGATGAAGGCTCGCACTATTTAGGTGAAGTCGCTTTGGTCGCGCACGATTCACCGATTTCCAAATCCAATATTTTATTTTATAACACGCTGTTTGACGAAAATGCGTCAAACCATCTCGCCATCGGAAGCGCTTATGCCTTCAACATCGAAGGCGGCAAAAACATGACGCGTGAAGAGCTTGCAAAAGAAGGTTTAAATGAGAGCATCACACACGTTGATTTTATGATCGGCTCAGGAGAAATGGATATCGACGGCATCACGGCCGACGGAAAGAGAGAGCCGATTTTCAGAAACGGCAACTGGGCGATTTAAGATCCGCCTAAAAAAGGACCTCAGAAAGTCTCTGAGGTCCTTTTATATGGTATCGAAGACGAATGCCCGCTCCCAAAAACTTCCGACCCTTGCACGCTTCAGCCTGTGACTGTAACGGCTAAAAAAGCGTCCAATGATCCCGGCAAAGCACACTCCGGTTCATCACGATTTCGGCAAGCTGCTTAAATGCTCGTGCTTCAGCTTCCAGCTTCCCGACTCGTCCTTTATAAATACGTTTGTCGCACGGCCTGCCCCGGAAACCGGTTCGCCTTGATAATACCCTTTCCATTTGTACGTATACAGGCAAACGGCCTGTTCGTCTGTTTCCGTGATCCAGCTGACATCCTCGGCGCTGTATATTTCGTTTTCGATTTGCTTCCAGGCGTTTTCAAAGTAACGCTGAATCTCCTCAAAGCCCGAACACGTCTGATCCGAAAACCAATACACCGCGTCGGGGTCAAGAAGCTTTTTGACATTTGCAAACACATGCGTGTTTGTTGCTTGAATATATTGCTCAAGAGCCTTTCGGCATGACATAGCGACCATCTCCTTGATATAAGAAACCCCGCTTTTTCAGGCGGGGTTTCTGGAATTATGCGTAAAGTTCGGCAAGCTTGTCCTGTACCGTTTTATCTTCCAAAAACTCGTCATAGCTCATTTGTTTATCGACGATGCCGTTTGGTGTGATCTCGATGATCCGGTTGGCGATCGTCTGGACAAACTGATGGTCATGAGATGTAAACAGCATGGCGCCTTTAAAGCTGATTAAGCCGTTATTTAAAGCTGTAATCGATTCAAGGTCCAAATGGTTTGTCGGCTCATCCAGCATTAACACATTCGCTCCGGAGAGCATCATTTTCGACAGCATGCAGCGGACTTTTTCTCCCCCTGAGAGGACGCTTGCTTTTTTGAGCACTTCTTCTCCGGAGAACAGCATTCTGCCTAAAAATCCGCGCAGGAAGCTTTCGCTTTGATCATGCGGGGAAAATTGGCGGAGCCAGTCGACAAGGTTCAAATCGCTGTTTTCAAAATACTCGCTGTTGTCTTTCGGGAAAAACGCCTGGGATGTCGTCACACCCCACTTAAATGTCCCGCTGTCAGGCTCCATTTCCCCGGCGAGGATTTTAAAGAGCGTTGTCGCAGCAAGCTCATTGCGTCCCGTAAACGCGATTTTATCATCCTTGTTCATCATAAAGCTGACCGAATCAAGAACTTTGACACCGTCGATCGTTTTGGACAGGTCTTTGACGACAAGCACATCATTTCCAATCTCACGCTCAGGCGTGAAATTGACGTAAGGATACTTGCGTGACGACGGTTTAATATCATCCAGCGTAATTTTCTCAAGCAGTTTTTTTCTTGATGTCGCCTGCTTTGATTTGGAGGCATTGGCGCTGAATCTGGCGACGAACTCCTGAAGCTGCTTGATCTGCTCTTCTTTTTTCTTATTGGCTTCCTGTGCCATTTTCAAAGCGAGCTGGCTTGATTCATACCAGAAATCATAGTTTCCGACATAGATTTGGATTTTATTAAAATCCAAATCAGCGATGTGTGTGCAGACTTTATTTAAAAAGTGACGGTCATGAGACACAACGATCACCGTATTCTCAAAATTGATCAAGAACTCCTCAAGCCACTGAATCGCCTGAATATCCAAATGGTTCGTCGGCTCATCGAGAAGGAGCACATCAGGCTTTCCAAAGAGCGCCTGGGCAAGAAGCACTTTCACTTTATCAGATCCGCCGAGATCGGCCATTTTTTTCGTATGGAGCTCTTCAGGAATGCCAAGCCCCTTTAATAATATCGCCGCTTCTCCTTCCGCTTCCCAGCCGTTCAGCTCGGCAAACTCGCCTTCCAGCTCGGCAGCGCGAATCCCGTCTTCATCGGAAAAGTCCGGCTTCATGTAAATGGCGTCTTTCTCCTGCATCACTTCATAAAGGCGCTTATGGCCCATGATGACCGTTTTCAGCACTTCATATTCTTCATACTCAAAGTGGTTTTGCTTCAGAACGGCGAGGCGCTCGCCGGGGCTCATATGAACATCGCCTGTTTGCGGCTCAATCTCCCCTGACAAAATTTTCAAAAATGTAGATTTCCCGGCGCCATTGGCCCCGATCAGCCCGTAGCAGTTTCCGGGCGTAAATTTAATGTTGACATCTTCAAATAACTTCCGGTCTGCAAACCGCAAGCTTACATTATGAACAGCTATCATTTAATATCCTCCATATTCCTTCATTAAAAAGAGTATAACACGAATGACCTATAAGAGAAATGCTCTGATGTGATGAAGCTATAAAGCGCAAAGCCGACATGCGCTTTTTTTGTATGTTCATTGTGACAATATGTTACAATTAATGAAGAATGGGGGAAGGATAAATGAATATAAAAGATGACCCGGATATTATCAGATGGGTAAACACAAGGCCCCGGCACGCGGCTTTTCTATCACTCACCATGGTCATCGCTACGTTGGCGATCGGGTTTTTCAAAGGATATAATATGTGGACTTTTGATTTTTTTGTATTCGCATGTCTTTTGATAGGGTTCGGCCTTCTTGTAGGATGGCTGCAAAAGATATATTATAAAAAGGTGATATTTGAAGAAAACACGGATCGTTAGACGGAGGAAAACATGAAGCTTATCACTCTGACAGAATACTGCATGTTTATTTTTTTTGCCGGTGTATATCTGGCAGTAACCGGTTTTACAGCGCGTGATTTAGGCCTTTACATCGGGATTGCTCTGATTTACGCGTTTGTTCATATCTATGCCAAAAGAATCCTTGCGAAAAAAGGAAAAGAAACCGCGCAAATCAAAACCCTTTACAGCGTTCTTCTCATCATGGCGTCAGTGTTCGTCACCGTCCTGTTTATCGCGGTGCTGGCGTCCGTGATGTCTTAAAAAAAGCCTGACCGTCCCGGGGGACGTCAGGCTTTTTTTAGTCTGTTTTTCGGATTTCATTAAACGGGAAAAACACGAATTGCGATGTTCCGACAACCCGTTTTTTATCGATCAGCCCGAGTCCGTTGCGGCTGTCCATCGATCTCTGCCGGTTGTCCCCCATCACGAAATACTTGCCTTCCGGAACTTTAACAGGGCCAAAATCACCCGTCAGTTTGACGCCGACCGCTTTCGCCTCTTTTCTGTTTTCCGCCAGATACGGCTCGGCGACTTTCTTCCCGTTAATATAAAGCGTGTCATCTTTCATTTGCACGGTATCTCCCGGCAGACCGATCAGACGCTTAACATAGTGGACATTTTTTTCATCTCCGTCAATGATGACGATATCCCCGCGTTCAAACTCCCCAATGTATTTAACCGTTTTATAAACGAACAAACGTTCCCCGTCATGCAGTGTCGGATCCATCGAAGTGCCTTCAACTAAATACGGTTCAAATAAAAACGCCCGGATCAATAAAGCCAGAGCGACTGCGATAATGATGGCTTTTACCCATTCAAAGAGAGAATTATTCTTTTTCTTGGATTTTTCTTCAGTCAAAACGCTTCCTCCTAAAAACAGTCTGTTGCAATGTACAAGTTGAAAATAAAGCTTTCCTATACTTTATCACAAGTCTTGGGAGAATTCATAATCAGTGTACGCCCAGACCCGAAAACAGGAAAAAAGAAAGTGCCGCAAGGTTTCCCCCGTGGCACTTTCAGCATTTATTTTTCAGTTGGAACCGGCTTTTTCAAAACGCCGAGAATCAAAGCTGTCACAACCGCACCAATCAAGATACTGAGGAGATACAGCAGCGCATGATTTGTGGTAAAGAAGAGAACGAATATTCCGCCATGCGGTGCTTGCAGTGTGACATGGAAAAACTGGGATAAACCGCCAGCGACTGCTGACCCAATCATACATGCAGGGATGACGCGGGCCGGATCTGCCGCCGCAAACGGAATCGCACCTTCAGTGATAAATGACAGTCCCATCACATAGTTGGTAATTCCAGCTTCACGATCACGTTTTGAGAACTTATTTTTAAAGAATGTTGTCGCAAGCGCGATTCCTAGCGGAGGCACCATACCGCCAGCCATGATTGCCGCATGCGGTCCAAAGTTTCCTGCTTCAATCATCGCGATACCGAATGTGAAGGCCGCTTTATTGATCGGTCCTCCCATATCAATCGCCATCATACCGCCTAAAACAATACCCATGACAACAAGGTTTCCTGTACCAAGCCCTTCAAGCCAATGTGTCATGCCATCCATGATCATCTTGACAGGCGTGTTGACAACATAATGCATAATGACTCCGGTAAAGAAGATCCCAAACAGCGGATAAAGTAACACAGGCTTTAAGCCGTCAAGCACTTGCGGAAGTCCGGCAAATACTTTCTTCAAGAGAACAACGATATAACCAGCTAAGAAACCGGCAATCAGCCCGCCTAGGAAACCGGCGCCAGCTTGCGTCGCCATGAAACCGCCGACCATACCAGGCGCAAATCCAGGACGGTCTGCAATACTCATAGCGATAAATCCGGCCAATACAGCGACGATTAATCCAAGGGCATTGGTTCCGCCAATATTGTTTAAAACAGCTGCAAACTCATTATAAGTAGGATCTCCCGGTTTGGTTGCGTTAATTCCCCAGAAGAATGAAAGCGCAACTAAAATCCCGCCCCCGACGACGAATGGCAGCATGTTGCTGACACCGCTCATCAGGTGTTTGTAGAAGCCGCCGCCTTTTCCTTTGGCAGCTCCGTCTTCAGAATCGGATGCAGCGCCGCCTTTCGCCTGATAGATTGGCGCATCTTGCTTCAAGGCTTGCTCAATCAATTCTTTCGGGCGTCTGATTCCCGCTGTCACAGGTACTTCAATGACGTGTTTACCTTGGAAACGATCCATTTCAACCTGCTTGTCGGCGGCGACGATGATCGCAACCGCATCTTCGATTTCCTGCGCTGTCAGACCATTTTTAATACCGCTTGAACCGTTCGTTTCAACTTTGATATCAACGCCAAGCTCTTTCGCTTTTTCCTTCAAAGCATCGGCAGCCATGAACGTGTGGGCGATCCCTGTCGGGCATGCTGTCACCGCAAGGATTTTTCCTTTGGCTGACGGCGCTTGAGGCGTTTCCCCTTGCTCTTCATCTTCATCGTCTTTATCATGCTCGTTGATAATATCGATGATTTCTTCTGCTGATTCCGCATCAAGCAGCTGTTTGCGGATTTCTTCCCTCATCAATAGAGTGGATAGTCTTGAGAGCGCTTCAAGGTGTGTGTTGTTTGCGCCATCCGTTGCAGCGATCATGAAGACGAGATGGCTCGGCTGTCCGTCCAGAGATTCGTAATCGACACCTTCTTTTGAACGGCCAAATGCGATGGCCGGCTCTTTAACGCTCGCCGTTTTCGCGTGAGGAATGGCAATCCCTTCGCCGATTCCTGTCGAGCTTTGTTTTTCGCGATTGATCACGGCGTCTTTGTAGCCTTCTTTATCATTTAATTTTCCGGCCTGGTCCAAAACGGTTACAAGCTCTTCAATCACGTTTTCTTTCTGGCTGCTCTCAAGGTTTAACTTGATCGTATGCTTCGTTAGTAGCTCTGTTATTTTCATAACCTTTCCTCCTTTATATCGCTTTGACTTGAACTTCCGGAAGAAGTTTGTGAACCAGCTCTTCTGTTCCGAGCTCCTCAGAAAAAGCTGTCGCACTTCCTGAGGCAACGCCTAAGCGAAAAGCTTCTTTGATGTCGAGCTGTTTTTCAATGCCTGCGAGAAAACCGGCAACCACCGAATCCCCTGCTCCGACAGAATTGACGAGCTTTCCTTTAGGGACATTCGCATGATATACGCCGTCTTTTGTGAATAAGAGAGCGCCTTCGCCCGCCATTGAAACGATCGCGTTTTCCGCTCCTTGTTCAATCAGTTTTTTGCCGTATGGCACCGCTTCCTCTGGAGTGGTAATCGTCGTTTGGAACATTTCTCCCAGCTCGTGATGGTTCGGCTTCATTAAAAGCGGGCGCATTTGAGCCGCTTTCAAGAGGGCCTCGCCTGAAATATCAAGGACGACACGGACATGTTGCCGGCTGCACGCTTCGGCAATTTTTTCATAGGTGTCCTGAGGCATTGAAGCCGGGATGCTGCCTGCCAATACGACGATATCTCCTTCTTTCATCGCGGAAAATCGGGCTAAAAACGCCGCGAAATCGTCTTCACTGATGACAGGGCCTTGTCCGTTGATTTCCGTTTCATCACCGGTCTTTAATTTGACATTGATTCGGGTATCCCCGTTTACTTCATTAAAGGCCGTCTCAAGTTTTTCTTCTTCCAAGAAAGATTTGATGTAACCCCCTGTAAAACCGCCGATAAAACCGAGAACTTTAGAAGGCACATGGTGTCTGTTCAGCACCCGCGAGACATTGATTCCTTTGCCTCCAGGGTATTTCGTGTCATAAGCTGAACGATTTAACCCGCCTAAAGTAAATTCTTCTACGTGAACGATGTAGTCGACCGATGGGTTGAGTGTTACAGTGTATATCATGTTTTCACTACCTTTACGACAGTTTTTTCTTGATAGTTATCAAATGAATGTTTTGCAGATCCTGCTGTAATGATAGTTGCTTCGTCTAAACTTGCAAAGGCAGAAAAAGACATCTCTCCGAATTTGGAAGCATCAGCGAGTGCAAAAGCTTTTTTTGCCTGTTTGACAGCCTTTGTTTTCAAGAGCGCTTCTTCGGGATCGGGGGTTGTAAATCCCGCTTCTGTATGAATCCCGTTCACACCGATAAAGCTTTTGTCAAACCGGTACTGGCTGATGGCCGATAAGGCGGAGCCTCCCACGATCGCCCCGGTTTTATGCTTCACATATCCGCCCAATAAATAAAATGGAATCCCTTTTTTCATTAATGCCTCAATGTGCATAACTCCGTTCGTAACTACGATGATATCCTTCTCTTGATCGATAAAATCGATCATTTGCAAAGTAGTCGTTCCGGCATCAAGGAAAATGCAATCGCCTTCTTTAAGCAGAGAGGCAGCTTCCTGGGCGATTTTTCTTTTTTCATGAAGGTTTTTGGATGATTTTTCAAGCATGTCCGGCTCCATTCGAATGTCGGACAGCTTTGATGCTCCTCCATGAACGCGCTTTAAATATCCGCGGGCTTCGAGCGTCGACAAATCTCTTCTGATCGTTGACTCTGAGGCATTTGTTAAATTCATTAAGTACTGGATTTTCACGACATCATGCTTTTCGATTTCGTCGATGATCAGCTGATGCCGTTCAGGAGTCAACACATTATCACCCCTTTTTTTGAAAACGCCTTCATTCAACTTACAATTTCATTGTAAACGCTTTTTCGACAAAACTCAACAAAAATCTTTCAAATTCATTCAATAACCATCAAAATCTTTCACATTTCAACATCTTAACGTGATATGTATCATTTGTAAACTGTATAAACGATAAAAATCCGCAAAAATATGTGACATTATTATTATCTATTCGATGAATATTCATTCGAACCAAAAAATAAAACCCCATGCTCAGATGCATGAGGTTTTTCATATCTGTTCCGCTTAGTTCGGAAGGTTTTGTAAAAATAAAAAAAACAGGCCTAATAGATAAGAGAACAAAAGAAATACTACAAATAAAACAGAAACGCCGATCCATGCCGCCCGTTTTGAAGCGCCGGCTGCTTTTTGCAGTCCGATAGCAACCAATACAAACGCCCAGATTGTAAAGATGTCAAACAACGCCAGGACACTCGATAACGGCTCCTCTGCCGGAATGTATCCATCAAGGGATGAGAACGAAAACGCGATATCTGAATTTGTAAAATAGTAAATCAAACTGATGATGACATCTCTGATAACGACGACAAACGTACCAAATACAGACAATGAGACCATGCAGGCAAAATTGGTTTTTCCGCCGCCAATTTTGGCGATCAGCCACAATACCAATCCGCTGAGGACATAGAAGATAATCGATCGAAAAATATCGCGAGCAGCCAACATTCCAGGATTAAATTCAAAAAGCAACTCCTCATTCAGTTTCCAATAGCTCAAGTAAACAGAAAAGGCTGATAATGCCAGCGAAATGATCAGCGCCAGCCAAATGGCTGGTCTTTCTCTCATCCTCTCAAACTGCCGGACAGGGCTTATGATGATGCCGAGCAGTGACGGCTTTTTTTGTTTCTGTACTGTTTCTACATTTGCTTCCACTTTTTAAATTCCTCCATTTTTTCAAAATTACACAATATCAAGTTTACCATTTCGCATACTTAAGATTGATTAAAATTAGCTTAAATTTTTACCAAACTGGAAAGGAAGTAAATAAAAAAGACCGATATCAAATCGGTCTTTAGATTGAAACCACCACATGACCTTGGGTTCACAGCATCCCAGCCAAACATTTTTGCAAATGACAAATCTATTCATAGCGCAATGCATCGATCGGATCCAAGCGGGCCGCTTTGTTGGCCGGAAGCATGCCGAAAATGACTCCGATCACCATACTGAATAAGACCCCGCCAATGACAACCTGCCAGGATACAAGCGACGGCCACCCGGCTATGACAGACACAAGCGATGCTCCGCCGTACCCGAGCCCGATTCCGATAAGACCGCCAATCAGTGTCAAAACGACGGACTCAATTAAAAATTGCAATAAAATCTGCCCCCGCGTAGCCCCCAGCGATTTTCTGATCCCGATTTCTCTTGTGCGTTCGGTCACAGAGACAAGCATGATATTCATGACGCCGATTCCGCCGACCAATAGAGAAATGCCGGCAATGGAACCGATGATCATCGTCATAATCGTTGTGACTTGGCCGATGCCTTTTGCAATTTCCTCCATGTTCATCACCTGATAAGAATCTTCGGTGTCATGATGATCATTCATCAGTTGAGCAGCCTCTTGCCCTACCGCCTTCATATCATCGGCCGATTCAACCTGAAGGGAGACCGTGCTGTAGTTGCTGCTGCCAAAAGACGATCTCATCATCGTAAATGGCAGATACATTTCACTTTGCTCAAGTGAAAGCAGACCGGTTTCTTTTTCGAGGATGCCGATGACTTCGACCGGCTGTCCGTTGATCCATACAACTTGGCCGAGCGGTGATTTTTTGTCAAATAGCTCTTCAGAGAATTTTTCGGAAATGACCCCCGCTCTTTTTCCGGACAGAAAATCATTTTCAGTGAAGCCTCTGCCTTCTTTTATATGTAATGAATTGACACTCATATAGCCGCTGTTGATGCCGATAATTGATGAATCGGTTTCCTCTTTTCGGTACCGGGCCGTCATATTTTCCGTTGTCGAAGCGACGACCTGCTTCACACCTTCGATTTCTTTCAAACTGTTAATATCAGCTTCGGTAAAGTTCGCTTCTTCATAGGCGTTGGGATTTTTGGCAAGCTCTTCTTCACTCGGAGAGTAAAATAATTCGACTGTATTGCCGGGACCGCTGATGGACTGCTTGAGCATCTGCTCCCCGCCTTGTCCTACCGCCACGACGACAATGACTGAGCCGACGCCGATGATGATGCCGAGCATCGTTAAGATCGACCGCATTTTATGGGCTAAAACAGAGCTGAGAGCCATCCGCAGATTTTCCAACAGGCTCATTCCCCCACACTCCTTTGCCTTTCAGAAGCAACGATCTCACCGTCACGCACCATAATGACTCGATTCGTATAATCGGCAATTTCCGGTTCATGAGTGACCAGCAGAACGGTTGTCCCTTCAGCGTTTAATTCGGAAAATTGCTCCATGATCGAAATGCTCGTTTTCGTATCTAATGCTCCGGTTGGTTCATCAGCCAAAATCAGCTTTGGTTCATTGACAATCGCGCGGGCGATGGCGACCCGCTGTTTTTGCCCGCCGGAAAGCTCGCTGGGCATATGCAGCATTCGGTCTTTCAGCCCGACCTTTTCCAAAGCCCGTTCGGCCCGTTCTTGCCGCTCTTTTTTGCCGATGCCTGCATAAATCATCGGAAGCTCGACATTCTTTTTCGCGTTCAGTCTCGGCAAAAGCTGAAACTGTTGAAACACAAAGCCGATCGATTGATTTCCGACCGCCGCCAGCTCCTTATCTTTGTATGAAGAAACATCCTCGCCGTCCAGTTTATAGATGCCTGATGACGGGCGGTCAAGGCAGCCGATGATGTTCATGAGCGTTGATTTTCCGGAACCGGACGGCCCCATAATGGACAGGTACTCGCCGCGTTCAATCACAACATCAATGGAATGAAGGACATCAAATGTCTCTTTTCCGATCTGATAGCTTTTTTTCACTTTGGAAAGCTGAATCATTTAAGCTTTCACATCCGTTCCGTCGGTTATATCGTCTGAAGGATTTAAAATCACCTGGTCATCGCCTGAGAGGCCTTCCTTGATTTCCATCTGATCATCCGCCGTTTCGCCGATCTTTACATCAACCCGGTTTGCCTTGCCGTCTCTTATTGTATAGACATAATACTGGTCGCCGTCTTTTTTTACGGCTTTCTGCGGCAGTGTCTTTGCTTTTCTCTTATCTGTTTCAATGTCCATGATCAGCTTGAATCCCGGCTTGCCCTGTGGAAGCTTGCCGGCAATTTTGACTTCGAGCGGATACTGCACGGCCTGCTCCGCGGTTGAAGCAGCCGCCGCTGCTGTTTCGGCTTGCTGGTCAGGGACAAGCCCGACCGATGAAACGGTGCCTTTCCATGTTAAATCCTGTATCACGTCTGATGTCAATGTTACTTTTTGACCTTTTTTCACCTTCAACGTATCGTATTCAGACAGCATCCCTTCAACGATGAGATGATCCGTATCGCCAATATGTATGCCAATATGTATGACCGGTTCCTGAATATCGGATTTGGCAGATGCCGCTTTTTGGTCGACTGAAATGACAGTGCCTTCAATATCGCTTTTCACTTCGAGACGATCCAGTTGATGTTCAAGCGATTTTTCCTCAAGCAGCGATTGCTTGAGTTCGAGTTGCGCCGTTTTTTCCTCCATGTCAAGCTCAGACCGCTCGGATTCAATTTGCTCGCGTGCTTTTTGTTCTCCAAGTTCTTTCTGAAGCTCTTTTTCCTTGTTGTTTAACGCCTTTTTCTTGTCGCTGATTTGCTCGATTTTTAAGCGGTTTGCTTCTGAAGCCAGTTCATTTTTCTCTTGTTCAAGCTTTAACTGTTCATTCGCATAGGTGAGTAAAACCGTCCCTTTTTTCACTTTATCGCCCGGTTTTACTTCCACCTTATCAAGCTCGCCTTTTTCTGATTCATAATAGACAGATTGCTCGTTTTTGAATTTTAGCTTTCCGGGAACCATAACGGTTGCCGCTATTTCCTTTTCTTCCAGTTTTCCGACTTTCACATCGGTGATTGCGCTGCCTCCTGTTTGAGCAGCGGACCGGTACAAGTTGATTCCGATAAAAAGAACGATAATGAGGACAATGCCAATTCCGATCCATATTTTTTTCATGTTGTTACGCACCTGCCGCACCTAACAATCCGGATAAAAACGAGAACAACAGCACAATGCCGAATAAGACAGCCGTGCTGATCCATGCCGCTTTTTTAGAAATCCCGCCCGCCTTTTCAAGACCGATGGCTAAAAGAACATAACTCCAAATGGAGAAAACCTCAAAAAGATTCAATACATTGACAAGAGGCTGATCAGCCGGAATCAGGCTCGCAAGCGATGTCACATTATACGCTGTGGACGAATGGGTAGCATACACGAAAATTCCGTTGATCAGCGTGCCGATGCTTGAAATGAATGTCATGAACAGGGTCATCGACAGCATTTTTGGATATGTCGTTTCCCCGCCGGATATTTTCACACAGAGCCAATAAATCAGCGGTGCAATAAAAATCGTCGCGAGCACAAAAATAATTGTGCCAAATATCGCCAATCCGATGGCAAGCGACTTGGCGATTTGCAGTTCGTCAGCGGACTGTAATCCTGTCTCTTTCAATACGGCGTCATAATTGATTCCAAACGCCGTTAATACAGCGCCGATCACAGTTAAAACGAGCACCAAAAACAGCGGCCCCCATATAGAGGGCTTTTCTCTGATTCTTTCAAACTGCACGCCTGGACTTGTCATCACCCCAAATATAGAGGGTTTTGTGACTGCATGTTTTTCTAAATTTGTTTCCATTGTTTAAAAAACCTCCAATATATGTTCTGGTTGTCAATACGATTCGTTCAGATAAAAGGTTTCATTTTCTTACACGAATATGATCCGGCTTTCATCAGCGGCTTGACTGCTTCTTGATCAAGCCGTAATAGATCCCGCGCTTCTCCATTAGCTGCACATGACTGCCTTCCTCCATCTTTTTGCCGTGATCCAAGACGATGATTTGATCGGCATCCCTAATCGTCGAAAGTCTGTGGGCGATCATAATGGCCGTGCGGCCGTGAAGCAGTGTTTTAAGCGCAGTCTGAATCTTGACTTCCGTCTCCGTGTCAATGCTTGCCGTTGCTTCGTCAAGGATCAGAATGCGCGGATCAGCCAACAGCGCCCTTGCAAACGAAATCAGCTGGCGTTCCCCCGCTGATAAAATGTTGCCGCGCTCCTCCACCTCTGTGGCATAGCCGTTCGGGAGCGCTGAAATGAAAGAATCGGCACCGACGGCTTTAGCCGCTGCGACGACTTCTTCATCTGTTGCGTTCGGGCGCCCGAAGCGGATATTTTCCAAAATCGTTCCTGAGAAAATAAATGTATCCTGAAGGACGATGCTGATTTGCGAACGGAGATCGGCAAGCGAGATATCGGTAATCGGAATTCCGTCGACTTTCACCGTTCCGCCTGTCGCGTCATAAAAGCGGCTGATCAGGCTCGCAATCGTCGTCTTGCCGGATCCCGTATGTCCGACAAGCGCAAGCGATGTCCCCGCCGGAACCTCAAACGAAACCTTGTTGAGCGCTTTCCGCTTCCCGTCGTAAGAAAATTCAACCTCGTCAAATTCAATCCGGCCTTTTAATTCTTTGATGTTGACCGCATTTTCTTTATCGGCAACAACCGGCTTTTCATCAAGAAATTCAAAGATTCGTTCAGATGAAGCCATCCCCATCAGGAGCTGATTATAGACCTGGCCAAGCCTTGAAATCGGCTCCCAAAACATCCCGAGGTAAAAAGCGAAGGATACAAAAACACCGATCGTGATCGTCTCATTGATGATCAATGTAGAGCCGTACCATATTAAAATGGCTGTGCCGACAGCGTTTGTCATTTCCACCAGCGGACGAAATGTCGCATTTTTTTTCGTCGCTTCTTTCCACGCTTCATAGTTCTCGCCATTGACACCTGCAAAATACATCATGTTTTCTTTTTCCTGGGTAAACGCTTGCGTCACCCTTATGCCCTGAATGCTTTCATTCAAATGGGAGTTCAGTTTCGACTGCTTCAGACGGACTTTTTGCCATGAACGGCGGATTTTTCTTCGAAGATTGGTAGAAATAAAGAACATGACAGGCAATGTGACCATGATCGCGATGGTCAATTCCGGGCTGAGCGAAAACAGAATCACAATAATCCCCAAAAGCAAAAGGATATCCATCAGCAAATTGATGACTCCGCTCGTAAACAGCTCCTGCAGAGAATTGATATCATTCATAATGCGGACGAGAATCGAACCCGCCGAACGTTCGTCAAAAAACCGGTGTGACAGGCGCTGGACATGCGTAAACAAATGCTGCCTTAAATCGTAGATCACATGCTGTCCAAGCTTGTTCATCCAGCGGATCCTCAAGACGTTCGCAATGTAATTTGCCAAATACATGATGCTGATCACGATGATTAATGTGACCAAAAGGTTCATATCTTTTCCCGCGATGGCTTGATCAAGCGCATACACCCCGATCAATATCGGCACCGTCAGCCGGATGGCCGCACCGATGATCACCGTTAAAAAGGACAGCGGCAGCAAATTTTTCCGATACGGCTTTAAATATTTGAGCAGCCGCCACATTTGCGCCCAGTTAAACGGCTTTTCAATGATTTGGTCTGAGGTGTAAAAAAACCGGTTCATCAATGTTTGTTTTTTGGCTTCCTGTTCCATGACAACAGCCCCCTATCCTGCAAAATGCGGTTCATTCAGCAATTGCTGGTCTTTGTACTGCAAATCAAAAATCCGTTTATACAAACCGTTTTTCTCGATTAACTCTTGATGTGTTCCCCTTTCTTTTACCTTGCCGCCGTCCAAAACGAGAATTTCGTCGGCATGTTTCAAAGACGAGATTCTGTGGGCGATAATGAAAGTCGTCCGATCCCGCATGACTTCCTTGAGCGCAAGCTGGATGCGGTGTTCGGTCTCCATATCGACGGCGCTTGTCGAATCATCCAAAATCAGAATGCTCGGATTGAGGCAAATCGCCCGCGCGATTGCAATCCGCTGTTTTTGGCCTCCCGAAAGCCCGAGCCCCCTCTCGCCGAGCATCGTCTCATATCGGTCTGGAAGCTCCATAATAAAGTCGTGGGCCTGCGCCCTTTTCGCGCTTTCAATGATGTCATCCATCGAGGCATCCGGTTTTCCATATGCAATATTCGAGCGGATGGTGGATGAAAACAAAAACGATTCCTGAGGCACGATACCGATATTGGAGCGCAGCATCTTTAATGAATAGCTGGAAAGCGGCTTGTCATCAATCGTGATCATTCCCGCTGTCGGTTCGTAAAAACGGCTCAACAATTGAATAATGCTGCTTTTCCCGGAGCCCGTCGCCCCGATTAAACCAATCGTTTTCCCGCGGGGAGCTTGGAAGGAAACGTCATGCAAAGCTTCCGCGTTATCCTTTGTATATCGAAGGGATACATTGCTGAATACGACATCCCCATTCAGCCGTCCGCTTTGTTCCGGTTGGCCTCGGTCGGTGATTTCCTCGTCTTCGTCAAGAATTTCCAACAAGCGTTCTGCTGACGCTTTTGCTTGTGAAAACAAGTTGATCACATATCCAAGGTTCATAATCGGCCACATCATATAATTGACAAGACTGAAAAAAGCGACGAGCTCCCCCGGGTTTAACCGATTTTGAATGACAAGCCAGCCGCCGAACGACAACAGAGCAACCAGACAGATATTGCCGATAAACTCCATCAAAGGGAAGAACTTTGACATGATATATGAAGCATGTAAATTTTTCGTTCGAAAGTGTTCGTTTGAATGAGTGAAATTCTGAATTTCAAAGTCTTCTTTTGATAGGGATTTGACGGTGTTGATTCCGCTGATGTTTTCCTGAACTTTTGTGTTTAAACGGGCGAATGATTTTCTAATTTTTCGAAAAGCAGGATGCACTTTTTGATCAAACCGGTAAACCGCAGCGCCGAGAAACGGCAGCGATGCGATTGTTACGAGCGTAAGGGGCACAGAATAAGAAAACATAACAGAAAGGCTCAAGCTGACAAGCAGGATGAAGCGAATCGCTTCTGCAAAGCCGAAAGATAAAAAGAATCTGATTCCTTCGACATCTGCGGTCAACCGCGACATGAGATCCCCTGTTTTTGCGCTGTCATAATATTTAAACGAGAGGCGCTGCAGCTTCGCATACAGCTCTTTTCTCAAGCTGTAGACCGAGCGGATGCCGAACATATCACCGAGATATTGATGAAAAAAAGTAGCTGCCCCCTTAACCGTCATGACTGCGATAAATCCTAAGCTAATCCACATGACCAAGCCGTATTCGCCGCCGAGTATCACTTCATCAATCGTCAGCTGCAGCATAATCGGATAAATCACAGTGATCGCGGTCATTAAAAGCATTGAAACGAGCGACAGCACAAACATTTTTTTATAAGGCCAATAAAAGGATTTCAGTTTTTTAAGAGACTCCATTCGCACCAGCACCTTTCCAATTCATGTAAAACTAGGACACATCATTTAATATATCGATTTCCGAAATAAAATTCCACCGATTTTAAAAAATTCAGACTTATTATGGAGACTTTGCACCTCTCACGTTTGAAATTTACCTCTCTTGACATCTTAAAAAATATGAAGCTTATATAAAGGAAATTTTTTGATGAATGAAGGAATTTGATGTAAAATAATAGAAAATGTTATCAAATTATGAATGACGGAGTTGATTGCAATGTCGAAAAGAGAGACTTTGAAAAAACGGCTTCTCCTCTTAGGTGAATTGGAACAGAAAATCTGGAAAGACATCAGGAAAGAGCGTGAAGGGATCTATGAAAGATTGGGAGAACTCGACAGGCAGATCCAGCGACATAGACGTTCCAATAAAGAGTATTATGCTGCACATTGCGTAGACATTATTAAACAGCAAAAAGAAAAAATTGTCACAACGAAAGAACTGAAGATGAAGCTCAAGGAAAGAACCAACTTCAACGTTCACCGTATTAGTGAGCTTTATGAGCTCATTCAAAAATTAGAACCAAACATTTCAAAAGAAAGGCGCGGGTGTTTTCTCTATCTCGGAAACAACTCAGACAAAAACGGCAGCCGGTTATAGAACAAGCTATAACCGGCTGCCGGCTGTTTCACCCTCCGCTGACCGGGGGTATGAAAGCAACTGTGTCACCTGATTTCACTTCACTGTTGCCCCTTGTATACACCTCATTGACAGCGATCATCGCCCGGTCTGTTCCTCTGAGGCTGTATGTTTCCTTCAAAAACTGCCTGATTCGGTCTGTCGTTGTTTCCTCTGCGTCCAGATCAATGCTTTGTGCGCCCGCCTGTTCCGCAAGGTGGGCAAACAGCAATATTTTAATCATGTTCAGCACCTCTTTTATCGTTTGAAGCAGCAGCTTCAATGTCTGGTTTTCCCTCCGGGTATGCAGTTGTTTCAAGCTGGTCGCCGATCCAGGATTCACCGTTTTCCCAATGCTCTTTTTTCCATATTGGCACGATTTGCTTGATTCTTTCAATCGCATATTCGTTCGCTTCATAGGCCGCTTTCCGGTGAGGGGAAGAAACCGCGATGACAACAGCAGCTTCCGATATTTCCAGCCTTCCGATCCGGTGGGTAATGGCTGCCTCTGCCCCCGGCCATTTTTGCTTGATTTCTTCTCCTATTTGAGCGAGCATGCTGACTGCCATCGGAACATAGGCCTCATATTCCAGATAGAGCGTCCTCTTTCCTTTTGTCCATTCTCTGACTGTACCGATAAATGTCGTAATAGCTCCGGCTTCTCTTTTCTCGACTTTTTTGACGACATCTTCGATCACAATCGGTTCTTGGGTGATGACGAATCGTTCAGACAAACGCCTTCCTCCTTTAAGTGGTTTAATATATACGACATTGCACCGGGATCCGCAATATGAAAGGATGGTACACCGTTCGGCACTTCACGCGGCTGACTGTCCCGGTAAATGACGGCGATGGTGCCCGACAATTGTTCAAGCAGATGGCCGTCTGCTTCATTTCTGACCATGACTACTTTTGGGAAGGCCGCTTGTTTAAACCCTTCGATCAGCAGGCAGTCAATCGGCATGAGGCTGTATAGTGCAATCAGCTTCTCCAGCGTCCAATCACCTCGGGCGCTAAGCTGAAGCACCCCCGCGCCTTCAACACCGGAAACCGCTGCACCGGCGCGCCAAAACCGGTCGGAATCCTTTCCCTCTGTCAAAGCTTCCGGTTCACCTCCATGACCGTGGTGTTTCAGGCAGCCGACCTTCACACCGGAATGTTCAAGCTTGTCAGCAAGCATTTCCACAAACGACGTTTTCCCGCTGTTTTGATACCCTACGATCTGGAGGATTGGAAAATGTGCGGCCATAGCTGGTCACTTCCGTTCTCATCGCGAAATAAAAGCACATGTGCCCGCATTCCCGCTTCATAGCCTCTTGTTCCTCCTGGCAAGACCAGGAGGGCATTGGCATCAGCTAGCGATGTGACAGCACCCGATTTATCGAGGCCGACCGGTTCGGCGTGAAGTGTCCCTTCTTTGATGGAGACAACAGAACGTACAAACCTTGCAAACGGATTCGGTTTCGGAAAATCTTTGGTCAGAACCGCTTCTGCACACAAAGGATACGGTTTCGGATCAAGCAGCGTGGTTTTTATGGATGGCTTCACAAACAGCTCAAAACCGACGAAGCAGGCGGACGGATTTCCTGACAGCCCAAAAAGCAATTTTCCGTTTAATTGGGCGACTGTCGTGACGCTCCCGGGGCGCATCGCCACTTTATTGAACAGCACTTTAGCGCCGAGCTTCTCATAAATGGCCGGCAGAAAATCAAAATCACCAACGGATACTCCGCCGGTTGTCACCAGAAAATCAACCTTATCCAAAGCGTTTTCAACGGCTTCAAAGCTTTCATCAAAATGATCTGAGATCTTTCCGAAATAAAGCGGCCGCCCTCCCGCTTCTTCCACTTGGGCAGCGACCATGCTCGCGTTGCTGTTGCGGATTTTTCCGGGAACGAGGGGATCGCTGACGTTCAAGAGCTCTGTTCCAGTGGCGATAATGCCGACCACAGGCTTCTTGATCACGGGAACACAGGCATATCCAAACGTCGCAAGCAAAGCGACAACCCCCGATGTAATCCGCGTTCCTTTCGTTAAAAGAACAGAGCCTTTTTCCGCGTCTTCTCCCATTTTTGAAATGTTGTCCCCAGGCTTAAATGAACGCTTCAGCTCCATGTAGTTCCTGCCGCCTTCTGTATATGCCTTCGTCAGCTCGAGCATGACAACCGCATCCGCACCTTTTGGGATCTGCGCTCCCGTCATAATTCTGACGGCTTGAAAAGGACCGAGTTTCTTTTCAGACACTGCCCCTGCTCCGATATGATCAATGACTTCAAATTTGAGCGGATGTTCCCTGGCAGCGCCGGCAGTATCGGCCGCACGGACGGCAAAACCGTCGTATGGCGAACGGTCAAATGCCGGGACATGGTGGTCGGCCAATACATCTTCAGCTAAATATCGATGCAGGCTTTCTTCAAGGTGAACCCACTCCGTTTCCCCCTGTTTTTGAAACTGTGAGACAAGCTGTGCAGCTTCATAGACGGCGATCGGTTTTCTTTTTTCCAACATTCAAAAGACCTCCTGTTTCTACATTCCGATGACTCGCGCCAATACTGAGTTGGCTTCTTTAATATCGTTTGTGCCGTGAACCAGAGCCCTTCCATCGTGAAAAATGACGATCCGAAACGCTTCATATGCGACATGAAGCAGATAGTCATTCGCCTCAACCTTTCCGATCCCGGCAAGTCTTTCTTTAAGCTCCTGCTTCGGAATACGCTTCAGCATGTCACTGCGAATCTGGACGGTTTCCCTTCCGCAAAGCACAGCCGCTTTCTTTTGGCTGGCGTCCTGAATAAAGGGATAATCCGGCGTTTTGCCGCATGACGGGCATTCCTCATTCCTGTCTATCTTCATCTTAAAATGAGTGTTTGCCCATAAATCGAACGTGACAAAATTAGTTTGGAGAGCTTCATGGCGACCCGTCAACATCTTTAATACTTCAGCCTGCTGAAAGGCCGACACCATTTGCACGGCAGGGGAAATAATGCCCGACGTATCGCATGTCGCTCCCCCAATCGGTATTTCCCCGAACAAACAGGCAAGACATGGCGTGCTTTTCGGAACGATCGTCATGTACATGCCCTGACTGCCGACACAGGCCCCGTAAACCCACGGCGTGTCCGTCAACTGTGCCAAGTCATTAATGACCATGCGCGTCTCAAAATTGTCTGTTGCATCAATGACGGCATCGGCCTCTTCAATAAGCGGCTTCAACGTCTCGGGGTTGCCGTCTGCAACATATGTATAAAGCCTGACATCTCGATTTATTTTTGAAAGCCTCTTTTTCGCCGCAATCGCTTTAGGCAGCCGTTTTTCCGCGTCTTGTTCAGCATAGAGCGACTGTCTTTGCAGGTTGCTCCATTCGACATAATCGCGATCGATGATGGACAACGCGCCGACACCCGCCCGGGTAAGCCCTTCGGCAGCTGCTGTGCCGAGCGCTCCGGCTCCGACAATCAAAACATGGCTTTTCCTTATCTGATCCTGCCCCGCTTGGCCGATGTTTTGATATCTGATTTGCCTCGAATACCGTTCATGCATCAGGATAAACTCCTTTACTTCCTTTTCTAGTATCATATCATGTTTTGCCGTGAACATCTTTTCCCGCAGCCTTTAAAAACGCCTGCAATCTATGATAAAACATTTCATTCCGGAAAAAACGCTTCTATCTTTTTTAAATCCGACTTTTTATTGACATTTAGAAATTCCCAAGATTCTGCGCCGATCGCTTGTGCTTCAATATACTTGACACGAATGCGGTCGAGGAAGCTCTTGATCTTCAGCTCATCTTGCAGAAGCTGTTCATATATGATGTGTTTGATCCGTTTGTGGTAGACGGCCGCAAGCGGCTGCGCCCTTCCGTCTGCAACCGCGACAACGGCGTCGCTCTCAGGCGTCAGCTGTTCGGTTAAAGCCTTGATTGTCGCGTGGCGGATAAGGGGTGTGTCACAGGCCAACACAACATATATGTCCCCTTCCTCATGCTCCATCGCCGTATATATGCCGGCGAGCGGGCCTTTCCCTCTGAAAGGCTCTATATCTTCCCATACTGTTTTTTCTCCGTACGACTTGAACCGTTCGGTCAGGCCGGGATGGCTCAATATCAGCGCTTCACCGCCAACTGCCTGTTTGCACCATTGATAAAGAGGCTTATTTTTCCACATTGCAAACGCCTTCGGTTCTCCAAACCGGCGTGATAATCCGCCTGATAAAACAACATAAACGGGCTTCATTTCTTTCACAGCCTTTCTTTTTCAAAGCAACAACCCTCTTCAAAAGCATAGCAAAAGTGCGGAAAGACGAACAAGTTTACAAAACGGATTTTTTGGGGAGACATGATCGGTCCGGCTTTTGCATATTGTAGTTGTAACATTTTTAGGAGGCTAAAATCACCATGAAAAAAACACCGGGTTCACTGCCTTACTTTCATGATTTATCACAGGAAAATCTCTTTTTAAAAGCGGAGCTGGCCAGGTGCCATCAATTGATTCACGAGCTTGAAGCAAGCTATTTTCACCAAAAAAACCATAAGCTCAATCAGGAAAATGCCGCAATGAAGGAGAAACTGCAGCAGCTGACACTGGAGCTTAAACGGGTTTCAGCCAACCGGGAGGAAGAGTCGGGGGATGCACTCAGCCGCATCAAGAGCGAATTATTGAATAAAATCGTTGTGCTCCATGAGCTTCTTCAAACAGAAACGTTTAAGCGGAAACAAGAAATCGAAGAAAAACACCGCCTTCACTTGGCAAAAATCAAATCCGAAGCGGAGAAAAAAGGCTTACATAAACAAATAGAAAACGAGAAACTCAATGTAGAAAAAGAAAGAAAGCTCAGGGAAACAACCGAAATCAACTTGAAAAATATCGCTGAAGAAAATAGCAGACTGAAAGATGAACTTCATGCTAAAAACCTGCAGCTGAAGGAGATTGAATCCGATGTGGCTTTATTAAAAGAACGGGTGGCAGCAACGAAAAAGCGTCTGTTGGAAGCCGAAAAAACGAAAGAAGCATTGTTTTACGAAACGATTCTTTCCTACAAAAGGCAGCTTGATGAAAGCGATAAGTGGATTGCTTCTCATTTTGCTGATATTGACACCTTCCGGGAAACGGAGCAAGCGCTTGAAAAAGACAAAGTGAGTGATGTATTCGCACGTTCAGAACAGGTGGAGACGGTCCTGCAATCGGTAACAGAGCAAGTTGACATGCTGCAAAAACAGCTGAGCCTCATTCAAGCCAATGACGCTAAAATGGAGCAAAAAATCGAAGAGTGGAAAAACCAGACGAAAGAGGAAAGTTCCCCGCAAAAATGGGTCTACAAAATCAGCAGAAAAGACAAAGAATCAAAACCATTAAATTAAATACCACTTTAAGTAAAAAAATGGTTTTTACAAAAAAACTGCTTGAGACGTTTTTCTCAAGCAGTTTGGTCAGACGGCGGATCGACAATCGACCGCCGTTTTTTTTTTGAAAATGCAAGCGCTATCTGGAAAAAGCAAGGATTAAATCTATTGCTGTTCAGTCTCAGTCTCGGTAGAGATTTCGCCCTCTAGTATATATTGTCCGCGGTATGGTTTTTTGACTTCCGGGTACATCTTGATCAAGCTTTGCATGAAGGTTGTCATATTCGGGATCTCAAGTCCGCTTTCTTTTTCAATTTCTTTTTGAAGTTCGGAGCTTTTGATTGCCGCATTGTGGCGTTTTAATGTTTTAATCGCCGCTTCACGCAGTTTTGCAGCCTTTGACCCCGGACGGGCTGTTCCCCTTCTGCGCCTTGTCGTTCCGTCTGGAATTCCGGCAGGCAGTGCGGAGGCTTGCGGAGAAGTCTGCTGCTGGTTTTTTTGAGATGTATGGGGCTGCTGTTGCTGCTGGTAGCTTTTCATCTCTTGTGCAGCCAATTCAGCTAAAACCGGGAGTGATTCGCTTTTTCGCTCTGTTCGAAAATCTTTTTTTGTATCGTTAAAGCTGGATGGGCGATCCAATTCGCGCAGCTTGGCATAAATATTATCACGCTCGATTTGATACTCCCTAATGACCTTAATCTCAGCCTCATTCAGCTGCTCTAATCTTAAACGCAATGCTTCCCTCTCGTTAAACATACCGTTTATACCCTCCTATCAGAATAAATAAACCTTCTAATAAAAATATTAGATTACCAAACTAATTTTATCAATTATTTTTTCGTTTTTCTACTGCTATTTCCCGTTAAGAAAATAGAACTAAATTTCCACAAAAGTTAGAGCCGCGGGAGTTTTTGAAGCATTTTGACCTACTCTACACCTTGTGTCGAATTATGGTAAATAATGAAGAAACCTAGAAAAATACTTTTTACAAGAACATAATTTAAAGGTTGAAGGTTTTGCCCAACATTAATGGAAAGTGTGAGAAATCGCTGATCATTCCGGCTTATAAATCCAGAATATTCAAAATTGGCAGATTTCCTCTGTCGAAACAGGGTATATTTATGCGGGAAAGCGCGCCGGAATTCTTTTTAGTGAAAAGTGGGACGTTAGGCTTATCCTAAGAAAGAAACAGTGTCTTATGGTCTATTTATAGAGAGGGGCGGAAAGCGGAAATTTTTTTGATTTTTTTTTTGAAAGGGCCGCCCTGCTAAATAAAAAACCCCCGGCAAAGGGGCTTTTGATCTCATTCGGCAGATTGTTCTGTTTCAGAAAGAACGCGGTTGACGCGTTTTTCGAGCATTTTCATTCCGCTGCCTCCGGCTTGAAAATGGCGAAGCTGGCCGGTCTTGTCAAATACATAATAAGCAGGGACATATTCATTTTCAAAAGCATCCGTTAATTTATGTTCGCTGTCAACAAAAATCGGCTGTGTAATATCGTGCTCAGCCGCTACCTCTTTAATTTTGTTGATGTCCAGGTCATCTTCTGAACGCGGCATATGAACGGCGACAACGTTCAGTTTATCACTATATCTGTCGCGGAATTCGTTGACTTGCGGCATCGCCTCTTTGCACAGGTGGCAGCTGATTGACCAAAAATGGATCAATGTCGGCTTTTCGCCGATCAGCTGTTCCTTTGTCACTTCTCCGTTTAACCATTCCTTTGCGCCAGTGAGCTCTGGCATAGGCTGACGTAGTTTCATGTTTTTTCCTCCATTGTGATTGTAGTCGATGAAAAAGGCCTAACAAATGTTAGACCTTTCCAATCTCGTTTCATCTATAAGAGACGAAATTAAAGCGTTGCTTGACCAGGTTTCCAGTTTGCAGGGCAAAGTCCGCCTGTTTGCAGCGCCTGCAGAACGCGCAATGTTTCATCAACATCGCGGCCAATGTTGTTATGGAAAACAGTTTGATATTGCATTTCGCCTTCCGGGTTAATGATGAACAATCCGCGGAGAGCGACGCCTTCTTCCTCGATCAGCACACCGTATTCACGGGAAACTTCATGGTTTGTGTCGGCTGCAAGCGGATATTTCAGCTGGCCAAGACCGTTTTCTTTGCGGTCTGTGTTGATCCAGGCAAGGTGAGTGTGGATTGTGTCGGTTGATACGCCGATCACTTCCGCATCAAGGTCTTCAAACTCGTCATAGCGGTCGCTCATCGCTGTGATTTCTGTCGGACACACGAAAGTAAAGTCCATCGGATAGAAGAAAAGCACAGTCCATTTGTCATTTTTCATGTTTTCTTCCAAGCTAACTTTACCGAATTCTTTGTTTGGAAGCACAGCTTCCATTTCAAAACGAGGCGCTTGTTTTCCTACCATGCGTTCTGCCATTTTATGTATCCCTCCAATAATATTTTTGGGTTCTGCTACCCATATCAAAATGAGAATCCAAATTAAAAATTCTCACTTAGTTAATAACATCACATATTTAATTATAATGGTTGTCGTTTTTTTAGTCAATATTAATTGATAATGAATTTAAATTAGTGGCATCTTTTTTGCTAGATCTTGACATTTCATTTTCTAAAAAGAGTGTACCACGCCTCAGGAAAGGAAACAAATCATTAGCTTCTGCACGTGAACAAGTAAAAACCGAAGCTTGAACTTCGGTTTTATCCCTGATTAATGTAGTTTTTGCTCAACCTGCTGACAAATTTCATCGGCTGTCAAACCGGTGGCCTGAATGACAGATGCCCCGGTCATCGTATCCGAGATCCCGAGCATGTCGTGATCAAGGCCTGTGACAACACAGCAGTCGCAGCCTTTAGCATCATCTTCGGTTTTCATCAAGACAACCTCATACCCTTTTTCCTTTAATGCAGCCTCAACATCTGAAAGAGATTGTTCGATTCCGATTTTTTTCGACATGAAGAAACACCTCCATCATTTAAGATGCCACATTTGCCTGGATTTTATACCAGTTTGTGCATCTAATTGGCGCGGGCTGAGAAATAAGCGGTCATCACGCGGACGGCTGTCTCAAGGGCTTCTTCTTTCGGTTGGAGTTTGGCATGATGAAGCCCGTACGGAGAATCGACACCGAGCCAAAACATAAAGCCCGGATATTTTTTCAGCATATAGCCAAAATCTTCGCCCGTCATCGCTTCTTTGGAACGGATCACTTCAGCCAGTCCGTTTTCTGAAACAAACTGCATGAAGTCTTCGACCAGTTCGCTTGAATTATAAACCTGATGATATGCCGCGGGATAGCTGACTTTTCCTTTGCAATGGTAGGCAGTCTCCAGACCTTTTACCATCGCTTCGATCCTTCTTTTCACCTCATCCATTGATGCGGGTGAAAGCGTCCGGATCGTACCTTCAAGCTTTGCTTTTTGGGCGATGATGTTTTGCGCAGATCCTCCCGTGATCGTCCCGATGGTGATCACCGCACTGTCCAGCGGGTCCACGTTTCTGGCGACGATCGACTGCATTTGCGTGACAAGCGAACTGGCGGCCACCACCATATCCTCGGCAAGATGCGGATATGCCGCATGCCCGCCCTTTCCTTCAAGCTCGATGACAAGCTCTGACGTATTGGCAAACAGAAGCCCGCTTTTTGTCCCGATCGTTCCGACAGGAAGCTCAGGTGCGATATGCAGCGCCGTTATCATGCTCGGCGCCCACTTTTTAAACGGATCGCTTTCAAGCATCGGCTCCGCTCCCCCGGGACCTTCCTCGGCCGGCTGAAACAAAAACAGAAGATCCTGTTTGACCGGATGATGGACGAAGTGATCGATGATGCCAAGCGCTATCGTCATATGGAAATCATGTCCGCACGCATGCATGTTTTGCGGATGAACGGAAGCGAAGGAATATCCCGTGTCTTCTTCGATAGAAAGCCCGTCCATATCCGCTCTGTACGCTAAAATCTTGTCAGGCGCGGTTCCTTTAATCTTCACAAACAAGCCGGTCTTCCACTTTTCAATCTCAAGCCTGTTCTCGGGATACTTTTGCAAAAGGTTCAGAAGGTAGGCCTGTGTTTTATATTCCTGAAATCCGAGTTCCGGAATTTGATGCAAATCTCTGCGAATGGCTGATAGCTGCTCCAATTTCATTTTCTTAACCTCCCGCCTATACGAAAAGGCGTGGATTTTCAATCCACGCACTTTTTGATGCCGCTGATTAAAGCTGGCGCAATTCCTGTTTAATTTCTGTTTTGCCTTTTGTTTTTTCGTCGATATCTTTGATTTTTTTCGCAGGTGTTCCAGCGACTACCGTGTACGGCGCAACATCTTCGACAACGATCGCGCCGGCAGCGACCACCGCGCCTTTTCCGACTGTCACACCTTCAAGGACAACCGCGTTTGCGCCGATGACTACGTCATCTTCAATGACGACAGGCTTTGCGGAAGGAGGCTCGATTACACCGGCAAGCACAGCCCCGGCTCCGATGTGGCAGTTTTTGCCGACAGTGGCTCGTCCCCCGAGCACGACGTTCATATCGATCATCGTGCCTTCGCCGATCACAGATCCGATATTGATGGAAGCGCCCATCATGATCACGGCATTGTCGCCGATTTCCACTTGATCGCGGATGATCGCGCCGGGCTCGATGCGCGCTTTGATGTTTTTCAAATCAAGCATCGGAATCGCTGAATTGCGGCGGTCGTTTTCGACGACATGGTCTTCGATTTTGCTTTTGTTCGCTTCAAGCGCAGCTTGAATCTCGTCCCATTCTCCGAAAACAACGCCCGTGTTTCCCGTAATAAAAGTTTGTGCGGAAGCACCGAAATCGATTCCTTCAAGATCGCCTTTCACATACACTTTGACAGGTGTTGATTTCTTACTATTTTGAATAAATGAGATAATCTCATTTGCATCCATCATTTTCATTATGTAAGTCCTCCTTCTTTTTTTCTCTCATTACTGTATCAAAGGAAAGGTGTAAAAACAAGAAAAAAAGGAACCGGCGGCTCCGTTTCCTTTTTGCCTCTTATCAAGCCGGCACCTCGCACTTTTTTGCAAATTCCCTGCCGAAATCCAGCAGCTGATTTTCTTCTTCGCCCTCCGGGTTCATCTCGATTTTGACAGACGGAATCACGATTTCTCCGCCAAGCTCCTTGATTTTTTCTTCAAGGATGTCGACCGCCCCGCAAAAATGTTCGTAGGATGTATCACCCGACCCGAACACGGCAAACGTCTTGCCGCTGAAGTCCAGGCCTTCCATATCTTCATATATATCCAAAAACTCATCTGGGAGCTCTCCGTCCCCCCAAGTATAGGCGCCGAAAATCATATGCTCATAGTCATTAAAAAGCGCCGCGTCAATATCCATTGCTTCATGGCGGTCAACATCGGCCTTTCCTTCCAAAAGGCCTTTCTCAATTAAATCCGCCATCGCTTCCGTGTTTCCGGACATGCTTGCATAAACAAGTAAAACTTTCCCCATGGTGATGATTCCTCCTAAACACAATGTAAGTTCAGTGAGCTGCTTGAGGCTCCTCATACGGTCTGACAAATTTGCATTCATAGAGTCCCGCGCAAAAGAAATTTTCCTTCTGATTGGCCACTCTGAAGCCGTGCCCTTTAATGGTGTCAAACCATTTCAGCTCTTTTTCAAAAAAGTCAAGCTGATAGATTCTTGAGAATCCGTCCCGATCCTGGGCTGATGTGA
Source organism: Bacillus sp. HSf4 (assembly GCF_029537375.1). NCBI lineage: Bacteria > Bacillati > Bacillota > Bacilli > Caryophanales > Bacillaceae > Bacillus > Bacillus sp. HSf4. The sequence goes on along the minus strand of NZ_CP120679.1, from coordinate 1,603,260 downwards.
CATAAATGATCCCGTTGTCCTCCGATACATCAAGAAAGGTTTCTTCTTTATCATCGATGTCCGGTCTGATGCGTATCTCCTCATGTGTGTGGATATTGAGCATGTCGACAGCTCCATGCTTTCCTTTTTTTGATCCCATCGCACAAACCAGCCATTTTCCGCCGATGGCGATCATGGATGCAGTCATCCGCTCCGCTTCCTTTTTCACTAGAAAAGCGGTGTCTTGATTGAAATCATAGGCCCATACACCGCCGTGAAGCTCATGGATTCTCGTGCCGATGAACAGACGGTTTTCATGGAGACAAAGCGAACGGATCACCGGCGGATTATACAATTCTGAAAACGGCTTGACGATCTTCCAGGACACTCCGAAATCATCGGATATGTAGATGCAATGTTTGCCGTGAGCACACACAAATCCGTCATTCCGCCCTGTAATGGACCATATCGTTGCGTTTGTCGGAAAACTCGACAAAGACCATGTCAGCCCCTGGTCAGACGATCTGATAATAGTGCCGGATTCCCCAACACCAAACAAATAATCGCCGATATAGGTGATCGAACAGATTTTGCGTTTCAAAGGAAAAAGCTTTTTCCAGCCGTGTTCAAAAGAATAATGAAAAATCCCTTCCCGTTTAATGGCGACAAAATAGCCCGAATGTTTTGCGGATGCGACGGCTGTAGCCCCTTTATGAAACATGTGGCTCAGCCTGCCGCTTTTGATGTTCCGCCCATCTGATAAAGCCTGCTGCAAATTCTCTGCAGCACTCTTTGTCTTCAGCTGTTTCAGGGGCCAGCTCACATTTTAAGGTTTCGGCAAAAAGGTCGGCTCCCGTCTGTTCAAGCATGCTGTAAAATGTGTTTACCGCCTCGCAGAACTGCGGATATGCATAGTCCCCTGAACCAAAGCAGGCCGCTTTTTTCCCTTTTAAGTCCATGGCTGAGACCTCTTCATAAAACGCTTCGGCCTCATAAGGAAGATCACCGTCCCCCCATGTGTATGAGCCGATTAAAATGTAATCAAATTCAGGCAGTGAATCGATGTCGACATCATCCATCTCCTGACAGGAGACGTCAAGGGAATGCTCTGTGAACACATCCCGGATGATCATCGCGATATCTTCTGTATTGCCAGACATACTGGCGAATGCAATCAATGCTTTAGACAACTGAACCACCTCAGAGTAATTGATAATGATTTTCATTATTATATAGATACACTTTAAATGATAATGATTATCAATGTCAACAAAAGATATCAAAAAGGCAGCCTTCCTTAAGGAAGCACTGCCTTTTTGATGGTTTATTCCATTGATGAACAAGCTTTGACAACCTCTAAAAACGCCTGAACTTGTTTAAGCTGAAATGCCGGTTCATATCCCAACAGCCACGTATCCCTTCCGATAGCCTGTCCCTTCGAGTCAAGCAATGGCATTTTATGAACATGGCTTCCGCTGCCAACAAGTGTTACGGAAGGAAGGATCGCATAGCCGATTCCGTGAAAAGCCATTTGTTTACAGGTTTCAATTTGATCGACAATGATCGTCTGCTTCGGTGATGTTTTAAATTTTTGATGCCACCAATGCTGAATTTCCTGGTAGTAGGTGCTGTCGCTTTTAAACTGAATAAAGGGCCGCTCGGTTTTGGCGATATCCTCAATGTTTTGGATTTCCGTGTCAACGAGGTACAATTCGTCTCTCATCACATAATGCTTCGGTCCTTTCCACTCGGGATTCCCTCTGATAATCCCGATGTGAACGTGGTCTTCATAAAGGCTTTTCAGCATTTCGCTGCTCCAGCCTGTGATAAGCGAAATTTTAACGTTCGGATATTGTTTGACATACGTTTTTAAGACTTTGGGAAGCCAGTGCTGGCCGATAATAGAAGCGGCTGCCAGCTTCAGTGTGCCATGAATTTCCCCTTCCAGCTCATCAATATTTTCCTTGACCTTTTCCTGTTCCAGTGTCACGTCTCTGGCAAACTGGATGATTTTTTCTCCTGCGCTTGTGACGGTGAGGCCTTTTTGCGATCTTAAAAAGATTTTCGTCCCCCATGACTTCTCGATCGTCTGCAGCCGCTGTGAGAGAGCAGGCTGGGAAACAAACAAACGTTCAGCCGCCTTTCTCATGTTTAATTCCTCCGCCAGTACGACAAGCATATAAAGTTCCTGAAGCTGCATTGACACTCCTCTTTTCAATAAGTTTTTCTTATCATTCATTTTACGCAAATGGCTGTTTCTTCATCAAGCAGGAAAAAACACTTTGGAAATATTTGCGGGGGAAATGGTGGGGAGTGAAAAAAACCTTGCAAATGAAAAATAGGCTGCTTTTCGCGCCTATTTATTAAATGTCCGAAGGTGTTTGTTCAACTGTTTTAAAACGACCCGCCGCGTAAATATGCCTTCAAAAACCTGATCCTCATTTTCAACACAAACAAACGCATGGTTGATCACCAATCCGAACCCTTTTAAGATCGGATCATCTGTCTTCAGGCGGGGAATGTCTGTCAGCATCACATCTTCGACATGCATTTGATCAAGCTTTTCAAATTCGATTCTTTCGAGTCCAAAAATTTTATCCATGATCATGTTGGTCCCGATTAATCCATGGAGACGGAAAGACGCATCAAGTACAGGGATGGCTGTATAACCGGTTTTCGTCAGAACGAGGAGGGCGTGTTCCAGGTTGTTTCCGACTTGAACATGGGCTACTTTATCAGCATCAATCATATATTGACCCACTGTCGCTTCAAGAAGCTCATCTGATTGCAAACTAATCATGATTTTTCGACTCCCTTTCAACTGTAATCCATCAACGCATGTTTTCCCTATACTACTATAATATAAACATTATCAGTTTTTGTCGAAAACTTTCCTTTTTTCAAAGATCAGTTTCCCACTTAAAAACGCGCTATGAAACAAAAAAGATACTCAGATGAGTATCAATTGATATAATTTGGCCTAATTGTCAGACCGGACACGGTCATATAAGGTTACCAGCTGTTTATATGTGTGGCTATCCACGTTTTTTGTACCCGTCTCTATATCATTGATCTCACTGCTTAACAGCTCTACGGCGTATTCATGGTTCAACAGTACGTTCAGCAACAGTTTTCTCTCTTCTTCTGAAAAGCGTTCCATTCTTAACCAGCCCCCTAATTGATTTAGCTAGAGTCAGAAGCTATATCTTCTCTCTAGTTTCTATAGGGCTAGAATATGAAATAAAAATTTAATCGTCAACCGCACATTTCGACATCTGTGCGATTTTCTTGCAAACAATTATTTTGTATATCGGTTTGCATAACTGGAAGCTGTATAGGAGTCGGGTTTGATTTTGGCGCAGATCCCCATCGAGGTGATCCGCCCTGTCATTTCCTGAATTAAATCCTTCGTCATCCCTTTTTTTCCGATATCCAAATGAACTTCAAGGGTCAAATCTGCTCCCTCGTCTGTAAACGGAAGAAGCAGATCCGTGATTTCGGTGAAATAGTCATTCAGAAGATATGCGGCAATTTCCTGACTGTAAGCCGTTTCCAGCGATATTTTCTCTCTGAGGCTATGTATCGGTCTTTTCACAATGGTGTTTTTTAAACAGCCCCATGCACCTTTGCCTTTGCGGTGCAAATGAATGGCAGTGATGAACTTCGTATAGTCCTGATGGATCTGAGAGTCCGTTCCGACCGACAGCAGATAGATTGAGCGCGGGTCATGAAGAATGAACGTCTTGAGCTTTTCGATCACTTCAGGAAAAGTCATTTGATCTTCAGAAAGATTGTAAAAAAGAAAAGAATCCGCCATTGGAATGCCCCTTTTCAATTATGATCTGAACCGAAGATGAACGTTAAAGCCTGCTACCCTTTTTTCGTCGGTATATTTTTCAAGCTGAATCCGCAGCTGTCACATTTGTATATGAGATTTTGATTGGACTGTGCTGTCAGGACCTGATCCATATGCTGCACGCTGTGGCAATGCGGACAAATAACGCCTGGAAATTTCATTCATATCCTCCTTATGCTTGAAGCAGTTCGAAGATCTCGATTGAAATCATATCGATATTGTCGAACGGAAACGTTGTAGGCTTATCTCCTTGTTGGTAAACTGTCAGCTCAAACGTTTGGTTTTTTTCAAAGTATTTTACACTGCATATTTTTTCCCCGTTTACTTCGAAATAGCGCTGCGTCGGTTCGCCGGCAGCCTCCGCAGTCTCTTGAAGGCTCTGCAGTCTCGTGATGATACCCATTAATTGTGACATTCTAAAAAAGACTCCTTTCAAAAAAACAACTTCAGGATCAACAAGTATTAATTATAATACAAGTTCTACACGCATCATACCACAAAGTATCAGGCGATGGCATTTTTCCTTTTCCTATCAGAAAAAGAAAACCGCTTTTTATAGTTTGAGTTTTCCTTTGAATGTCATACATAAAAAAATTTTGCAGACGAATCAGGCAGCATATTTCCGTTTTCGGGTGTCATCATTTATTTATTGACCATGCGGGTTGTTTTATTCCAAACCCAGAATTTTTCGCGCAAATAAAAAACTTGGCGGGGGCAGCGCCAAGTTTTTTAAATCTTGATCTGATAGAGGGGTTGGGGAACAGAGAGGTTTATCTCTCTATGGTTAAATGATAATGATTATCACTATCATTGTCAACTGTTTTCTGCAAATTTTTTTAAAAATGTGAAAGTCCAGCACTCCTCACGCGGACTCTCAAGCACAGAGTGCAAAAAAAGCGGCTCTCTCGGCCGCTTTTTAAATTAAACCATCCTGTTCATATAAATAGGAGTAAGGCAGATCAATAAACAGATACAGCTCTTCATCCATCGGATAGGAAAACGTTCTGATCATTTCTCCCGTTTCGATGTCGCTGTACAAATCACTGAAAAACCCTTTCCTCATCGTCCGCATTCTCATAATGTTCTCAAGAAAATACGGACGCCAGCTCCAGTTCTTGCCGATGTACTCCGGCTGAAACAGCCATGTTCCATCACGTTTATACACGTTTTTTGTCAGCTGAAAGCCGTCTTCATTGCACATGTAGATTCTGAAGCTGCAGTCGGTCAGCTCTTTTCCAAGGTGCAAGAGAAAGTCATCATCTGTTTGACTCGTTTTTTTCAACGATGTCACAAGCTGATGCACCCTTTTATAAAATTGTTCCGAGTGGTCATACAACACTTCGAGCTTCTTTTTCTCATGGGCGATGAATTGATGAAATTCAGCCTGAAGCCGGTCCTTCAATAAATCCCGTTCAACAAACTGCGGCCTCGGCAACTGTAAATACTGCCCCTGAAAATAGCGGCCTCCGTTTCGCCATGCGTACTGAAGCTGAAAGTTCGCTTCGATATCTTCGTACAGCAAGGCTGCGCCGATTTTTCTCGCTAAGAGCGATATGCTGTAAAGTACATATTCATAGGAAGGCGAAGGCGAGGACATCTTGAGCGGCTGAAGGTCAATCTTTAACAAATCCGGGGAAAGCAGGGCGATTCTGTCGAGATTGCTGCTTTCTTTTCCGATGTTGTCAACAGCGACTTTAATGCCGTATGTACGGTAATACGTCAGCAAATGGTGCAGCTGCTCAATATCCCCTTCAAAATGCTGCTCCGTGATTTCAATGACGAAGCGGTTCAGTTCGAGCCCTTTATCGCGATACTCCATCAAAAGCTCGAGGAACGATTCTCCGTGATCCATCATCAGCACATTGGCGTCTTGATTGATAAAGATCAAAAGGTCCGGGTCGCTGTCTAAAAAATGGTCAAGCGCCTGGCGGATCACTCTGAAATCAACCTCTGTTTTATATTCTTCAGGAATTGATGGATCAGAGAAAAAAGGCCCGAGGCTCTGAACATCGGATTCAACCTCGATTCGCCCCAGCACTTCATAGCCGATGACCTTCTGCTCTTCAGCGCTGAAGATTGGCTGATAATAAGGAATGACATTTTCAATGTTTGTTAAAATGTCGAGTGGATCCAACATGGCATATCACCTGCTTCTCATCTTTGTATGATTATACCATACCGCATCACACCTTGACATCGTTAAAACGGACGGGGGTTGAGCCATTGACCGCCGTCCATTGTCACACACTCTCCGTTTATATATGCGGCATGTTCGGACAGCAAAAATGATGCAAGCCCCGCGATTTCCTCAGGCGTTCCCAGCCTTCCAAGCGGAACGCTTTTGATCGTTGAAAGCGCCGCTTCTTCTGATTCAAACAGTTTTTCCGCACCGCCCGTCCTTTCAATCGGCCCCGGAGCGATCGCATTAACCCTGATCCCGTAGGTTCTCCCCCATTCGACGGCAAGCGTTCTTGTCAATGAGAGGACACCCGCTTTGGCCGCAGCGGAATGTACGACACCCGCCCCGGCTCCCCATGCATAGGTCGCCACCATGTTTAAAATCTGGCCTTCTTTTTTATGTTTCATCCAATATCTCCCGACCGCCTGACTGCAATAGAATGTCCCGTTCAACACGATGTCAATGACAGCCTTCCAGCCGTTGACGGACAGCTTTTCTGCCGGACAAATAAAATTGCCGGCCGCATTGTTCACGAGAGCATCTATCGTCCCAAAGCGGGCCGCCGTTTCATCAATCATGTGTTCCACATGTTCAACCGACCTGACATCCATCTGACATATCGCTACCTGCCCGGCGAATGTTTCGATCTCTTCTTTGGCCGCCAGAAGCGTTTCTTTTGTTCTCCCGGTAATCATCACATTCCAGCCCTGTTCGGCCTGCTTTCTGGCAATTGCTTTCCCCATTCCGCTTGATCCGCCGGTCACGATCACAACTTTTCTGTCCATTTTCCATCCCCCTTTTTCGTGAATGAGCATTCATTCAATAGACAGTTTACCATATCCGTTAAAAAAAATTAACAAAACTCGCAGATTGTCCTGATTTCCTTGGACGGATGATATAATGTAAGGATTCCTAAAAAAGGTTGGTTGATCATGAAAAAGCTTTCCAGAAGACAATTTTTAAAAGGGGTGTTGGGTCTTGCCGCGGCTGGTGTTTCAACAGCGGCGGGAGGCTACGGGTATGCCCGCTACCTTGAACCGCACAGCTTAGAAACAAATTTCATTCCGATCAGACATGCCCTTATCCCTAAAGGATTTGACAAATTTCGGATCGTCCAGTTCAGCGACACCCATTTGAGCGAGTACTTTACTGCAGACGAGCTTTTACATATCGTCGGACAAGTGAATCACCTCTCGCCTGATTTGATCGTATTCAGCGGAGATCTCATTGATAAACCTCATCTTTACAAAGATCATAACCGGGTTGTTTCAGCCTTGAAAAAGCTTAGCGCCCCTTACGGAAAGATTGCCATCTACGGCAACCATGATCATGGGGGCTACGGAACAAAAGTCTATCAGACGCTTATGGCTTCAGCCGGATTTAACGTGTTTCGAAACCGTTTTATGAACCTTGAGCTGATCGACGGCAGCAGGATTGAACTGGCTTCTCTCGACGACTTAATGCTCGGCCGTCCCAACTATGAAGCCGTCCTCTCCAACCTCAGCGAAAAGGCCTTTTCGATTTTGCTGGTCCATGAACCGGATGCCGCGTTAACGGCACAGAATTATCCCGTCAACCTGCAAATCTCGGGACACACCCACGGAGGCCAGGTTCAGCTCCCGATATTCGGCCCTCTGATCACCCCTCCGTACGGTGAAATTTATACGGAAGGAATGTACGAGCTGAACGGGATGAAAATTTACGTCAATCGCGGCATCGGGACAACAAGGCTGCCGCTCCGTTTTTTGTCGAAACCTGAAATCACCGTATTTCAATTGGAATCAAGATAAATCGCTCCGGTCTTTTGGCTCAAAAAAGGAAACATTTGCATACATTAAGACAAATAGAAAAAACGCCCGCTCCTTTTCACCTCATTCCAAACTCAGGAAAACGAAACTTCCACAGCCTCTTTCCGTCTAATATAAAGCAGCGGAAAAGGCTCCTTTTTCGTTTTAAAAAGGAGATGTTCATAAGACATTGCTGATGTATCAAGTAAAGCCGGGAGAAACATGGGAAAGCATCGCCCGCGATTTTAGAACGTCGCGCACGGCGCTGGTTCAGGCAAATCCAGGTTTGAACGGCGGCCCGCTTTATGCTGGTCAGACCATCGTGATCCCGGGAATCAGAAATCCGGACACAATCCCTTACCGGATTGTCGTGTCGCTTAGCGCCAAAACCCTGCAGTTGTTTGATCGGGGACGATTGATCAAAACCTATCCGGTTGCAGTCGGTAAAATCCTCTCACAGACGCCGAGAGGCGAATTCTATATTGTCAATCGGCAGCCGAACCCGGGCGGGCCGTTCGGTGCCTATTGGTTAAGCCTGTCAAAAATACACTACGGCATCCACGGAACGAATAACCCTGCCTCAATTGGCAAAGCTGTTTCAAAGGGATGTATCCGCATGCACAACCGGGATGTTCTGGAACTAGCTTCGATCGTGCCAAACGGAACCCGAGTGTCCATTACGCCATAAACAGTACATTCCAGACAAAACAAATTTGAACAATATACCGTATTATATTAAGATATAGTAGGACCTTTAGGGTAAGGAGCGTATATATGGATCTTTTTAAAAATCGTAACTTCGTCCGACTTTTTTTCGCAGCTTTCGCTTCTCAAATGGGAACGACAGTTGGAAATATGGCTTTCGCTTTTTTCTTGCTCGACCGGTTCAGCAGCCAGCCGGCTTATACGACGATCGCCGAGCTCATGTACTCGTTGCCGACGGTCTTTGTGTTCTTTATCGTCGGTGTGGTCGCTGACCGTTTTGACCGCAAGAAAGTGGCCGAAAACTGTGATTGGATCAGGGCGGGACTGACCGTCGTTCTCTTTTTTGTTTTATATCTGAAAATCATACCGCTTGTGTTTTTCGTTCTGTTTATCAGAAGCGCGGTGACAAAATTTTTCTATCCTGCCGAAGCAAGCTTGGTTCAGGCGATATTAAGAAAGGACCAATATGCCAAAGCGGCCGGGCTCAATCAAATGCTGTTCAGCCTGTTTCTCTTATTCGGCGTAGGACTGGGAGCTTTTATGTATAAGACGATCGGCCTGCATGGAGCGATCGCTCTCGATTTTATCAGCTTTATCATTTCAGCCCTTTTAATCCGTTCCTGTGATATTTCCCTCGAAGCGAGGAAACCAAACGGTGAAAAAGGCTGGAAAAACGTCACGGTCAAAAATTCATTGCACGATTTTAAAGAAGGGATCGTGTACATTTTAAAAAACAAATTGCTCGCTTCCCTCGTATTCGGATATTTTGCGTTTGGACTTGTAAGCGGCGGACTGAGTGTTCTGCCGATGTTTAAAATGAAGTATGAACTGTCCCCCGACAGTTACGAGTGGCACACATCGCTCTTTACAGTCGTTCTCGGCATCGGACTTTTGACAGGGATCGCCGTCGGCGCTCTGCTTGAAAAAAAAGTGAAGCCGGAATACCTGATGTCCGTACCGATCTTTATTGCAGGAGTGTTTATCATTCTGCTCGGGTTTACGGACCAATTGCCTGTATATTATGCGGCTGCTTTTTTGGCCGGGATTTGTCTCGGCCCAGTCAATACCGCTCTTGGAGGCTGGATTCCTAAAATCGTCCATCCAAGGCTGATGGGAAGGGTCAGCGGCTGGACGGATCCGCTCACAATGCTCGCCCAATCCTCGGCGCTCGGGATGATCGCTGTTTTATTTCCAGCATTTATTGCCAAGGTTGATTATATATATTACGGTTTGGCGGGAGTTATTCTGGTGACCGCCCTGTATTACTTTATCGCCTTGCCTAAATTCAGCGCCCAGACGGCTGAAATCGACGTCCAAGCGGAATTGAGAAGACAAAAAAATACAAAAGCGAAAATAAACTCTGTTTTATAAAGGTGAAAACGCGCGATTGATTAAAAATTCGCGCGTTTTTTCTATGATATATTTGCATTTTCTCTTCTATTTCGTATAATTTAGACATAAGCCTTACATCCTTAGGAGGTGGTAAGGAAAGAATGAATAGGAGAGAAAAAATGGACGACCATAATCATACGAAAGACATAAAACCAACGATCGAGAACCTGTCAAAAGCGATTTATACAGTGAATCGCCACGCGAAGACCGCGACTAATCCCAAATACCTGTATCTCCTGAAAAAGAAAGCTTTGCAAAAGCTCGTCAATGAAGGAAAGGGTAAAAAGATAGGACTTCATTTTTCAAAAAATCCAAGATTCAGCCAGCAGCAGTCAGATGTGCTCATTTCTCTTGGAGACTACTTTTTTCACATGCCTCCAACTAAAGAAGACTTCGTCAACCTTCCGCACTTAGGTACATTAAATCATACGTATCGGAACCCTAAAGCTCATATGTCTTTGAATATAGCCAAGCAGCTTCTGCAAAACTACACGGGGCTGAAAGAAAAGCCGCTTGTCACAAACAAAAAGCGCCCTTCTCAAAAACCCGTATTCAAAAAGCTTGGTGAAAGCTATTTCTGATCAGACAAAATAAAAAAAGCCTCATAAAGGGGCTTTTTTTATTTTTGGAAAATATACTTGTCCAGCTTTTCAATCAGTTCGTTAAGCTCAGGTTTGCTGATTTGTTCGTCCGCGCCGACCCTTTCCCCTTTATGGCGAAGGTCATCTGTAATCAGCGAAGAGAAAATCAATATCGGCAGATCAGAGCTTAACGGGTTGTCTTTCAGGAGCTTTGTCAGGCGATGCCCGTCCATCTGCGGCATCTCGATGTCTGTGATCATCAGGTCGACTTTTTCGCGAAGAGCGGTGCCGTCTTCCATCAGCTGAAGCATGTGGTCATACGCATCTTTTCCATTTTCAAACGAATCGATGTTATTGTAGCCCGCTTCATTCAGCTTTTCGACCAGAAGGCGGAGCAGCAGAGGAGAATCTTCAACGATGACAAGCTTTTTGTCGGTGCGCCTCTCGTCAAACTTCTCATTTTTCATCTGAAAAGGATCGATGCCTGATGCCGATTCAAGATCAAAAATAATTTTTTCGTAGTCAGGCAGGAATATCATTAGGCCGTTAAGCTTAATGATCCCGGTCATATGCCTTTCCATCCCTTGATTCAAAGCTGTCGGCTTTTCAATCTCCTCCCATGACACCCGGTGGATCTGTGAAACCGGGCCTGTATGGAACACGATTTTCCGCTTATTGAATTCAGTGACAATGTATTTCTCCTGGTTTTTTTCTTCTCCATGCTCCACTCCAAAGAAAGAGAAAAGATCAATAACGGGAAGAATCTCCCCGCGCAGCGTGATCATTCCTTCCATATGCTGATGGGAATGAGGCACTTTCGTAATCTCGACCGGCTGAATAATTTCTCTGACCTTCATTACATTTATGCCGAAAATGTTGTGACCAACTTCGAACTTTACGATTTCTAATTCATTGGTTCCGGAACTTAATAAAATTTCCTGGTTTAAAGACACTGATATCCCTCTCTATCCTAGATGATATTGTATCTTTTATATCGGCGTCTTTCATGAAAAGTTGATGTTCTAAATCAAGCTTTTACTTTTACAAATCGGTGAATGATCAGTCCGATGACAGCCAGTATCATCAGCGATCCGAAGGCCATCCTGCTCGCGACATTTCCCATGTCTTTAAACACCAGTGTGATCGATCCGTAAAGGACCGGTCCGAAGATGGAAGAAATTTTTCCTGACAAAGCGAACAAGCCGAAAAACTCGCCTCTTTTATGCTCCGGTGTCAGTTCAATAATCAGTGTCCTTGACGCGACCCATGTTCCGCCAAGCGCGATTCCAAACAGGCTGCCCGCCACCCAAAACAATGCGGCTGATGTCGTAAACACAGCGATCGCAAGCGCGGTAATCAAAATGAGGGCCACAATGCTGACCGCTCTTTTGGCCCCGACCCGCTTTGTTACATAGCCGAGAATGAATGAACCGATGATGCTTGATAAGGTGGAGACAAGATAAAGGATAAGAAACTGCCCTTTCGTAAAACCGATAATGGCTGTTGAATAGACCGACATCATCGCCACCGTCGTCGAGATGGAATCATTGAGAAAAAAGTATGCGATCATAAATAAGAAAACCGGGCGGTACAAACGAATATCCTTAAACGTCTCGGCAATTTCCTTGTATCCGCTGAAAAACGATTTCTTCTCTATTGCCTCGGGTTTTCTGCGCTCTTTTGTGAAGATAAGGTAAGGAAGGGAAAAGATCAGAAACAACAGGGCGGACGGGATGAATGCTTTATGAAAATCATGATTACCAACCAGCAAATAGACGGTTAAACCGGCCAATGTGCCGATATACCCGACCGCAATGCCAAATCCGGAGAGCAGCGGGATTTCATCTTTTGTTCCTAAATCAGGCAAAATCGTATCGTAAAACACAAGGCTTGAATGATAGAAAAACTTTGCTGTCACAAATAAAACGACAACGAGAATCAATGATAAAGGAAGGCCGTAAACCTTTTGCTGAAAAGAAGCGCCCGCAAAAACCCCCATTAAAATGGTGCAAGCCACACAGATCATCGTAAACAGGCCGATATATCTCTTTTTCCTTCCTGTACGGTCGATCAAAACCCCGAATAATGGCGTAAAAATGACGAGCAAAAAACTTGCCGCAGCATTTGAGTATGAAATAAATGTGCTGGCCACCTGGTTCATAACATCGCTATCACCGACCGCCTCCTGTAAATAATAAGGAAAAAAGATCGTCACGATATTTGACGAAAAAATCGTATTGGCAAAATCGTATAAAGCCCAGGAAATGATCGGCAATGTCAAAAACAACTTGATTCCATTTCTCTGCGCCCGCTTTAAAGCTTGTTCCTGTTCCGGCTGAATATCCATATGGATGTGCCTCCTCATGTTTTTTGCACAAGACAGCACGCATTCAAGCTGAAAGCGTGCTGTCTTTGTCATCCGTTAATTTTTTACGACGATGGTACCGGCTAAGAGATCATGAAGCGCCTGCCGCTTCTCTGTGAAAAACGCCAAAATATAGCCGATCATTAATATCGGAGATAAGAAGCTTCTGGCAAAAAATCGTCCGGCTGCACGGCCGAATGAGATTCTTCCGCCCTCAGCTTCCGCTTCCATAACCTGAATGCCCATGATTTTCTTGCCCAGCGTCGCCTGCCATTTGGATGATTCCATCAGTGTGAAATACAGAAAATAAACGATAAATGAGAGGGCTGCCATAATCCCCGCGACTTTAAAAACCGAGGACAAAACAGTGAAGAATTCCTGGTTTGTGACCTTCTCGGGATCTCTTTCAATAATGCTCATGAATTCAACATCCCCCATGAACAATTGAATAGAAATCACAAGGGTGACGATATACATCGGAATACCAAGAATGATACTATCGATAAAAGAAGCCAAAAAACGCGAACCGATTCCGGCCAAGTTGCTCCCGGCTGCAGGAGCTGTTTCATGTTTGCTTAATTCCAAGGTATTTCCTCCTAACATCTGACTTCTATATACTACTAAGACATGCCGAATGTTATCAATATGAAATGCGCTTTTTTAAACTTAAATTAATGTACAGATCACAAGCTTTTCATTGACTTTCAGGTTTATCGTGTTACAATGGTCAAGGATTTTAGAAGAAAGGTGTTAACGATGGGAACGATTGTGCTGATCAAAAATCATGAATTGACCGTTTTAGAGGACGTAAGCAAAGCTGATTTTGAAGAAATGGAAAAGAACGTTTCAGATAGTGATCGCGTTTACATATCTTGGAAAGAACATCTTGATTCAGATTATGGATATTGAGCTGATCTTTCGATAAGGCAATCTGTGGGATTGTCTTATTTTTCTATTCAAAGAAAAGCCGGCAGCCTGTCTGCATGTCATTCCAGCCGGCCGCATATACTGGTTTTAGAATCAAAAAATTGATTGATTAAAAGATGACAATTCATCTGATGATGGTAAAATAAGATAAACCATAACATTTCTAAGGTGATGAAAACATGGAACATTTGCTTAATCCGAATGTGAAAGAAATTGAAATTTCAGGAATCCGCAAATTCTCAAATCTTGTCTCTCAGTATGAAAATGTAATCTCTTTAACAATCGGCCAGCCTGACTTTTTCACGCCTCATCATGTCAAACAAGCTGCCAAAAAAGCGATAGATGAAAATCATACAGCTTATACCCACAATGCAGGGTATCCGGAGCTGAGACAGGCAGTCCAGCTGTACATGAAAAAAAAGGCCGATTTAAATTATGATGCAGAAAGCGAGATCATTGTCACAACGGGAGCCAGCCAGGCGATTGACGCCGCTTTTCGGACGATTTTATCACCCGGTGACGAAGTGATTCTTCCAGGTCCCGTATATCCCGGATATGAACCGATCATCAAACTGTGCGGTGCATCGCCTTTAATCATCGATACGACGTCTCACGGCTTTAAGCTGACAGCAAAATTAATCGAAGAAGCCCTGACGCCAAAAACAAAGTGTGTCGTTCTCCCTTATCCGTCAAATCCGACGGGAATGACGCTTTCAGAGGACGAACTGAAGGAAATCGCTTCTCTTTTAAAAGGGCGAAATGTGTTTGTTCTTTCTGACGAAATATACAGCGAACTGACCTTTGACAGACCACACCATTCAATCGCATCCGTTTTAAGGGATCAGACGATTGTCATCGGCGGACTGTCCAAGTCCCACAGTATGACCGGCTGGCGAATCGGTTTCCTATTCGCTCCAAAGGAAATCGCCAAACATATTTTAAAAGTTCATCAGTACAACGTATCATGCGCTTCTTCCATCTCCCAAAAAGCGGCTTTGGAAGCCGTCACCAATGGGGTTGATGATGCGCTGATCATGAGAGAGCAATATAAAAAGCGGCTTGATTACGTATACGACAGGCTCGTGACAATGGGACTCGACGTCATTAAACCGTCGGGGGCATTCTACATCTTCCCTTCTATTAAATCGTTTGGAATGTCTTCCTTTGAATTTTGCACTCGCGCTTTAGAGGAAGAGGGACTGGCGATTGTTCCGGGCAGCTCGTTTTCTGAATATGGGGAAGGCTATGTGAGGATCTCTTACGCATATTCTCCCGATACACTGAGGGAGGGACTGGACCGGCTGGAGACGTTTGTGTTCAATAAGAGGCAGTCGGTTCAAACCACATAAACAACGGCTTTTACGCCGTTGTTTTTTATTTTATTTCGGAAAGGAAATGACAAATGTTGTGCCTTTTTCCATTTTGCTGTCCACCTCGATTGTTCCATTGTGATTTTCGATGATGTTAAAGGTGACCATCAAACCGAGACCCGTTCCTTTTTCTTTCGTCGTTAAAAAAGGCTCGCCGATTCGTTCGAGGACGTGTTCCGGTATTCCTTCTCCTTCATCTTGAACCTCGACTGTGACAGACTCATCCGTTTCCTTGACGCTCAAATGAACAGTGCCTCCATCAGGCATTGATTCGACAGCGTTTTTAATCAGGTTGATAAACACTTGTTTTAGTTGGTTCGGGTCCCCTTTGATATGAATTTTGTCATTTGGCAGATTGGTATGAATCATAATGCCGTTCAAATTGGCCTGTGTTTCTAGAAGAGCCGTGACTTCGCGAATCAGCCTGATCAGATCAAGCTGTTCACTCAGAGCGTTCTGCTGCGGCTTGGCGAGCATCAAAAGCTCGCTTAAAATCAATTCGATTCTGCTTAATTCGGAAAAAATAATATCAAAATAATGTTCATTTTCTTCCATCGTCGGCTTCATCAGCTGCAAAAACCCTTTAATGGCCGTCAGCGGATTGCGGATTTCGTGGGCGATTCCGGCTGCGAGCTGACCGGCAATCGACAGCTTTTCCGAACGCACCATCAGCTCTTCCGTCTGCTTGCGCTCCGAAATATCCCTCAAAATGACCTGTACAGCTGTCTCTCCGAAAAATGTCGTCGGAATGCAGACCATTTCCGTATAGATGAGCCGCTTTTCAAATGTGTACCACGTTTGTTTGATGATTTCTGAATCAGACTTGCGGTCGGTGATCCGTTTCAGCCTGGCTTTCACATTTTCATGATCACAATGATGGAGATGTTCATAAATATCCTTGCCGATGAGGTCTTCATATGTTTTCGCCTCAAACAGACGAATCCCTGATTCATTCATAAAAACCCATCTTCCGTTATGAATGACGGCGATGGTGTCGATAGAATTTTGAATCAGGAGCTGGTAGCGTTCTCTGCTTTTTTGCAAAATCGTCTGGAATTTTTTTCGCGAAGAAATATCAATAAGCAGCAGAAGTTCGGCTTTTTGGTTTTGATAGATGGTCGGCGCTGATTTCACCTCAAGATGGATTTGTGTGCCGTCCAGCTTTTTCCACGTCTGCTCAATCATCCCGACTTCAAGCCCCTGCTGCATTCTTTTAATGCGGTTCTTGACGATGTCATGGTATTCTTTCTCAATAAAATCATAGGAATACTTTCCGATAATTTGCTGTTTATGCTCTGCCCCGAGCAGGGTGACCATGGCATCATTCACATAAACGATTTCCCCTTGAACGCTGATACACAGAGGATTTGGCAAGCCTTCCACCATCGCTTTAAATTCCTCATTCGCCGGCGGCTCGGCCGCTTTTTTCAAATCGCTTTCCTCTTTTTTCGAGCTGCTCTTCTTAGAGGGACGGTCTTCAAAAACTTTCATTTTGAGTACAATTTCCCGTTCTTTTTCTCCAACATGGGTCGTAACAAAATCAATCGATGCCTCGACCCAGATCATTGTGTAATCCTTTTTCACAAATCTGAAGGTGCATGGCAGCAAATGATGTTCATTGTAAAAATAGCTTTCTACCAGAAAAAGATCGTCTTCGTGCAAATAGTCCTTCAAATACGTACCGATCAGCTCACTCTGCTGATAGCTCAACAGTTCTTTGCAGTTTGCAGATATGTATATAAAGCGGCCGTTTGCTGAAAGGACTGCCTGTAAATTCATATGAGGTTTATATTGCTCAAAACGCTTTGTTTTCTGTTCCATCATATCCCTCCTTTATACCCTATTCATCACCAGCATTCTTTAAAACGATTTTGTTTAAAAAGATTCGCTAAAATGCGAGGAATCTCCTTCAAAACATCTAGCATTCGTCAAATTTTGATAACAAAAAAAGAACGCGGAAAAAACCCGTGTTCTTTTTTGTCTAATCCTTGTTATATTTTTTTTGCAACTCGACGTAGGCTTTGACGATTTTGGCTGAGATGTTTTTGTTGATTCCTGTTTTATCGTTGATGACGGATGGAACGACAACGCTGAACGCGATTTCCGGTTTTTCTGAAGGATAGTAGCCCGCAAAGGTTAAGTTGTAGGTATCATTTCCCCACCAGCTTCTATTTGTGCCGTAATATTTCGTTTCAGCAGTTCCGGTTTTGCCCGATACGTCAAGCGAACCGAATGTCCCGGCGGCAGTTCCCGTCTGGGTTACTCTTTTTAATCCCCGCTTGACGATTTCGATGTCACTTTTCGAGTTGTTGATTTGATTCAGCACATTGGCGGATCGTTCCTCAATGACAGGTCCAAGCTTTTCGCTCTCAGGCTGGCGGATGCTTTTCACGACCCTTGGCTGAACCCTGTACCCGCCATTTGCAATCGCAGACATATATTGAGCGAGCTGCAAAGGTGTATACGTATCATATTGTCCGATGGCTTCATTGAGGATCAGCCCTCCGACTAAATCCGGGGTCGTCTGCATTCCGGCCGACTCCTGCGGTAGATCTATGCCTGTTTTCACGCCCAGCCCGAACTGGCTGTAGTAATTTCTCATTTTATTCAAGTCTTCCTGATCCGCCGGAAGGGCGCCATGCGGTTTATAGGTAACACCTGCAATATACATCGCAACATGGAACATATATACGTTCGAACTTTTTTCAAGAGCCCTGACTTCATCGGTCCAGCCAATGCTGTTCCCTCTGTAGGATCCTGTTTCAACACCGCCTGCAAAGTATAACTTTGTGTCTAAATAGTGTTGCCCGTGCGGCATGCCGCTTTGGTATCCGGCAAGCACTGTCGCGCCTTTGACCGCCGACCCCATTTCATACTGGGTCGTAAACGTACCGATGGCGTAATCGGTTATTTTGCCGTCGACGATCCGTTTGCCGGCCATTGACAGAATGTCTCCGTTATTCGGGTCCATCATGACGACGAACGCCCTGTCAAGCATGTAATTTGAACCGCGGAATGTGTTGAGTTCATCTTCAATGATCTTTTCGACTTTCTTTTGCAGCTCCATGTCAAAGGTCAACTGCAGGTCGTAGCCGCGCCTTCCTTCATCAATTGTTTCCTGGCTGATGACTTCGCCTGAGCGGTTTTCCGTATATTGAACCTTTGCTTTTTTCGGATTTAAATATTCTTCATATTGATACTCGAGGTAGCTTTTTCCGACTCTGTCATTCCGGGCATATCCCCTTGTCAGGTAGAAGTCCTCCCTATCCTTGATGAGTCCTTGTTCAGGCGTTGTGACGCCTCCGAAAATAGAGTAAAGCGTCTTTTCATAAGGGTATTTGCGGGTCCAGTCCATGATGACATCGACCCCTGGCAGCTCTTCCAAATGCTCGGATACCCGGGAGACTTCCTCATAGGTCAAATCGTTGGCAGGCAGCTGTTTTGAATCTTTTTCATCCAGCAGCTTCGCATCGTCTTTCGAAGCGGTTTTCGGATTCATGGCTTTAACGATTTGCGGCTCATAGGCATAGCCGCCGGAAAATCTTCTGAAAATAGCGGCGACTTCAAGCTCCTCTTTATCCCTTTCGAGCGCTTTAATCTCTTCTTCTGGAACACGGTCGACCTGAAGCTTGTATGTTTTGTCAGACTTCAAGGTTTTTTCTCCGTCTTTCAAGAGAGCAGCCGCCTTTTTCGGATGTTTGGCAAGCCAGTAATCTTTCAAATCTCTTTCTTTCAGAAATGATGTATCGATATTGATCAATTCTGCAAGCTTTTTGGCTGTTTTGATTTTGTCTTCCGTCTTGGTGCTCGTCATCACCGTATATGTGATCGCGGGTACGCTTTGGTTGTCGACAACCACCCGCCCGTATCTGTCATACATTTTGCCCCGCGGTGCAGGATAAGACGCGATTTTGGCTTCTGTTTTTGAAGCCTGCTGCTCATACTCTTCTCCTTTGACGATTTGCACGAGGCCCAGCTTGACAATCAGTGCCGCGAACAGGGTGAACACCGCAAAGAAATACAGGTTGATCCGCCACATCCGTGATCGTCTGCTTTTTTTCACTTCAGCCGGATCATGTCGAGATTCTGTCACTGAAACATTCTCTCCTCTCACAATATTCAATTTTCACATTAATTAACCGATCATATTGTAACACTTTTGTAATGGTTGTTACAATCTAAAGTTATATAAAAAGCTGTCAATCTCTTTTTATATTAAAATTTAACTAACATATTTAAAATTTGGTACGTTTATGACAAGACGTGTAAAATAGAGGTTTGGTTACACCTTGATAGCAAAGGTTTTTTATTTTTTTATGTCAAAATTAACAACAATCGCTTGTCAAAGGAAATTACTGGTTCAATTATTTCAAAAAAGCCGTGTTATGATGCTAGTGTACGAAACAAAATACAACATTTAGGAGGAAAACAGTTTATGAAAAAAGCTTTTCTTTTATCAGCAGTTGCCGCTGCATCGATCTTTACTTTCAGCGGTGTTCAACAAGCAGACGCCAAGGAACAGCAGCCAATTCAAGTGAAAGCCTTCTATTCTAATATAAAAATTTCTAATCTTGCAGATCAATTGAATGTTCAAAATCTGAACAAGCTTTCTCAAGCTGATCAGGAAAAAATTCAATCTCTGCTTCAATCATATATGAAACAAGCAGGTCAGCAGTCTAAGGCTTCTGCGCCAAAAGCAGATCAACCTAAAGCTTCTGCGCCAAAGGCATCTCAGCCTAAAACGTCAAAACCTGAAAACACTCAAACTCAAAAACAGGAAGCTTCAAAACCTGCTGCTTCAAAAGAGCAGACAACTGAGAAAAAGGAAAACTCAACTCAAGCTTCTTCTTCAGTGAGCGCATACGAAAAAGAAGTCGTTGAGCTGACAAATGCCGAAAGAAAGAAACAAGGGCTAAAACCGCTGACATTGGACGAAAACTTGAGCAAAGTAGCCCGCGCAAAATCTCAAGATATGAAAGACAACAATTACTTTGATCACAACAGCCCGACTTACGGTTCTCCGTTTGATATGATGAAGAAATTCGGCATCACATACCGTACAGCCGGTGAAAACATCGCGAAAGGTCAAAGAACACCTCAAGAAGTTGTCAAAGCTTGGATGAACAGTGAAGGTCACAGAAAGAACATTATGAATCCTAACTTTACACATATCGGTGTAGGTTATGTGAAAGACGGCAACTACTGGACTCAGCAGTTCATCGGAAAATAAGCTTGATCAAAAAAACCACTTGCATTCATTGAAATGCAAGTGGTTTTTTGTTTACCGGTATTCGGTCCAAAGCTTGTATAAGCTTTGGGTGCCGCTGTTTTCTTCACCTTTTTCCGCAAGCGTGTCATACAAGGTTTTGGCGAGTTCAAGGCCCGGCATTTTTTCACCCATCAGCTCCGCTTCCTCAAGGGCGATCCCCATATCTTTAATGAAATGCTTGACATAAAAGCCCGGTTCGAAATCGCCTTTCAGCATTCTTGGC
This sequence comes from Bacillus sp. HSf4, assembly GCF_029537375.1. Taxonomy (NCBI): domain Bacteria; kingdom Bacillati; phylum Bacillota; class Bacilli; order Caryophanales; family Bacillaceae; genus Bacillus; species Bacillus sp. HSf4. The sequence continues at coordinate 1,582,627 of NZ_CP120679.1, read as the reverse complement.
GCGAGATTGGACAGCGACCAGCTTCCCGCAGCTCCGGTTGTAATGCTTTTTAAAACATTCTCCGGATCAAGCCCCGATTTTTTCGCGTAAGCCATGGCTTCAGCAACACCGATCATTCCGGCGGCAATCGCAATCTGATTACACATTTTTGTATGCTGTCCGCTTCCTGCCGGCCCTTGATATTGAATATTTTCTCCCATGATTGAAAAGATCGGCAAGCACTCTTCGAACGCTTCGCGTTCACCGCCGACCATAATCGCAAGCGTGCCGTTGCGGGCGCCGATGTCTCCGCCGGAAACCGGGGCGTCCAAAGCATACAGCCCTTTCTCTTTGGCGGCCGCTGCAATTGTTTTGGCAAGAGACGGATTCGAAGTCGTCATATCAATGAGGTATGAGCCTTTCTTTGCGTTATCAATAATGCCCCCGCTGCCAAAATAGACCTCTTCAACATCTTTCGGGTAACCGACCATCGTGATGATCACATCTGCCGCTTGTGCCAGCTCTTTGACAGATGCTTTCCATTCCGCTCCTTTTTCGACCAGGTTGTCCGCCTTCTGTTTCGTTCTCGTAAAGACGGCTGTCGGATAGCCTTCAGCCAAAAGATGTGCGGCCATGCTGTTTCCCATGACGCCAAGCCCGATAAATCCGATTGTTTTTTTCATGCTGTTTTCCCCCTTATATCGCTTTTACCATTCCGCCGTCGATCAGTAGTGTTTGTCCCGTCATGTATGTATTGCACTCTGATAAAAGAAAGCTTGCATATTGTGCAAAGTCTTCAGGCTTCCCGTAGGCGCCGAGCGGTATTTGTTTTTCGAAAGATTCTTTCACATGCTCTTCGGAAAGGCCTGTCTGTTCGGCTTTTTGCCTGTCAAGTTCTGCCACGCGGTCGGTCGCGATCCTTCCCGGAGCCAGCGTGTTAATCAAAATACGGTGCTCGGCCAGCTCTTCAGCGAGAGACTTCGTAAGACCCACGATCCCCATCCGAAACGTATTGGAAAGCAATAGACCGGGGATCGGCTGTTTGACTGATGATGAAGCGATATTGATGATCCGTCCGCCATCCTTTTTTAAATATGGAAGAGCTTCACGGATCAAGCGGATATAGCTGAGCAGGTGAAGTTCAAACGATGATGTCCAATCATCATCGGTAAGCTCCAGCAGGCTGCCGCCTTTAGGTCCGCCGACATTGTTGACAAGCATGTCCACCGTTCCGTGCACTTCGGCCGTCTTGTGCACAAGCGCCTTGATCTCTTCTCCGTTGGCAAGGTCGCATACTTCATAAGTGACCGCGGCGCCCGAAAGGCCTCTCAGCTCTTCTGCTGTCCTTTGCAACACTTCTTCATTTCGACCGGACAGCATAATATTGGCGCCTTCCCGGCAAAGAGCGAAAGCGATCGCTTTTCCGAGACCTTTGCTGCTTGCGGCGACAAGCGCGGTTTTGCCTTTCATCTTTAAATCCATGCGGGCATCAACTCCTTTCTTTTTTCTAGTTTAACACGAAAATTAGGATCTCACAGCTTAAATAAAGCCCCCTCTGGCTCTTGAGGGGGCTTTGTCGCTATACTTTAAATTTTTCAATCGCTTCCAATAAATCTCTGTTCGCACTGCTGAGTGCTTCAGTTGATTTGGCGATCGATTCAAGCGTCGTCAGCTGCTCGTTGGTAGAGGCGCTGACCTCCTCTGCCGCCGCGGCGGATTGCTGGGAAATGGCGGAAATGCTTTGGATCGAATCCGTCATTTTTTGCTGCTCACCGCTCATATCTGAGATCTCTGAGTAAATGTGATCAATCGATTTGACGAGCGCCTGCATTTCCGCCGTAATCTTGCTGAGCGCTTCTCCCGTCTCATGGATCATGTCATTTTGCTCTTCGTTCAGCTTGCTTGCTTCCGTCATGGCGGAAACGGCATCCTTTGTTTCAAGCTGAATCTGTTTGACCGTTTCACTGATATGCTGTGAAGAGGATGCCGATTGCTCAGCGAGCTTTCTAACCTCTTCCGCGACGACGGCAAAGCCGCGTCCGCTTTCTCCGGCCCGGGCCGCTTCAATGCTGGCGTTCAAGGCAAGAAGATTGGTCTGATCCGAGATGGCCGAAATCGCCGTGACGACATCTTCAATATTCTTCGTTTTTTCTTCAAGCTGCTGAAGCATTTGTTCCACTTTTTTCGTTTCCGTATTTGCTTCGTTTGATTTCGCCAAAAGCTGTCCGAGCGCGTCAATTCCTTTATAGCTTGCATCTTCGGATGTTCTGGAAAGCTTTTGAATGCTGTCGGCATGGTGTTCGATTTCTTTAATTTTCACAGACAGCCGCTCGGATTTTTCATTGACGTTTTCTACTTCTGCAGCCTGTTCTGTCGCACCGGTTGCAACTTCATCAATCGCTTTGGCGATCTGCTCGCTCGCAAATACCGTTTCTTCAGATACGGAACTCAATTGATCCGTTGTTTCCGATACTTTACCGGATGACGACCTGACCTTCAAGATCATCTCTTTCATGTGCTCGACCATTTTGTTAAAGTCTTTTGTCAGCGTGCCGACTTCATCTTTCGACTTAACCGCCGTCTGCACAGTCAAATCTCCGTCAGAGACCGCTTTTGTTTGGGCGATCAGGCGTTTGATCGGTCCCGTG